>JBGAIJ010000004.1:0-599567 GCA_044225605.1 Ferruginibacter sp.
AGCATTGGTGCCTTGGCAGGCATTGATGAAAATGCTAACTTATATTTTGGCAATCCGTATTTTTTAACTCCTGGATTACCCGGCAGTATTTTTACAAAAACTGACAGCATGGGGACTATCATTTGGTCAAAACAGTTCTTAACTGCAGGTTTTGTTAGTACTGGGGTATATGATTTTATATCTCCAGAAGCAGGCAGCAATATTTTTTTTAATATTGGCTCTGGCACTTTTGCATGTAATACGGCAGGCAATCTTCTATGGGCTAAAAAGTATGCTTTCTTAACCCTTCCTGCCAATTTTTATTTTTCTAATGCCCCGGCTATTAGTTGTGTACTGCCTGGCGGCAATCTCTTGGTTTGTTTTGCCGGTTATACCAGCCCCAGCGGTACACCTGGTGACCCTAACAGCGTGTACTATGCCCATTTTGTAAAAATTAATGGCAATACTGGTAACGTGATACAACAGCAGACAGTGAGGTTTTTTACAGGACCAGGTTTTTCTACCAAAGTAATTATTTACCCGTCAAAAATACATTGTGATTTTGCTACCGGTAATATTTTATTTGTGGGAATACAAGGAGATTTACTCGGTGTATCATCGGGAATATCTAAACAAGTATACTATAAAATGGATATTAATTTAAACCCTGTTACAGCAGCCTGTATTAATTCTACAGCCATCTTTTATGAATACTGCTCAGGCAGTATACCTTATATAAGTCTTGGCAAAAAAAACGAAGCAGTGTTTATTGCACATGAATTTCCAAATGGTACTACCCCTGTTTCTAAATTAAATTATATAACTGTAAACAATAATCTGCAAATTACCGCCCAGCGTAAAATTGATTATACACAATTTGGGTTTCTTCAATCTTGTATGAAAACAACCATTGGTTTTAAAAAAGATGGCACATTAAACTTTCAATCGGGTGGTTATTATAATTCAAATATTAATGTATTATCTCCCTTATTAGTTTACGACCATATCCCTTTTTACAACAACCTAAGCCCCTGTTTAGGTTATGATACCACTTTGTTTACCAGCAGCCCTGCTTTAGCACAAATTATAAATCCTGCATTTAATTACCAGGATACTGCCAACCTGCAGGTAACTGTAAATAATATTGTGCCCGATGGTAGCATGCAAAACTTCGCTGTGCCAGAAACGCAAATATGCAGGCAAGTAAGTATTTGCGATACTATAAAAATAATTGGCAACGGTTTTCATTGCATTAGCAACCCTTTGGATAGTTTTAAGCTAATACGCAACCCTCTTTGCAAAAGAGTAACGAAATGGCTGGTTGATACGAGTGCAATAAAAATACTGTCATCAACCGATACCACACTTAATGTACAATATTTAAAACCGTACAACGGTTTAATAAAAGTAAATTTTGCAGGCTGTACTCTTGCAGATTCACTGCCCGTAACTGTATATAGCATACCCGTGGGCGGGCTTAATCTTGGCAATGATATACAGGTATGCGCCGGTACGCCTGTTACATTACATGCAGGCATAGGTTTTAAAACCTATAAATGGCAGGATGGAAGTACTAATGAAAATTTTACAACAACACAAGCGGGTAAATATTACGTAACCACAACAGATAGTTGCGGCCTTATGTATGCTGACACTCTGCTTATTTATTCACCACCTGCTATTGCACCCAATTTGGGTAATGATACGATGCATTGCCCGGGCAAAACAATTATTTTTCACGCAGGCTTGCAATACAAGTTATTTATTTGGCAAGATAGCAGCAGAAACGAAAGCTTCAGTGTAACACAGCCAGGTAAATATTATGTAACTGTTACAGACAGTTGTAACCGCTTATTGAGCGATACCGTAATTGTAAAACCCAATGATTTACCCCTTGCAGTTAACTATCCTTATGAATTATGCAGTTGGGATACCGCAAAAGCTTCTTTATCAACTTTAATAACTAATTATACATGGCAACCATTTAATAAAGCAACATTGTCTTTAAATAATCAACTGTTGTTGTATCCCGGCATTACTACCATTTACAGTTTAAATGGAGAAAGACCTGTTGGGTGTATTTTAAATGACACAGTAATGATTAAAGTAAAACAATGTCCGGATTATATTTTTTTTCCAAATGCATTCACCCCTAATGGAGATGGTTTAAATGACATGTATAAGCCTTTTATTGGAGGAAGGATTATCGCATATAATTTAACAATATTTAATCGATACGGACAGGTAGTATTTAAAAGCAATAACCCCGTAAAAGGCTGGAACGGAATTATAGGTTCCAGTAGCAAACCAATACCAGGCAGCTATGTATGGGTTTGCAACTACAAGTTTTATAACAGTGAAATTGTAGAGAAAAAAGGGATGTTAACCTTAATAAGATAAAAAGCGCATCTTGGAATAGATACGCTTTTTTGAATTTTTACTTTTATCTTATTAACAGAGAAATCTCTGAGTGAAGTGTTGATAGCCTGCTAAGCCCTTTGCTTTACCGGTGCTTTCTTTTTTGATTTTTTCAGTGCTGCATCAATTTCTTTGCTCAGGTTTTCATAACTCGCCTTACCCTTTACCAACTCACCATTAATGAAAAATGCCGGCACCTCTTTTACGCCTTTTTCAACGCCTTCTTCAAAATCATTACGCACTTCCCAGCCATAAACCGATTCAATTAACTGGTCTAAAAACTGTTTGTTGTTAATACCTGCCTCTTTTGAATAAAGCTTTAAACTGGTGGTGCCCAGGTTGCGGCGGTTTTCAAACAACAGGTTGTGCATTTCCCAAAACTTACCGCTTTGGGCAGCTGCTAAAGAAGCTTCTGCAGCTTTCATAGAACGTTGATGTATTTTGGTTTGTGGAAAATGCCTGAAGTTAAATTTCACTTTACCATCATACTCATCCAGTATTTTTTTAACCACATCATTTGCTTTAGCACAGTCTTCATTTTCATACTCGCCAAACTCTGTTATTGTAACTTCCGCCTTAGGGTTACCTACAAATATTTCTTTGCTGGGTATTATTTCTACAGCGTCTTTAAATTTACTTGCCATAATTTAGTATCCTTTATTTTTTAGTTGTCTTTTTTGCTGTTTCAGGCGTTTCGTTTCTAAATACCACCACGCCGTCAAAAACATCTACTAATACCGGCTTGGTTTTATCAATGTCGCCTGCCAGTATTTTTTTACTCAATTGGTTAACTATTTCTTTCTGTATCAGTCGTTTAAGTGGCCTTGCACCAAACTGTGGATCGTAGCCATTTTCCGCAAGATAGTCTAAAGTATAGTTACTGAATTGCAAATTTATACCAGTTTCTGCAACCATCCGCTTTAAGTTATCCAGCTGTATCTGGATAATTCCCCGTATCTCCTTCTTCATCAACGGTTCAAACATTATAACTTCATCTATACGATTCAAAAATTCGGGGCGAATTATTTGCCTTAATAACACCATTACCTCGGCTTTTGTCTTCTCAACCACTTCTTCCTTATTCTTTTCAGTAACGTTCTCAAAATTGGCCTGTATAATATCGCTGCCCATATTACTGGTCATGATAATGATGGTGTTTTTAAAGTTCACCACACGGCCTTTATTGTCTGTTAAACGGCCATCATCAAGCACTTGTAACAGTACGTTAAATACATCAGGATGGGCTTTCTCAATTTCATCCAGCAACACCACACTGTAAGGTTTGCGGCGCACAGCTTCTGTCAGTTGCCCGCCTTCATCGTATCCAACATAACCGGGAGGTGCACCCACCAAACGGCTAACCGTATGTTTTTCCTGGTATTCACTCATGTCAATACGGGTCATCATGTTATCATCATCAAACAGGTAATCTGCCAATGCTTTGGCAAGCTCTGTTTTACCCACACCTGTTGTACCAAGGAATATGAAAGAACCAATTGGTTTTTTCGGGTCTTGCAGGCCTGCACGGCTGCGGCGTATGGCATCACTTACTGCTTCAATGGCCTCATCCTGTCCCACTACCCTTTTATGCAATTCATCTTCCAGGTTAAGTAATTTTTCTTTTTCGCTCTGCAGCATTTTGCTTAAAGGTATGCCGGTGGATTTTGCAATATTTTCTGCTATATCTTCAGCATCCACTTCTTCTTTTAATAACCTTTTTTCGGTGGCAGCATCTAATTGCTTGCTGTACTCGTCAATCAGTTTTTCCTGCTCCTGAATTTTGCCGTAGCGTATTTCAGCCACCTTACCATATTGGCCTTCCCGTTCTGCTTTTTCAGCATCTAACTTTAATTGCTCAATAGTAGCTTTTGCATTCTGCACTTTTTCCACCACTTCTTTCTCCTGCTGCCACTTGGCTTTATAAGTATCTCTTTCAACAGAAAGATTTGCAATTTCAGTATTTAACTCTTTTAATTTAGGCTCGTCGTTTTCTCTTTTAATAGCTTCCCGTTCAATTTCCAACTGGCGTATTTGCCTTTCCAGTTTATCCAGTTCTTCGGGCATGCTGTTCATTTCCAAACGCAGTTTGGCAGCGCTTTCATCAATTAAGTCAATAGCTTTATCCGGCAAAAAACGGTCGGTTATATAGCGGTGAGATAATTCAACTGCTGCAATAATCGCTTCGTCTTTAATACGTACATGATGGTATGTTTCGTAGCGGTCTTTCAATCCACGTAAAATTGAAACAGCATCTTCAACACTGGGCTCATCAATCATTACTTTTTGAAAACGGCGTTCCAGCGCCTTATCTTTTTCAAAGAATTTTTGATATTCGCTTAATGTGGTGGCGCCAATAGCTCTTAACTCACCACGTGCCAATGCAGGTTTTAAAATATTGGCTGCATCCATGGCACCATCGCCACCGCCGGCGCCTACCAGCGTATGTATTTCATCAATAAACAAAATGATATTACCATCGCTTGTGGTTACTTCTTTCACCACGCTTTTCAATCTTTCTTCAAACTCACCTTTATATTTTGCACCGGCAATAAGCAAGCCCATATCCAGCGCATAAATAATTTTTGTTTTAAGGTTCTCCGGCACATCGCCATTTACAATACGCATGGCCAAACCTTCGGCAATAGCAGTTTTACCAACACCGGGTTCACCTACCAATATCGGGTTGTTCTTACTTCTTCTTGATAATATATGCAGTGTACGGCGTATCTCTTCGTCACGGCCAATTACAGGGTCTAATTTTCCTGTACGGGCCATCTCAATCAGGTTCTTTGCATATTTGTTCAGCGCATTAAACTGCGTTTCGCTTGTTTGGGAGTTTCCGGCTGAGCCTTTTTTTAATTCTTTTGTGGCAGCTATTAAGCCCTTTTCGGTAGCACCGGCGTCTTTTAAAATTTTAGCGGTGTTATCGCTGCCTTGTGTTAAGGCAATAAGCAAGTGCTCCGGCGCCACAAATTCATCGTTAAACAATTTTATAACGTTGGCGCTGCGCAGCAGCACATTGTTTAAGTCACGGCTAACGGTTTGGGCAGGTTCGCCTGCCGTAACTTTTGCAAGTTTTCCTATACTTTCTGCCAGCTTTGTTTCCACAAAGTTTATGTTCACATTATTTTTCTTCAGCAAAAATTCAACAGGCGAATTTTCATCATCCAGCAATGCCTGCAGCAAATGCTCCGCCTCAATATTGGCATTGCCATTATTGAAAGCTATTTGCTGGGCCTGCTGTAATATTTCCTGGGATTTTATAGTTAGATTTTGTAAACTCATATTTTTAATTTTAAACTTACCCGTCAAATTATAATCCAAGCTAAAATTTTAAGCTAATATGTCATACAAAACTCGTGTTTTATGCCGCAAATGCAGCCTGTTAATTGTTTTTCTGCTGATATTACAGTTTGGTTTTTCGCAATATAATTTTAATAAGGTAGATGAATGGCTGGCCAATAATGTAAAAGACCTTGGTGGCAGGGCTGTTTTGGTGGTTTATAAAGGTGGTAACATTGTTTATAACCGGGCAGAAAATGAGTTATCGGCCCGCCAAAAACGTATAGGCAAATTTATAGCTAAAAGGCAGGGTAAAGATGCTGATGAAATGATGAAAGACTTTAGCAGCAACAGCAAAGAACGCATTGCCAGCTGCAGCAAATGGCTGAGCGCCGCATTGGTTATGACTTTTGTGGATGAAGGGAAATTAAGGCTTGAAGACACCATCGGTAAATTTTTACCTGTAATGACTGCAAATGGCAAGGGCCGCATTAAAATATGGCAATGCCTCAGCCATTTAACAGGTATAAAATCTGCCGGCTTAAAAGAAAGTTTACAAGATTTTAAAACCTACAAAAGCATGGATGATGCCGTTGCCGCTATTGCGCTACAACCCATGGAAGGCGAATCCGGCAAAACATTTCATTACAGCAATACTGGTTTGCAGTTAGCAGGTGCAGTTATAGAAAAAATAAGCGGCAAAAACTTTGAAACCCTGTTTGCAGAACGCATTGCTGTGCCCTGCAACATGCCCAATACAGATTTTGGCAAAGGCGCTGTAGCATTGCCGGCCGGTGGTGCATGGAGCACAGCAAATGATTATACCAATTTTTTACAAATGATTTTAAATGAAGGAATTTTTAACGGCAAACAGGTGTTAAGCAAAACATCAGTTATTGAAATGCAGAAAAACAGGGTAACGGCAGATACAAAAATTGTATCATCGCCTGCAGAAGCCGGTAACTGGGGCTATGGTTTTGGCGAATGGATTACTGATGAAGCTACCGGTGAAAAGCGCTCCGATGCAGTTAGCAGCCCGGGGCTGTTTGGCAGCTTTCCATGGGTGGATAATAAAAAACAATACACCGGCTTTTTAATGACGTTTAATTTAAAAAACAAAGGCCGCAACGAAAAGTACAAGGAATTAAAAAAACTGGTTGACGATGCAATTACAAAACAGTAATTTGCCTGTATGTACGAACATAAAAGACAACCGCTTGCTTCTTCCAAAACTTATTACAAAAGATTAAGAAGAAATACACTGTTTGCAACAGCCATGCTTATTTTATTTCTGGGTATTGGAATGGTTGGCTATAAGCTAACTATACCTGACGTTAACTTTACCTGGTACGATAGTTTGCTGAATGCATCTATGATTTTAAGTGGTATGGGCCCCATGTTCGATTCAAACATCCATCTTTCTGATACCGCAAAAGTATTTGCATCCTGTTACGCTATTTTTAGCGGCGTTATGTTTATTACCACCATTGCTATCATCATTACACCTATTGCACATCGTTTTTTTCATAAACTGCATTTAGAAGATAAATAATGTTGTGATACAAGCATAAGTTCTTCGTGGCAGCATCGTTGCGAACTTGTTCTGTTAAATCGAGTATTTAAGAATGCTCGATTTAATCAATCACTTCAACAGTTTATCTTTGGGCAGCATTACAGCCCGTTAATTGAATACAGCCCATCATACACAATTAATAAAATCGGTTGCGCAGCAACTGGGCTTTACTTATTGCGGTATTGCAAAGGCACAACCGCTTAATGAAGATGCCAAACGTTTAGAAACATGGCTCAACAAAGGCTACAACGGCACCATGCAATACATGGCCAATCATTTCGATTTACGTATTGACCCATCTAAATTAGTGCCCGGTGCAAAATCCGTTATCACCTTATTACTAAACTATTATCCTGTGCAGCAGCAAAATAACAGCACTGCAAAAATTTCCAAATACGCTTACGGCAACGATTATCATGAAGCGATAAGAGAAAAGTTGAAAGAGTTGATACGGTTGATTAAGGAAAATATTGGTAACATAAACGGACGTGGCTTTGTTGACAGTGCACCGGTACTGGAAAGAACATGGGCACAAAAAAGCGGTTTAGGCTGGGTGGGTAAAAATGGCAACCTCATCAACAAACAATCGGGGTCTTTCTTTTTTATTGCCACATTAATTGTTGATTTGGAACTGGAATATAACAACCCGTTGGTAAAAGATTTTTGTGGCAGTTGCACCAAATGTATTGACCACTGCCCTACTGAAGCTATTTTGCCCAACAAAGTAATTGATGGCAGCAAATGTATTTCTTACTTTACCATTGAATTGAAAGATGCCTTAATACCCGAAGCGATGAAAGGCAGGTTTGACAACTGGATGTTTGGCTGCGATGTGTGCCAGGATGTATGCCCCTGGAACCGTTTTAGCAAACCCCATAATGAAATAAGCTTTACACCGTTGCCGCAAATACTCAACTTTTCAAACAGCGACTGGGAGGAAATGACCGAAGAAAGTTTTAAAACTATTTTTAAAAACTCGCCGCTTAAAAGAACAAAATTTACCGGAATAAAACGCAACCTAAAGTTTATCAGTCATGAAGCATAATATTGAAAAGCTGTATCAAATTGCCAATAAAAGTGAAAGAATTATTCTTGGGTTAATGAGCGGCACATCACTTGACGGGCTGGACATGGCGCTGTGCAGTTTTACAGGACAAGGTCTTGATACAAAAATCAAACTGCTTCATTTTGAAACTATCAGTTATACAAATGATTTTAAAGAAGAAATTAAAAACATCTTCAGTAAAAAAAATATTGATTTTGAAAAACTGTGTTTACTCAATCCGTGGATTGCACAGCAACATGCTGCAATAATAAATGCCACGTTGCAAAAATGGGGTATTGATAAAACGGATGTTGATATTATAGCCAGTCATGGGCAAACAGTTTATCATGCGCCTAAAGCGTTACATCAACAGGAAAAATTTGGCAATGCCACTTTACAAATTGGTGATGGTGATCATTTAGCTGTTGCAACCGGCATAACAGTTGTCAGCGACTTCAGGCAAAAGCATATTGCTGCCGGTGGCGAAGGAGCGCCGCTTGCTGTTTATGGCGATTATTTAATTTTTGGCAAAAAAGGCGAAGACAGGATACTATTGAACATTGGCGGTATTGCAAACTTTACATACCTGCCCGGCAATATGAACAGCAGTGAAATTTTCAGTACAGATACCGGGCCGGGCAACACCATGATGGATGCTTTTGTACAAAAACATTTTACCGGTAAATATTTTGATAAAGATGCGGCCATTGCAACTATGGGAACAGTGAGTGACGCATTGCTAGCATCGCTTAAAGATCATCCATTCTTTAAACAGGGTTTTCCTAAAACCACCGGGCCGGAGTTATTTAACCTGCAGTATTTACAAACTGCTCTGGAGCAAAGCGGCACACATCATTTAAGCCCGGAAGATGTTATGGCAACGCTGAATAAATTTAGTGCAGATACTATTATTGATGCTGTTAAAGCAACAACCAAAGAAACATGCAGTTTGTTTTGCAGCGGCGGAGGCATGCACAATACCTTATTAATGCAGCATATAAAAGAGGCATTGCCTTATTGCACTTTTAATACTACTGCTGCACTGGAAATAAACCCCGATGCAAAAGAAGCTGTTTTATTTGCAGTGCTTGCCAACGAATGTGTTTGTGGCAATGGCAGTTATTTAGAAAAAGGAATTAAGGGTATGCCTGCCATCAGCATGGGCAAAATCAGTTTTCCCGATTAATCATTTCAATGCTTCCATGTAAGTTTTAAAGCGGTACAAAGCGGTATCAATATAAACACCTTTGGTACTTTCCATCAATAATCCTCTAAAACGCTCCCATGGGTACCATTTTAAATGTTCGGTTTCGTTCCATACCACCTGTGTTTGGGTAGAGTCGTCATTCAATGGAAGCGCAAAGATATTTTCCTGCACTTCAAGTCCGTTCCATGCTTTTATTGTAAAGGCAATATTATTACTGTCTGTTTTTTTATTAAACAGCCACAATTCTTTTTTCCCGTTTGAGAATATAACAGTATCATTTCCGTTTATTGCTGCATCAGCCGGCGGATTAAAAAAGGGATACCATTTTATCCAGTTTGCAGTTGTAACCAGGTCTTTTATTACTTCCGGCTGTTTCTTATTTACTACCACAGCCCTTACTGATTTTATACTGGAAGGAAATAATAATCCTATTAGTGTAAAGAGAATAAAAAAAGCCAAAAAGCTTATTAAAAGCAGTTTTATATATTTCATTAGTTATTTTTCATTTTTAGTGCCGCCTTTGTAACAAATTTATTCCCACTTAAAATATTTATACACCAAAAAATAAACCACGGCAATCCACAAGCACAAAACACCTATCTGCGGCAAACAATCGGTTAAATGTGCCCCTTCAAAAGAAATACGGCGTATTGCTGTATTAAAATGATAAAGGGGAAAAATCTGGCAGACGCCCTGCAACCATTTTGGAAACACTTCTACTGAAAAGAAAGTACCGGAAAGCAACATTTGCGGAAAGCCAAATAAGTTGATGTATAAAGGAATGATAGTGTCGTTTTTTACAATACTCGAAAAAATTAAGCCTACTCCCATTAAAACAATAAGCAGCAGAATGCTCAGCACCATCATTTCTAAAAAGGTTAAAAAACCATGTGCCAAACTAAACTTTAGCCAAAAATGCCCTATTGCCACAAGTACAATTACGTTTAATAATTGAAATGCAAGCCTGCTTATACCAATACCAAACAAAATGTTTAACTTATTAACGGGAGATGCATAAAAGCGCTTTAGTACTAATTGCTCCCGTAAATTGTAAAATGTAAATGCTATACCAAAAAGTGTTGCAAAAAGCATAGAAAAGCCTATTTGCCCCGGCAATACAAAATCTATGCTTTTATATTCCCTTTCAAGCTTTTGCTCACTGGTATTTATGGAAATTAAATCTGTACTGTCTTTTCTGTATTGTTTTTCAAATCTTGCCTTAAAATTTTCCAGCAAAGGCATCATCTGCATAACATCAGCAGTACTTGCAGATGTACCCTTTATTAAAACACTGTAATTGGGTACATTATTATTCAGCTTTTTTTCTACAGTAATGATGGCTGCAAGCCGTCCTTTGGTAAAATCTGCATTTCTTTTTAAGGTATCAGCATATTTTTTTACGGCAAAAAAAGCGTTGCTGTTAATAAATGTATATACAGGGTTTGTTGTGTCACTTTCGGAAGAAAAGGCAACTTTATGCGTGGGCATTCCCCCATCACCAAAGCTGCCAAAAATGAAAATAAATATAAGAGGAAACATAAGGCTGAAAAAAATAGCTCCCGGATTTTTTAGAATTGCTTTAAAACTGGCCTTTGTTATAGCCATAAGAGCCTTAACCTGACTGTATTGTTGCATTGCTGTAGCTTTATAAAGCTGCAAAACTATCTGTTAAAAAGCAGTTTAAAAAATTTTGAATTTATGACAAAAGTCGTACATTTATGCGACAAAAGTCGGGGCTATGAAAAAGAAAGCTTCAAAAACCAAAGTAACAAAACACCAAATTGAACAACCCTTAAACAAGGCTGAGGAGCCACAGGCCGTATATTTTACCAAAAGCCTAAAAGCTCTTCCCTCGTTAAAAGAGTTTACTTATAAAGAGTTTAAAAAAATTGCTGACAAAGCACCTTTTACCCAGGGTGAATGGGCTGCTATATTACATGTAAGCGAACGCACATTACAGCGTTATGCAAAAAATAACAGCACATTTGCACCCATTAATGCAGAAAGGGCATTGCTGGTTGCCAAAGTTATAAAAGAAGGAATTGAAACTTTTGGCAACACTGATTTGTTTTACAGCTGGATAAAACGCAACCCGTACATGCTGGAAGGCAGTCTTTCTTTTGAATCGCTTACCACCACAGAAGGCATACAACGGGTAATGACACAATTGGGAAGGATACAACACGGTATATTAGCATGATTATTTACAGGCTTGCAACTGCACAATATGCCGAAGACCTTAGTGGCACAGGTTCAAAATTACTGGGAGGCAGGTGGAATGTACCCGGTTTGCCCGTTTTATATACTGCAGAAAATATTTCGTTGGCCGTATTAGAAATTATTGTTAATGCAGAGCGGCGTTTCATTCCGCCAACGTATCAATTATTAAAACTTTCTGTGCCAGACAATATTGGATTAACCAGCATATTAAAAGATAAACTTAAACAACAATGGAAAGATGATTTTGAGTACACGCAATGGATGGGGACAGAGTTTATAAAACAAAACAAGCATTTAATTATGAAAGTGCCTTCGGCAGTGGTGGATGATGAGCATAACTTTTTATTCAACCCCTTACACAGCGATTTTAAAAAATTAAAAATCACTTCAATCTCAGGCTTTCAATTTGACCACAGGCTTCACCTGCACACAATATGAATACTGTTTACCTTCTTTTAGGCAGCAACCAGCAACAGCCTTTAAAGCAATTATCACTTGCGCAAAAGCTGATAGCAAAAAAAATCGGGCCTGTAAAAAGAGCTTCATCGGTTTATAAAACTGCTGCATGGGGCAATACCAGGCAACCAGATTTTTTAAACCAGGTGCTGATTGCAACAACCACACTTTCTGCCTTGCAAACCATTGATGTTATTTTAACTATTGAAAAAGAAATGGGCCGCATACGCACTAAAAAAAATGCCCCCCGCATTATTGATATTGACATTCTCTTTTTTAATAAAGAAGTAATTGCTGCCAAAAAGTTACAGGTGCCCCACCCCCGCATTCAATTGCGCAATTTTGTGCTGATACCTTTAAATCAACTGTCGCCCAACTTTAAACACCCGGTATTACATAAAACAATTCACCAGTTATTAAGAATTTGCCCCGATGATTTAACTGTGAATAAAATTTAGTGGCTGCAAAAAGGTTTCCGTTTATTTTGCAGCCTTGTTTGCATAACTGCGGAAAAATTTATGAAGTATAATTTTGTTACCATTGAGGGGAATATTGGCGCCGGAAAAACCACATTAGCACACTTACTAAGCAAACATTTTAATGCACGCCTTATTTTAGAAGAATTTGCAGACAACCCCTTTCTGCCAAAGTTTTATGAAAACCCCGGGCAATATGCCTTTCCGCTGGAATTGTTTTTTATGGCAGAACGTTACAAACAATTAAAAGATTTATTGCAGACAAAGGATATGTTTCAAAACGTTACTGTTTCTGATTATCTTTTTACCAAGTGCCTGTTGTTTGCAAAAGTAAATTTGCCCGACGAAGAATTCAGGTTGTATCAAAAACTGTTTGAAATTATAAACCCACAAATTGTACAACCCGATATTTTAATTTACCTGCACACACCAGTTAACCGCTTGCAAGAAAACATTAAAAAACGCAACAGGGAGTATGAGCAAAGTATTCCCAATGATTATCTTTTTTCATTACAAGAAACCTATACACAATACATTAAACAGCATAATGTAAAAACACTTTTTATTGATACCAGCAATGCTGATTTTTTAGGAAACGATTTACATTTAAAAACCGTTATTAACGCACTGGATAAAGAGTATGATGAAGGACAGCACTACCTGAGTTTGCCCTGATAATTATATCCGGCTTTATCCAATTCATATCAATTCGTGTTATCAATCAAAAAAAATACGCACCTTCGCATTAATGAGTTTTAACCTTAATAAAGAAGGCCTCTCCCCTTTAAAAGAAAAAGAATTCCGCCTGTATATTATTTGCCGGTTTATTTACATCATGGCGCTGCGTATGGTAGGCACAGTGGTGGCGTATGAATTATTTCAACTTACAAAAAGTTCATTTTCTATTGGGCTGGTCGGGCTTTCAGAATTTATTCCGGTGTTTTCACTGGCACTATATGCCGGCCATGTAATTGACCGCAGCGAAAAACGCACCATGCTTTTACGGGGAATGCTATCCTACGCATGCTGCGTAATACTTTTAATTATCTGTACACTTCCTTCTGCACAGCAAAAAATAAACAAGCACTGGCTGGAGTATTGCTTTTATGCCATTATTTTTCTTACAGGAATAATAAGGGCATTTGCAGGGCCGGTATCGCATGCTATTATTGCGCAATTAGTGCCACGGAATATTTTACAATATGCGGCCAACATCAGTTCTTCCACCTGGCTTATAGCATCTATTACAGGCCATGCCAGCGCCGGTTTTCTAATTGCGGGCATTGGGGTAAATAAAACGTTTATCATCATACTCGGCTATATTTTAACTGCTGCTTTCTTATTATCGTTTATAAAACGCAAACCAATTTTAGTAACAAAAAAAGAGAGCGGCACATGGGAAAGTGTAAAAGAAGGATTACATTTTGTTTGGCACAATAAAATTATGCTGGGTGCTATTTCGCTTGATTTGTTTGCAGTACTGTTTGGCGGTGCCGTTGCGTTAATTCCTGAATTCAGTTCAACCATTTTAAAAACCGGGCCAATAGGTTTTGGATGGTTAAATGCGGCAACAGATATCGGCTCTATCTCCATAATTATTTTGCTCACCATATTTCCAATGAAGCAGCAACAGGGGCGTAAAATGATGCTGGCAGTAGCAGGTTTTGGTTTATGTATTATAGTATTTGGCCTTTCCGGTATTTATGCCATTTCATTTTTTGCATTGCTGTGCAGTGGTATTTGCGATGGCATAAGCGTAATGGTACGTGGCACAATTTTGCAACTAACAACACCTGATGAAATGCGTGGAAGGGTTTCGTCAGTAAACAGCATGTTTATAAACAGCAGCAATGAACTGGGTCAATTTGAAAGTGGTTTTGCACGCCAGGCTTTAGGCTTGGTACCTTCAGTAATTTTTGGAGGATGCATGACGCTGCTGGTGGTAATTGTTACCTGGTTTAAAGCACCTGTATTACGTAAAATGGAATATTAATTATTCAGCTGCAATTAAGAACTAAGCTCTGTATAAGCAGCGGTTAAAGGCCGTTCAATACCATCGCCTTTCCACTCTCCCGTGCCGGGTATGGTTTTATTTTTAATAATTTCGTCTTTTGTTTTGCCTGCTTTAATTTCTCCATCAACAAATTTTAATACAGCACCTAAATAATCTCCAAAAGCTTTTAAGTCATCTGCCTTTATTACAATGTCATAACCATCGGCGGCATGACCGCAAACAAATTGTGTTTTACTGCCGAATGTTGTTGTTGCTTTATCCAATACTTTAATCCAGTTACCCATATTAGCGCCTGCACCTTTATCCACAAAAGGATGACGCCTGTTAAACATCAAATCTCCCATATGCACAATATCAGCATGTTGAAAATGCACTAGGCTGTCGCCATTGGTATGGCCTGCACCAAAATAATGCATGGCTATTTTTTCTTTACCTAATTTTTCACTCCAAGTATCGGTGTAAGTAAGATCGGGGTATAATTGTTTGTCTTCGCTTTTACTTTTTTCGGCAACAGTTTTTTGATTGGTTAACGAATTGGCATGTGCCACCACATGCGCCACCATTCCTTTAAAAGCAATATTACCCGCTGTATGGTCGCCATGATGATGAGTATTTATTAAATACTTAAAAGGCTTATCAGTTTTCTTTTTAAGCTCTTCAATTAAGTGCGGTGCAGTATCCGGAAATTGAGCATCTACCACAGCCACTCCTTTTTTAGAAATGTAAAAAAGTATAGTACCGCCTCTCTCCGTAAAAACTCCAATATCGTCTGTAAGCATTTTTATTTTCCAGGTGGGCTGGTTAAAAAAAGCGGCTGCAAGTTGTTTATTAAAAAGCAACAAACCTGTTGCTGTTATAGCGGTGTTGCGGATGAAAGCACTGCGTTGCATAATTACTTTGTTTAGTTAGTTAAGATAAGAAAATTATAAAACAATACTGCTGTATAATTGTTCACACAAAAACGATATTAACGCACCAGCAACAGCGACCCTTTAATATCCGGGTAACCGTTGTAAAATTTTATGTAATACACATAAGCGCCTGCCGGCAATGTTTGCCCTTTAAATGTTCCATCCCAATTTACAACACAGCCCTGGCAATAATATACCCGCTGCCCAAAGCGGTTATACACACTTACTTTAGCATTCAGTGCAGGATCTAAAAAAGGAATACGCCAGTTGTCGTTTTTACCATCTTTACCCGGCGTAAAAGCGTTGGGTACAAAAATGCCTTTTATAACTTTTATAAATGCAGTATCAAAATTATAACAGCCGTAAACAGATGTTGCCTGCAACAGGTAAGTAATATTTGCCGGTGGCGAAGTAATAGGCGATACAATAGATGCATCGCTTAAAAAACTTTGCGGCTGCCAGTTAAAAGATGGATTATCACCGGTAACTGATCCATTAAGTGTTATTGAATTGCCTGCAATTATTATTCGGTTGCCGCCTGCAGACACAAGAGGCTTACCGTGTATATTAATTGCAACATAATTGGAAGCAATGCGGCAGGATGTGCTGGAAGCGTTTGTGCTTTCCACTGCAGTAAACCTGTACCAGTAAGCACCGGGGCTTAATGGAACCGCAGTATAGTTTAAAGTATTTGCGCCCGTTATATCCTTCCATGTTTTACCGGAATCTTTACTTAACTGCCATTGATAAACCGGCGATGTGTAACTGCCGTTAACAGTGCCTGTAAACGCATAAGTTGCTGTTGTTCCCTCGCATACATTTACTGTATCGCTGCTGCTGCCATTTATATGCGATGCAAGTAAAATAGAACTGCATGGGCGGAAAGTAATATCATCCATTGCAATATCATTACCAAGGCCACCGGGTGCATTGTTGCGCATGCGCAAAACAATTACAGGATTATTGGCCGGCGTGGTAAAAAAGAAACCATATTGCTTCCATTGCGGAACAGGTGTTTCAGGTATATCACCGGTGTTATATTGCTGTAAAACGGTGCCGCTTTCTGTTTCAATACTAAATGTAATATTGGGTTTTATTCCGCTGCGGTTTAATATATTCAGTATCCATGCGGCAAACTCGTAAGTTATATTAGGGCATAAATCTGTAACACGGGTTACAATAAAATCGCCGGGTGTATAGGTTGCATTTACCAGTAAAAAAGCCCCGTTGCCCGTATGATCTGCAGCAACAGTGTGCCAGCTTCCACTAAAACAGTTTGATGAGGAACGGGTAATGGTGTAATAACCATCATCCGGGCATTGCCCGCCAAAAAAAGCATAAGAACTGGTTGGAGTATAACCGGTATTGGAACCATAACCGTTACCAAAATCAATGTTTACAACAGGGTCGCCAAGGCTGCCGGTGCAAAGTTGTGCTTTTACAGTTTGATTGGTTAAAAAACAAACCAGTAACAACAGTAAAAAATATAGTGACAGGGATAAGAAACGGAACATAAAGCAATAGTGCAAAAGTTATAAACTTGGTAAGGAATGAAGTTACGGATATAACAGGAGAGTTTTGGTATACATCAGCTGCTATTTACACTAAAATGACCAAGCTTTTATTTTTGCTGCTGCAGTAATTTTTCCAGCACAAAATATACTGCCGGGCAAAAGGTGGAATTTTTTAACGTAAGTGGCTGCCGCTTTAAAATTACATCTTCGTCCGTATAAGGAAAACGGGCACAGTCAGAAGGACGGTATTCATAAATGCTGCAGTAATTATCAGCACCCAGGAACGGGCAGGGTTTATTCTTCAAAACATAATCACCTTCGTTGTCTACATACAGGTAAGTATCAATAAACTCCCCCTCTTTCATACCGAGGTGTTTGCTTATGCGCTTTATATCCGGTGTTTTAAAACGGGGCGAATAATTTTTGCAGCAGTTGGCACATTGCAGGCAATCAATTTTTTCAAAAGCTTCCTCATGCAAAACAGGCAGCACTTTCAGCACTTTGTTTTTATCAGCACGGTTCAGCAACTGTTTGTATTGTTTTTGATGGTCGGCCGATTTTTTTTGCCAGTTATGCAGCAATTCATCTTTCATAAAGCAAATATCGGTAAAGCAGTATGCAAAACTGTTGACGCTTTTAAAAGAATACTATAATTTCAGCCCAAAATTATTTTATGCAACATGTTATAGTTCCTCTGGATTTTTCGCAAACATCGCTTAATGCAGCACACTATGCTTTTAATATGTTTAAAAACCGGGCAGATGTTACGCTGATACTTTATCACTTTTATGCCGAAGGCGAAGATGTGGCTACCGAAAAAAATTATTTGGACAGCCTGAAGAAAGAATTTGCAGTTTCATCCACACTTACCGAAACCGTTTTAGAATCTGGCGACGACTTTATTGACAGCCTTGCCGCCTTTGCCCATATTAAAGGTGCGTTTATGATTGTGATGGGGCTAACGGGTAAAACGCCGCTGGAGCAACGCTTTTCCGGCAGTAACACGTTAAGCATTACCGAAAAAAATGTGTGCCCGGTTTTAATTGTGCCGGAAGATGCAAAGTATAATGCCATAAAAAATGTACTCATTACTTCCGAAATGAAATATGTGGATGAAACCCCCACCCTTTTAGCAGTAAAAAAAGTGCTGCAGGAGTTTAAACCAAGCCTGCATATTTTAAATGTGGATGAAAGCCATTACGTTTCGCTTACAAAAGATTTTAAAGAAGAACGTGATAAAATGGAAGCACTGCTGGCTGAGTTTAAGCCGGAGTTTTACTTTATGCGCCTGCATGATTTTCATG
The DNA here is from genome assembly GCA_044225605.1 of Ferruginibacter sp. Taxonomy (GTDB): domain Bacteria; phylum Bacteroidota; class Bacteroidia; order Chitinophagales; family Chitinophagaceae; genus Ferruginibacter. Next base: position 18,400 of record JBGAIJ010000004.1, read on the forward strand.
AAGCGGTGAACATGTTTACCCAGGATAAGAATGTGGACATTATTATAATTGCCCCTAAATACCACAGCTTTTTTGAAAAACTGTTTAAAACCCAGCACACAAAAAAGATGATTTACCAAAGCAAAGTACCCGTGCTGGCGGTGTATGAATAAAATTTTTAAAAAGAAACTGCTACGCAGTTAAGTATTGCCGCTGAGGCTCTGAAACACTGAATAAAACAATTCTTAATTTCTGTGCTTCTGTGCCTCAGTGGCAATAAAGTATTAAGCGAAGCTTAAAAGCCATTATTAAACATAATGGCTTTTTTTATGTTATAAGGTTAACCGGCAGTTTTCCACAACTGTTGTGGGTGCTTTTATTCATTCGCATAAGTTGTTGGGTTAACGTAAATTTGCGGCTGATTTTTACTGGCAACAACTTCAGGTAAATCCGCTCTTACCGTTTAATAAAGAAATAATGTACAAGAGTGCGACGCCACCAAGGCTTAGTAAAGAACAAAAGGCCGTAACAAAAAACTTAACTAAACAGGTATATGAATCTTTTTGAGCAACAGCAACACGAATTTACAGGCAGGCATATTGGCCCCAACGAACAGGAAACTAAAGCCATGCTGAAAACCATTGGTGTATCCAGCGTGGATGAACTGATTGAAAAAACAGTTCCGGCTTCCATCCGTTTACAACAACCCTTAAAAACTGCCGGCCCCGTAAGTGAGTTTGAATATTTAACTGAACTGAAGCAAACCGCTGCGTTAAACAAAGTTTGCAAAAGTTATATTGGCCAGGGTTATTACAACACTATTGTGCCCAGCGTTATACTCCGCACTGTGTTTGAAAACCCGGGATGGTACACACAATACACGCCTTACCAGGCAGAAATTGCGCAAGGCCGTTTGGAAAGTTTGCTCAACTTTCAAACCATGGTGAGTGATTTAACAGCGCTGCCCATTGCCAACGCCAGTTTGCTGGATGAAGGCACGGCTGCCGCAGAAGCTATGGCCATGTTTTTTAACCATAAAAACAAAGACCACGACCATATTACTGCTCCTAAGTTTTTTGTAGATGAAAATGTGTTTGCACAAACAAAAGATATTTTAATTACCCGTGCTGCACCTATAAAAATTGAATTGGTTTTTGGTGATTATAAAACTGTAGCGCTGGATGAAACATATTTTGGCGCCTTAGTGCAATACCCCAACAGCAATGGTGCGGTGGAAGATTACCGCAGCTTTATTGATAAAGCACATAACGTAAACGCCCAAGTAATTATGGCTGCCGATTTATTGGCTCTCACTTTGTTAACTCCTCCCGGAGAACTGGGTGCTGATGCAGCCATTGGTACAGCACAACGCCTGGGTGTGCCCATGGGTTTTGGTGGTCCGCATGCGGCTTACTTTGCAACTAAGGATGAATTTAAAAGAAATATTCCCGGCCGTATTATTGGCGTAAGTATTGATGCACAGGGCAACCGCTGTTTGCGCATGGCATTGCAAACACGTGAGCAGCACATACGCAGGGAAAAAGCCACCAGTAATATTTGCACCGCCCAGGCGCTTTTAGCAAATATGAATGCCATGTATGCTGTATATCACGGTGGTGATGGATTGAAAAACATTGCCAAAAGAGTAAGCCTGCTGGCCGCTACGCTGAGTGATGAACTGGACGAACTGGGCTTTACCAACGTAAACGAATTTTATTTTGATACGCTGAAAGTACAGGTAAAAGATGCCGCTGCCATTAAAAAAATTGCAGAAGAAAGAAGCATTAACTTTTATTATTTTGACAATAACCATATTGGCATTGCGGTTGATGAAACCACAACGCAAAACGATATACTGGACATATTGCATGTGTTTGCATCATCTGTAAACAACGATACTGCGGTTGCTAATTTTAATGCAGATAAACTGTTAGAAAATATTCCTGCTGCATTAACACGTACCAGCGAATTTTTAACGCACCCCGTTTTTAACACCCACCATAGCGAAAGCGAAATGCTGCGTTACATAAAATATTTAGAAAACAAAGACCTTAGCCTGAATACCAGCATGATAAGCCTGGGCAGTTGCACCATGAAGCTGAATGCTGCAACGCAGTTAATTCCTGTAAGCTGGCCGGAGTTCAGCAGCATACATCCCTTTGCACCGGCATACCAATGGAAAGGCTATGCACAAATTGTAAAAGAACTGGAAGAATGGCTGAGTAACATTACCGGTTTTGCGGCAACCAGTTTACAACCCAACAGCGGCGCACAAGGTGAGTATGCAGGTTTGCTAACCATCAGCGCTTACCATGCAGACCATAACGAAGCACACCGCAATGTAATATTGATTCCAATTTCTGCACACGGCACCAACCCTGCCAGTGCGGTAATGGCAGGCTTTAAAGTGGTGGTAACAAAATGTGACGAGGCCGGCAATATTGATGTAGCCGATTTAAAACTAAATGCAGAAAAATACAAAGACAGCCTTGCCGGTTTAATGGTTACTTACCCAAGTACACACGGCGTGTTTGAAGAAAGCATTAAGCAAATATGCAGCATCATTCATGATAATGGCGGTTTGGTGTATATGGACGGCGCTAACATGAATGCACAGGTTGGTTTAACAAGCCCCGGAAATATCGGTGCCGATGTTTGCCACCTTAACCTGCATAAAACATTTGCCATACCACATGGCGGCGGCGGCCCCGGCATGGGCCCCATTTGTGTAAATGAAAAGCTTGCGCCATACCTGCCTACACACGTAAGCCTGCGCAATGAACAACGAACAACGAACAACAAACAACGGACTTCTGCTGTAAGTGCCGCTCCCTATGGCAGCGCCAGCATCCTCCTCATCAGCTATGCATATATAAAAATGCTGGGGCCCGTTGGTTTGCGCAAAAGCACTGAGTACGCCATACTCAATGCCAATTACATGAAGGCAAGACTGGAAAACGATTATAAAATTTTATACAGCGGCGTTAACGGCACTTGTGCGCATGAGTTTATTGTTGACCTGCGCCCCTTTAAACAAAGTGCCGGTATTGAAGCAGAAGATGTGGCCAAGCGTTTAATGGATTATAATTTTCATGCGCCCACATTAAGTTTTCCTGTGGCGGGCACTATAATGGTGGAGCCAACCGAAAGCGAAGACAAAGCCGAGCTTGACCGCTTTTGCGATGCACTGCTTAGCATACGCAACGAAATACGTGCTATTGAAGAAGGTAAAGCTGATAAAGCAGACAACCCTTTAAAGCATGCGCCCCACACACAATTTGTGGTTATTGCAAACGACTGGAACCATGCTTACAGCAGGGAAACAGCCGCCTACCCATTAGATTATGTGCGCCACAATAAATTTTGGCCCAGCATCAGCCGTGTTAACAATACCTACGGCGACCGTAACCTTGTTTGCACCTGCGAACCTACTGAAAGCTACATGGAAGTTGCCGGCAGCTAACCTTTTATTATATAGAGCGAAAATCCTGGCCGCAGCGCCGGGATTTTTTATTTTGGGGTAAGCCATTGTTCCCTGGTTGAACATCGTTGCCACGCTCGGTTCAAAGGCAAACCATTGTTAAACTTTTATTGAAGCAAAGAAATTAGCGAAATGCTTGTAAGCTACGAGCCTTTGCAGGAGAATTGAAAGGTAAAATACAGTACAAAATATTGTAAAAGGCGACATAGTCTAAATACAAAAAGGCGACATAACAATCTTAAAAGGCGACATGACTTTGGTTGATTATCAACGATAAACAATTTTTTATAATTTGTAATCATGACGTATATTTACGTGTTAGCTGTAACCAAACGAGACCTCAGAATTAAATGGCATTTCTAACAAAATATAATCTAAGTCAACTGTGTCAAAAGCTTGACATAAATGTAGAAGTTTCTCTAGAAATGTTCCTTGAGCACATCTATGACGACACAGAAGTATATTCTATGCTTAATAAAAGAGAAATTGAATATTTGTTTAAATACAAAATGCTACTTGACGATGAGGAAAAATTTGTTGTAGAGTATTATCAGGAAGTTCCAGAAAAAGAAGACACAAAGAATTTTGTTTTTAATAAGGGTGGAAAAATGAAGTACCATATATCATCAGAGTGCAAATTGATTAGCAAAGATTATTTAGACTTCAATATTCCCGGAGAAATAAAAACTATTGGAGATAGTGCAATAAATGAATACAGAGATTGGTTTAGTCAAAATAACTTTGGCGACAAGTATAGGAATAAAACAATTGACAAGAACGCTATAATATTTGCGTTTAACGCTAAGTATCCTTTAAAATACAATATAAAGCCAATAGAAGACAATTCAAACTTGTTGGTAATAGAGCAGCCTAATTCAAAACACGACACTGTTGAATATGAATACAACGTAGAGACAAATAAGCATAAATTAGAAAAACTTAAAGAAGAATGGAATACGAATTTTCCTTGTAGAGTAACAAAAGTAATTGCAAAATTTAAACATTTACTGAACAAAACCGATGAAGAAATAGAAAAGAAAATAGCAGAATTATTTAGTCCTGTATTTATTCAAAATTATGGAATGCAGAATTTAAAAAACAAATTCACTCTCTCAAAAAGACTTACAACAGAAATTATTACTTTACTTCTTGACCACATAAAATGGACGTATAATCAAAAAGAAAAAAACTTTGATAACTCAACACTTGAGAAATTCGGTTTGGAATGTTGTCTGAATTGCTTAAAAGAGTATAAACAATAATGGCTACAGCTAACATTGGTATTGCCAATAGTGGGGCTTGACATTGAAACAATCAGCAGCGGTAATTCTGTTGTACTGCGGTTCCGGGCTTGACGAATAAAGCCCAGCTTTGGTTCTTAATATTTAACTTTACCAAAAAGCCAGGCAGCAGTTCCGGCGGACGGAATTCTAATTCCCCACCATCGGCAATACCTGCCCGTTGGCGGCAACTCTTTTAACAGCACTTTACTTCAAACAATTTGACATAAATTCGGAAATTGCATACTATAAATTCAAACAAAATGGCAACAGAAATAGCTTTTCAAACGCAGGACATTCATGAAGAAAAAATTCTAACTCTTGATTTGTCTATGATTAAAATGAAAATAATGGATAGTGAAGATGGACTCGGCTGGACATACTCACAGTGTGAAGAAGCCGAATATGAATATAAACGCTTCCTTCTTCTGATTTATCGCAATCCACAAACAGGAATAGTTCCAAACAAAATAATGGATAAGTTTTGGCACTTCCATATTTTAGACACGAGGAAATATTATGCTGACTGCAAAGAAATTTTCGGCAAACTCATTCATCATTTTCCATACCTTGGAATGAGAGGAGAACAAGACAAACAAAATTTAATTTCTTCATTTAACAGAACTAAACTTCTTTACCAAACCACTTTTGGCGATATAATGGATAAAAACTTTGCTTTTTGTGACAGCGGAGGTGGAAATTGTGTTTCTCAATGTAACAGCGATGATAAGTAAACAACTGCATTAATATGTATTTTCACAAAGAACTTTACCACAACATTACAGAGGGAATAAATAAAAACTATTCCCCAAGAACGTATGAATCTAATAAAGTAAAACTTGACAGCTACAAGAAATATTTCTATTGGATGAACAATGTTCATTATAAAAAGGAATTAAATGAACTTGTAAAATTTCTTGAGGAGAAAACAAATAATGCAGAAAATAAGGATACCCAAGGAAGGATTAAAGTTGACTACACAAGGTTTTTTGCCGACTTATCTGCGTCATTCGTACAAACACTTTATTCTGCAGGAAAATTTGAACCCTCACTCTGCGAAATAGCACTTTCCTGTATCGGCGACATTATCTTAGACTTAGGTTATCTTGAATTGACAGAAAGAACATTTGAAAATGAAATAAAAGTTGGATATAACGAAGTTGCTAACGTAATGTTAGTTGCGGGCTGTCAGGATAGTGTTATGTTGGAAAGACGAATCAGACAATCAGCTCATATTTATACTAAGTGTGAGAATAATATTAAAGTCGTTTACTCTGGTAGAAATCCAAATTATGAGCAAGAGAATACAATAAAGAACGAATCTATAAGGATGGAAAACCTTTTTGTCACGGAAATCAAAAAGAAAATTCCTGATTTTGAAATGTCTAACTATAACACCGAGAATGAGGGAAATTCAAAAATTACAAAAGAAAATGTAGCTCAATTTTTTGAAGGCGGGTATCTTATTGACAAAAAACCGAACAATATTTTAGTGGTTTCTTCATCTTCACACCTTATTCGTTTAAGCCAAGACATTGAAAAGTATATTAAAGACAACAACCCTAAATATCAAATCAAGCAGATAATTCTAATCGGCTCAGAAGACAAAGGCGACAGATTTGTTATTACCTATGACAAAATTGTAAAGCATATTTTTCTTGAGATTAATGACTACTTCCAGCGAGAATATTATAACATTCGAACAACGATATAGAGCAGCCGCCAACATGGGTATTGCCAATAGTGGGGCTTGACATTGGAACAATCAGCAGCGGTAATTCTGCTGTACTGTGGTTCGGGGCTCGACGAACAAAGCCCAGCTTTAGTTCTTAATAATTAACTTTATCAAAAAGCCAGGCAGCAGTTCCGGGCGGACGAATATAAAATTCCCCACCATCGGCAATACCTAATCGTTGTGTGCAACTTTATGAAAGTCATTTTCCTTATAGGACTGTTGTCGTGTTCTTCGCTGGTATTTGCGAACAAAATCGACGACCTCAAGACTGAAACAGACATTAAACAGTTTGTGGACGAGGTAACTGGATATACTTCAGCATTTCCAAAAGCTACAGACTCTTTGCTACTTTCGAAAATTAAATATGTAAAAATTGATATAGACAAAAATGGATTGACAGACCTATTTATCAATGACAGTAAAATATTTACAATTGTAGATATTGGAAACAGCAAATTCGAAATAAAGTATATAGGGACAGACGACCGGGAAAGTAGATTAGTAAGTCTTGACACGACAGGTTTGACCCCAATTTTTGTAGTTAAAAGACAAACTGGTTATGATAAGCGATATAACGCAACATTCTCAGGACCGGCAGACACCATAACTTATATGTTCCAAGGCTTTATTGAATATAACAGTAATCTAAGAAAAATTGACTTGGAAGAAATCAAGTTCAGTACAACACGATGTTTTGGCTCTTGTCCAGTCTATGATTTGACACTTAGTAGAAATAGAAATGCAGTATTAAATGCCAAAGCTTATATGAAACAGAGGGGATTTTTGAAAACAAAAGTTGAAGAGAAATTATTTTTCCAAATCCTAAATTTGATAAACTATTTAAAGGTTGATTCCTTAAAAGATGATTATGCTGTTAACGCAACCGACAATCCTTCAATAAATGTGGAAATCAAGTACAATGGGATTACAAAGAGGATACACGACTATGGACTGGAAGGCACTTTAGGTTTACAACAGCTTTATCTATTAGTTGAACAACTAATAGAAAGACAAAAATGGAAATAAAAGCTGCACACAACATTGGGTTTGCTGCAATGCTGGCTGACGAATAAATTCTCATCTTTTATTCGCTATCAGCAGCGGTTCGGTCAGACGTAATTCTATTGAGCTTTTGTTCTTAACTTCATCATCAGTAATTCTATTGGGCTTCAGTTCCAGGCTGGACCTTATAAATACCAGCACTGCAGCAAGCCCTGCCCGTTGTGTGCCCTTCTACTTGACGCACTCCAAATTGTCAAAATTTCTATTACAAACAAACTCTTATTGACGTTTTGCTTACGGCCGGCGTTGAAAAAATATTTTTCGTTTTATTTTTTTAGTTAGGATTACTAACTATATTTACACTCTAATCAAATTTTATACAATGTCAGAGCAAATTAAAGGTTATGCCTACGGGCAAGCAGGGCAATCACCAGTAAGTATTGCCGATTTAGACCTTCTCAAAAAAACAGTTTTGTTTGGAGAAGAAGATGAAAAAAATCTTCGCCTTGCAGGTGAAGTATTGAAAGACCAAACCAATGAAGTCCTTGACCTTTGGTATGGTTTTGTTGGCGGAAACGAGCATTTGCTGCATTATTTTACCAAAAACGGGCAACCAAATGCGGACTACCTTACTGCCGTTAGGGCAAGGTTTGGCCAGTGGATTTTGGATTTGTGTAATAAGCCTTACGACCAGGTTTGGCTAAATTATCAACACGAAATAGCATTAAGGCATCACAGCAGTAAGAAAAATAAAACCGATAATGTGGATACTGTTCCAATTATTCACTATCGGTATATGGTTGCATTTATTTTTCCCATTACTGCAACTATAAAAGGCTTTTTGGCAAAAAAAGGACACGATGCCGAAACTGTAGAAGCAATGCATGCAGCCTGGTTTAAGGCAGTAACGCTAACTGTTATTTTATGGACTTACCCTTACATCAACAAAAACGAGTTCTAATTGAAAAACTGTTTAAAAAAAACAGGAATAGCTGGTTTTTTGTTTTTTCTAATCAAAGGGCTGATCTGGCTATTCCTGTTTCTCTTTGTAAAATCAAAAACTTAAAAATTATGCATGTAGCAGTATGGGACACCTATGTAACAAAAAATGATGGAAAGATTATGCACTTTGACATCATAGCACCCGGCGATATAAAAGATGAAAAAATAATTCATAGTTTTGGTAAGGAATACTTACTTTCAAAAAATCAAGCCAATCAGCCTTTAACAGCAAGAGAATGTAAATTTTGCCATATTGAAACAGCAACTGATGAAATGGTTTTGAGTATTCAGCAAAAAGGGTATTACATTATTGAAATGCAAAACTGTAACTAATTTGTCTGTATTTAATTTAGAAATTCAAAACTCAAACCTTGATGACAAGATTGTCGCAGGACTTGAACGCTTATGCCAGGCTTTTAGAACATTACTTTGGGAAAAAGCAAAGGAGCAGGCCTTAAGCCCCATTCAAATTCAGTTGTTAATTTTTATTCAACATCACTCTGCAGACAAAGCAACAGTTAGTTATTTAGCACAAGAGTTTAACCTTACCAAGCCAACCATAAGTGAAGCAATAAAAGTTTTGGAACAGAAAAAACTAATTAAAAAAATTACTGACATTGCCGATACAAGAAGTTATACCATACAACTAACAGCAGGTGGAAAAAATATAGTTGCTGAAACAGAAAATTACGTTTCGCCTTTAACAGCAATTATCACAAAAACAGGCGAGGCCGATAAAAAGATTTTATGGCAAATCATTTCAAATTTAATTATTCAGCTTAACAAACTTGAAGTACTAAGTGTGCAACGGACTTGCTTTAATTGCAGGCATCATACCACTAAAAACAGCATGTCGTTTTGCAATTTGATAAATCAAAAATTGAAAGTACAAGACATTAGAATTGATTGTAACGAATTTGAATCAGCATAACGCACTCAAAAAAATATCCAATAGTAACAGTATAACGGCGGATGCAGAACATCCTGTTGAAAATTGCTGCGCAAAGAATTTCATTTGGAATGTTTTTTTACAAAGCAAATGGGCATTGAGTTTTTAATTATTTTAATAAACCTCTCTTTTTAAAAGCGCACAAAACTCTTCCCTTGCAATCATTCTTGCACCCAAACTTTCCAAATGCTGTGTGTACACCTGGCAGTCTATAAGCTTTACATTTTCTTTTTGCAGTTGTTGCACATATTGTATAAAAGCAAACTTGCTGGCATTGCTTTTTTTACTGAACATGCTTTCACCAAAAAATATATTTCCTAAACGGATGCCGTACTGGCCGCCAACCAGTTCACCATCTTGCCATGCCTCTGCACTTACTGCATAACCCTGTTGATGCAGTTGGGTATATGCCTGCACTACTTCATCCTGTATCCATGTGCCGTATTGGCCCGGCCGCATAATTGTTTGACAGTTTTTAATTACTGCTTCAAAGGCTTTGTTTATTGTAAATGTAAATTGCTGCTGCGCTATTATCCGCTTCATACTCTTGCTTATATTCAGCTCATCCGGGTATAAAACAAAACGTGGGTTGGGGCACCACCATTGTATCATTTCCTCTTCGTTATACCACGGAAAAATGCCGCTGCGGTATGCCAGCAATAAACGTTCTGTACTTAAGTCCCCTCCCACAGCCAGCAGGCCATCAGCATCTGCCAAAGCCACCGGTGGAAACACCATTTCTTCTGTGAGTAAATACATACGCTAAAAATAAAAAATACTTGTCAATCAGCCTGTTAATATACTATCGGCGAAACATACAGCATTCATTTGTAGTAACAGCCCACTATTTGTAGTGGGACTTCTACAAAACATTTACAAAATAACTGACATACGTGAAAAAACGATTTTTCTCAATTCCCCGTTAGTACCTCTAACAGCCATAGCTGTTTGCTTTACATGAATTAATATCCTTAAAAAACTGCCGTTATGAAATTACCCCATGACCAGCGAATAAGTATTTTTTTATCCATCGATGAAAAAAATGTTTATTCATATTTTAATCCGCACGACCCTGCACCCCTTGGCAAGCGGCAGCTTAGCCACGATTTCCAGGATTATCTTGATGCCACTTTTCAAACTGCAGGCAGGCGTTCCATTATTGACTTTAAAGTTTTTTGCAACAGCTCCGGCAATATGCGCTTTATTGTTGAGCCGCTAATTAATACTATACGCAGGCATTACCAAATTCAAAAAAAGCTAAAGGAAAACGAGTTTAAAAAGTTTAAGAAAAAAAATTACATCCTCCTGGTGGTAAGCATTGCAATTGTAATGATATGCCAGGGTTTGCTGCCTTTAGTGCTGGGGCAGGCACACCGCATTCACTCCATGTTCAGCAATGCGGTGGATGTTTTTAGCTGGGTTATTTTATGGAAACCGATTGAGCGCCTTATTTTTTGCTGGAACCCTTTTTTAAAAGAAATTTTAGTGTATAACAAAATCATTAATGCCAAAGTAAATATTGTAGAAAGTGAAGAAGACCTTATTAATTATCACCTGGAGCATTATGATGCTGCATAAACTATCCGCACAATCAAAGCACGGGGTGGAAAATTATAATATACTTACCCCCGGTAAAGAAAGTGTGTGGGTGCCGGTAATTCATTTTGAAGGCCGTAAAAATTTTTATGCAGAAGCAAGATATAATTATGAGGATGTAAACACCGCATCTGTATATGCAGGTAAAAGTTTTGAGGGCGGAAAAAAAATTACTTATAACATAACGCCAATGGCCGGTGTGGTGTTTGGCAGGTTTAATGGTGTTTCAGGAGCTGTAAACACATCAGCAGATTACAGGCAACTGAATGTATCGGCACAAATACAATACACCATAAACACTTCAGGCATGAGAGAACACTTTTTTTATAACTGGTGTGAAATATCCCACCGGTTTTTTAAAAAATTATACGGTGGCGCCAGCCTGCAGCAAACACTGGTACGTAATAACAGGATACAGCATGAAGCCGGTGCGTTACTGGGGTTTAATGCCGGAAAGTTTACGGTGCCGCTTTATGTGTTTAATCCTTTTACACAAAGCAGGCATTTTATTGCCGGCTTTATAGTTGAGTGGGATTAACAGGCTATTTTTTAAAAACAGAATGCTAAATACAAATTCAATATTTCTAAAACCGAAAAAAATGAAAACCGTTACTCTTAAACTTTATGCAGTAATACTGCCTTTGCTCATGTTTTTAAACCCGGCACAGGCACAAATGGGTATTGGTACCACAAGCCCTAATTCCACTTTAGATGTAAGGGGCTCTATTGCCACAAACTACCGTGCTTTTACCAGCACTACTACTGCAACAGCAACTGATAACCTATTGGTATTTACAGGAAGCAGCGCTGCTACAATAACACTGCCCACAGCTGCCGGGTGCAGCGGCCGTAGTTATGTTATTAAAAATGCCAGCACCACCGGACCCACACCGGTACTTACTGTTGCAACCACTTCATCACAAACTATTGATGGGCTAACAACATGGTTGCTGGATGACCCGAACGAAACCATAACAGTTATAAGCGATGGTACAAACTGGAAAATAGCAGGTCAAACACTACCAACAGGGTCCGGCACCAACTGGAGCCAGGGCGGTAATACAGTTGCTTCTTTAAAAACACTGGGTACCATTAATAACTATGATGTTCCTTTTATTACAAACAATACAGAAAAAATGCGCCTTACTTCCACAGGAAGGCTGGGCATTGGCACATCAACATTTGATGCTACAAACCCTGAAAAATTGCTGGTGGACGCAGGTACAACCACATCATTCAATGTAATAAGCGGTAAAGGCACCATTGATAATTACCTGCAGTTAAACATTCAGAATAAATCGGCAGGCAACAGCGCCAGTTCCGATGTGGTGGCCACATCAGATAACGGTAATGAAACCGTAAATTATATTGACATGGGTATTAACTCCAGTACGAACAATGCAGCATCGTTTAATATTGCTGCCGCTAATGATGCTTACCTGTACAGCACCGGTAATGATTTGGCTATTGGCAATGCCACTACTAATAAAGCGCTTAAATTTTTTACCGGCGGCACATTAAGCGGCAATGAAAGAATGCGTATTGACGGCAACGGCAATGTAGGTATTGGCACCACCACAATTCCAAGAGGCGGTGTGGGTGCAGCTAAATTCGCCATTCATGGAACTAATGGATCAATAAGCGGCCCTCACATGCAGTTTACCACCTCTGCTGATAATTATCCGCAAATGCAGATATTACCCTGGATGCATGATAACACATTTATGATGTTTGATTCATACTGGGATGGCACCAACTGGAAAAGCAGCACATCAAGCGGCGGAAACTTTATGCTTACAAAAACAGCAGGTTTATTCCAGCTTAATTATGCCAACACTAATACACAGGGCGCAACAATACCCGGTTTTAATTACGGTTTAACAATGGACCCTAATGGAAGTGTTGGTATAGGAACAGCATCATTTGATGCCACCAACCCGGAGCAGTTACTTGTTGATGCCGGTACAACAACATCTTACAATGTAATAAGCGGTAAAGGTTCTATTGATAATTACCTGCAGTTAAATATTCAAAACAGGTCAAACACTGCCAATGCCAGTTCTGATGTGGTGGCAACTGCTGCTAATGGAAACGAGAGCGTGAATTTTATTGACATGGGTATTAACTCCGGCAACTATTCAAATGCAGGCTCGCCAATTTTAAATGGTGCCAACAATGCTTATTTATACAGCACCGGTAACGATTTTATAATTGGTAATGGTACAGCAAGTAAAAACATTATTTTCTTTAATGGCGGTTATGCCACTACAAATGAAAAGCTGCGTATTCACAGTTCGGGCAATGTGGGTGTTGCTACTGCTGCTCCTACATCTTCTTTCCAGGTTACAGGCTCGGTAGGAATGAGCATTACTACTAAAACGGCGAATTATACTGCTACTGCCAACGACCATACAATTATTTGCAATAACACTTTAGCCGGTATTACCATCAGTTTACCCACAGCTTCCGGTTGCGGCGGCCGTGTGTATGCTATTAAAAAAATGTCAGGCGGATTGCTTAATGTAACTATCGATCCTTCGGGCACCGAAACAATAGACGGGTTTCTTACAAGAATACTCACATTGCAATATGAAGGTGTAATGATACAAAGCGACGGCACCAACTGGGTGATTATTTCCAAGATATAAAGAAGCAGTATTTATTTACTATTAATTCAAAACCTATGAAAAGAATTTTTATCATCATTTTAATGGTATGCTTCTTTACGTTACATTTTAAAAAAACCGCTATTGCCCAAACCGATGTAACAAATACAGGCGTATTATATATTGGTTCATTAATCGATACAGTTTATACAGCCGGTTCTTTCACTAACACAAGCGCTGCATCTTTAACAAACAATACTGTACTTAACGTTAAACAAAATATAAGTAACAGCCAGGCTGGTATGGCCGTTGGTACTGGTACTTTATATTTAAATGGTACCGCCATGCAAACAGTTTTGGGCAGCCAGGTATTTAAAACATATAAATTAACAACCGATAATACTGCCGGCTTTACACTAAACAATGATTTAAGTGTAAGTAACCTGCATACTTATACAAATGGTTTAATTACTACCTCTGCCACACCCAATTATATGATTTACGAAGCAGCTGCATCATACGCAGGCGATGATGATAGCAAGCACGTATACGGCTGGGTAAAAAAACTGGGCTCTGCAGATTTTACTTTTCCTGTAGGAAGTAATTTATACGAAAGGCCTGTTATTTTAAGCAGTTTAGGCAGCAGTAGTGAATTTGCAGTTAAGCATAACAGGGCCGTAAGCCCCAATTACACCAGTACCTACGGCACACTTGTGCTGGTTGATACAAGTGAATACTGGACCATAAACCGTATTAGCGGCAGCAGCGCTGTTGTTACACTTACCTGGGATAATCTTAAAATTCCTGTACCACATGTTTTAATTACAGCGGTAAGAACAGCCTATTACGATGGTATTTTTTGGCGCAGCTTTGGTGGCGCAGCTATTGGAGATGTTTTAACAACAGGTTCTGTTACATCAAACAGTACCACTGCATTTAATACCAATTTTACTATTGGCAGTACTGCACTTGTATTGCCGTTGCAGTTAGTAAGTTTTACCGGGCAGCGTAATAACATCATTAATGAAATTAAGTGGACAATGGCAAACGAAAGCGGTATTAAAAATTATATACTGCAGCGCAGCGATGATGGCATTAATTTCTATACCATCTCAACACAAAATGCAATTAATTCAGGCGCCGGCGCTTCTTATACTTATAACGATGCTACCTTTATGGCTTCCAGGGCATATTACCGCCTTAAATATACCGATGCTTACGGGCTGGCAAAATATTCTGCAACCATTACCATTACACAACAACAGGATGCTGATAAAAACTTTTACATAGTTAAAAACCCGGTTACCGATAAAATTGATTTTTATGCAGCACAGTCATATAAAGGCACTTATATATACTTGCTTGCAGCTTCATCCGGCCAGGTAATGCAAACAGGCATTGTTACAATTACAGGTGGTGGTTTATACAGCCTGCCCATACGCAACACTCTTGCAGCAGGTGCTTACATATTATCGTTACAAAATGCACAACATACTATGCAAAAAACCATTTTAAAACAATAAAACAACTGCAAAAACAAACTAAAAAGGCAGGGATAATTTTCCTGCTTTTTTATGTGCAGAATTTTATTTGTTCAATACGGCATGATTTTGCTTTCTTTGCAAAACTTTTTTAAAAAATGTCCCACGCTCCCGCTGCTCCAGCTGTTTTGGTATTACAGGATGGTACTGTTTTTAATGGCACTGCATTTGGCAAAACCGGCACCACTACCGGTGAAATATGTTTTAACACCGGAATGACGGGTTACCAGGAAGTATTTACAGACCCCAGTTATTATGGCCAGGTACTAATAATGAATACGGTACATATTGGCAATTATGGTGTTAAAGCAGGCGATGTGGAAAGCGGCAGTGTAAAAGTAAAGGGTGTTATTGGCCGTAATTTAGAAGAAAAATTCAGCCGTTTTATGGCTGATGACTCACTGCAGCAGTATTTTGAAGCACAAAACATTGTTGCCATTGACGGTATTGATACAAGGGCATTAGTGACGCATATACGTGTTCAGGGTGCTATGAATTGCATCATTTCATCTGACAACAGTAATGTGGAAGACTTAAAAGCACAGTTGCAAAGCGTGCCTTCAATGGATGGGCTTGAGCTTGCAAGTGTTGTTAGCACAACAGCTCCTTATTTTTTAGGTGATGAAAAAAGTAATATCAGGGTAGCTGTTTTGGATTTTGGTGTAAAGAAAAATATTTTAAACTGTTTGGTTGAACGGGGTGCTTACGTAAAAGTACATCCTGCAAAAACCAGTTTTGAAGAACTGGAACAGTTTAAACCCAATGGTTATTTTATTAGTAATGGACCCGGCGACCCGGCACCCATGGATTACGCAGTTAAAACCGTAAAACAGATTTTAGCGCAAAACAAACCATTGTTTGGTATTTGCCTGGGGCACCAGTTATTAGCACTGGCCAATGATATTCCAACTTTTAAAATGCATCATGGCCACAGGGGTTTAAACCATCCTGTAAAAAATATAATTACCGGCCTTAGTGAAATAACCACACAAAACCACGGGTTTGGTGTTGACCCAAAAGCAGTAAAAGAAAACCTTAACGTTGAAATAACACATGTTAACCTTAACGATGAAAGCATTGAAGGCATCCGTATAAAAAACAAGCCTGCATTTTCTGTGCAATATCACCCGGAAGCTACGCCGGGCCCGCATGACAGCCGTTATTTGTTTGATGATTTTATGGCATTAATGAGCCAGAACTGACACAAACAGTTTGTTAAAAAACATCCTTCTCGTTTACAGTAAAAAGCTGGAACCGTTTTTGCGTTTTAAACTATTGTAGTTTAAAAACAGTCTGTTATGTGTATACATGCCATAACAAATTACTCCTGCTGTTAAGTACAATTTGTTACACATCATCTTTGGCTGGCATAGTATTTTGTTAACCTCAAAATTTTTTTCAAATGAAAAGGATAATATTTTCGGCTGTAGCTGTTTTAGTTATACTAACGGCTGCATCCTGTAACAGTACAAAACTGGTATCAACATGGAAAGCACCCGGCGCCGGTGCAACTAAATATAATAAAGTACTTGTAATTGGCATTACCGGTAATAAGGAACGGGAGTTAAGAGGTGCCGTTGAAAATGCATTGGTGAAAAAATTAGAAGACCAGGGTATCACCGCTGCTTCATCACTTAATGAATATGGTCCAAAATCATTTCGCAGTATGAATGAAGACGCTGCAATAAAAATGGTAAATGATAATGGTTTTGATGGAGTGATAGTGGTAGCGCTGCTGGATAAACAAAAAGACCGCAACTACACTCCCGGTTATGTTACCAGCACCCCGTATACTGTATTACGTAACCGCTGGCATGGCAATTATTCTGTATTGTATGACAGGGTATATACACCGGGATATTACAGCACCACCACAGATTATACACTGGAAGCATCTTTTTATAAAACAAAAGGCGATAAACTGCTTTATTCTGCAGAGGCTAAATCGTTTGACCCAAATTCTTCTAAAAACCTAGCAGGCGATTTTAGTAAAACAATTGTAAAAGACATGATAAGCAAAGGTGTTTTAAAATAAGTAAGGGGTTATTTTTTGTAAAATGGGTGGCACTCCTACAGTGCCATTCGTTTTATTAGCGGTTTTAATTTATTTTCGCTGTAAGAAATTTTAACAGCAAAGATGAAAATAGCAATAATAAACGGGCCTAACTTAAACCTGCTTGGTAAACGTGAAGTGGATATTTATGGTAATGAAAGTTTTGAAATGTATTTTTCAAAACTGCAGCAGCAGTTTCCCGGCGTTGAACTAAGCCATTTTCAAAGCAATATAGAAGGCGAACTGATTGATGAAATTCAACGTGTGGGTTTTACTGCCGGTGGAATTGTATTTAATCCCGGAGGATACACTCATACATCTGTTGCCATTGGTGATGCGGTTGCTGCTGTAAAAGCACCATTAGTAGAAGTGCACATCTCCAATATATTTGGAAGAGAAGATTTTCGTAAACTTTCTCATGTATCTGCAAAAGCAAAAGGTGTAATAAGCGGCCTTGGCCTTAAAGGCTATGCACTGGCTGTTGAATGGCTTACAGAAAAATAATTTTAACTGCTTTTATTTTAACCTTTCTTCATTTGCCTGCCCGTTTACTTTTGCCGGTGGCGCTGCCTTGCTTACTCCCACTGTAAAATTATTATACTTCCATCCCTCTGTATATTCCATTGTACCAAGCACGGCTGCTGTAATAGTTGTATTGCTGAATACAAAGTTTTTTAAAGTGGATTGAGGATAGCCTACCGCATCAAACACCTGCCTGCAGCCGGATGCTTTTATATTGCTGATATAAAAATTCTTTGCAGATGGTATTCCTTTTTCTGCAGGAATTACTTTTTGCAGCATCGATTTCCAGTGTGGTGGAATGGAGTCATAATTATATCCTTTAGGCAACTCAGAATAACTGTAAGCAGGATACCAGTTCATGTTAAACTGGAATACGGTTCTTACTGAATCCAGTACATTATTTTGAAAATAAATTTCTTCCACAGTACCCCCACGTGTAAAAGCTGATTTCACCCGCAAACCATTGTCCGTTTTTTTTGCATACAAATCAGTTGCAAGAATATGATGAATACCTCCTGATGTTTCGCTTCCTAATGTTACTAAACCTGCTCCCCTTCTTGCCATGCATTTGCGTATAACTACATATGCGGTGGGTTTATTCACACGTAATCCATCCCAGTCACGCCCGGCTTTTAAACAAAAATTATCGTCGTTACAATCAATATCGCAGTTTTGTATCAGCACCCATGTGCTGGAGTCCACATCCACACCATCTGTACTTGGGCCACTGCCATCTTCATTGTTTTTAATTACAACTCCATCCACCGTAATCTGTGTGGAGTAAAGCAACTGCACCGTCCAAAAGCCGGCGTTTTTAAAAGTGAGTTCTTTTACAGAAACATCAGTTGCGTTTTGCACCAGTACAGTACGCACTCTCTTTACATCATAATCCACAATCCAGCGTAAGCCTTTGGCATCATATTCTTTTCGTGTTTTCCAATACAAATCCCAGCAAAATTTGCCTCTTGCATTTACTGTACCCTGACCGGTAAGTGCTGCATTCTTTACGCCAATCATATTAATAAGTGCAGCAGGCCATTTCATTTCAAGCCCCGCCACCCTTGTATCAATATCAGGATAATCGCCAAAGTTTTGTGAACCCAATAATAGTACTCCTTTATCAATGCGCAACTGCACGTTTGATTTTATGAAAATACTGCCGCTTACATAGGTACCCGGTTTAAATATTACAATGCCGCCGCCTTTTGCCGCACAATCATCAATGGCTTTTTGTATAGCAGCAGTATTTACTGTTACCGTATCACTTACAGCGCCATAATCATTCACACTATATTCCTTTTTTACCGATGGGAAAGATTTAGCACCCACTTTGGCTGCCCAATCCGGTTTTGAGGTTTGTGCTGCGGCTTGCAAAGAAATAAACAATAAAAAAGTCAGTGCTTTTTTCAGCGGGGCAATATCATATAACATAGCAATAAAATTGAGCTTGTAAAGTACGGGAATCGTACTGCGGAAGTGTCCTGAAGCATCCTGAAGCATCCTCTTTGTACGCAACATGCTTTACCTTTAACAAAGCGACATACTACAAAAGAATGAGAATAATAAAATTGCTTGTAACAACATCGGCCATCTCCTTTTTCACAAATTGTATGGCACAACAAAAAAAATTATTATTTGCCGATGATTTTAATAAAGACAGTATAAGCAGCAACTGGATTATAGAAACCACAGCAATAAAAGGCTCCTCCGTTTCAATACAAAGAGGCAAGCTGGTTTTAGATACAGAAAACGGCGTTACACTCTGGTACAAACAAAAGCTGAAGGGTAATATTGAAATTGAATATACACGAACTGTAATTATAGACAGCGGCCGTAATGACCGGCTGAGTGACCTGAACCAGTTTTGGATGGCAACGGACCCACAACAAAAAATGTTTAGCCACAAAGGCGGATTTAAAGAATATGATTCATTACAGATGTACTATGTTGGTATGGGTGGCAATTATAACACTACAACAAGAATGCGCCGTTATGATGGTAAAGGCGAATTAAAAATTGTGGGTGAGTTTAAAGACAGTGCTCATTTATTAAAAGCCAATATTCCGTATCGTATAAAAATATCTTTCATAAACGGCACCAGTAAATTTTTTGTAAATGATGAATTATATTTTGAATTTACTGACGCTGCTCCTTTTATTGAAGGATGGTTTGCCATACGCAGTACTAAAAGCAGGCAGGTAATTGATGATGTAAAAATCTGGAAACTTGCAGAATAAAAAATATCTTATATATTTATAACCAGTTACCCAACCGTTATGAATATGAAAAAAGCTGCCCTTCTTTGTCTTTTTATTAGTACTATTTTTTTTCCCGCCTTTTCGCAAGTTTTTGAATTCCATATTCCGCTTTCTGTTAATGAAAAAGATGCAGACGCTGTTGGTTATTTTAATCCGCACAGCAATATGTTTGTATTAGAGCAGCAGAATAAAGGGATTATAACACGTATGCTGTATGATACATTGTTTAACCTGCAAAAGAAATATACAGTACCTGCAGATTCAATTTCTTTTTCTGAAAAAAGCAGGAAACCCTTTTTTTTAAAAGAGTATTGCACTGCTGAACACACATTTGAGATTTATGCAAATAATAAGGGAATTGAAATATGGCAGCTTGATTTTGAAAAAGGTACAGAGCGAAAAACAGCATCATTAGCTTTGCAGGAGCATTACAAAGATGAACGTATTATTGCAATATTACCGGGTAGCGAAAAAGTTTCCTTTTTAACATACAGCCCCAAACAGGAAAAATTATTTTTATACAATTACTTTCCCGGAAAAAGTTTTTTTCTGCAAAGAGATTTTACACTTCCGGAACAATCACTTACAAAAGAAGAAATAAAAGAAAGAGGAAAATTCCTAGCAGTTAAATATTCCGGCAGTCTTGGTGGCCTGTTTGTATCTGATCTTAAAAACCCAAGTAATTACCAGGTTTCAGCGGCCAACCAGCTTTTATATAATGATACTGCTATTTTTATTCTTTTAAGAACTCCTTATAATGCAGGCGTACATTTGCTGCAGTTGAACAGGGATAACGGCAATGTATCCTTTAAAAATTTTCTGATAAATAAAATTAATCCTGATAAAATAAATACGCCTGTTGAAAAAATCCCAATTGCCACGGCTTATGATTCATTACTGATCATCCAGAATTCAAATGCAGGCATGCTTGAATACAGCATGTATCACCTTAATACAAAGCAATTAATAATAAAACATGAAGCAGAAGGTGATAATTCATTGCACAGCCTTGTTCAATCAGACTTAAGGCAAATAGGCACTTATGGCTCGAAAGATGAAGAAAAAGAACTTACCAATGAAAGGCGTTTTTTGCGAAGGAAGAATAAAGGCGTGCTGTTTATGAAAGCGATAAAAGAGGATAATGACAGTTTATTATTAACGTTTGGAAGTTTTATTGAAACAGAAGGCTTAAGCGGAACATTACTGAGTTTGGCCACAAGTAACATTGGAGTGTACTTTTATACACCCATAGGCATTTTTGGTGTAGTGCCTTATTTAACTTTATCAAGAAACAAATTTTTGTTTGCCCATTCAAAGTTTTCGCTGCAAACATTACAGCCCTCATTGGCGGCTAACCTTACTACACCTATTGATAAAATAGCGAGTGACAAGAAAATTGATGATCTTGAAAGGGGCAGTTCGTTTATTATTGAACGGGATAAAAAATTGTATGTAGGCGTCTTTAACAAGGAGAAAGACAAGTATGAAATTTTTATTTATTAATCACTGCATAAACTACTTCTTCATAATCCGCTTGCGGTGCTGTATACCCCAGGTACGCAATGCATCAATAACATTATCCAGCGAATTGCCGTAGTCTGTAAGTGAATACTCCACTTTTACGGGAACACTGTCGTACACGGTACGTTTTACCAGCAGGTTCTGCTCCAGGTCACGCAGTTCTTTCGACAGCATTTTATCTGTTATTCCCTGTATTTCATTTGCCATTTCCCTGAAACGCTTGTTGCCAAACGACAGCGAAATGATAATGGGCAATTTCCATTTGCCGCTTAAAAACTCCAGTGCATCCCTTACGGGCAGTAATTGCGCCTGGCATTGCTTCGGGCTATGCTCAGGGCCTTTTTTTACAAGTGCCATAATTGTTGTTTTACTATCCTCAAGTATAGTGCTTTATTGCAGTATAGTGCTATACACTTGTATAGTACTATAAAAAGTATAGCAAATGTAAATAAGTTTGCACTTCAAAACAAATAATAAAATGAAAAAGAACACAATTATTTACTGGACAAGCACGGGGCTGTTAAGCTTTATGATGCTTTTTAGCGCTTACAACTATATTGCAAATCCGCAAATGGCAGCAGGGTTTAAACACCTGGGCTTTGCAGACTCCTTCCGTTACGAGCTGGCCATTGCAAAGGCATTGGGTGTGCTGGCTTTAATTATTCCGCAAGTTCCGTTAAGAGTAAAAGAATGGGCCTATGCAGGCTTTGGCATTACATTTATTTCTGCTTCTATTGCACATTTCAGCAGCGGCGACCCTGCATCAGCAGTAATAATGCCACTGGTATTTTTAGCCGTGCTGGTAGTATCTAATATCTATCTCTATAAAAAAAGCAATGCTGCCGTTATCTCCTTAAAGCCATCCATTGCATAAATAAAAACAAATGGAACTGATACGCAACATTTTTTCGCAAACGTTTTCGTTGTTTGCACGCTGTAAAAGCCTTTGCCGGTAGTGTTTTGATTTATCTTTGCGTCGTTAAGACGCAATTTGAACACAGCCACAGCCATAACATCGCCACACCCCCGTTTGCACATCCGCATAGCTGTATCGGTATTCTTTTTTTGCCAGGGTTTATGTTTTGCAAGCTGGGCCAGCCGCATTCCTGATATAAAAACTTCCATTGGCTTAAATGAAGCCGCATTGGGCAGCATTTTGTTGGGATTGCCTGTTGGACAAATACTGACCATGTTTTTCAGCGGCCGTGCTGTTACACGATTTGGCAGTAAAACTGTTTTGCGTATTGCTGCTGCATGTTATGCAGTGGCGCTTACAAATATTGGTCTTGCAACAAAACCATGGCATCTTGCCTTATGCCTTTTTGTATTTGGCATTTGTGGCAACATGTGTAACATTTCTGTAAATACACAAGGTATTAATGCAGAAAATTTATACGGACGTTCTATCATGTCATCTTTCCATGGCGTATGGAGTGTATCGGGTTTTACCGGTGCAGTTGTTGGTTCGCTGATGATGAAACTGCAATTAACACCGTATATACATTTTTGGATTATAGCTGCATTTGTAATTGTTGCAGAAATATTTGCTGCTAAATATCTTTTGGTAACTGCTACCAGTAAATCTGCAGGCTCCATACGCAACATACAAAAGCCGGAAAAGCTTTTAATTAAATTAGGCATTATTGGTTTTTGCTGCCTCAGCTGCGAAGGCTGTATGTTTGACTGGAGTGGTGTATATTTTAAAGAAGTGGTAAAAACACACGGCTCCCTTGTTTCACTGGGTTATGCAGCATTTATGATTACGATGGCAACAGGACGTTTTGCAGGTGATAAGCTTGCAGAAAAATTCAGCCGTAAAAAAATGGTACAGATTAGTGGTGTACTTATTTTTTGCGGAATGATGACAGCAGTGCTGCTGCCGCAATTGGTAACTGCCACCATTGGTTTTTTGGTGGTAGGATTTGGAGTAAGCAGCATTGTACCACTTTTATACAGTACAGCAGGCAAATCAAGTAAAGCCCCCGGAGGCATTGCAATAGCAACAGTAAGCAGTATTGGTTTTTTAGGATTTTTAATGGGGCCGCCTCTTATTGGATATATAGCCCAGCTTGCAGGATTACAATATTCCTTTATGACAATTGCTTTTTTAGGCCTTGGTATCAGTTACATGGTAAGTAAGGTAAAAGAAATAGAGTAACGGTTATTGGAAGAGATAAATCATAATAGCAGCAAAACATTATGGAAGCGCTGGCAACGACAAAGCCAATTTTTCAAACTCCGCTTTTGTAATTACAAAAATGCTTCCATGCCTTATCCCCTTGGGCAATGCTATTTTATCCGAAACATCTGTCCATGTTTTTAAGTCGGTGGATTGTACCGCACCGTATTTATGGTCACGGTATTTATCAAAATAAACAATCCATGTATTGCCGAGTTTTAAACTTGTGGGCCCTTCTGCCCAGTAATTGCCAGTTATAGGTGCAGATGCATCAGCATAACCACCCGTAAGCTTTTTGCTTGTTGCAGTTTTAATATTTTTCTGCGGGGGCGTTCTTGTTTCATCTTTCAGAAACATAACATAATTTTTTCCATACGGCACAATAGTGGCATCAATTACATTAAAGCCTTTATCGTACAACAGTTTTGTTTTGCTGAATGTTTTAAAATCTTTGGTGGTTACAAAATACATACGGTGGTTATAACCGTTTTCCACTGTTTTATCTGTGGGATATTTACCGGCAATAGTGGTAGCCCAGTAAATCATGTACACTTTTTTCTTTTTGTCGTAAGTAATTTCAGGTGCCCAGCAATTTCTTGCGCTGTCTTCCTGCTGCATAACCGGTATAAACTGCTGTTCACTCCAGTGTATTAAATCGCTGCTGCTGGCATAGCCAATACCTTTATCGTTCCAGCTTACCGTCCACACCATATGAAATAAATTATCAGCGCCACGGATAATACAGGGGTCTCTCATTAATTTATCATTTGCCACAGTTGGTTTTAAAACACTGCTGTCATTATTTAAAGCTGTCCATTTATATCCGTCGTTGCTGTATGCAAGATGCAGCCCGTCTTTACCATTATTATTAAAATAACAAAACATGTAAACAGTATCCTTTTGTGCAAACAGCAATTGCGTACAAAACAATACAAAAACAGTTGTAATGATTTTTTTCATTTTTACTCAAGATTTAAAATGGCATCCCATACTTCTTTCAATACCGGAATGCCGTGTTCAGCATTTCGCTTTCGTAACTGTAATACCCTTTCTCCGGGATACAATATGTTTTCTGTATCACTGGTATGGGCTGAGTTTTTATAATCTGTTATAATATTCTCAACAGCCTGGCTGATAAAGGAAGCACTGCCCAGCTTTGAGACATCAATACAAACAAACACCTGCGACAATCCAAACTCTGCTTCTTTCTTTGTTATTTCATGTACCGCAAAACCACCTGACAAAACGGTTGCCAGTATATCAAGCAACAAAGATAATCCTGCACCTTTCCAGTAACCAACAGGCAAGGGCCTTCTTGTTATAAGAATTTCATTGGGATTGTTTGTTAAATCACCAGCGGCATTAAACCCTCCGGCTACAGGTAACTGTTCATTTTTCATGGCAGCAAGTTCCAATGCGCCAAATGAATATTGCGACATGGCCATATCAAGTACAATGGCTTCCGTATTGTAAGGCATTGCAATCACCAACGGATTATTACCAAGCCTTGCATCTGTTGCTTTCCATGCAGGCATATTGGCAATGGTATTTGTCCACCCAATAAAAATATAACCGGATTTTGCTGCCTGCCATCCATATGTACCACCACGCAACCAGTGATGTGTATTGGATAAACCAACGCATCCAATACCAAATTGGTTTGCCAGCTCCATGCTGCGATTGGTAGCAGCGATTGCATTTAAAATGCCTGCGCCTGAATTTCCATCCCACTGCTCCATTCCATTATACTTGCTTTTAAGCGATGGTACGGCAGTTTTATTTACATACCCTTTTTGAATGTATTCAATGAAACGGGCAAAACGGTTTACACCATGCGATGTGATGCCGTCAATACTGTTTGATGTAAAAACAGCGGCACATGTTTGTGCTGCTTCGGTTGCCAAACCATTTTTTACCAACAGGTGATAAAATGTTTCCTGCATTTTGCCTTGCCTCACTTGTATGAATGCGGTATTGTTCATGAATATATTTATGAAATGAAGACAGGCTTATTATCCTTCCATTTTTGCTTTACAAGCAAGCCGGCGAAATGCAGCAATACAGCAAAGCTTTTCATCACAGTTTATTTAAAACATTTAAAATCGGCTTATCTGAACTTTCCAGTACAGATTGTTCCGGCCTAATTAATTCAAGTACTACTACCTTATTCATTCCCTTATGCAGCCATTCCGCAGGCACATATAAAGTTTGTTGCGGCCCAATGCTCCAGTATCTTCCCAAATTATGGCCGTTAACCCAAACCACACCTTTGCCCCAGTTGCTCATATCAAAATAAGTGTCGGCAACTTCTGTAAGATTAAACTCTCCTGATTTAATAAGCGGATGACCGGGAGTAATTTTCCGGTTAACAATTTTAAGTTTGTTAATATCATCAAACGGCAGCGGATACATTAACCAGTTTGCTAACTCATTTCCGCCAAATGCAACTTTACCAGTTATTCCTTTTGTATTTTTTAAAAGATAAGGACCGAAGTTTATTCTTCCCAAATTCTCTACCAGTATATCCAGCACAACTTTTCCTGCCGGAACATCCAGCACCATGCTATCCTGCTTTAATCTTCTGTCCAAAGTACCGGCACGGTTTCCATTTAGCATTACAATTGCATAATCACGCAAGCCGTCAATTTTTAAAATGCCTGAAGATGCATTATTTAATACGGTACGGTACATTACAAATCCATAAGCCTGCCCCAATGCTTCAAAACTTAAGGGTGATTTATTTGTTATTGCTTTTGGCAACATATTATACAAGTTGCTTACTGCATTAAAATTAATTGGAGCTAATTTAACAGCAGGCTTTGCTGCTGGCACATCAGGCAAAACAGTTTCTGCCGGTAAATATTTTTGAATCACTTTGCGAAACTCCATGAATTTATGTGTGGCATTACCGGCTTCATCCAGCGGCGCATCATAATCGTAACTGCTTATTTGCGGTTCGTACGGGTTGCGGTCGTTATAATTTGCTCCATTCATAAAATCTCTTGTGGTGCCACCATGAAACATGTACATGTTGATGGAGATACCAGCGGCCAGCACACTATCTAAACCGGGAGTGTATTTTTCAGCAGGCACTGTATGATGTTTAGTACCCCACCAGTCGAACCAGGCAGGATACCACTCCGCAACATAGAAAGGTCCTTTACCATCATGATTGCTGCGTACCAGTTTTTTTATTTGTGCAGGTTTATCTGTTCCGTTTACTGCAGGCAGCAAACCATCCAGGTGCCCTTTTCCCACATCACCAGTTGGGTCGCAGGTATATAACAAACCATCAAAGCCTGCTGCAATAAACATTTTGCGGTTGATGTCAAGGTATTCTTTATCGCTTCCGTAAGAACCATATTCATTCTCCACCTGTATCATTAAAATATTTCCGCCGTGATTTATTTGCAACGGTGCCAGGTATTTGCCCAGTTCATTAATATAAGTGCGGTATTCATTTAAATATTGTTGCTCTTTGCTTCGTACTTCAAGCCCTTTTTCATTTTGCAGCCACCAGGGGTAACCACCAAACTCCCACTCTGCACAAACATAAGGGCTTGGCCGCAGCACCACCCACAATCCTTCTTCCTGCGCTGTTTTTACAAATGCAGCTACATCATTGTTACCACTAAAATCAAATTTACCTTTTTGTGGTTCATGCAGATTCCAAAAAACATACGTGCCAATCGTATTCAGCCCCATCGCTTTTGCCATCTTCATGCGTTGCCGCCATGCTTCCCTTGGTACACGTGGGTAATGCATTTCACCTGATATCATCTGGAAAGGCTTACCGTCGAGAAGGAACACCGAATCTCCCAATGCAAATGTGTGCTTATTACTTTGTGCAGTAACTGAATTAAAAAAAAATGCAGCGCAAAATGCCAGTGTTAAAAAAAAATTCATAAAAAGAATGATGGTGAGGTATTGTTATTTGTTACCGGTAATTTTTTTGTAGCGCATCATTGCTTCCACAAAATAATAATCGGCGTAAGTTAAAGGCACATCCACTTCTGTTTTATTAGGCAGATGGCCGACACAGTGCTGTAAAATAAAACCGCCGTTGGTGCCTGCGGCTGCTTTGTATTGCGGCGCAGACAAATTTTTCAAAATTGTTTCAGCCGTTTTAAAATATTTTTTTGACTGTTTTTTATCAGCATATTCACTTAATTCTAAAAAAGCCGAAGCCATGATTGCAGCTGCCGATGCATCCCTTAAAGCATTGGGAATATTGGGTGCATTAAAATCCCAATAGGAAATATCATCCTTGGGAAAATTTGGATTGTTTAAAATGAACTGTGCAATCTTATTAGCTTCATCCAAATATTTTTTGTCTTTCGTTTCCCTGTATGTTTCTGTGTAACCATACAATCCCCATGCCTGGCCTCTGCCCCATGCAGATTCATCTGCATAACCCTGCGCTGTTTTCTTTTGCTGCACAGCACCTGTTGTGGCATTGTAATTTAAAACATGGTAAGAGCTGTTATTGGCACGAAAATGATTTTGCATGGTGGTGTTGGCATGTGTAACAGCAATTTTATAAAAAGAAGAATCACCGCTTTGCTGTGTTGCCCAAAAAAGCAATTTTAAATTCATCATGTTGTCAATAATAACTAAGTATTCATTGGGCTTTCCATCCCATGATTTTATACAACCCACCACCTGGTTGAACCTTGTAGAAAGTGATTTGGCACTGTTAAGCAGCACTTGTGTATAATCTGCTGAAGGTTTTATACCAATGGCATTGCCAAAACTGCAATACATCATAAAGCCAAGGTCATGCGTTGTGGTATTGTACTGTTCCTTCTTCAGCAGCTCCAGCATACGCATGGCTTCATTATATAAAACTGTATCTTTTGTTTGCTGGTACAGGTACAACAATGTGCCCGGGTAAAACCCACTGCACCACCAGCCTGAATTACTCCATTCATATTTTCCGGTAGCTGGAAAATACGTCTTGGGAAATTTGTTTGCGGGCAGGTTCTTCATCAACACCTTGTATTGTGCCGCAGCATCCGTAAAATTTGTTTCAATTGTTTTTAATAATTTTTTATCCGCTTTAAAAACAGGCTGTGCCACTGCTGCCATACAGGAGGCAAACAATATTAGTGAGCAAATAATTTTCTTCATCATTGTTAAAATTTTATTTCAAGCACTTTTATGGGTTGTGGAATTGTATTTGTTCTGCCTTCGCCATCTGCCTGTTCGGTGTGTTGCACAAAAAGATGCAGCCATTGTTTCTTCTTCCAGAGTTCTGTATCATAAACAGGTTCCCATGAGCCAACATATTCATCCAGCAAATTACTTAACTGCCATTGATTTTTTTCAATATTATTACACAATGCCACAGACACTTTGCTGCCCCTTTCGGCATCACGAAAAATAATAGCAATAGCTTGCCGGTTATTTTTTTTAAAGCTGATGATTTGCGGCCGTGATATGGGAATACGTTTTGTACCAGCACCGCTTAATGTAAAAGCTGTTTTGCGAAAGCCTGTATTCTTAGTTATCCAAACACCATTTACATTGTACACTACATGATACTGCGGAATACTGTCACCGGCTTCTTTCCAGTATGAAGCTATAAACGGGTTGCCGCTTTCATCTGCAAACATGCTGGTTTGATTGATGAGTTCGCTTTTTTGAGGAATGCGGCTGATGTACTCTGCAGTGGCGGCATTAACAGGGATTACATACTTTTCATTTTTTGAATTCGTCCATGTAACACCGCCATCTGCTGATTTTGCATAACACATATC
Source organism: Ferruginibacter sp. (assembly GCA_044225605.1). Lineage (GTDB taxonomy): Bacteria > Bacteroidota > Bacteroidia > Chitinophagales > Chitinophagaceae > Ferruginibacter. The sequence continues at coordinate 47,863 of JBGAIJ010000004.1, forward strand.
ATGATTGCTTGCCACATCCGGGCTTTCCCGCCACACCCATGAAATATGAATGGTTCCCCTTGTGTCAACACATGCCTGCCAGTAAGCATTGCGCCTGCCTTCACCATCAATTAAATTACTGTGCAGTTGTTTCCATTGTTTTGTTTTTACGGTATAACGGTTAAGAACCAGGTTGCCTTTACCAGAACTGCCGTCCCTGTATAAAAAAAATAAATCACCGCCGGGTAGCACATAAAATTCAGGATAGGTAACATTGCTTTCTGCAATGCCCGTCATTGATTGTTCCGGCTCCATCTTTAAAGAGCCGGGTGCTTTACTTTTACTGTAATGAAGTTTATTGCCATGATGATTCCATGAAAGATGCAGGAAGCCATCGCCATCTGTAATGATGCTGATGCTACGGTGAGCATCCCTTACATCACCTTTAAAACCGGTATTATATAATTGCCATTTAGAAGAACCTGTTTTTCTTTTACCCAGCATTACATCTCCACTATTGTTGTAATAGCTGATGTACTGAAGATTTTTAAAAGTGCAGAGTGCATTTTTCCGGAAAATGACAGTGTTAACAGAATTAGCAGACCAGGCACTGTCTACAAACACAACCCTGGCATTAAAAGGAACCTGTGCAGCTGCTAATATTGAAACAGCTGACAGGCCAAAAACAAAAATTGCATATTTGTGCTGTACATTCTTAAAAAACATTGTCCACTGCCGGTCTTGAATAATTTTCTTTTCCTTGTGCTGTTTTAGGCAAGCCAAAGTAGAAGTACAAGGTACGCTTTTTATTGCCGCTTACATGATTCAGTTCACTCATAGGCCCGTACACTTTTGTATTGGTGGTTAAACCCGTTGCCAGCTTGGTTCCTATTGGCGGAATACAATCTAAGAAAGAAATATTACCCACCGGAATTTCCGGGTGCGGTTTTGCCGCATCACTTAAAGCATAACCATCAAACAAACGAATAAACAAACCGGTATCAGGACTTGCCATATACAATTTGCCCTGTACTGTACTTAATTCCATCCATGTTATTTCTCCATAGTGGCCTTTAAACTCCGGGTAAATTAACGGAGCATAACCGGTGTGTGTGTTGTTGTATAAATTCTGCCAAACATTTACGGGTGTGCCGGCCATGCGGTTTTTCCATTGACGGTACGGGCCTTTGCCCAGCCATCTTGCACCCAGTACATAATTTTCAGGATAATTAAAACTAATGCCTGTAAATGGAAAATCGCCATTGGCGCTGTACTCATACTCCATAGTGGCCCAGCCGCTGTTGTTAATTTTCCACTTTACATATTTCATATCGCCGCTGTAAGTAAATTCCACCACAGCATCATTTCCTTCTTTATACGACTTTGAACTAACAACACTTGCATTGCCTTTTACCAATACAGGGCCGTTATTGAAAGACAGCACATAATCATTCGCTGTGTTTTTTGTGGTAACCAATGTGCCGCTTTTTTTATCCAGCACTATACTTACTTCACCGCCGGTAATGGTATAAACAGTATCAGTTTCTGCAATGCTGGTTGTTCCATCTTTTATAGTTACAAAACCTTCCAGTTGCGATTGTTTGCTTTTTATTTCACTCGTCCATTTGTACAATTCTTTACCGTAAGGGTCTTTGGCAACAATTACCAATGCATCGTAATTTTTATAATCAGCAGGCAATTGCAATTGTAAACTGCCTTGTTGTGTAGCTGCAATATTTGGTGCAGCAATATTTCCTTTTTGCTTTACTACATAACCATCAAAACGGTCAAAGGGTTTGCTGAAATCAACCAATGCCCAATAAAAAGTACATTGATTGGTATTGGTAAAATGAAAACGATTATCTGCTGCAATTTGTCCATTAAAATCTGCAGGCAATTGTTTCGGCAATTTTAATTGCACAGGACAAAATATTTCACGGAGTGCATTAAAGCTGCCTTCCTTTTCCCTGTGCGGCCCCATAATACCATCATTTGCATTTAAACCGTTTGCATCTAAAATATTATTCAAATCCGTACGCACAACAGACTCATCCACCATGGCCCAAATAAATACACCACCACTCTTTTGCGATTTCCAGTGCAGGTTCCAAAAATCTTCCATTCCTGAACCGCCGCCGCCATCATCCTGCGCATGCAGCATTTCGGTAGGCATATAAATTAAAGAGTCGTTTAAAATTTTTTGTGTGCTGTAATAATCTTCATAGTGATTGCAATCAATACCATTAAACTGATTGCCGGGGCGGTGATGCGGATGTATTACCGGACGTTTTTGAAAATCCCATTTTACAAAATCATCATCCAGTTCTTTATTGGTACCACCTTCATTCCCGTTATCCCAAAAGATGATGGAAGGATGATTTAAATCTCTCAGCACCATTTCTTTTACCAATGGTTCTCCGGCCTTGGTGGAATACCATTTTTGCCAGCCTGCCAGTTCATCCAGTACATAAATGCCGAGAGAGTCGCATACCTGCAAAAAATATTTATCCGGCGGGTAATGCGAACAACGAACAGCATTCATGTTCATTTCTTTTAACAGCAATGCATCCTGCAGTTGCTGTTCATTCGTTAAAGCCCTTGCAGTTTCGGGCCAGAAGCAGTGACGGTTGGTGCCTTTCATTTTTACCTGCGTGCCGTTAATATAAATACCCTGGCCGTATTTTATTTCTATGGTGCGGAAACCAAATTTTTCATTCAGCTCGTATAATTTTTTTCCTGCTGCATCTTGCAATACAATGTTTGCATTGTATAAATTCGGCGATTCAGATGTCCATGTTTTTATTCCGGCAATTGAAGTATTTACAATTATGTTGTCAGCATTTTTATCAACCGGCGCTTTAACTGCTCCAATTACTTTTTTATTAACATCAGTAATTGTTGTTACAACAGTTGCGTTGGCAGTTAAATTTTTTGTCCAAACCTGCATGGCAAATTTTCCGTCAGCCTTTGCATCAATACCCACATAGTCTATGTATTGTTTTGGCAATGCTTCTAAAAAGACAGGACGGAAGATGCCGCCAAACACCCAGTAATCTGCCAAACGTTCTGCATTGTTTACGCTGGCATCAGCACTCATTTTGCTTACCGTTACTTCCAGCAAATTTGTTTTATCATAATTCAGCAAAGCAGATACATCATATTTAAAGCGATAGAAAGCTCCCTGGTGAACAGCGCCTGCACTCTTACCATTAATCTTTACTTCAGTATCCGTCATGCTGCCGTCAAAAACAATATTTACCACTTTGCCTTTAAACGATGCCGGCACTTTAAATTCATATTTATACTTTCCCTGCTCATCATAAAACCGTGCATTCTTCCCGTTGGTTTTATAATCCCTTCCATAATTATAATTGCCAAAGCCCTGCTGCTCCCAGTTACTGGGCACTTGTATTTTTTTCCACTCACCACTGTTGCGGCCTGCCGTGCAAAAGAAATCCCACTGCACCGTATGTGCAGCATCGGTACCACTGAGGAATTGAATTTGTTTTTGCTGCGCATTTGTAACCAGCGTTGTGAAACAAACAAGAGAAAGAATTGCTTTTTTCATTTTTATATTTTTATGTAACCAGCTTTAGTACTACTATTGAGCATCGTTGCGTCGCACTCTTGTACCACACAACAAGATTGAACACTTTGTATCGCTCTACTGCATGCGGCGGTACATTTTTAACTCTATTAAGCCATTAACAGGATGCCCCTGCGGGGCAAAATGCACTTTTTAACTTTTTCTATATACAGCGTGTTCCTACGGAACAATTCAAAATTTTTTCTTCTGTAAAATCTTTTGTTATTTATTATATCAATATTAATTGCTTCAAATTAAAAATACTCCTATGCCTAAGCTCCCTCTTTAGTAAAAAGGGGGTATTGCACATCCACTTCACTTATTGCTAATCCTGTATCCAATAAATACACCCTTACTTTTGTAACACCATCCTGCATTACTCGTAATGGTACTACTGCTTCCGAATAACCTCTTAATATATCTGTCTTCCATTTTAAATTTTCTTCCGGGTTATTTATATCCAGCAATTGTGCGGCTCCATCATTTACCACTACTGCAAGGCCAAGGTTTCTTCCTTTATGAATAGCATGTGTCGGCAAACATTTTATATTCAATTTGTAACTGCCCTGCTTTAATGAAAGTTCATACTCCACATACGGCGCTTTGTTATACGCTTCCTTGCTGAATGATGTACCGGTAAACGGATAACGGAAAATGCTTTTACCTCCGGCGCCTAATCCATCTGCCGTAATAATCTTTTCTCCGTTTATTTCTTTTTTCGTTTTATAATCAGCTGCTTTTAAGCTAAGCAAAGAGGCTTTGCCCGTCTCCACGCCAAAAGAATCAATGGTTCTGTCTAAATACCTGCGGTCGTAAACTACTGCCGGGGTTGCATCACCATCGGCTACAGCAGGCATTCCGAATACAGCAAGGTTTCGTGGCATATAACTGATGATGCCATTCCATTTTCCTTTTTCAATGCCGGTGTTGTAATACTCCGTTAATCTTTTTATCTCCGCAAAAGCATCTTTTGACTTTTGAGAAAATTCCTTTGCTTGTGCAGGAACTTCAAAACTCATTTGCGAATAAATTATTTTTTCATTAATTAATGCAGCGCCTTTTACGGGGTATTCAATCAATTCAAAAAATGCATTTTGTAACGGTTCAGGAATTTGTTTTTTTACTGCATCTGTTTTTTCAACCAGTTTTATGTAAGCAGCCAAACGTTCATTTCTTGCAGCAGGCACATATTTCAACATTCGCATAAATTCAGGTTTACCTTCCTGTGCCAGCCGGTAGTATTCATTCTTAACAGCAGCAATTGCAGGCGCCAGTGCTGTTCCAAAATTTTGTACAGCCCAATCTGTAGTGTATTGTTGTGCTTTTTCAGGAGTCCATTGGTTTATATCCCATGCAAGGTCTAAAAAGAATTGAGTCTCTAATTCTGCAGGTTTTATATCACCAACATTTACCACCCACAAACGGTTAGCGCCAAATTGGTAAGCCTTCGTCATTTCATAAGAAATAAGTGTCGGCGCAGAAGAAGAAAGCCATGTATAATCATGCGGCCCGCCTAAATATGAAAGGTGATAATAGACACCACTGCCACCGCTGCGCTTTTGTTCTTCTGGTGTAGAGAGTTGGCGGATGTAACCAAAATTTTCATCCGGCCAAATGATAGTTATGTCATCCGGCAGTTTCATGCCACGGCGGTATAAACTCAATACTTCTTTATACGGCACAAAAATCTGCGGCAGTTTTTCAGCAGGCTTTTTAAAATTAGTTTGCAAAATTCCCCGCTGGTCTGCAATAATATTTTCTAAAAGCTTTACTTTTTCATCGGGGTCTTTAGGGCCGGGCATACCGCCATCATGCACACCCCTCATACCAATTGTTACCACCGATTCATAATTCACCGCTTCTTTAATCCTGTCGTTCCAGTAATTATAAATTTCATTTTTGTTCACATCATACCGCCATTCACCCGGTTTCTTTTTATATTCTTCTTCAAATGTTTGTTCCCATTCACATACGTTGTTACGCAGCATGGGTTCGCAATGGCTGCCGCCAATGGCAATGGCATAATCATCCGCAACCTTCGGGCTTTCCTTATAATAGTAAAATGCTCTTGTACTATCATGCATGGCAGGCCATATATAGTTTGCTTTTAAGCGCAACAGCAATTCAAAAACTTTTGCGTATGTTTTTGGGCCAATGTTCTGCACATCCGTATCAATATTTCTTTTTGCCCAGGGAAATAAACCCCAGTCTTCATCATTAATAAAAATACCCCGGTATTTTACTGAAGGTTCTTTAGAAACATAGCTGCCGGAAGCATACAATTGTTTTTTTGTTTTTGGTGCAACATCTGCCCACCAAACCCAGGGTGATACCCCCATCATTCTTGATAAATGAAAAATGCCATAAGCTGTCCCTCTCCTGTCGCTGCCGGCAATTATTAATTTCTTTCCAACAGTTTTAATAACAAAACACTCCCATTTATTTTTTATTGAAGTAATATCTATTTGTTTTGTCTTAATGAAATCATCAATGGCTTTTGATGTACCAATTGTACCTGCCACAATAGTAAAGCCATTGGCAGGCAATTGATGTACTACATTCATTTTTTTGCCGGATATTAATTGCACATCATTAGCAAAACAACTGGCGGCAATGGAAACCACTTTTGCATCAGCATTATCACAATAAACAGAAGCAATACCATTATTATTGAACAAAGGAAACGAAACAACCGAAGGTTTTTCAGCAATTGTAAGGGTGTTTTTATTTTGAGCTGCAGCACCAACAACAGCCAACAGGATAAAAGCCAATCCTGCACCAAATTTACTCAGCATACAATCGTTTTAAGCGGCCTCAAAGTACTTTTATAACATTGTCCTGCCGTCCTGTTGCATCCTGAATTATTATTATCCCGGTAATAAAAAGTGTAAGAATAATATATTTGGCTCTTGATAATGCCAGTTATCAATAAAAAGAAATTGCTAACTGCAACACTTGTCTTTTAGCAGTAGTTATTATTATTGCTCTCCTGCTGCTTTCCAACAGCTTATAATATAATGCAGCATAATTCATCCGCAAACGTACCCGGGCAATTGCTGATACGCCGTTTTATTTCTGTACTATTTTATAATAGTAAATCTGCGGTTTAATGTGATCCAATGTTTTCCAGTTCTTCCAGCGTTTTACCTTTGGTTTCTTTTACCTTAAAATAAATAAATAAAAACCCAACAAGGCAAACAAAGGCATAAATATAAAATGTTTTATCCTGCATTTTGTTAAACAATATTGGGAATGTAAACACCAAAATAAAATAAGCAGCCCACAAACAAATTACAGCAACTGCAGTGGCACCGCCACGTACTTTATTGGGAAATATTTCGGAGATAAGTACCCATGTAACCGGTGCCAGCGACATGGCATACACCCCAATAGCCGTTAATAAAAACCACGACACATTGGGTGAATGTGCAGCCAGCAACTGTTCCACTACAATATAAAGAACCGCCAGCCCGCCTGCACCAATCAGCATTAAAGGTTTGCGGCCTAATTTATCAACCAGCAGCATTGCCAAAATAGTAAACACAAGATTAACGCCGCCAATGAAAACAGTTTGCAGCAACTGGTCATCCTGCGAAGCTCCAATGCTTTCAAAAATTTTAGGTGCGTAGTTAAACACAGTGTTAATTCCGCAGAATTGCTGAAAAACGGCAAGCCCAATACCTACCAAAACAGCAGGTAAAACACCTTTTTTAAATACATCTGCATAATTTGTTTTGGTTGTTCCTTTTAAAGAACCCATAATATCCTGCAGTGATGTTGCTGCATAGGCTGCACTGCCCAATTTATTCAGCACTGCTGTTGCTTTTAATTGTTTACCGGCCTTTGCTAACCAACGGGGGCTTTCGGGCAACCATAAGGCACCTAAAAAAAATAATACAGAAGGAATAAAACCCAGGCCAAACATCCAGCGCCATGCATCATCACCATTGTTACGTAAAGTATAATTGATAAGATTTGTGATTAAAATACCAATAACAATTGTAAGCTGGTTTATAGCCACCATTCTTCCACGTAAGTGTGCCGGTGAAATTTCTGCAATGTACATGGGTGATAACATAGAAGCCATTCCCACACCAATGCCTGCACAAAAACGGGTTACAATAAATATATCTCTCGATGGAGAAAAAGCCATACCTAAAGATGATAATGCAAAGATGGCAGCCGCAACCAGCAGGCCGGGCCTGCGCCCATATTTATCAGCCATCCATCCTGCTATAAGGCAACCAATGATGGCGCCTAACGCAAGGCTCCCCGTTGCAAAACCTTCCCAGTAAGTATTTAATGCAAATTGTTTTTGCAAAAAAGGCAATGCACCGGATATAACGGCAAAATCAAAACCGAAAAGATAACCTCCTAATGCAGATATAAATGAAATACCCAGGATGTAGAAAGTATTAAAACGATGTTTTGATGTGTCTGCCGAAAAATTATCACCTGCTGAAATATTGGTAGCCATTTTTTAAATTTAATTGTTGTTTTATACTGAGGTGTAAAAGAAATACTGTTTATTTTAAAAAAGAATTTGACTTGCTTAAATCATCAGAAACAGATTTTCCTATTCATAAATTTATAAGTTTTGAATTTTTGAAATCCCGACTTCTGCTTTTGGATTAAACTGATCAGACTCAATGTACTTCAATAAACTGTGGGTTAACTGTCTTGCTTCAGGACGCTTCTCCTGGTTTAACAATAGATCTATGGATGAAACCAGCAGTTTTCCTTTTCCAACCTTGCATTCAAATAATAATCCCAAAGATCTTGCAGTAAACCAATCATCAATAACACGAACAATTGGCTTTAATCCATTTGCTACTGAGTCAAGAATGATAGCATCTGAATGACTCATCGCATCCCACCATTGCCAGTTACTGTAATAATCTGTTGGAAAATATTTAAGAGCAGGATGATTAGGATTACATAATACACCTAATGTATGAGGTGGTTGTTTGTTTGTCCAGGCAGTATTCCAAAATATACTTGAGAACCCAACTGCAATGCTGCCGCCATTCTGTTGTTTAATCGTTCCTTTCTTTAATGTCAATAAAACTTTTCCGCCTTCATTAAGTGTATTGATTGCATCTTTATTTAATTCCTGTGTTATCAAAATGTCTTTGTTTGCAGTACTGATAGATGATGGATAAACAAAGAAATCCCAGGAGTTTTGATAACCATTCACCGATACGATCAATGTTAACTTAACAGGTTTTTTAATTGAAGCAAGTGTTTGTTTGATTGCTCCCAGTTGCAACCCGTTTCCAACAGGAATATCTATAGCGGTAAATTGTCCATGAAATACATCTTTGCCACTTGCATCTATAATACGCCATTTTGGAATTGTATTTTTTAGTTCGTTTTCTCCAAATTGAGCAATTTCAACAGGCACTATCAATTCTTCATCATTTAAATAAATCATTTTTGGAAATCTTGCAAGCGGCACAATTGAATTACAGAATTCACTATATTCCTTTGCTGTGATATAACCTTTGTCTTCCCAAAAAGGATTCAGTACTCCTACCAGCGCTGTTCCTTGTCCGGGAAAATCATGTAAGTCTAATAATTGAAAACCACCCATTCCTTTTGTTCTCAATGCTGCTTCAATGTCAGCTTTATAACACAACGCCTGCAGCTTGCCCGAAGCTAATAGGAAACTGTCAGCTAAACTTAGCAAACCATGTTCTTTCAATTTATCCCGGAAGATTTCGAAATTTTTTGCTTTTAATACACCTGTATATTTTTTTATCTCTTTGAAGTCAGGATAAACACACCATTGTCCTATTTCATGGCTAACTGTTGGATGTTGCCATTTTGAAATGATAGAAGCCCAGTCATAGTTTGTAGTTGGAGGTTTACTGTTAATAATGCTTTCTAAACCCTCACCCCAGGACTGAATTCTTGGATCGGGAGCACTATTATAATTGCTTTCCGGAACAACGGGCCAGCCTGCTGCAGTTGTGTACATTCTTCGGCTGTCTTTCTGCTTCCAGTATTTTACAAACGCTGTAAGATATTCTTTATACTTCATTCCGGCAGGCTCATTGCCATAAGTCATCATGCAAAATGAAGGATGATTCCCGTATGACTTTACCATACGGTTGCTTTCTTCATAAATGAACAGATCTAATGGTTTGCCATCACCTATTACCGCACCCTGGTTTGCCCATGAACTGCATTCAATTTGAAGGTAGAACCCCAGTTTATCTGCTGCTGCAAATGCTGCTTCGGGAGGGCACCATGAGTGAAAGCGCATATGATTTAATCCATACGATTTTGCTTTTTGAAAAAGATGCATCCATGAGCTAAGGTCTGTTGGAGGATGACCTGTTTTAGGAAAGATGGCGCATTCCAATGTACCTCTCAAAAATGTTTTACGTCCATTGATAGTAAATTGTGTTCCTTCGCTTGCAAACTCACGCATACCAAACTGAACCTGCTTTTCGTTGGTGCCGGCATTTGATTTTATCTGAACTTTTAATGAATAGATATTGGGGTGAAATTCATCCCACAATAAAGGACGCTCTCCCATGTTATAAACAATCTCAAACAGGCTGTCTTTTGTTTGGAGATCAAAGCTGTGCACAAGTGGTTTCAGCTTTTCAGCATTCCGGCTGTCAGTATAAGCGGAAAGTAGTAAGGAAATTTTTTGAGGTTTTTCTGATTTGATGCTGACATGAGCAACAACCTGCTTTTTATTGATGTCGGGATATAATTGAATATCATCAATAAAAGTTTGTGATTGTGCTGAAAGAAAAATTTTGCCCACCATTCCATTCCAGTTGCTTTGGGTATGATCGGAAATACTGTGTGAGTTTTGCCCAACATCAATATCCTTTACACGATTGTCTATTCTTACGGTGATTTTGTGTTCACCGGGTGATAAAAATTTTGTAAGATCAAAAACATCCGGTGTACCCAAAGATGTTTTCATAGCAACATAATTATCATCAATCCATACTTTATTTTCCCAATGGCTTCGTTCTGCAAAAAATTCAATGTGCTTGTTTTTCCATGAAGCAGGAATTGAAACCGTTTTCTGATACCATGCAGCGCCTTTGTAATATTTATTTGGTTGCAACCAAAAGGGAATTTTAATATTCCCCTGCTTTCGATACTGAGCATATTCAGGAGAAAAGAACCAGGAGGAATCAATGATACTGCCTGTCCAGTCTGTATTCACCGAAATATCTTCGCCCTTACCATTAGTTGTCATCGAGCCCGGAAGTTTCACCTGCTCAGTAAATTTTTTATTATACCATTGTTCAGTTTCGCCCTTGTCACCAGGATCTGGTTTAAAGCTCCAGTTGCCTGCTAAATCAATCCTGTAAGTATTTGTTTGCGCAAATAAATACAATGACGAAACACTAAGTACAACAGTTAGAATAAACGAAAAAAATACTTTCATAAATCTTGCATCGTTATGGTTATTGACAATTTCGAGATTAGTTTGCAATGGGTGAATGAAGCAACAGCTTATGCACCGCAGCACCCTGGTGATTAATATCGAGTTGTAAAATTTCATTAAATAATTTCTCCGATTCGCTTAAAAAAACATTGCCTAAACCAAGATTACCAAGTGCCTGCAGATACTGACAGTGTATTTTATTCCTTAAATCAAGGTCTGTATCAAATACAAGCAGGTCGGGCAAGGAAACGGCAAAGTAATCAATCGATATTTTATCATTGTAATGTTCTTTGCCAAAACTTATCAACCGTTCAAAAATTTCGTTGGCATTTTCTATTCTGCCAAGTCTTTTCCATGCCAGGCCCTGGTAAAATATTTTATCTGGCTGAGGGTCATTATAAAATATTGCCTGCACCGGTTCTGTTATACCTTCTGTTGCAAGCAAAAAGTGTTGTTGCGAAAGTTCTTTTTGCTCCAGGTGTTCGTATGCAAGGCCTTTGAGATAATGAATATCGTTTTGTTGTGCGCCATACAATTTACCTTCTCCTAAATTAGCAGGATAATTTTCTGCTGCATCCAATAGTGAAAGCGCATTTTTGTATTCGGCATTTGTCAGGGCAATTTTTGCAAGTTCAATATGGCAGAGAAGGTACTGGTTTACAACTTTTCCTTCGCCGCCTTCCCACGGGTGAAATATACGGGCTGCAATTAATTGCATGGCCTTTTGATAATTACCCAACTGGTTATGCAGTGTTATCATTTCAAGATACAAATCATCCCTTGACTCTGTTAATTGTATATGCTTTTCAAGCAAAGCAAGCCTTTCTGCATGCGGCTTGTTTAGTTTTTTATATAACTGGTCAAGCTCCATAAGCACTCTTGCATCCGAATTGTCAAGTGTAAATGCTTTTTCAAGCGATGCAAGGGCTTTTGCGGCATCATGTTGTTTATTGAAATAAGCCAATGATAAATTTCTGTGTACTGTCGGGAAAGCAGCATCAACAGAAATTGAATGCTCCCAACAAGTAATAGCATCTTCATATTGCCTTTTATCATACCAGTAATTACCGAGATAATAATAAGCTTTTGCATCATGCCGGTTTATTTCTGTTGCCTTTTGCAATACAGGCACATCTTCAATTCTGTTGGGGAAACAGTAATCAGTTTTCAGCGCAGCAGCTTTATTAAAATAACCAATTGCTGCATCGGTTTGTTTTAACTTATCGTTTAACCATCCAAGATAATAATATACCATCGGGTATGGTTCTGTTGTGTTTTCAGAATGATATTGCAGCAACTCCGCTGCTTCAGCATACAAACCGGCATGTGCGTAATCAAAAGCATACTCAATAAAATTATGCACCCAGTTGCGGCTTAACAGCAACAATTGTTTTAGCTGTTTTTCGGCGCATGCTTTTTCCTGTAATTGCAATAACAAAAGATATTGCTCAAACAAACAGCCAAAATTAAACGGGTCTATACTTAACGATTCTGATGCAAAATCCAATGCTTCATCATATTGTTCTAATTTACGTAACACTGCTACTTTAAGGTGCCTTGCTGTGTGGCTGTGATAATTTTTGATAAGCGATTTATCAATTAGCTCTAACGCATCTTCAAAGTTTTGTTGCAGCACAGCTATTCTTGCCAGGTTCAGGTATCCGGCATGCTGCCATGCATCACTCCAAACTGCTTTATAAAACGCATCGTATGCTTCATCATACCGTTCCTGCATTTTAAGTGCAAGCCCTAAATTATAAAACGCTTCACTTTCGTATGGATTAGGGTTGCGTTGTGTTAAAGTATCAATAGCTTTTTTAAAAAAAGGTACTGCTTCGTTAAACTTGCCACGCCGCAAATACCAAAGCCCAAGTGCATTGTTATTCCGTATATCTTTATGATCACGCCGCAATGCTTCTTTATAATAATCAACCGGTGCATAAGTGGCATGGCGGTATTGCTCTAAATGCAAACCGGTTAGATAGAGCTGTTCATTATTCTCCACATCAGCAGGCCGCTTTGCAGCTTGTGCAGGCAAAGGATTTTCTTTTTCAACAATCTTTTCTTCTTTGTAAGTAATTAACGTTTTGTTGTTGCTGCTGTTTGTTACACGTAATGTAACAGTTGCTGCTGTTACATTATCCGGCAGCAAAACAGTTTTAATATATGGTGTTTCCGGTGAACAATCTTTAATCTCTTCTTCAAAAAAAACGTTATCGTTACTATCCAGTGTAATTTTTAATTTTTCATATAACCCGGTAACATATACTTTAACAACTGCTGAGCGTTCATTAAAGTCAATGCCCACCACAATATCTTTTGATGCATTCTTTACCATGCCCACTTCCCTGTAAGGCATAAAATATTGCACAAATGTTTTTTCTTCATAAGGCTGCAGCCATGAAAAATCAGGTTGATTATCCGTAAACATACCTGTCATCAGTTCAATATACGGGCCGTCTTCGTCAGTTAAATTTCTATCCCAGGCCTGGCCAAAAGCGCCATGCCCCCATGTCCATTGCTTTTTACCGGGAGAGATATGATGATTGGCCACATGCAGTAATCCGCCTTTGGTATCATGCTCGTAGCCACCAATAAAATTATACTTTGATGCTACCGCCATATAGGATGTGGGCACCGGTATATTTTTATACCTTGAAATATCAGTGCCCGGCGCATAATCAACTTTATAATATACGCCCTTTGCAATTGGAAAAGAAGACACATCTCTTTTTCCATGGTCAAACACTGCATACACATCAGGCGGAAAAACAGACTGGTAATCATCATTTACTTTTACGGCAGGATTGGCCCACCATAAAAAAGTTTGAGGAAAAGGTGTGCGGTTATATAGTTTGCCTTTTATTTCAATGTAAGCTTTACCGGGATGTAATGTAAACCCAGCCATTCCTTTTGTGCGGAACATACGCTCCACTTCATTTACCCAAATTGTTTTACTGCCATCTTTATTTTCTTCAATAGTAAAATCCACCGGGTCAAAAGTTGACGGCCTGTGATGTTGCGGCCAGTTAAATTCAATACCGCCTGAAATCCACGGGCCGGTTAAACCTACCAGTGCCGGTTTAATTACCTGGTTGTAATAAATAAAATGGCGTTGCTTCACTTTATCATAAGCCATTTGTATTCTGCCACCCAATTGCGGCAGCACCATCATCTTTATATAAGCATTTTCAAGAAATACTGCTTTGTAAACCTGGTCTGTTTTTTCATCGTATATTTTTTCAATAACCGGGTGTGGATATACAACCCCGCTGCTGCCCTGGTAAATCCGCTTTTCTAAAAACATAGGATTTTTTTCCGGCTTGCCCACCTGGTAAGTTGGTATTACCACATCCTCTTCCCATACGTTTACAAGTTGCTGCATATAAAGTGTAATTATTAGTAGAGCTCAAAAATAACAGTTAGCCTTTATGTAAGGAATGGAGTAAATTTGGATATTTATGGACTATATTACGATTTATAATGAAAACACAACCAGTAAAGAAAAATAGTTTTCACAAAGAGCCAGCTTCTTTACAAAGAAAAAAAGAGGGCTTTGAAGGGCAGCAGGCCATCATAATACCAAGAAAAATACTGGCGCAGCAATGTGAAAAGAATGCAGTAATAAAGAGCATGTATATTACTGATATAGGCTATTATCCTAAAGCAAAATTTCATTATCGTAAGCGGCCACATGGTGCAGAACAGCATATACTTATTTACTGTACTGACGGCAAAGGTGAAGCCGTAATTAATGGAATTGAATACAAAATTGAAGCCGGTGATTTTTTTATTGTGCCTAAAAAAACCGTACATCAATACAAAGCAGACGAAAATAATCCCTGGACTATTTACTGGATGCACTTCAGGGGAACAACTGCCGACAAAATTACATCACTGCTGATAAAGCAACATAACGGCCATAAAGGCTTTAAACAGCCTGATGAAAAAACCGCAACGCAGTTTAACGATATTTACCGCCAGTTGGAAAGAGGTTACAGCACCGACCATCTTATATATGCCAATATGTGCCTTTGGTATTTTTTTACAGGATTTATTTATACCGGTTTAAACTCAAACACACGAATAACAGATGATGCAGACAGCAGCAGTAAGGCAATCAGTTTTTTAAGCAGCCACCTTGAACAAACACTTACACTGGACGAAATTGCCGCAGCAGTAAATTTATCGCCTTCGCATTTTTCATACCTGTTTAAAAAGAAAACAGGCTTTAGCCCCATTGATTATTTTAATCATTTAAAAATACAAAAAGCCTGTCAGCATCTTTTATTTACCAGCCACCGTATTAATGAAATTGCAACAGCTATTGGAATTGAAGACGCCTCTTATTTTACAAGATTGTTTACAAAAGTGATGGGCATATCTCCCAGGCTGTACAGGGAAAAAAGGATACTTTAACCGATACCATTATTGCTTTAGTAATTTATGTCTTTACTGCTACTGGTTGTATATTCCGGTTTGTTGCCGCTTATTGTTTTCACATCATTAAACTGAATATGCTTCCCATCGTTAATGACGATTTTACCATTATCGGGCAAAATAATTTTTGTAAATACAACATTGCGTAATTTATGTGCAGCGTCATTAAATCCATTAATATTTATAACAGGTTCCTGTATGTTTGCCTTTGTTAAATCAATATTAGTAAACTCAAAATTTTCAAACACAGGCAGCACAGGAGCAGCTTCGCCATCATTATTGTAATTAACAGCAGAAAAAACAGTAATCTTTAATAGCTGGCAATCTTTTACCACAATATTTTTCACATAACCACCACGTTCTTTAGTGCCCTTAATTTGCACACCATGTAATAATGCACCGGCCTTACAATCCTGCACAAGCACATTGCTTACACCGCCACTCATTTCGCTGCCAATAGAGATACCGTGGCCACGAATAAAATCACAATTGGTAACACGTACATTGATGGTTGGCTTACCAACATAGTAACCTTCGGGGTTTTTGCCCGATTTTATAGCAATACAATCATCACCTGTATCAAAAGTGCAATTGAAAATATAAGAATCGGTGGAAGAATCAGGGTCTATACCATCGCCATTGCGAATGCCATAAGTTTTAATTGATAAATCATGCAGCGTTACATTATCACTGTAGATATAATGAATCGTCCAGCTTGGCGGTTCTTGTATTGTAAGATGAGAAATGCTCACATCCTGGCAATTCATCAAACAAATTAACCTGCCGCGGCTGCGTATGCCTCTTGCCGCAATCATTGCATTGCCTAATTTTTTTCCTCCACCTTCAATGGTGCCGCCACCGGTAATGCGCAGGTTTTTTACATTGTAAGTGCCATTGCGGTTTAATGTGCCGGCATTAAGCAGGCTTGCATAAGTACGCAGCTCCCACCCTTCAAAACGGTTAAGATATAAAGGAAGATAATCCGCTGTATCCGTACTGCCTTTCAATACAGCGCCTTTGTCAATACATAAAGTCATATCACTTTTTAAAAACAACGCCCCACTTACAAAAACACCTTTGGGTATAAGTACTGTGCCGCCTTTTGCACATGCATTAATAGCCGCCTGAATGGCTGCAGTATTTTTAAAAGCTGTGTCATTCTTTGCGCCAAAATCAAGAATATTGTATGTCCTTCCCCTGGCTGCTGTTTTAAACTTAATTGATGCCGGGTTTTCATCAGCACTTTTTATGCGAACAGAAATATTATAAACAGTTGCCGGGCTAAGCCCTGTTACAGTGAAATTTGTTTTAGCAGTGCTGCCTTTCAATTTGCCATTCAGGAGTATTTCATACACAATATTGTCTTTTGCATATTGTTTATCCCACAGCAGCGTTACTTCATTATCTGTAAGTGTGGATGGCGCAATAATAAGATGGTATTTATTGGGTGGTGCGGCGGAAATAGTCGTGGAAAATGCACACAAAAAAATAAAAAAGTAAAACCTTTTCATACAGCAATTCTTTAAACTTACAGTAAAAATAACTGTGTTGTTATAAAGAACATCCTGTACTGTTGGGCAGCTCTATTGTAACAAATTTTAAAACTCAATTCATTACGGCTTACTATATTGATGTAGATAATTTATTTCTTCGTTTCAAAACATCCTAAATCCGGTGCTTTGCCAGTATACGGCAAACCAACATTTACACCTTTATCAATTAAAGCGCTTTTGGGTTTCAGGTGCATAAAATCAATATCGGGCAAACTGCCATCTGCTTTACGTGGCGCAGTTAATTGTGCAGTATCTAAACTAATAAAATCAGCAGCCGTAATATGAACTCCGGCATTTAAAAAACTGTTATTACTTATTGTGCATCTTGCTGCATCATAATTAGTAATATCGTTTGCTTCATTACGTGGTGAAAAGCTGATGTTATTCTTCAGCACATGATTATAACCCGGGCCATCCACCAAATATTCTTCTGCTGCTTTTCCTTTACGGTTTACCATATTGTAGTTAGTGCCGTTTTGATAAGCACTGTTGTTAAACCAGTCGCTTCCTTCCTGGTGATGATTGGAATAAAAACCATTTGCCTTATTCATTACCGATAAACAATTGCGGATGGTATTTCGTGGAATAACAGCAGGTAATAAGTTGGGAACTTTGGCACCGTAACCACCGGCTTTAAAACCATTACCATCTGCACGGCTTACAAAACCATCAGAGTAACCATTGTAAAATGCCCAGCAATTTTCAAACACGGTGGACTCAGAAGCGGAAATACAATCATAGCCATCATCACTGTTAAGCCATGCCCTGCAGCCCCTGAAAATATTATTTACACTGCCGGGTGAAGGATGATTACCAAATCCATCCACATTACCACCGTTTCTTCCGCCGCCGGCTTTGGATGTATAATCATAGTTTCTGTAAGCATCGCAATTTAAAATAAGGTTGTTTGAACCCGCTGTTAAAAAGAAACCAATGCCCTGCCCGTCGTGCATGGTTAACTGTTCATAAATATTATGACTGCCACCATCATTTGAAAAACAAATGGATTGTGTATTGGATGTGGTAATGGTTACCTGCACTCCTGTTACTTCCAGTCCTTTAAAATGCAACCATGAGCCTGTTACTTCAAAAGCATGCACCCGGTAATTGGCAGGTTTAATATTACTGAAATCGAACACCGGTTTTTCTCCGGGGTAAGCCCAATAGTGAATGCGCTTATTTTCCGTGCCGCTTTTATCAAACAACATAACATACGCCCAAATTTTAGAGTAAGCAGCTATTTGTGATTCCTGCATGGTGTAAGTGCCGCCACGTACATACACCGTATCTCCTGCTGCTACCAGTGTTTGTGCTTTTTGTATGCTTTGCAGCGGTAATTGTTTGGTACCATTGTTTGCATCATTGCCATTGGGCGCTACATAATAAATGTTTGCATTTGTTGCCAGGCAGGAAAGTAAACTTGCAAAAATGATTGTGATTCTTTTATTCATTAGTAAGTATTAGAAAAATTTTATTGGATGTATTGACCCAGGTCTTTTAGCGCAATTACTTTAAAATTATTATCCTTCATGTAATCGAGATACTTAACAAATACTGCTTCGCTGGTTGTATAGTCAGGGTGAGCTATATCTGGCACGCCATGAATGGTAAAGATGATGATTTGACCTGTTTGTGCAATTTGCAATGCTTTTAAAGTTCTGTCACCTAATTTATCGCCACTGCCCATTGTAAAACTGGGCAGCTCTAATTTTGCATGCTGCGAAGGAATATAGAATTTACTGCCGCCAGCACGGGCAAATTTGTACCCCATTTCATTTAACACCAACTGCGATAATGAATCAGCCCGGTTACCGGGATAAGCAAATGAAATGGGTTTGGGTATGCCATATTCTTTGCACTTTGTTTCTATGTAAGCAATTTCTTTTTGCATTTCATCCCTGCTTAGCTTCGTCATATTTTTATGATGGCCTGTGTGGTTGCCAATTTCAAAACCCATTTCATGCAAGGCAGCAATCTGCTGCCACTTCATGTAATACACAGAATCACCTGGTTGCTTCCATGGCATTTCACATACCATAAATGTGGCATTAAATCCATACTTTTTTAACAACGGTGCCACAATAGTATAATGGCTTATTTCAGCATCATCAAAACACAATACAGCAATAGGTGTTTTGGCTGATGAAATATTTTTTTTGTGCAATTGCTGCATAGCTGCTGCATACCGTTTACCCAATTCTCTTGCAGATGTGGTATTAAAATGCAGCTTATCTCCTTTATCAGTTAAATCTTTTGCACTAACAACAGCAGTATTTTTTACTTCAGCTGGCAACTGATTAATTACCGCATTGATAATATCAGTTTTATTAAAATACCCAATTTCACCTGCAACAAATGGCAGGTTTGGATTTTGCAAATCAGTACGCAATCGTTCAATCAATGCTTTCAATTTACTTAAGTACATTGGTGCACGGGCAGAATCATTATCCGATTCTCCCTGGTGCCACAAAACGCCTTTAAGCACACCACGCTGCATGGCAATAGCCGTTCTTTTAACAGCATCAGCATAAGGGTGTGCATTAAAGTATGTTGCTCCCGGCTCCCACACTTTAATGGGTGAGCCGCCCCAAGCGCACGGTATTAAACCAATCTTCGTCTTTGTATCACCACCCAAAATATTTTTTGCAAAGCTGATGCCCGGGCCAACACCGGCAATGGGTTTATCAAAATGCATGGGGTCTGTTGCAGACACCCAATTATTTAATGAGTCCAGCATGAATATTTGCGGATTGATTGTTTTGCTTTCCGCATCCACCGCCCCCCTGCCTGCCATATTGCTTTGCCCAATGAGCAGGTATAAATGAAAGTTACTGTCTGCTGTTTGTTGTGCGGCTGCAGTAAGCGCCACATTTAAAAATATACTAACAATTAAAAATTGCTTCTTCATTTATTTTGCATTGTATGCTGTACTGAATGCATATTTGCCCGAACCGAGTTTAAGCACTGCGTACCCATTTTCTTTTTTAACCAGCTGTATTGTTTTTGATGCTGAAAGTGTTTGGTTATTTTCCATTACTTCATTTTCTCCATACACCGGAACATAAACAGTGGCAGTAGTGTTGGCAGGTATTTCAACATTAAGAAAGAGTTCTCCATCAACAATTTTCCATGAAGAGCTTAATTTTCCATACTGCGTTTCGTAAGCAGCAGACACATTTGTAAAGCCGCCGCCAACATGCGGCTGAATATTGATTTTTTTATAACCCACTCCCTCTCCATCTTCTGTATTTAATCCTGCCATTACACGGTACATCCAGTCTCCAATGGCGCCGTAAGCATAATGATTAAATGAGTTCATGGTAGTTGCCTGGAAATCTCCGTTAGTTCTTATACCATCCCAACGTTCCCAAATAGTAGTAGCGCCTTTTGTTACAGGGTACAACCATGATGGATACGTTTTTTGTAACAACAAAGTATAGGCAATATCAGTATAACCATAACGGCTGAGTACATGACATAAATAAGGCGTTCCTAAAAAACCTGTTGTTAAATGGTTATTGTATGCTTTAATATTCGCCGCCAACCGGTCTGCTGCCTGCTGCCTTAAATTTTCAGGCAGCATATCAAAATGTAATGCCAACACATACGATGTTTGTGTATTGCTCATGGTGGCGCCGTTTGCTGTAGTGTATTCCTTTAAAAAAGCATCCTTTATTTTTTGCAACAATGCAGTATACGTTGCCACATCATCTGCTTTGCCTAATTCTTTTGCTGCATTAATTACTAACTGTGTGGAGTGGGCGTAAAAGCATTGTGCAATTAAATATTTATTGGTAATGGCTGCATTACCATCATTATCATCGGCCATGCTGTAAAATAACCAGTCGCCAAAATGACTGCCTTTATTCCATAAATCATTCGTGCTTTGGCTTTGCATATAACCCACCCATGCTTTCATACTGGGATATTGTGCTTCTAAAATTCTTTTATCGCCATATACCAAATACATTTCCCATGGAATGATGGTGGATGCATCCGACCAGCCAGCACTGCCGCCGGCAGCCCAGCCTTTTTCACCTAAAGGGTTAGGAATAACATGCGGCACACTGCCGGTGTTGATTTGATCAAGCGATAAATCTTTTAACCACTTGGTAAAAAAATTATTTACGCCTC
Organism: Ferruginibacter sp.; assembly: GCA_044225605.1. Taxonomy (GTDB): domain Bacteria; phylum Bacteroidota; class Bacteroidia; order Chitinophagales; family Chitinophagaceae; genus Ferruginibacter. The sequence continues at coordinate 68,975 of JBGAIJ010000004.1, forward strand.
GTAAAAAAGTGGCAGTGCGGAAGAATGCCTGCGCATCACCCGTCCAGCCCATGCGTTCGTCCCGCTGCGGACAATCGGTAGGCACATCTAAAAAATTTCCTCGCAGCCCCCATTCAATATTATGCTGCAGCTGATTGATTAATGAATCGGAACTGCTGAAGCTGCCTGCCTGTTCCATATCAGAATACAAAACCATGGCAGTAAAATTTTCAGGTTTTAATTGCCCGGGATAGCCTTCCAGTTTTGCGTAACGAAAACCATGAAAGGTGAAATGCGGTTCAAATGTTTCCTCTTCACTGCTTTTCAGCACATAAATATCTTGCGCTTTTGCTGCACGCAAATTTTCCGTATAAAAATTTCCGTTTTTATCCAGCACTTCAGCGTGGGAAATTTTTACAGAGTCTCCTGCATTGCCTTTTACTTTCAGTTGCACCCAGCCCACCAGGTTTTGTCCAAAGTCAATTACTTTTTCTCCTTTTGGTGTGGTGATGATTTTTACCGGTTGAAAAGTTTCATGTTTTTTGATGGGTTCATTATAAGCTGCCGTTAAAATAGTTTTTGAAAAATCAGCCGTTTTAACTGCATTCCATTTGCTATCATCATAACCCGGCAAAGCCCATCCTTTTTTTTCAAGCCTTGCATCTATAGTTTCGCCTGCATAAATACCGGCAGAGCGGATGCTTCCTGTTGATGATTTCCAGCTGTTATCCGAAGCAATGGTTGCTGTTGTTCCATCTGTATAAGTAATTTCCAGTTGAAAAAGCAGGGCAATATCATTACCATAAATGTTTCGCCTGTTGTCAAAAGAAAAATTGCCCCTGTACCACCCATCACCCAATGTTACCCCAATGGCACAGATTCCCTGTTTCAACAAAGCAGTAACATCATAAACCTGGTATTGCAGGTGTTTGTTATAGCTTGTCCATCCCGGTGCAAGGTATGCATCTCCAATACGCCTGCCATTCAGTTGTGCTTCATACAAGCCATGTGCAGTAATATATGCAGTTGCTGCACTTACTTTTTTATTGCATGAAAATTCTTTACGGAATAATGGCGAAGCATACCTGCTGTCATCAACACCGGGTGTTATCCATTGTGCTTTCCAGTTGGAAGCTTGCAATAAACCCATTTGCCATGATGCCAAATCACTCCATTTGGACACACGGCCCTTATTATCCCACACACGTACCTGCCAGTAATATTTTTTTCCTGCAATCAATGCCGGGCCGTTATAGGTTATGTGAACAGACTGGTTGCTGTTAACCTTACCGCTTTTCCAGCTGCCTTCGCCTTTTACCAATGCAGCAGCAAAGTCGCCTGCCTGAATTTCATAAGCGGTTTGCAGCACATTCCGTTCTTCGCTTTGTAACTGCCAGCTAAACTGCGGTTGCAGTATATCCACACCAATGGGATTTTGTAAATTTTCAATACGCAGATTTTCAACTTTTACCTGTCCTATTGCTGCAATAAAAAAAAATTGCAACCAGAAAAGTGAGCAAATAGTTTTTTTCATTTAGCTATGATATTTCAAGGTAGTATATCAATTTGTTTTTAGCACCACAATGCCATGCGCAGGCAAGGTGAATATTCTTTCAGCACCAGCTTTACCTAAGTTTTTATGCTGCCATAAATCTCTTAGTTTACTTTTTTGGCTAATGCCTGCTTTAGCGCTATTTAAAGTAAACACTTGTTCTTTATTGCTTCTGTTCATAACAGCTATAGCTTTTTGTTTGCCTTTACCCAAACGCTTGGCCCAAACCTCTACATCTCCTTCCCTGAAAATTCGTTGTGCCTGTACAAAGGAAATGTCCTGGTTAATTGCAATAAGTTCTTCATTGGTTAATATCTCCAATGTTTCTTTATCCATTTTGCGCAAATCATTTCCTGCCATCAATGGCGAATTGAGCATGCACCACATAGAGAAATGTGTTTTATCTTCTTCATAACTCATACCACGGCCCATTTGTAAAATATCCATATCGTTATAGTGCCCCGGCGATGCATACTGATAAAGGCTTGCATTTTGATCAATAATTTTTAGCACTGAGTTAAAGTTTTTGCTGATATCGTCAGACATACGCCAGGAGTCTGCAATTTTAATGGCCCACTCACCCGGAAATTTCCAACGGCAGATATTGAAGACAATATTTTTATCAATGGCTTTTACTGTATTAATAATCTTTGTGTATTCTGTCTGTTCATCTAATTTCATTTTTTCACCGCCACACCAATCCACTTTCAAAAAATCGTATTTCCATTCTTTAAGAAATAAATTACAATCCTGCTCAACATAGCCATACAGGCCCACACCAAATCCCTTTGGGTCTTTATCCCAAATTGAACCGCAGGTATTTTTTCCTGCATCAGTATAAATTCCTGCCTTTAATCCTTTGCTATGAATATAAGCCGCAAGAGCTCCCATGCCGGAAGGAAATTTTGTTGAATCGCAATACAGATGGCCGTTTGAATCCCTGCCGCCAAAATATCCATCATCTATATTAATAAAACGGTAACCTGCCTTGTACAAACCCGAAGAAACCATAGCATCTGCTTCGTCACGAATTATTTGTTCGTTAATATTAATACGAAAGCTGTTCCATGTACTCCAGCCCATGATAGGCGGTTTGGGTTTTTGTGCATGTGCAACTGAAAGCAACATCCATGTTAAAATAACAATTGAAAATTTGCAGGCACTTTTTTTCATGTTTATATTATTCTTTTATAATTATTTTTTCTATTGATACCATATTTCCCTTACTGCCTGAAAGCCTTCCCGATTTTTCTTTCCACCACCATCTTTCTGCAGGCACAGTAATGGTTATGGTGTAAATATCGTTCTTTAATACCGGGCTTAAAAATTTTAATACTACTGCCGGGTATTTTGAATACATATCTGCTGAAGATGAAAGTACTGTTTTTCCCTTGCTGTTACGGATAATTATATTTACATAGCCGCCATCCGGCCTTGCCAAACCATAAATACCAACCTGTGCAGCTTTTACAATAAATGAAGATGATGCATCTTTTTCATCAGAACTTTTTACTGACAGTGTATCTTGTTTCCAGTTGCCGGTAAATTTTATCAGTGAATCATGCATGGTAATTTCTTTTCCCTGCAAGGCTGTTGTGTTTGCAACTCCTGTTTTTATATTAATGTTCCATGCTTCTTTAAAGTCATTTAAGGAAATTTTATGGCCTTCAACAGTAAGCGGCTGCCAAACATAAGTGGCTGCAGCATTTTGTTTGGGAAAAGACCAACGGTCGCCCATGAACATAAAAGTTGTTTCTTTTGTTCCTTCAACAGGCAATACAAAAGTAGTTTGAGAATTCCATGTGAGTGTACCATGCGGTGCTATGAAACCTTGTTTAGTCCATGGGCCTTTTAATGAATTTGCCGTAAAATAATAATTGTCGTTGCGTTCCCAGCCGGTTAAATCAGAACCTAAGAAATAATACAAACTGTCTTTTTTAAAAATGGCGGGAGATTCAAATCCTTTTTCAAATGCTTTGCTTATTTGTTCGCTGATGCTTTTGTAATCTTCATTTAACTTGTAAACATCTCCTCCATGCAATAGCACATAACCGCTGCCATCTTTATCCTGGAAAGTACCCATATCCCATTTTTTAATGGGTTTGCCATTGAATAATAATGGCCCGTGAAAAATATAAGGCCCGGTTATTTTTTTTGCTGTGGCATAACCCACATACGGATTTGTATAACCCAATGTGTCTGCATGCATGTACATGATGTATTCTCCTGTGGAAGGACATTTCATTACTTTGGGCCTTTCACCCAAACTGTTAGTGTCTAACTTTCCTGTTGCCTGTACCGGCAATGCAATGCTTTCAAATTTCCAGTTGTATAAATCTTTAGATGAATAACAATTGAAACCGGCAAAGGCATTGGTGCCGTCTTTATGCCGCTCGCCAAATAAATAATATGTTCCGTTTTCTTTTACAATATTGGCGCCGTGAGCGCTTACCGTATTTCCCTTATCATCAAACCAGGGAACGCCGGAGTAAATGGCATTATTCTTTTTTTGTGCAGCAACAGTAAGGCAAAAAAGAAAAATTACTATTGATGTAACAATATGTTTCATGTATGTTTTAAAATCGGCTTCGTTAAATTTTATTTCCATGCCAGTGTGCATTTGCCCACCGCATAAAACCGTTTACCCTGAACCAGTTTCATGGCTGTATAAATAACTGTAAATGTTCCGTCATCTTCTTCAATAGCGCAAAGCGGTGTACGGGTAAAATGGTCGCCGGGTTCTGCCCATTTTTTATTGGGAGATTGTATTTTCACTCTTACTTCTTTATCCCAATGCACACCATCTGCGGAAAGGCTGTAACCTATTTCATAATCGCCGAAAGAATCAAACATCATCATATAGCGTCCGTCTTTTAAACGGCTAACAACTGCATTTTCCATAAACGTATCCACCACATTCAGTGGATTAAATCCTTCGGGCATTCTCATCCATGGGCCGTTTATTTTTTCTGCAAAAGCCATTCCTGTTGGCCAGCCTGTTTTGGGTAAATGATTATGCCCATCATACATAGCATACCATGTGTTGCCAACTTTGTAAGGAAAAAATGATGCTACAGCCTGTTGCCCTTCCCACGGCTGTGAATGTTCATCGGGCTCCAATACAACATCCATATCTGCATAAGGCCCAGCAATACCTGTGCGGCCATTAACTACAGATTTTGCTCGCCATACTCTTCCTGCATAATCATTGCCTGCAATTTCTCCTTTGGTGCTGTCGCCTGCACGGTAGGCCACATAAAAAATATTCCAGGCGTTTTCTTCATCATTAAAAATAATGGAGCTTACCCAAACCTCAGACTTAGGGTTTGTTGCTGTTCGTCCGGGAATACTGTTTACAATGGTTGATTGCCTTTTCCAGTTGATTGCATCGGGGCTTGTCCAGTATGCAATACGCAAATCCCTGTGCGGCCGGTCGAACATTTCATTTACAAACATGTGGTACATGCCATCAAGTTTTATTACCTGTCCTGTTTCGAAACCAGATTTATTATTGCTTGCAATTACATCAGGATGATTAAAGTCTATTACCGGGCCGTTATATTCACTGATTGTTTTGAGTGTATCTGCTGAAGCTTTTAATTTGCTTGATGATGAGGGAAGATTACTTTTCTTTTGTGCAACCGCAGCGAACGGAGCTAATAAAAAAAACACTAACGCAGCAATAAGACTACATTTCATACAGCAATAATTGTATTGTAAATATATTTTTTCAGTAAGGGTAGATTATCCTGTGCTGTCTGTTAACCGCTTAGATAAAAGTTGAAGAAAGTCATGTTGTTGAACGGAGCGTCGCCACTACAGCTTCATCAAGGAACAACAGCCCGTAACAAAAAATTATTTCAAAATTTCTTCAATTTTGCCTAGCTCCTCGTTTGTAAAATCAATATTATTTACGGCTGCTATTGAATTCAATAATTGCTGCGATGAACTGGCACCCACTAAAACAGATGTAATGCGTTTGTCTTTCAGCAACCATGCAATAGCCATTTGCGCCATTGTTTGATTGCGCTGTTTGGCCAGTTCGTTCAGTGCGGCTACTTTTTGCAAAACTGTTTCACTTAAACCATTTTCGGTTAAAGCCCCGTTAGGCAATTTTCTTCCCACACGTGAGTCCGCAGGAATGCCTTTTAAATATTTATCAGTGAGCAATCCTTGCGCCAATGGAGAAAACACAATGCAGCCAACGCCGTTTTCATCCACCACTTCCAGCAAATTTTTATTTACCGCATCGTTCTTTTTTTCCACCCAGCGTTCCAGCATAGAATATTTTGGCTGATGAATTAAACAAGGCGTACCAAGTTGTTGTAAAATTTTAAATGCAGCTGCGGCAGTATCAGCCGGATAATTTGAAATGCCCACATACAAAGCTTTGCCCTGCCTTACAATTAAATCCAGCGCTGCCATCGATTCTTCCAATGGGGTGTTAGGGTCGGGACGGTGATGATAAAATATATCCACATAATCAAGCCCCATGCGTTTCAAACTTTGGTCTAAACTGCTAACTAAATATTTTTTGCTGCCCCACTCGCCATAAGGACCGGGCCACATATAATAACCGGCCTTGGTGGATATAATCATTTCATCCCTGTATGCTGTAAAGTCCTGTTTAAAAACTTTACCAAAATTTATTTCTGCTTCGCCTGCGGGCGGGCCGTAGTTGTTGGCTAAATCAAAATGTGTAATGCCATTATCAAATGCAGTGTGCAGTGTTTGACGAAACACATTCATATCATCCGGCTCGCCAAAATTTTGCCACAGGCCTAATGAAATGGCGGGTAACAAAATGCCGCTTTTTCCGCTGCGGCGGTATTGCATTTTAGTGTAACGGTCATCAGCAGCAACGTAAGGCATATTAGTAAGGCTTTTTAATGCCGCCTAAAAGTTTATTATTGCTGAAAAACTTTTACAAGCGGCATAATACAGTTAATTAATTTTATGAGTTACTTAGCACAGCGTTATCTTTTACTATCCGGTATTAATTTTATAATAACGGGTTTGTCCCTGTCGCAAGTTACAGTATCGTTGCTATATTCAAGTTCTGCAATTTGTATCACACTTCGTTTATCATCAAAACTTCCTTTGGCTGCCGGGTTTATTTTATTTCTGCCGGGATGAGTGAAATAATAAACATACGCCTTGCCATCATTCACCACCACATCGCAATGGCCGCCAATGGCCTGGTCGTCTTTTCCTTTGCCGGGATTTTCTAAAATGCGTTGCGGTTGTTTCTTCCAGTTTAGTAAATCATCACTGCTAAAAACTTCCATGCCTTTCCATGCATCCACAATCATAAAATATTTGTTGTACCAGTAAAAAACTTTGGGGCCTTCTCCCCTTGTTGCTATGGCTTTGCCTTTATCTGTCCAGTGATATAAATCGTTGCTCTCTGCATAATAAATACTTTTGCCATCCTTTTCATTATTGTACCACATGCGCCACAAACTATCGTTTACTTTATATACCGATGCATCAATTACTTTTTCTGTAAACAGTTTTAAAGTGGATTGATAATTCCAGTTTTTTAAATCAGTGCTTGTTAAATGAACAATCACTCTTGGATGGCTCCAGTCTTTAAACGTTCCGGGAACATAGGTTAGATACATGTGGTACATTCCGTTGTATTCTGTTACATCCGGCGCCCAATGTGTGTAACCTTCATCGGGACGGTAATTGATATTTGCTGTATCAACATATTTCCATGTGCGGCCATCTTTACTTTCTGCAATGCCAATACGTGTGCCATGCACCCACTGCACTGTGGAATCATTGATGGATGCCCTGCGATTAGTATATAACATCCACCATTTCTTTTTGGCTTTGTTGTAAATGATAACAGGGTCTGCTGCGCCGTGATACACGAGGTCATCGAAGAGTGGTTTGGGGGCTGGCTTTTGTGCATAGAGGTTATTTGCCACAAAGAAACAAAAGAGAAGCCCCCATCCCCTAAAGGGGGGTAAGAGATGGAGAATTATTTTTTTGCTTATCATCTTTTAGTGAGTTAGTTAGTCTATTCAAATACAAATACAAAACCATCATTTGCTTTAATGGTGATGGTTTCTGTTTTGTTAGTGTACACCGTTTTTATTTCTGTAACAATTTCACGGGCATCGTTTGTTGTAAATAATGTACCTGTTTTAAAAGGCGCTATAAATGGTAATTTGTTAATGGTAATTTGTTTAGATGCAGTATCTCCGTTAATGGCCGCTATATACCATTTGCTGCCGCTTCTTCTTGCCACTGCATAAAATTTACCGGGGTAACCGTCAATAAATTTTACATCATCCCAATGCGAAGGAATGTTTTGCATATAATTTTTTACCGTCTCAGGCATGTGTGCCATTCCTTCGGGGCTTTCGGCAAAATGCTGTATGCCTGATAAGAATATAGTAGCGGTTGCCATTTCAAACGTACCACTTGTTCTTCTTTCAATACGTGGAATTTTATAAAGGTTTACGGGAGTAAAATCCATTGGGTCGAATGCATTGCGGGCAAAAGCACTCATCACCATGTGAGGCGCTGCAGTGTCTGCATCTTTTTGCCCGAAGGTTATCATTTCATAACCATACACCGCTTCTGTTGTCATTAAGTTGGGGTAAGTACGCTGCCACCCTCTTGGTAATGTGGCGCCATGAAAATTTACAAGCAAATGATAAGTTGCAGCATCTTCCAAAATATCCTGGTAATAATTTATCATAGACTGCCCGTCGCCTGCAAAAAAATCAACTTTAATTCCTTTAATACCCATTTGCTGCAGTTTTGTAAATTCTGCAATACGGCTTTCGTGGGTTAACAATTTATCTTTTGGGTGATACTTTACCGTATTCCAGTCGCCGGCAGAATTGTACCATAAAACCAAACCTACTTTTTTTGCAGCCGCATAATCTGCCAGTTCTTTTATTTTATCATAACCAATTTTAGTATCCCAGTTTACATCAATCAAACAATATTCCCAATGCATGTCTGCTGCATAGTCAATATATTTTTTCTGTTCATTGTACACTATAAAATTATCCTTGCTCATTATCCAGCTCCATGATGAACGGCCGGGTTTTATAAAACTGCTGTCCATTTGTATTGCAGGCAATGCAAGGTCTGTTCCTAAAGTTGACTCTGCAATTGTTTTTAAACTTCCGATAGCAATAATGCGCCAAGGTGTTTGCCAGGGCAATTTCGATTCTGGAAACAACACACCATTCGTGAACTTCTCCGGCTCCTCCGGAAAATTAATTTTGTATTCATTGTTTGTTGAATACTGTTGTAATGATGTGCCGCAATAGGTTCTTCCTAATGAAGCTTCAGTAATCAGCATCCAAACATTGTCGTATTTAAACATTGCAGGATAAACCCAGCCATTTGGCCCCGGTGATGGTGTACCGGCTGGAATATCCATTTTATAATGTGCTTCGTAACTCGGGTTACTGTGCTCCCAACCGCTTTGTGCTTCTGTTTTTGGCTGCAGCCAAGCATGTGTGCCTTCATAAAAATGAAAGCTTGTTAACTCCTGTTTTATTTTTTTTACATCGGATGATATTTGCGGAAACTCATACCTGAAAGCAACGCCATCATTCGAAACCTGGAAAATAATTTTCATCGCATCACCATTGCTGTTTTGTACAGCAATTACTTTTTTGTTGGCAGTATAAGTGATGTTTGATTTTTTTGCAGTCAGCATTTTGTAATTATCTTTTACATACACCGGGTCGGTAACACTCAGCCATTCCATATTGTTTGCAAAATCTGCATCATCTCTTATTAATCCTAAAACGCTGTTATCAATTATTTTTTTTCCATTAAACTGTATATTGTATAAAAGCTGCTTGCTGTTGTTAAGCGATACTTCTGCAACAATTTTTTTATCAGGGCTTGATACTGTAGTGCGTTTTGTAACCTGTCTTTTTATTTGTGCTGTTACATTAAATGCAATCATGCACATAAAGCAACAAGTCAATGCTGTTATCTTACCTTTCATTGTAAATCATTTATTAATCATTATATTTTCTTTTCAGCCATTCTTCCGGAATAGGAATGATACAAATATTCATCGAACGTCCGTCGGCAGATAACATCGCAGACTGGATTTCAATTTTTGTACCATCGGGGCTTACTGTTGGATGCGGATGGTCGGCGGCTGTTGTTTTATGGCCTGCAGATAACAAAATCATTTCGTTTGTGTGACGGTCAATTAAATAAATGTTTCTTGCAAAATCATCGCCAACTGCAAAGCGTCGGTCTGACGAACCACTGACATGCCACAAACCACTGCCGCTTTTTGTTTGCCCTGCAATAATCATTTCTCTTGTACGCAAATTTACAATTCCTAAGCCTGTTGGTTTTTCCCTTGTGCCGCTGGGCCCCCATGCCGCTTCCTGCCCGGGGTTAGCGCCACCAACACCGGTTGCTTCATCCACTTTTTTATTAGTACCCGGAATTTTTCTATGCCCCATAATGGCAATGGCCACTTCATCTTTACTTATCACCGCTTCGTGTGTTACCCATTCATATTCACTCTCGGGATAGAGTGGCCGCAGTCCGCTGCCGTCACTCATCACTGTCCATGTACGTTGTGGCGATTTGCCGCCTGTTTCCCAGCAAAAAACAATTTCACCCGCTACCCACGGATTGGTTTGTATATGGCCAATTTGAAAAGGCACACTAACTACATATTTTATTTCACCGGTGTTGATGTTCATTGCTGCAATGCCTGAAGGGCCGGCACCCATATTTCTTGGCCCAAAGTTTTGTTCCAGCTTTGTACCAGGCGCTAAATGCTTTGCGGCTTCCTGTGTGTTCACTCTAAAATAAGCCCACTCTTCATCACCATCCAATGCCATATCGCCACCGGCGCCAATTTCTTTTGGCGTGGTGCCGCAAATACGCTGATAATAATTTTCTTTTTTTAATGTGCCTGCTTTACTGTCGGCAAATAATTTTGCTAAATCCACTTCTATAATTTGTACAGGACGTTGCACTCTTCTTCTTGCAGTATCTCCCGGTGTAACCGGAACAGTATCCGTTTTTTCATTGCGCATGAAATAGAGTTTCATGCTTTTTCTTGCCACGTTCAGCATGCCGGTATAGCCGCCTTCTGTTACCTGCACCATATCCCCAGTTTGTTCATTTACTGCCATTACCTCTCCTTTAACACGGTTGCTGCGGAAGATGAGCCACTGCCCGTCACTCGTCCATTGGTTGTGTGTTTGATAAATTTTTGAATCGCCGGCAGGCGAACTGGTTAAAAAACTCAGCATCGTTCCCGTAACAGGATCTTTTATAATTTTCTTTTCAGAAGGAAACCGTTTGCCAATTTGTCCAAAAACGGGTGATAAAAACCCGGCGCAAAAGCACAGTATTAAAAATAACAACCAACGTTTCATTGTAACCGTTTTATATTTTATAAATTATTTCATGCTGATTTTTATAAACCCAACTTCTCTTTTATGCACGTAAGGAATAACAATGCCCTGCCCGGGAATATTTTTTGACTTTGCCACCATGTATTTATTTCTTTCACTCACACGCAAAAAATCATAACGCAGCTGATTGGCATCATCTGCACTTACAAGCAGCAAACCATTCTTACGCTGAAAGAATTGTTGTGCCACCAGCAAGTATTCTTTACCGCCCAGTTCAAAACGGGTGGACTGATCATCTTTAATTGTATATGAATCTTTCGTGTTTTTAACCAGTGTGTCCGCCACTATATCCAACGATGTATTCAGCAATGAAAAACGCACGCCTATTTCATCGGTATAAGCAACACTATTATTCTCTGCATCCATTCTTGCCAGCAGGCTGTTTATGGTAGTATTATTCTGGCTGGCATCGCCTGAAGCTGCCATATCCTGGTAAACTGTTACAGGAGTATTTTGAATTACTGAAGATGAATTATATCTTTTTTTCTTCAGCCGTATCCAGCGTGATGTACCGTTTACCAATAAAAAATTAGCATTGGTATTTTTTCTGAACTGTGTTTTAAGTAAAGTAAAAGGCGTTGTTTCTTTCAGTATTTTATCCAGCCTGCTTACAAATACATATTGTTTTGCTTTGTAAGAAAAAACAGGTTCTGTAAGCATGGATGTGATGGTGATGGTGGTATCATCTTCATTAAAATTAAAACCAGCCTGCGAATAAATATATCCCGAACTCCTGAATGTATTACGAATGGTGTAACCTGTTGCAAGGTTTACTTTCATTACTTCCAGTGCAGAGCCGCTTTGCAATGACTTTAATACAATAAGGTAATGATTAAACACCAGCGCCTCCTGCAATACCTTTTCTTCATCACGTTTAAAATCATATTCCACTTTGTGCGCAAACTGAATATTGAGTGAGCTGTCTGCCTGTACCATTACCACAGTGCTTTTTTCCAAATTATCCATACCGGTATGATATACCAGCCACAACTGTTCTTTATAAGGAATAAGCTGAAAACCCAGTTTTACGTTGGCCGATTGCGCCGCCAGCAGTTTTTTAAATGCTGCAGTTTGTTCAGTGCAATTTCCTTCCGCATCCACTTTCCATAACTGGTAATCCTTTTTATTAATTGTGTATAAATAGATATAGTAATAATTTTTTGAAGGAATAATATTAACTCTTGACCTGTCGAGAAATTTAAAAGGCAGCGTAAGGCCTTTATACAATTCCATTTTATTATTATACACAAATAAGGCAGGGTATTCTTCTTTTGTAAGGCTGAGTAAATGATAGTTGCCTGCTACATCAGGAATCAACTGCAAATCATCTGGATTAACAAGCGAAACATTTTCCCTGCAATATTGCACCACTTGCGCTGTGGATTTACCGGCAATCAGCATCAGCATAAAAAAAACTCCAAGGAAATATTTTCCGGATTGCTTTTTTATTGTTTGTAAAAAGTACTGATTCAATCGTAACATATAATCTAAACTGCTCCTGTAATTTTTAATACATAAGCACTATCGCAAGGTTTTTGCTGCGGCAAATTTACTTTTAAGCCATCAGCATTCACTGTAAATGCTATTTTTCCATAACCCAATAATTCAACATTATTTATTCCTGCTGTATTTATTGATTTAACAACCTTTTGAGACTGCTCAGGCCATCCTAAAAATACAGCATACAGCACATTATCTTTAACAGTAAAACGCACATCCGCATTGGTAAAAGGCTTGCCCTTGCCTTCATTAAAACCCTGTGCATTTAATGCAGCCACTTTTTCCAATGCCGGACCTTCGCCAAAAATTTTCCATGGACGGGTATCATAAATACATTCACTGTTTATTTTCATCCATGCACCTATCTCTTCTACAATTTTCCGTTCATCGCTGTCAATAGTACCATCGCCTTTTACCGGCACACTTAAACAGAGATTACCGTTTTTACTTACCACATCCACCAATGTATGTATAACCATTTTGGCTGATTTATATTTATGGTTATCGAAAATTGTTTTGTTATAATGCCAGCTGCCAATACAGGTATCAGTTTGCCAGGGCAATGGTTCTATATTATTACTTTGTCCCCGTTCAATATCCCACACCATGCATTTACGCTGCTGTTCATCTAAAATTTTTCCAAACAACACCGCTTCTAACTTTCCTTTTTCCTTAATGCTTTTATTGTAATAGTGTGCAGCAATTTTTAAACCTACATCACTTATGGGCCATAAGGGCAAAGCGGTGTCATCAAAATAAATTAAGTCAGGGTTATACTTATCAATAAGATTAATGGTGCGGTTTAGAAATTTTTTACAGTACGCTTTAGATGGAACATTTACACCATTGCCCCAGTTCCATTGTTTATGTATGCCGTTATTATCTGTAGTATTTTCGCTTAATGCATGTTCCTGTACATATAATTCCTGTGGGTCTAATCCTTCCCACCATTTTCCTTTGCCATCTTTTTTTGCAAGCTTTCCATCATACGGAACACCTGCATATTTACCTTCCTTATCTGCACGCTGTGCAGTTTCATACCAGCTCCATGCATGAGCTGCATGAACGCTTACGCCAAAATGCAACCCGTTATTTCTTGCAGCTTTTTCCCAGCCGCTTATTAAATCTTTTTTGGGGCCAATATTCAGCGAATTCCATTTGTGGTATTTGCTGTTGTACAAATCAAAATTGTCGTGGTGATTGGCAAGTGCCATAAAATATTTAGCACCCGCATTTTTATACAGCGATACTAATTCTTCCGGGTTCCAGTTTTCAGCTTTCCATTCATTAATTACATCTTTAAAACCAAATTGTGATGGATGCCCGTATTTTTCAAGATGATATTTATATTTTGGATGGCCTTCCATGTACATTTCCCTTGCATACCAGTCGCCAAACTCCGGCTGGCACTGCGGCCCCCAATGTGCCCAAATACCAAACTTGGCATTGCGGAACCATTCGGGAGTTTGATATTGTTGTAATGATTCCCATGTGGGTTTGAATGTTCCCCCTAAAATATTTTCTTCCGCATCATTTAATAAAAAAGAAGCTGCCTGTAATTTTTGCTGTAACATTACTGCAGGTAATGCAGCTGCCAGTTGCTTAATTGCCGTACGCCTTTTCATATATTTTTATTGTGTGGTTACAATCGTTGTAAAGCTGACAATTTACAACTGTTTTATGCTGACCATTACAATTAGAGTTAATTAAAAAACGAAACCGTTTTCGGTTAGCAGCATTACTTTGACAATGGCGTTAAGGTAACAGCACCTGCTAGTCCTGAAACTTTTGGTTCCCATTTAGAAGCGTCAAAAATTCCTGCAGCTCCCCTGTTTTGCGGAAACCGTGCAGGAAAGTTGGTGTTGTTGAATTTTTTCCAACCCACATTATGTTTATCTAAATCGATAATGCGGTTGGCCATGCTGTTGGCCACTTTTATTTCAAGCAGATTATTTGCTGTAAGAACAGATGCTGGAATCACAACAGAATAATCAGGCCCTATTAATTTGGCAATACTTTTACCATTTATTAATACTTCTGCACTTTCGTAAACTTTTTCTAAGCTTAGCAGGTATTGTGTTGCGTTACCAGCCGGCTTTTTAAAATTGATACTGTAAGATGCTGTGCCGGAAAATATCTTGTAACTGTTATCGGCTAATGCTGTCCATGGTTGCAATACCGGCATTTTTACGGCAGCAGGCATTGATGGTCCGCCTTCAGTAAATTGCAGTGTCCATTCTCCTTTAATTTCATTTACAACACCTATTGTAGTAATGTAAGGATAAGCCACACCTGAAATTGTTTTGCCGGATAACTGCACAATATAACTTTCATCTGTATTCATTTGTAAATACACTTCGGTTAAGCCGGCTGCATTTTTCCTGGTTTTAGGAATACCCGATTGCCCTGTCATTGGATTGTATAAAGCAACTCCATTTGCTTTTGTTTGCAGCGTTACCCATTCTTCTGTTCTTTTATTGCTGCGGTTTGCAATAAAATAAATAGTAGTGCCGCCCACATCTTTTCTGCGGGTGAATTGCAATCCCTGCTCTGTCATGGTTTCCTTTCGTACTCCTGCAGCTTGTAAAAGCAATTCCAGGTCATTGCCTAAAATAAATTTACCACTGCCAATTTCAGCAGCTTGTACACCATTTGCAGAATTCTTAAATTGCAATTGGCTGAGTAAATTTTTAAAAGCAGTTATATTTTTTTCCAGCTGGCCAAACCCGGGCACATCTGCCGGCAGGTTTTTGTATGCAATAACAGTGGCGCCATTTTTCACCAGCTCCACCAGGTGCTGAAAAGTTTCCACCTTCATAAATTTTGCATCAGGCAAAACAATGGTTTGATAAGCCGTGCCGCCGGTAATAATTTTATTATTGGCTGTTTGCAAATTCATTATTTGCCTGTCGGATATATAATCAAATGCATAACCTTTTTCCTGCATCATAGTAGCTGATGTTTCAAAAGCTGTTCCATTAAAGTCTGGCTTCATCCCGTCAAAATGCAATAACAGGTCACGGCCCGGCTCCGAATATTTATCGTAGATGGGAAAGTACAACAGCACATCATTATCAGGTTTGCCCTGTTGTAAAAATGATTGCGTACGGGCAACATAATTATTTACGGCAGAAAAATTATTCCAGAAAGGATTTACCTGGTCAAACTCAACGGCTGCATAAAACAAACGGCCGGGCCATGGTTCTGATGGCGGCGAATAAGTGGTGCCATGATATACAATATGATTCACCCCGCCAATGAAATAAACATCCAGCGCTTTTTTCACATCACTTAGTGAAGAAACAAAATGTTCATTCAGCCAGGTACAGGATTCTGATGCTGCCAGTTGTTTACCCATTACGTGTGAAGTGGATGGCGCAAATTTTATTCGCAAAATTTCTGTTCCTTCTGTTTCAGGAATATCCACCACACCATATAAGTCCAATGTATTTGCCGGTGAGCCATGCGACTGGTTACGCACAATCTTCCCCTTGCCATGCGCCCACTTTTTCCATTCACCTGTAAAATCTTCCAGTATCAGTTCATCAATCGTCATACGGTAATCGCAAAGGATACGATTGGTTCTGTCAGTATGTGTTTTTGCAAACAGCGCAGGTAATTCAGTTTTTAAATCGTAACCTCTCCTTTTTTTAAATTCTTCAAACAATAAAGGCGTGTAGTTCGATTGTCCTCTTGCATCATCCACTTCATACGAATCATTAAAAAAGCCACGCAGGCTGCTGATGTCAAAACCTTTAAAGGCTTCATCAAATTTTTTAAGGTAATGTTGTAATGCTGTAGCAGAAAAATGGTCAATCACATTACCTTCTCCTCCCGGCGCTGCTCGTTCCACCTGTTTGCCATGCCAACCCATGAATAAGGCATATAAATTCCATTTGCCATTCGGCGCTGTCCAGTTCAATTTACCATTAGCATCTACTTTGTTTGTCAATTCAATCGCTTCCCCGGTTTCCGAGTAAGCCATTAATGTTTGCAAAGGCAATGGCCGTACAAATCTTATCTGGTCAAGAGAAAGCGCCTGCATATTTTTATTTGCTGACAACGGCTGTAATATATCCTCAATCTTCTGCGGCTTATAATTCTCCGTACGCACCATTGGTTCTTGTATAAACTTTATGGTATCGTTCAGCGTTTCACCGCCATTAAGAGTATATGTTTTCAGCTGCATATTCTTGCAGGCATCTTCATCACCAATCCATGGGCCACCAAAAGGCCAGCCGGTTGCGTTAGCCAAATCAATACCGAGATTCAATCTTTTTCCTTCTTTTAATGTATGTCCAAATACGTCCATCCACTGTGGCGATAAGAAAGGAATGTATTGGTCTTCTTCTTTCTGCACACCATAAATAGGTGTTATTTCCAGTCCGCCCAATCCCACTTTTTGATAGGCCTGCATTACAGTGGTTAAGTCATTTTTTTTCACCTGGCTTCCCAGCCACCACCATCTCGTCCATGGTTTGGTTTGTTGCGTAATGGCAGGCCATTTTATTTGTGCGTAAGTATTTTCAAAAACTGCAGTTGCACAAAAAAGGAAAATTATTTTTTTCATTTTTAAACGGGCTTTAGTAACACTCTTCACCATTGTTGTGTCACTCACTTGTACTATTAAATCTTTATTCACCTTTAATTATGTTTTGCTGTTTTAGTGCGCCCTTTCAGGGCTTTGTTTAACTTGCAAATTGCAATACATCAATTGAACATTGAACATTGAACATTGAACATTGAACATTGAACATTGAACATTGAACATCTAACTCTTCTTCACCTCCACCGCATACACATTTGATGCTCCTTCAAAATTAGCTCTGAAAATAATCCATTTACCATCCGGGCTAAAGTGCACATTCGGCTCCAGTTTATAGTTGTGATTTTTCATGTTTACTAATTTTTCTACATTAAACTTATCGCCATTGGGTGTAAACAAATTTATCCATTGCCCATCGGGAGCTTTTGCAACAGCGCCGGGGTCGCCGCCATCACCGGCAAATAATGTTTCATCTGCATTGCTGTTATAATGCACACTCCAGTCGTTCTGTCCAAATTCATATTTTATTTCTTTACCGGTAGCCACATCATACCCACCCACAAAAAAAGTTTTACCTCTTGGTTGTTGCAAATCAAACCACATGGTTTTACCACTTTTGCCAAACCATTCATGCCCCCAAATTTCCATATCCATAGTGCGGTGATGCACCTGTGTAACTTTTTTAGTGCGTAGGTCAATATGCCAAATGCGGTTTACTTTATGCCAGGGACCTTCATGACAAAAAGATAATAAATAGGGGTCGGTAGTAGAAAACTGCAAATGATTCAGCCAGGCACTGTCAGTATAAAACTTATTGAGTGTGCCCGTTTTTACATCAATAGTAAATAATGTTTTGGGCAGGTGTGCATCATAAATAAGGTTAAAATAGCTGCTTTTATTAGGATTGTTTTTCAGTATTTCTTTTTCTGCCGGTGTTGCGTAGGAGCCTGCCAGCAAAGTGCCGTCAACATTAACAGTACTAATGCCTGAACGAAAATCCTCTGGAAATACAAATACCAGCCTTGATTTTTTTGTAACAAAGTCAAGCGCAAAAATACTGTCCTTAACCTGGTAAAAAACGGTTTTTGTTTTTTCACACACCACTTCGCCGCTCATGGGTGCTGCGCTATGTGTTAGCTGTGTTAATTTTTTGGTATTAAGATTAATGCTGTAAACCTGCCGGTTATTTTCATTCACCGCTTTGGGCTCTTCCCTTTTCATATCGGTGGCCTCACCTGCCGGTTGTGCCGTGTTGTAAAACACCATTTCATTACCAATAAAAGGATTGTTGTGAAAATAAAAACTGGTGCTGTTGCCGGTTAAGCCATCGCTAAGCCGTACCACTTTATGCCTGGTGTCTTTATCAATCCATACAGCAGGCATGGGTTTGCCTCCTGTTTCTAAAACTTCCTGGGCAACGGCTGTTATGCCTGCATTAATGCAAAGCATCATTACAAAAAATAATTTCATGAAAAAAAGTTTAGCGTAAACAATCGATACAAAGGCGAAAACAGCGCCACAACTTATTTATTTGCCAGCGTAAACCATCCTGTGGTTACATGATATAAACAGCGGTTATTTAATCATTGAAAGGCTGGGCATTTTTCATTTCGGCCGGCAGCAATGGCCAGTCTGTGCTGGCTACATGCGCTTTTTTAATCATCGCTTCCAGTTTTGCCACAATAGCAGGGTTTGCAGCTGATAAATCATTTTTTTCTGATGGGTCAACATCCAAATTATATAATTCGGTTATTGTTTTGCCCGGCAGGTTCACATTCAGTTTAATTAATTTCCAGTTCTTCCACCGCAGCGCCTGGCGCCCATTGTTTTCATGAAACTCCCAATACAAATATTCCGGTTGTTTTTGTTTACCGGTTTTTAAAAGTGTTGGCACAATAGAAATACCATCGATGATTGTGGTGGTTTTTATTCCCGCCAGTTGCTCAAATGTTGGGTACATATCCCAAATAGTAAGCCATTGATTTGTTACACCGGGTACAATTTTATTTTTCCAGTAAGCAATAAAAGGCACACGGATGCCGCCTTCATACAAATCTCTTTTAATGCCACGGTAAATACCGTGGTTCTGAAAAAATTCGGGATCGCCGCCATTTTCTTTATGAGGGCCGTTATCGCTTGCAAACAATACAATTGTATTTTCAAGCAAACCTTGTTTACTAAGTTGTTTTAAAATTTCTCCTGTGTACCTGTCTAACCGGCTTACCATTGCTGCAAAGGCTGCATGCGGATGCGGTTCATAAGCCAATGAATCTTTTTTATTATTGTAAGGCAATGCAGGTTCATTAAATTTTTTAATGTAATAATTGTACACACTGTCATGCGGCAGTATTACATCACCATGCGGCAATGTATAAGGCAGGTACATGAAAAAAGGTTTGTTGCTGTTTTGCCTTTTAATAAAATTTAATGCCATGGCATGAATGGTGTCTGCCGAATAAACAACGTTGGCTGTTTTGTTTGCTTCAAAATTGATGCGCTCATGATTGCTCCATAAATGATCAGGATAATAATCATGCGCAAAGCTTTGACAGTTATAGCCAAAAAATTCATCAAAACCTTTTTTTTGCGGATCGCCACTGGTGGTTATAAAACCCAAACTCCATTTTCCAAAAGCACCAGTGCTATAACCGTGATGCTGCAAAATATTAGCAATGGTATTAATGCCTGCTGCCAATGGTGTTTGCCCTTCCGGCTGAAAACTGCGGTTGCCCCGTATAGGTGTATGGCCGGTGTGCAGCCCCGTCATAAATGAAGTGCGTGCAGGTGCACACACCGTGGAGCCGGAATAAAATTGTGTAAACTTCAATCCTTCCGCAGCCATTTTGTCCAGGTTGGGGGTTTCGGTTTTTTGCTGACCGTAGCATCCAATATCAGCATAACCTAAATCATCTGCTAAAATAAAAATTATGTTAGGCTGTTTTATTTTTTGCTGTGCTGTAACTGCTGCAGCAATAAAAATAAAAATTGTAAGAAAAAAAATATTCTTCACTATTTAGCATTTACTGTTATAAACAATCCGCAACCTTAATTTTTTTTTTGCTTCCGGCCTTCCTTCATCTCTTCATTATCGCTTCTCATAAAACTCCACTTCAATAATACTCAATTTTCCTTTAGCATTTGCATCATTTCTTGCAACACCATCATCTAATTTTTTTCCGTTTACTTCCACGCCCTCGTTGCTTTGCTGTGTTTGCGATGTTGCAGACAATTGAATGCGCAGCTTTTTACCTTTTTGTGGTGTGCATGGTATAGTGTAATATCCTAATGTGGTTTTAGTAGTGCCATTAAAGATTTGTTTACCATCTAATGTAATTAATAATGGATAAATGCGTGAGCGGAAATTGTTAAGTTTAATAGTTATTTCACTGATGGTTGCTTCTCTTTCCAGTTCATACTCCACCCATGCGGTAGTTAGTTTACCATCGTTTACCCATTCGCTTAGTTCATTATCATCGTAGCTGGCAAAAGCACTGTCTGCATTAGCACCTGCAGTGGCTTTAATTGCAGCAACAGGTATCCGTGTAATATTGTAAGATGGCGTTAATGGTGTTGGGCCTCTCTTTAAAATATTAGGCAAGCCTGCCGCAGGCAATTGTGTTGATAAACCATTTACCGTATTAAAAGGTTTTGTTGTTAATGAAATAGTTGCCGGTTTTAATCCTTCAGCACTTGCAGTAACAGTAATAGTACCTGCTGTTGTTTGCGAACGGATAAGAAAGCGGTTAACACCTCCTTCAACAGGAAAAGTTTTTTCTAAAATATAATTACCCGGCCCCATTGCCATACCACCACGCCACTCTCCCGGCCCGGTTAATGAATAGCTCACCATATTCAACGCCGTTGGGCAACGATTGCCTTGTGCATCCACTACTTCTGCTTCCACCAATGCAAGGTCTTGTCCATTTGCAAGGAAATCAGTTGGGCGGCTTATATTAGTTAAGTGTAGTGCAACAGGCGCACCAACTGTTGTAATTGAATGTTCACTTACAAGTTTGTTTTTTGCGTCATATCCTTTTGCGCTGATTGTGCCCGGCTGCCAAGCAATATTTTTAAACGTAAATAAAAAACCATCGCTCTTTATGCCAAAGCCCTGCGATTTTCCATTTACAAATAATTCAACTTTTTCTGCGGTGCTGATAACAAAAATATCTTTTGTTATACCTGCTGTATAATTCCAATGACCAACAATATGTGTACGTTCCTTTTCAGGATTTACCCATCCATCCCACATTACTTCATGTGCATAGTAATTTTGTTTTTTAATACGCAGTGCATCCACTTCTCCGCTGCGGCGGTAATTTTCTTCTCCCCGGTGGTGTGTATTGGTTTCGCTCCATACAATATTTACACCGCCGGCACTAACACGTTTACCTGTACCGGGGCGTTCATTCCAAAATTCAAACCAGCGTTTTACATTTTCCACTGCATGGCTTTCCATATTGCGGTTGTATGGTGCTGCATTGGCGCCGTTATGCAAAGGCCCGTCTCCATCTTTATGATAAGGTGGTGTATAATCATCCCAATATTTTCTGCTGCCTTCATCTCTTGAATATTCCATTGCCCACATAGGAATATGTGCGCTCTTGTTGGTATACAACATTTCACCACCGTATTCCGCCACTTTACTATCAAGCATTTCCCTGCTGCCAATGGCACGGCCACCATTTGCATCATACAGGTTGCGGATGTCTTTCATTTCCTGCATGTGTTTTTCACTAATGCTTTCATTACCGCATTCATAAAAAATAATGCTTGGATTATTACGGTTATAAATAATCGCATCTCTCATAACTGCTTTACGTTGTTCCCAACGCACACCTTCCACATCCTTCTCTGCATCGCCTGCCTGCATTGATTGTAATAAACCCACACGGTCGCAGCTTTCAATATCCTGTTTCCATGGTGTTATGTGCATCCAGCGCACTAAGTTGCCGCCGCTTTCCACCATCATGCCATTACTGTAATCGCTTAACCATGCAGGCACACTCACACCAATGGCAGGCCATTCGTTACTGGTACGCTGTGCATAACCATGCACCATTATAACACGGTCGTTTAAATAAATCATCCCGTCTTTAAAAGCTGTTTTTCTAAAACCCGTAGTGGTGGTAACCACATCTGTTGGTTTATTGTTGATGACTAAACTGGTTTGTACATTGTACAAATAACCATAACCCCAGCTCCAAAACTGCAAACCCGTAACCGCTGATGCAGCATTTACTGTTTTTGTTTCGCCGGGAGCGATGGTGATTTTATCACCTGTAAAAGTTTTTAGCAGTTTACCATTTGTTTCAGTGATGTTTACCCGGTAAGTTATTTGTTGTGCTTCTGTACTTTCATTTTTAATTTCACTTACAGTATGTACAGTGGCAGTGCCTGCTTTAATATTGAAGTTATCAGCATACACATAAACGCCTGTTGTTTTAAGGTTGCTGAACAGCGGCAATGTTTGATATACTTTGGGAGTTACATGCAGGTACACATTTTTACTGATGCCGCCATAATTGGCATTAAAATTTTTATCCTCCCATTGAAATTTTGAATTAGTGGCTTTTTCCCTGTAATCCCAGCTATTATCTATACGCACAGCAATTATATTTTCTTCATCACCAAAATGCACTGCGTTTGTAATATCAAAACCAAAAGCCATTACACCGTTTTCATGCAGGCCAATATAATTTCCATTTACATAAAAATTACCTGCCTGGCGAATGCCTTCAAATTCTAAAAAAATTTTTTGCCCTTTTGCTGCAGCAGGAATTTTAAAATGCTTGCGGTACCATGCAATACCTGTACTTAACTCGGCAATATCTTTTTTAAAAGCATCGTCTTCGTTCCATGCATAAGGAAGTGTTACGTTTTTCCAGTTGTTGTCGTTAAAATCATTTTTAATGGCAGTGCTGTCATCCCCAACAAATACTTTCCAGTTGCTGTTAAAATTATACCTGGTGCGCTGTGCAGATAAAGATTGAGTAAGCAGCAGCAATGCTGTAAAAAACAATACTTTCATGTAGCAATTAAGTTCGTTATAAATGAAAAGAAAGATTTATAAACGCAACTTAATTATTTGCCGGTAACAGGCCATGCTGTACTAACCTGATGTATATTTATTTCAATTGATTTAACGTAGCGAAAAGCAGATAAAGAGGTTACGCAGCGTTATTCAGCTTCTCTTTTTTCTGCGTTAAAAGTAATTGCAAACAGAAAAAATTACTTTTTGCCTTCCATCCATTTATCAAAAGCTTTTTGCACACCATCCAGTTTTGCAACATATATACTGCGGCCATGTGTACCCAGCACAATTTCATTATCTCTTTGCTGTATAGCAATATCATGCACCGGCACACGTGGCAAATTGGTAAATACCATAAATGATTTGCCTCCATTAAACGATGCATAAGCTCCATTATCGCTGCCTACATAAATAATGTTTTCCTTTTTCGGGTCTTCTTTAATTACATTTAAAGGTTCTGCCGGCAAATCGGTGCCCAATTGTGTCCATGTTAAACCATAATCTTCACTTACAAAAAGATACGGCATAAAGTTGTCGTTACGGTAACCATTAAGCGTTGCATAAACCCTGGACTCTTTATACATGGATGGCATTACACGGCTTACATATAAACCCTGTGGTACATTTTTTACATTAACATTTATTTTCGTCCAGTTATATCCTCCGTCTTTTGTAACCTGTATATTACCATCATCTGTGCCAATATAAATAAGCCCGAATTTTAATGGCGATTCAACAATAGTTGTAATGGTACCAAAAGGAATTTTTCCTTCATGTTTTCCATTTGTCAAATCACCGCTTAATGCTTCAAGTTTTTCGCCCTTGTTTAAACTGCGGTGAAATTTGTTACTGCCATAATAAAAAACATCCTGGCCGAGTTTGCTCAGCCAAATAGGTGTTTGCCAGTTGTAGCGAAGTTTTGCTTCACCAAGTTCATGCATAGGATGAATGCTTAATCCCCTGCCGCCATCTGTATTTCTTCTTGCATAATATCCAAATTGAGAACCTGCATACACGGTTTTATTATCTCTTGTATCCACCTGCACCTGCATGCCATCACCGCCGCCAATCGCTTTCCAGTTATATGCATCGGGGCCATCTTCTTTTTCTGTTTCATCCTCATCATCAGAAAAATTATTACCGAGTTTACTGCTGCCAAACCATGTACCATTATCCTGCAAACCACCATATACATTATAGGGCTTTGCATCATCAGTGGTAATACCATAAAACTGGCCTACCGGAATGCTGGTTACTTTATACCAGTGCTTACCATAATCGTAAGTTATATTACAGCCGCCATCGTTGCCCGCTATCCAGTGCCCGTCCTTTTCAGGATTTATCCAGCAGCTATGCCAATCGGGGTGAGTGGCATTTTTATCAGTTGATTTAAAAGTTTTACCGCCATCGCTGCTGTAAATGCAGTTGAAACCCAGCACCACCACTTTATTTTCGTCGGTGGCGGATAAACTTAATTTTGCAAAATAATATCCATAAGTGCTGAAAGTGGTAATTTCTTTGGTATTTGTTTTTTTCCATGTAATGCCTGCATCATCACTGCGGTACACTTCGCAACCAATTATGCCTGCGTTTTGAAAACCATCATCGGCCACCAGCCATTCATATACTGCGGTTGGTTTTACTTTATCTGTACGTACTAATTGTTTAACAGATGCAGAACGGTATTTTTCGTCAAAGCCGTTGCGCATTAAAAAAGTATCCAGCTTTTTATCATTTAAAGTTTCAAATTTTTCTTTAGTGATGTTTTTAAAATCGTCCAGTGTGTATTTGGTACTGTCTGTTTTCTTTTTTGCAGTATCTGGTTTTAAACTGTTATTATCAATTACAGCATATACAATGTTTGGATTTTTTTGAAACACTGCCACACCTATTCTGCCCAGCTTATCGCCGGTGGCAAAACCACTGCCGGGCAATGTAATGGGTTTCCATGTGTCGCCGCCATCAGTGCTTTTATAAATGGCCGAAGTTTTACCGCTCTCCTTCCAGTCCCATGCCCTTCTTTCCCTGTACCATGTTGCTGCATACAATTCATTTGGGTTTTGGTTGTTAATGTCCATTTCAACAGCGCCGGTATTATCATCCACATACAATGTTTGTTTCCATGTTTTACCACCATCCGTAGTTTTATAAATGCCGCGTTCTTTGTTGGCTGAATACAAATGCCCCAGCACTGCCACCCATGCAATATTATTGTTGGTGGGATGCAATACAATTTTTCCAATATGATGGCTTTCGGGCAGCCCCAGGTATTGCCATGATTTGCCATTATCGGTACTTTTATAAACACCCACACCACTGTACGATGAACGGCTGCTGTTTACTTCGCCGGTGCCCACCCAAATTGTTTTTGTTTTTCCCGGATTGTTAGGGGCAGGCCAGTTTACTGCAATATCTCCAATGGTAATAGCATCTTCATTATCAAACACAGGCTCAAAACTTTGCCCGTTGGTGTGTGTGTACCAAAGGCCGCCGCTGGCGTATGCTACATAAAATTCAGTTGGGTCGGCAGGGTTTACATCAATATCCACCACACGCCCGTTCATTTGTGTGGGGCCAATATTGCGGAAGCTGATATCTTTTAACAATGATTTTTCCTGCAGCAATTTTCTTTTTTGCAAACCGTTTAATCTTTCAGAAGCCGGGGTTGGGCTTATTTGTGCATACCCAATATTAACAAATGCCAATAAAAGCAATATTGTAACTTTGATAACAGCCTGCAAATGCTTTTTTATATGCTGATTAAAGCAATAAAAGCTGAAGTGAGTGACACAACAGAAGACGATTAGTATTAATGCGGCTGGTAACATAAAAATAAAATTTAAGTACTATGATGAGAGCATTAAAAATACAGCAAATACTTTTAGTTGCTGTTGCTGTTTTAGTGTTTTTTACAAACGGCATGGCACAGCGTAAATCGTTTAAGCTTACGGAAAAAGGCGATACCATTAATATTGTGGATGCCGCCGGCTTAAAACAGGGCAAATGGGTGTTACGTGTGGAAGAAGTACGTGGCAATCCCGGTTATGAAGAAGAAGGTATTTTTAAAGATGATAAAAGAGAAGGCGTTTGGCGCCAGTATAATTTAGTAGGCGATTTAATTGGTGTTGAAAATTATTTTAAAGGCGGTAAAGATGGTATACAGCAATACTATACTTATTTAGGCAATTTATACAGGGAAGAAAGCTGGCATGCTTACAACCCGGATGCTCCTTATGATACCATACCTGTTTATGGAGCCAGCAATGGCGAAATTATAGAATGGAAAATTGTAAAGGCAGAACAATACAGCGTTAAGCATGGTGAATGGAAATATTTTGACCCCGAAACAGGCCGTTTAACAAAAAGCGAAAAATACGACCGGGGGCATTTACAAAAACCCAATGCTGCACCTGCAGTTGCAGCTAAAGAACCATCGCCGTATAAAAAACCTGATAAAACACCTGAAATGCTGGAATGGGAAAAGAAAAATAAAGGAAAGAAAAAAGTGCTGAGAGATGGAAGAACGGGAATGTAACGAATTGAATAAAAAAGCGTCTCCAAATTTTCTGGAGACGCTTTTTTATTAAGAAAAACTTTTGGCAAATGATTACTTAATTTCTTTTTGCATGGGGTTGCCTGTGCCGCCTGCTGCACCACGTGGGCCAAAGCCTGCACGTTGTTTATACAGCTGAAACTTACTTGGTGTGGCTGTATTTAAAGGCCAAACGTTGTTGCTTTCGTTTATATCTGCTGTCTCTCTCATAGGATCCAGCTTAATACTTACCACTTTTTTATCTTTCAGAAACGTTTTAACAACTTTGTTTTCGTTTTTGCGCCATACCTGCACCGCAATACGCTCCACTTCTTTGGTGCCGTCTTCATACGTCCACTCAATAATAATAGGCATTACCAAACCGCCTTTGTTGCTGAATGTAAGTTCATACATATTTTTCTTGCCGGCCACAGCAAAACGTTCTGCTTCTGTAAATGTATCAACAGATGCCGGTGGCGGTGTAACAGTAAAAGGTGTTTCATCCACTTTTACCAGGCCACGGTCATACTTCCAGTAAAAGTCACGCAGGCTTTCATCTGCATCAGTGGCAAAAACAATTTTTTTATCTTCCCTGTTGCGTATTTTACTAATATCATCAAAAGAATTTAAAATGGGTTTTGCCACAGGGCTTTGATAAGGGCTTCTTGCAGCCGGTGTTGCTGGCAGTTCTGTTGTAAGCACTGCCCATTTAACTGTATCTAAAGAAATATCAACAGGATCGGTATTATAAAACCATCCACGCCAGAACCAGTCTAAATCTTCGCCACTGGCATCTTCCATTGTGCGGAATAAATCTGCAGGTGTGGGATGTTTAAATGCCCAGCGCCTTGCATACTCTTTAAAAGCATAATCAAATAAATCACGGCCCATAATAGTTTCCCTCAGCATGTTTAAACCCGTTGCCGGCTTGCTGTATGCATTGGGGCCAAATTGCGCAATGTTTTCACTATTGGTCATAATAGGCTCCAGTTGATCTTTTGGCAGCTTCATATAATCAACAATTTTATAAGCCGGGCCTTTGCTTACAGGATATTTATTATCATACAATTCTTCTGTAAGGTATTCAACAAAAGAGTTCAGGCCTTCATCCATCCATGTCCACTGGCGTTCATCGCTGTTTACAATCATAGGAAAAAAGTTATGCCCCACTTCATGTATTACCACACCCAGCATTCCATTTTTTGTGCCTTCGCTGTAAGTGCTGGCTGCACTGTATTTGCCATTAGCATCTTTTTCGCAGCGGCCATAATTAAAGCAAATCATGGGGTATTCCATACCATTGGCAGCTTCTAAACTTTGTGCAACAGGATAAGGAAAAGGTATGGTGAATTTAGAATAACTTTTAACAGTGTGTGCCACCGTTTTAGTGCTGAATTTGCGGTACAGCGCATAAGCTTCTTTACCATAGGCACTCATACACATTACTTTTTTGCCTTCCACCATTGCGGGCATTGCATCCCATATAAACTTACGTGATGAACCCCATGCAAAGTCACGTACCATATCTGCTTTAAAAATCCATGTTTTTTTAGCAGTAGATTTTGTTTTTTCTTTTGCTGTTGCTTCATCCAGCGTTACAATCTCAGTTACATCTTTTGCATTTTGCGCTGCATTCCAGCGCTGTAATTCTGCTGCTGAAAGTATAGCAGGATAATTCTGGCACTGGCCGGTTGCCATTACCACATGATCGGCAGGCACCGTCATGGCCACTTTAAAATTGCCAAAGGTTAAAGCAAATTCCCCGCTGCCAACAAACTGGTGATTTTGCCAGCCCTGGAAATCGCTGTAAACACAAAGGCGGGGATACCACTGTGTCATGGTATATAAGTCATTACCATCTTCTGCAAAATATTCAAAACCGCCGCGGCCGCCATACTTGGTGCGTTCAATAATGTCATAGTTCCAGTCTACACGAAATTTAAACTGCTGCCCGGGTTTTAAAGGTTGCGGCAGTTCAATACGCATCATTGTTTTATTGATGGTGTATTTTAATAAATTGCCGGCAGCATCCGCCACACGAACAATATTATCGCCGTATTCTCTTTCAGCATCCACCTTACCGTTAAAACGGATAATATCAGCAGGCGTAATAGAGGCTGGCATACTATTGCTGCCCTGGTACCCGGAGTTGTTGGTATTGCTGTGTTCGTTTTCATCTAACTGCAGCCATAGGTAAGTAAGTACATCGGGAGAGTTATTGAAATACGTAAGATTTTCTTTACCGGATAAACGGCGGTTAACCTCATCCAGTTCACAAGTAATATCATAATCGCAGCGTTGCTGCCAATATTTAGGCCCGGGGGCGCCACTTGCAGTACGATACTCATTGGGAGTGGGCAAAATTGTACCCAACTGTTCAAAACGGTTACCGTGGTTGCTGCCGGGATTGTTCCGTATATCCTGTGCAACAACACTTACCGATACAATGCATAAAAAAGCAAACGCTTTAAGTTTCATCATGGTTTTGTTTATTGTGTGTTATAGTTTTTTATTATCCGCAGTTATCCGTCTTCAGCATTATCTTTCAATTACCATTTTTAAAGCTATGCAAAATGCCAGTGCCGACAAACTCCATACCCACCATTTTCTCCCCAACTTAAATTTATCTACTGCCAAATAGCCAATTAACAGAATTAAAGCAACAATCAGCACTTGCCCTGCTTCCAGCCCAATATTAAAAGCAAACAAACTCCATCCAATGCTTTGATCTTTTGCCAGCATAAAACGCAGTGCGTTGGCAAACCCCAGTCCGTGTATCAAACCAAAAAAAAGTGCCAAAAAATAATTCAGCCGCAGGCTTTTAGATGTATAATCTTTCTGCAAAAAATTAAATACCGCTGTTGCCATAATGGTACAGGGTATTAGTATTTCCACCAGCCGGTCGTTAATTTTAATAATTTCAAAAATGCTTAATGCCAGTGTTACGGAATGGCCGATAGTGAATGCTGTAACCAGTACCAATACCTGCTTCCAGTTTTTAAGCAGGTAAATAGAAGCCAGGGCCATTACAAACAGGATATGATCCAGTGCTCGCCAACTAATAATGTGGTGCCAGCCTTCTTTAAAATAAAATGTAAAATCCTGCATCCGTTGGTTAAAGCCGGTGTTTTAGTATTAGTTTTGCTGTTCAAATATCTTTAAACTTATTTGTTTAAACTAATTGGTTTGCTAAATGGCTGGTATTTTATATAAGTGGTTACTGGTTTTTTCAGTTACAAATTTTTTAAATATGGCTGCGCTGAAAAACAGCCATCCCTATTTTGTAAGTGTTACCGAAATTGAACATAACGCCAAGGATAAAACCCTGGAAGTAAGCTGCAAAATTTTTACCGACGATTTTGAAAAAACCCTGCGCCAGAATTATAAAACAACGGTGGATTTATTAAAGCCAAAAGATAAGGAAGCCATGAATAAGCTGGTGAAGGATTATGTAACAAAGCATTTACAAATAATGGTAAATGGCAAAGCAGTTACATTACAGTTTATTGGTTACGAGCAGCAGGAAGAGGGTATTGAAAGCTATTACCAGGTAAACAATATTACCAGCGTAACCAAAATTGATGTTACCGATAACATTCTGTACGACTATAAAAAAGACCAGATTGGTATAATACACACGCTTGTTGATGGTAATCGTAAAAGCACCCGGTTAGATAACCCTAAGGATAAAGCCAGCTTTGAGTTTTAATTTGGTTTACTGTTAAGGGTTTTTTGTTTACTGTTTGTTTAGTTCGCAACTTTTTTATTAATGGCTACAATAACAAAATTTGAAGACCTGGAAATATGGCAGCTAGCCAGGGCATTTGCCAATAGCATTTACAAACTTACTATAGAAGAAAAATTTTCGAAAGAGTTCAAATTTAAGGAACAAATAAAAAGTTCAAGCGGTTCAGTAATGGATAATATCGCTGAAGGGTTTGGCAGAGAAAGCCGGCTTGAGTTTATCAATTTTTTAGGGATTGCGAAAGGCTCCTTAAGCGAAAGTAAATCACAACTTTACAGGGCTTTGGATTCTGCATTAATCCCAAAGGCATCCTTTGAGATTCTTTATAAACAGGCTGATACTATTGCAGCGAAGATTGGTGCATTTATAATCTATCTTAACAAAACGGAAATTAAAGGTCAAAAATTCAAAGACAGGGCAATATAAGAATTTTACTTCTCCAACTGAACCGTAAACAGAAAACTGAAAACCATACATTATTCCTCCTCCATCTCCTCTTTAATTTCTTCTGAAATTTTTACCAGCAGTTTATCTATGCGCTGTCCGTCCATGTCTATTATTTCAAAACTAAAGCCACGCCACTCAAAAGTTTCACCGGTTTGAGGTATGTGCTCCAGTTCATGCAGTACAAAGCCTGCTAATGTATCAAAATCATGTTCGGCTTCGTTCATCCATTCCGTTTTTTCAAACCTGGTTAAAAAATTATAAAACGGAATTTGCGCATCTACTAAAAAAGTACCATCAGTACGTTCCACAATTTCATATTCATCCTGCCCGGTTTGCGGCACATCTCCCACTATCGCTTCCAAAATATCATTCAGCGTTATCATTCCTTCCAGTGTGCCATATTCATTTACAATAAAACAACTGTGAATTTTTGTTTCCTTAAACTTTTCCAGCAGTTGATATGCTGTATTATTTTCCGGCACAAACAAAGCAGGCTTTGCAATGTCTTTTAAAAGCTGATCATTACCGGCCTTCAGTAAATCTTTTACACTGATAGTGCCCTTAATATTATCTACTGTTTCTTCACAAACAGGATAACTGCTGTAAATAACCGCATCCATTTTATCTTTTACCTGCTGCACTGTTTCATTGGCATCAAACCATGCAATATCTGTACGGTGTGTCATCAGCGATGTTATGTTACGGTCGCCTAAATGAAATACCCGTTCAATAATTTCTTTTTCCTCTTCTTCAATAGTTCCGTGTTCACTTCCTTCGGTAATCATTGCTTTTATTTCTTCTTCGGTTACGGCATTGTCGTTAGATGTTTTTACATTGAGCAGTTTAAAAAACAACTGCGAAATTTTAGACAGCACCCAAACAATAGGATAAGTTGCGGTGGATAAAAAATTCATGGGGCCGGCCACCACACGGGCAATTTTTTCTGCCTGCAGCATACCCAGCCTTTTGGGTATCAGCTCTCCAAAAATGATGGATAAAAATGTAACTATAATAACAATGATTACTGTTGAAACCGTGTCAGCATAAGGCTTCAAAAAAGCAATTTTTTCTACATAAGGCTCCAGGTAATGGCTGAATTTTTCGCCGGAGTACACACCCGTTAAAATGGCAATAAGTGTTATAAATATTTGGGCGGTAGATAAAAATTTCTCCGGGTTTTCTGCCAATGCCAACGCCACTTTAGCCTTAGCATCGCCTTTATTAGCCATGCCTTCCAGCCTGGCCCTGCGTGCACTTACCAACGCTATTTCACTCATTACAAAAAGCCCGTTAACAATTATAAGAAGGGATAATATTATAATTTCAGCCATGTGTATTTATGTCAATCCGTAGTTTCGGTTAAAGAATTTACCCGGCAAATATCCGATAAGTATTCCAATTACCGCACCGGCTGTTACATCCAGCGGGTAATGCACACCTACATACACTTGTGCATAGCAAATACTAAAGGCCCATAAAAAGAACAAAGCAGGCCATTTTTTAAAGTGTATTTTAAAAGTGGTATATACAAACATGGCCATTGCAAAATGATTAGCCGCATGTGAAGACGTAAAACTGCTGCTCTGCGGCCGGTAACCTACCAGCACCCGCAGCCAGTCTGCCAGCGCCACATCATTACAAGGGCGCAGGCGTATAATATTTTCTTTAATTAAGCGGCTGCTCACCAAATCAGACAGTGTAACAGTACATATTGCAAACAATACCCACCACCAGCCAGTTTTTTTATAATTGGTTACAACAAATACAATCAAAAACAAATAAAGCGGCGCCCACATGAGCGAATTACGCAGCCAGGGCATCAGCCAGTCGAAAAAATTATTGTGCCAGTCGTAGTTTATCAGCCGCAGCAGCCGCCTGTCTATATTAAAAACCTGTTCCATTAAAAAGTATATGCGCTGTTAAAATAAAGCCATCCAAAAATAATTAAACTAATTTAGCACCCGGAAATTATTATTGTGATGCTTTTTTTACAACGTGTTCCTAAATTACTGCGGTGGATTTTTTCAGTAGTGCTGGTATTGCTGCTGGCAATGACGGTTGGCCGCTTCATATTTTATTTTGCTTACAATCCGCCGGGTAAAGCATTTTCCGGCTCTGCTTTTATAATGGGGCTGCGGTTTGATGCACGTATAGCCTGCGTAACCGGTTTGGTAATGCTGTTGTTGTGTGCATTCCCTTTCATTCATCCTTTTAAAAATAATAAGGCAGTTGTTTTCTGGAATATATTTTTAACAATTGTATTTGTATTGCTTGTTTTATTATATGCCATTGATTTTTATCATTACGATTATTTGCACCAGCGCCTTAATGCTTCGGTATTAAATTATTTGCAGGATGCCGGCATATCCTATAAAATGATGTGGCAAACATATCCATTGGTAAAAGTCAGTATTGCCATTATCATTATTGCTATACTGGCAAGATTATTTTTTGGCTGGTTACTGAATAAATTTTTGTTTGAAGACAGTTTTTATAACAGAAACGGTGTTGGTTATTTTATAGTGGCTTTTTTCCTGCTGGCGCAAACAGCAATTGGAAAAATAGTTTTAAGAGGCGGACAATTTCCCCTGCGCTGGAGTGATGCATTTACACTGAGTGACGATTTTAAAGCGCAACTGGCATTAAATCCCCTGCAAAGCTTTTTCAGTACACTCAGTTTTAGAAATTCAACATATGATATTAAAAAGGTAAAAGAATATTATCCTTTAATGGCGCAGCAATTTGGGGTGCAGCGGTACGACAGTATTGCATTAAATTATGAAAGAACTTTTGCTGCAACAGATACCGCCGGTAAAAAACCGAATATCGTATTGGTTATTTGCGAAAGCTTTAGTGCATACAAAAGCAGCATGTATAATAATCCGCTTAACACCACACCCTATTTTAATGAGTTATGTAAAAATGGTATTTTCTTTAACCGTTGCTTTACGCCGGCATACGGTACAGCACGTGGAGTGTGGGCAACTATAACCGGTATACCCGATGTGGAAGATCCACGTACTGCCAGCCGCAACCCCAATGCAGTAAACCAGCATACTATCATCAACGATTTTTCCGGTTACAGCCGTTATTATTTTTTAGGCGGCAGCGCCAACTGGGCTAACATACGTGGCTTGTTAACCAATAACATCAGCAATTTAAATTTATACGAAGAAGGAAGTTATAAAGCTGCCGCAATAGATGTATGGGGCATCAGCGATAAAAATTTGTTTTTAGAAGCCAACAGAGTTTTAAAAGAACAAACAAAGCCTTTTTTTGCCATTATACAAACGGCAGATAACCACCGGCCCTATACCATACCGGAAGAAGATAAAGCAAACTTCAAACAGCTTTCTTTCCCTTTAGATACTTTAAAAAAGTATGGCTTTGAAAGCAATGAAGAAATGAATGCGTTTCGCTTTACGGATTATTGTTTTGAAAAATTTATGGAAGCGGCTAAAAAAGAAAAGTACTTTGACAATACCATTTTTGTTTTTGTGGGCGACCATGGCATACGCTATGGAGGCAATTTGCCTTACTTACCAAAAGCATATGCTGCACAGGGGTTAACATGCGAGCATGTGCCATTATTATTTTATGCTCCTAAATTACTGCAGCCCAAAAAAGACAACCGCATTTGCAGCCAGGTAGATGTGCTGCCAAGTATTGCAGGGCTTGCAAAACAGCCATACACCAACAGCACATTTGGAAGAAACCTGTTTGATACAATTAATCCGCTGTTTCAATATCAATCATTTTGGGCTGCAGAGAATCATGCTTTTATTATTGATCATGATACCAAAACTATTGGCGTTGTAAATGACGAGTTTTATTTTTTACGTAACACAAAATCCGGCGAAGAAGAAATGGTTTCAATATTGCATGACAACCCTGTTGAAAAAAACAGCCATTCAGACAGTGCAAAAAACATCCTGCGCAACCTTACCAATGCGTATTATGAAACTGCCAAATACCTGCTGCTGAACAATAAGAAAAAGCAATAAATTTCCTTTATCCCCTATCATCACTATATTCGCAGGCGTTTTGCTTAAGTACAACCGGCATGAAGAAACTGAAAATATCAAAAACCATTCAGTGGATGATAAAGCTTTTTACCATCTACCTGCTGGTATTTACTGCCTTCCGTATTGCCACAGTTATTTTTTTTAAGCCTGAAAACATCAGTGTATTTCAACTCGGCCCATCATTCTGGCTGGGGCTTAAATATGATTTACGCTGGATTGCCATTGCCCTCTCTCCAATTATTATACTTTCCATTTTTAAAAGATTTTCACCTTTTCATTCACCGGGTACAAAAAAATTCTGGACCATCTATCTTGCCATTATCACGCTGGTAATAATGTTTTTTTATGGGGCTGATTTTGGCAACTTCAGTTACAACCACACCCGTATTGGCGCAAGTGCGCTAAATTTTAAAGATGACCCGTATGAAATGTTCCGCATGGTTTGGGAAACGTATCCAATAATCTGGATTTTACTGGGGCTTGCGCTGGCTGTATTTTTTATTGCAAAATTATTTCGCCGCACACATGGCACTGTTGATGCTAATAACATTTGGCATAAGTTTGAATACAAGCGGCGCTGGTACCTGGTGGCATTATTGCTGATGTTTTGGTTTGTATACGGCTTTTTACAATTTAAACCGCTCACAAGACAGGATGCGTATAAACTGAATGACAATTTTAAAAGCTATTTGGCGCTTAATCCTTTTCAAAATTTTATAACATCGCTTAAACAGCGCAAACCGGATTTTAATACCAGCGGCGCAGCAAAATACTATCCTGTAATTAATGATTTTTTGCAGTTAAATAATACGGTTACTAATAATTATGAACGTACTGTTTTACCCAACAGCCGCAGCCTGGAAAGTAAACCGAATATCGTATTGGTACTGTGCGAAAGCTTCAGCATGTATAAAAGCAGTATGAGCGGCAACAAGTTAAACAGCACGCCTTACTTTAATGAAATGTGCCGCAATGGTATTTTTTTCGACCATTGCTTTACGCCCAGCTTTGGCACCGCACGTGGCATTTTTGCCACCATTACCGGTATACCCGATGTACAGATGGCGAAGTTTTCCACTCAAAATGAAGAAGCAGTAAACCAGCATACCATCATCAATGCATTTGAAGGTTACAATAAATTTTATTTTATTGGCGGCCGCAGCCAGTTTAATAATTTTAAAGGGCTGATGGAAAATGTGGACAGCATAAATATTTATGAAAAAGGGAAATACCAGTCGCCTGAAATAAATGTATGGGGCATCAGCGATAAAGATTTATTTTCCGAAGCGCAGGATGTAATGAAGCAGCAGACCAAACCTTTTTTTGCAGTAATACAAACAGCACACAATCACCGCCCCTTTATGCTGCCACCCGGCGAAAAAGAATTTACCTGCGAAAAACTGGATAAGGAAACACTTTCAAAAAATGGTTTTGAATCGCAGGCAGAATATGAAGCGTTTTGCTACACTGATTTTTGTTATAAAAAATTTATAGAGGCTGCCAGGAAAGAAGCGTACTTTAATAATACCATTTTTGTTTTTGTGGGTGACCATGGTGTGGAAGGTGAAACAGATGGCCTTTATCCCAAAGCATGGACCAGCCACCGCCTGAGTGACGAACATGTACCGCTGTTATATTATGCCCCCGCTTTGCTGCAGCCTGCAACATACAACTACACTGTTTCGCAAATTGATGTGCTGCCAACACTTGCGGGCATGGTTCATCAGCCTTATACCAACACCACTTTAGGCCGTGATGTTATTAACCAGCAAAATTTACAGCATGCAGCATTTGTAATTCATCATGATGAGGGAAATATCGGTGTGGTTACAGACGATTACTATTTCATTAAAAACGTAAATATTAAAACGGAAGAATTGGTGCCGGTAAAAGATAATTTACCACCGCTTACAAAACAGCAGTCAGACTCTGTTAAAAATAAATTATCTGAATTAACCTCTGCTATTTTTGAAACCAGTAAGTGGATGCTGGTGAACAATAAGAGGAAATAGAAAAATGTCGAATATATAATATCGAATGTTTTTCATTTCGGAGTATTTTAAAAATTTAAAGTCTCCTTACATTCAACATTTCACATTCAATATTAGCGCTTCTTCGCAATCATCACCATCCTTGGTGATTTTTTTACATCATAATTACAAAAGCTGTAATCACCATAAACCTCCTGCAATTGCATGCCCTGGTAAGCAAACATTTCTGTAAAATCTCCTAAAGAAAATTTAGCCACCTTTTCTGTAAACTCCAATGGCGCTTCCAGTGCTTCATCTTCCACCACAATTTTTTTATAAAAATGAGTTTCGTCAAACCATTTAGTAATGTAATAATTTACACCGTCAATCTCTTTGTCAAATTTGTGTATTAAATGGTCTTCGGCGTAATGCACATTCAGGTAATCCAGTACAAATATACCGCCGGGTTTTATGGCTTGTGCAATAGTGCGTATGGCATCATCATGCTCCCGCCTTGTATTAAAATACCCAAAGCTGGTAAAAAAATTAAAGGCGTAACTAAAATAATTTATCCAAAAAGGCAGGCGCATATCGTGGCGGTAAAAATGCAGCGTATCCGTTTCATGCTGCAGCGCTTCGTTAATGCTGTCTTCGCTTAAATCAATACCGGTAACATCAAAACCTTTTTCGCTTAAATGAATGGAGTGGCGGCCTTTACCACAGGCAACATCCAGCATGGTGGCGCCGGCAGCTGGCTTCAAATAATCAATCAGCTTATCAATAAAAGCAGCCGCTTCCTTTTCATCTCTTTTAAAATATAATTGATGATAATAAGGCGTGTTAAACCAGTCTTTAAACCAGGATTGCTGCATAGCGCAAATATAGTGGTTCATGGTTAATGGTTCATAGTTCATGGTAGTACAATATCCAATTAACTGTCCGCTCTGCTATGAACCATGAACCATCAACTATCAACTATTAACTATTAACCATCTTCCGTATCTTTGCCCTCCCTAAAACTTGCAGCGCATGGCACTGATAAAAAGTATATCCGGAATAAGAGGTACCATTGGTGGAAAAACTAACGACAACCTTACTCCCCTCGACGTAGTAAAATTTACTGCAGCATACGGCACATGGCTGATGCAGCAAAGCAACAATCATAAAGTGGTTATTGGCCGGGATGGCCGCATCAGCGGCAGCATGGTAAGCGCCCTTGTATCAAATACATTAATTGGTTTGGGACTGGATGTGGTGGATGTTGGATTAAGCACCACGCCCACTGTTGAAATGGCCGTTGTGTTTGAAAAAGCAGCCGGCGGTATTATACTAACAGCCAGCCATAACCCAAAAGAATGGAATGCGCTGAAATTATTAAACAGCAAAGGCGAATTCATTAGTGGCGATGAAGGCAAGCTGATTTTAGATTTAGCCGCCAATGAAAATTTCAATTTTGCAAATGTTGATAAGCTGGGCACTTACACCGTTAATGAAAATACACTGCAGCAACATATTGATGCTATTTTAAACTACGAACTGGTGGATGCGGCAGCTATTAAAAAAGCAAAATTCAATATTGTGGTAGATGCGGTTAACAGTACCGGCGCTATTGCTGTGCCTGCTGTTTTAAAAGCATTGGGTGTAAAAGATATTACGGTTATTAATGAAGAAGTAACCGGCAAATTTGCCCATAACCCCGAGCCATTGCCCGAGCACTTAACCGGTTTAAGCGCCGAAGTGATAAAACAAAAAGCAAGCCTTGGTATTGCGGTAGACCCGGATGTTGACCGCCTTTGTTTTGTATGTGAAGACGGCAGCATGTTTGGCGAAGAATATACACTGGTGGCGGTGGCTGATTATGTGTTGAGCAAACGCAAAGGCAACACCGTTAGTAATATGAGCAGTACCCGTGCATTGAAAGATGTTACCACAAAACACGGCGGCGAATATTTCCCCAGCGCTGTTGGTGAAGTAAACGTGGTAAATAAAATGAAAGCGGTGAATGCCGTAATTGGCGGCGAAGGCAACGGTGGTATTATTGTGCCTGATTTACATTATGGCCGTGATGCACTCATTGGCATTGCATTGTTTTTAACGCATTTGGCACACAGCAAAAAAAGCATTAAACAACTACGCAATACTTACCCCGATTATTTTATGAGCAAAAATAAAATAACACTGGAAAACGGCATTGATGTAAAAGATGTGTTTACTAAAATAAAAGACAAGTATAAAGCACAACCCATCAATACAGAAGACGGTTTAAAAATTGAGTTTGATACCGACTGGGTACATTTACGCACCAGCAATACCGAACCCATTATTCGTATTTATGCCGAAAGCAATTTTGAAACCACCGCAGATAATATTGCAAAACGTTTGATGCAGGATATTGGGCAGATGATGTAGGCTTTAATTAGGAATTAGGAATGGGGAATTAAAATTTTTACCATGAAGCAGGACAATGTGGTGCAACAAAAAAGTTACGCATTTGCATTGCGGATTGTTAAAGCCTACCGGTACCTGTGTGAAGAAAAGAAAGAGTTTGTGTTAGCTAAACAATTATTGCGCAGCGGAACATCTGTTGGCGCAAATGTGGAAGAAGCCATTGGCGGGCAAACAAAAAAAGATTTTTACGCAAAACTAAACATAGCATATAAAGAAGCACGGGAAACCCTTTATTGGCTCCGGCTTTTAAAAGACAGTGATTATTTAAGTAAAAAGGAATCAGATTCATTAATGACGGATTGTGACGAACTGTTAAAAATTATTGGCTCCATCATTAAAACAATGAAAGCAACGCTGCATTCCTAATTCCTAATTCCTAATTCTAAATTCCTAATTCTGTGAACAGAATTTACTTCGACAACGCCGCCACCACCGCACTGGACCCAACAGTATTGGAAGCCATGATGCCTTATTTAACCGAAAAATTTGGCAACCCTTCTTCTATTTACAGTTATGGAAGGGAAACAAGGCTGGCAATAGAAAATGCCCGTAAAAGCGTGGCAAAAATTTTAAATGCACACCCGGCAGAAATATTTTTTACCAGCGGCGGCACCGAAAGCAGTAACACCGCTATTACCGCCGCCATACGTGATTTAGGCTGCCGGCATATTATTACTTCGCCTATTGAGCACCACGCTGTAACACATACCGTGGAGCATATTGATACGTTAGATGCCGCCAAAGTAAGCTATGTAAAACTGCTGCCCAACGGCCATGTGGATTTAGATGATTTGGAAAAACTACTGGCCGCCAGCGAAGAAAAAACACTGGTTACTTTAATGCACGCCAATAACGAAATTGGTAACATACTCGACATACATGCCGTGGGCAATTTATGCAAACTGTACAACGCCGTTTTCCATAGCGACACAGTGCAGACTGTTGGGCATTTTCCTTTTGATTTGCGCAACACACCCGTTCATTTTATTACCGGCGCTGCCCATAAATTTCATGGTCCCAAGGGAGTGGGCATTTTGTACATAAACGAAAACGTACGCATAAAACCCTTTGTACACGGCGGCGGGCAGGAACGTAACATGCGTGCAGGCACCGAAAACCTGTACGGCATTGTAGGCTTTGCCAAAGCGCTTGAAATGGCCACCGAACACCACGAAGAAGACAGCGCACATATCGGCACGTTGAAATATTACATGATGGACGAACTGAAAAAACACCTGCCCGGCGTAGCCTTCAATGGCGATGTACTGGGCCGCAGTTTGTACACCGTGTTAAGCGTTAGCTTTCCTAAAACGGAAAAAAGCGAAATGATTTTATTTAACCTTGACATTAATAATATTTGCGCCAGCGGCGGCAGCGCCTGCACCAGCGGCGCCGACCAGGGCAGCCACGTTATACGAGCCATTAACCAAAACCCCAACCAGGTTACCGTACGCTTTAGCTTTAGCAAACAAAACACCAAGGCAGAAGTAGATGCTGTGGTGGAAAAGCTGAAGGAGTTGATATAAGTTAGAAGTTGTCAGCCTGCTCGTCCCGATTTTTTCGGGGAGCTTGTCGAAGGCGGGTTGATGGAGTTAATAAAGTTGACAAGGTTGAAAAAGTTTGATGCCTGTTCTTTTTTTGGGGACGGGCATTTGTTTTTCAATTAAACATCGTTGTGTCACTCACTGCAACGTAAAAAATACTATTGCGCTTTTATTACAGCGGAAAGAAAACTTTATATTAAATATTTTTACTACCTTAGTTGCATTAACTTTTGTTCTACTAAATATTGGATTTCAATAAAAAATGGAACAAAAAGTGACGCAAATACAAACGTTGGTGGCAATAAAAAATGACGAACCGTATCAACATAAAGACAGTAAAAATAGGACTACTAGTTTATGTAGGACTTGTTCTGTTATTTGGAATTTTATATTGGTTGACAGGAGAAATTAAGACAAATGATTCTTCAAAGACTACGGCAAATCTGTTTGACAGTATTTATTTTAGTTTCATAACTTTTGCTACAATTGGCTACGGAGACTTTGTCCCGACACATTATTTTCCTAAACTTCTAATATTTGTAGAAACAACCTGTGCAGCGTTATATACACCAGTTTTTGGTGGTTACTTGTTTTACGAGTTATTTAAAAGACCTAAAAACATACTATTTCCAGACAATATTTTTTTGAGACACGTTAATGACAATATTTTTTTATCCGTGAGACTTGGAAATCAAGGAATCCCAACAACTGTAAACAAAGCAACTATTGAGTTTTGCTATGTAAGACGAGAAACAAAATGGACAAAAGAGAAGTACGAACAAGAAACACCAATTTTTGAGAATACTTGGTTTGTTGAATTTCAACTAAACAAGTCAGAAAACAAATATTTACTTGACGCTTTAAAATTTGTGTTGACAAAAAAAGATGAAGCATTTGTAAGAGTTTCCTTTTCTGCAAATGACGCAGAAACAGGACAAGCTATTTATTTTTACAAAGACTATTCCATTGATGATATAAAATTTGGAGAACGATATGTAAATGTTGTAACTTATGAAGGTATTAAGAAATCAAATCCAAATTGGGAAAACTTCAACAAAATTGCACCAGCAACAGTACGACAAAAAGAAGAAATTGAAAACATACTTAAATAAATTTACTGCCACCAACATCGGTTTGGCAAAAGCAGGGCAGACGGAAGTCATTGAACAGTTGTACTTCTATCAACATTTGCGCTTAATTTCGGCTGACGGTTTTCAAAGCCCCGCCTTCGCCAAGCCGTAAACCGTTAGCGGCAAGGCTGACAGACCCTTCACTCAAAACAATACATCATCTTGACAAATGCCAAAAAATTATCGACAACTAACTGAAAGCATTAGGGAAAGATTAAATCCCGAACATCGTCCAATTACAAAATCATTCTCAGACGAGCTAGCAACAATTTCATATAGCGACGTCCTAGTTTTTATTAGAACAGCAATGAAAGGTGTTGAACCGGAATACACTCAAAAAAGTAGAGATGCCGGCGAAAGAGTTAAAGAACATCTATCAAAAGAATTGAAAGATGTTACTTTCAGATATCAAGGTTCTGTAATGACAGACACTCATTTAAAAGGTTATAGCGAC
Source organism: Ferruginibacter sp. (assembly GCA_044225605.1). GTDB lineage: Bacteria > Bacteroidota > Bacteroidia > Chitinophagales > Chitinophagaceae > Ferruginibacter. The sequence goes on from JBGAIJ010000004.1 coordinate 111,315, forward strand.
ATAGACTTGCTTACAATTTCAGAAAAGTTCTATCAGGCAGACAATTATAATATTCGGCTCTTGTTAGAGAACTCTGAACGTAGAGCAAAGTTCTATCAATCCTCAATTGACAAAATGCAAAAAGAATTAAACGTTTCATCATATCAAGGAAACGCATTAGATGACTTAAAAACCAATAGACTTGAAAGCGAAAGAATTCTCAAAGATATTTACACGGTTTGCGACACCACTAAACCTAAGTCCATAAAAATAAAAAATTTAAGTCTTAACCGTGAAGTGGATATTGTTATTGCAAACTGGTATGATGATATCACATCAGTGATAAATGATAAAGGAGATTTTCGTGGTATCCAGATTTACAACAAAGACACTCATACAAGAGGGAATGCAGATTACCCTTTTATTAGTATAAACCGAATAAACGATAGAAGTTCAGAAACAAATGGACGTCTAAAGAAAATGATAAGGTTTTTGAAAAATGCCAAGAACATTTCAGACCATGAAATAGATTTAAGCAGTTTCGACATTAATGCGGTTTGTTATGATATTGCTGTTTCCAAGTACAAGGAGTTGCCATTTTATTCACTAGTACAGATTATCTATAACCAATTAAAGAGCATTTGTAGCAGCAAGGAACATTCAGATAATGTTGTATCTGTTGATGGCAGAGAATATATTTTCAGAGGCAATGATAAAAAGTTACAAAGCTTACAGACCCTACTTGTTGAAGTTGAAGCTATTTATCTAGACTATATAAAATCTATTCGTTTATGATAAAAAAGAAACTATTTATAGGGTCTTCCTCTGAAGAACTAAAACTTGCGGAGCAAGTAAAGCAATTATTAGACAAAGATTTTGAGGTCACAATTTGGAACGACAATGTTTGGGATACCGCCGTCTTTAAAATAAATCAGAACTTTTTAGCTGATTTATTAAAGGCATCGCTACAATTTGACTTTGGAATATTGTTGGGAACTAGCGACGATAAAGTCATGTTTAGAGGTCAAGAAATGCTACAACCAAGAGATAATGTTTTATTTGAGTTAGGTCTATTTACAGGAAGATTAGGCACTTCTAAATGTGCATTTCTTATTGACAAAGAGATTAAACTACCAAGCGACTTCAACGGATTAACCCTTGCTAGATTTGACAAAGCGGACCCAAATTCTTTGGAAACATCTGTAAAGCAAATTAGTGACTTATTTAAATCCAGCTCTGAAGATGAAATAAATTTCTTCCCTTCTGCCACACTTGCTTCAGTGTATTATGAAAACCTAATCATTCCAATTTGCAGATATATTATTGACAATAACGGTTTCGAAAAAGATGGTACGCATTACAAAAAATGCAGAATAAACATCATTGTTCCTGACAAGATTAATCAAGATGTCAATTTACAGTTTGAAAGGCTAAAAAGTCTTTTTACAACAGAAAACATTTCATTCAAATATTCAGGTAGACCGAGACAAATAAGCATAGATACACAAATAAAAAACGAGACACTTGAATTTATTGATTTTCCCACAATCATTACGGGAATAAATCATGCAATTTCAAACTTGTTACCAAATGACTTTAACAGGCAAAGCCCTGACTATAATTCAATTTTAGACAGAGAACTTAGAAGATTTATCACAACCCTTAAATTACTTTTGATTAAAGGCGGATTTGATGAAATGGTTACAGTAAAAAGAGAAAACGAATTGTGACATTGAAAAGCCCAGCCGCTAACATTGCATTGGCAATATGGCGGGTCGACGAATATATTCTCAGCTTTTTATTCGCTGTTCAGCTTCAGTTCCGGCAGACGAATAGCGCCGAGCAACAGAGTAAACATTGAGCTTTTGTATCTTTAATCAGCAGCGGCACCGGTCGGACGTAACACAGAATACCGCCACATCGCCAATGCTTTAACGTTGGCTGCAACCCAAAATGACATTCCGCTAAGGACAATCAATGAAAGACTTTTTACGAAAAATATTTGGCAGACAAAAACAAAACGAAAATAATCAACCTTTCCCAGCAGACTGGAAGTTGACAATTTCAGACTTATTTGAAGAACTTAAAATTGGTAAGAGAACAGAAATCAAAGACCCTGAAATGACTTGGGCAAGAGAATATGAAAGAAGTTTAATTCCATCTAACTATCGCTATCCTCAAAAGGGCGACCTATATGTAGCAAGTTTTGACCAAGACGTTAGTTTTATGACATCTTGGTCTGCACCTTATACAGGCGGCGGAACTACTAAACTATTTAAAGACGAACAAATTTGGATTGACTCAAGCCCAATGGACGAAAAACCAATTGGGGTATATCTTCTTGCTGTTGACTATAAAGACTTAGAAAATAGAATAGTTTCTGAAAGCGACAGAACCTCTTTTAAGTATGACAGTTTCTATTTTCATATTAGCACCAAGATACTTAACGAAAACTTTAAGTTGGTAAAAACAGGTTTCGTAAAGGAAAAATTTGCTTGACAAAATGGGTATGCAGCCATAGGAGGCGATTTGGCAATATGACGGGGCGACGAATATATGCTTACCTTTTTTTGCCTGCGTTGGTGCTCCCTACTCAGCATGCCCCCGTCTGGTCTTTGCCAAACGGGCAACCAAGGCCACACCAACAATTACAATTTATTCCATCAATATAACAGCAGCAGTAAAACAATTGCGCCATGGTCACAGACCAAACGGCGGGGTAAAAAAATGAAAATTACTCCACTTTAAAAACTTCACTTGTATAACTAAACTCCTTATTTGCCATTTTAAGCTGGTAACTGCCCTTCTGCGGATTTTTAATTGTTGCTTTTTTCCGTTTGTAAGCAATTGGTTATTTAAAAATTTCCCTTTGGCAAGTGGCGCACGAGCCATTCGTTAATATCTTCTCTGCCCATGCCAGCACAAAATAGTTTTACCTTTAGCAAAACTGCAAATGCGGATAAACAAAACAGTCCTCATCATTAACATATTACTGTGTGCAATTCTTTTAGGCGATGCATTTGTTTTTCCCAACAAAGTAAAAACGGTGGTGCTAACAGATTTTAGTTCAAAACACACCCGGGCAAGGCACACCAGTTACTGGAACTACTTTATCCATACTTCCGACAATTGCAAATACGAAGTTTCGCAAGGACTTTATGATGCGCTAAAACAAAATGATACCATACAGGTTTTTTCAAGCAGGCTTATTGGCATGCCCGTGCGTATTAATTTTAACATCGATAATGAAAAACACTATGGCAATATTGGAGAACTGCATACACAGGACAGTGAGGCAGCCGGCTTAATTATCAGTATTGTTTTTTCGCTGATTGTTTTAGTACTGGAGTTAACAAACCGCACAAAAAGCAAAGGCGTTAAACTATATTTTCCGCTGTACCTGCTTGCCATAGCCATGTCGGCAGTACTGTTAATTTTTATAATTATTGAAGTGAGTTTGATATAAAATAAAAACACTTCCTTTCCGTACACGGAATGGGCACAACTTATTTCAGCAATACAGGTTGCAGGAATTCGTCCCGCAATGCAGTTGGTTTGCCGGAAAACAGAATAATTTTTTTATCATGCAAAGCAAGCAGCTCATGTATAATCACATGGTCTAAATTAGAAGGTATGTTTTCTTCATACTGGTCGGCAGCATGTTTAACCAATTCGAATACGGGCACATGCCCGCCGGCGGATAAAAAGATATATTGCTGCCAATCTGGTAATGGAGTAGCCTGCAGTGTAACAGGGTCGGTAACCACAACCTGCTTCTCATCTAACCAGCCCCACTCTGCATTACGCACAAAATAGTGGTTCCTTTTTTCAAAGGTCCACAATAAAGGAAAATTGGGGTATTTACTTTTTCTTTTAAAGAAGCTGAACATACACAATGAATGATGTGTAAAAATAGGATGCAGTAATTAAAGTGCAGGAAATAAACCTGGTCAAAATTAAAAACGGGTTCCCGGCAATGCCGCTCCCATTTGCCCGGTACACAAGCGGAGTACGTTCAGTTGATTATACAATACCTCCTTGCATATGTTAGTGAAGATATAAACATACACAACAGAAGTTATTAGATTTGTTATTTTAGCAACAACAATTAAAGAATCAACTCAAAAAACTTTCTAAATAATGAACCTTTACGAACTGGCACAACCCGGTGTTATAACTAATCCTGCAAGCCATGTGGAATACTTAACCATGGTTTTAAAAGAAAATATTAACCAGGATGATATTAATAAAGCCATTTCAAAAATTACCAATGTACAAAAGTCCGTCGGTCAAAAAGACGATACCTGCAACCTTAGTATTACAACAGGTTTTTCTGCCAATGGCTGGCAAATTTTATTTCCCGGTGCAAAATTTCCAAAAGGGTTACAACCATTTGAAGAAATGAAAGATGGCAACAGGCATTTTCCTGCCACAGCAGGCGATATCTTTTTCATGATAAAATCTTCCCGGTTAGATTTGAATTACCAGGCAGCGAAATATTTAGTAAAATTCTTTTCGGGTATTGCTGTTACAACAGAAGACATACAGGGTTTTAAATATTTAGACGACAGGGATTTGATTGACTTTGTTGATGGCACAGAAAATCCTGTGGGAGAACTGCGTTATAAATCTGTTTTAGTAGCTGATGGGCCTTATAAAGGCGGCTCATTTCTTACCATTCAAAAATATATTGATAAACAAACCATGTGGGATGCACTGAGTGTGGAAGAACAGGAAAATACAATTGGCAGAACTAAAATGGACAATATTGAAATTGATGAAGACAAAAAGAAACCGTATGCCCACAATGTAAAAGCCAAGCTAACCATTAATGATGAAGAAATAAAAATGCTGCGCCAGAACAGGGCTTTTGGCAATGCGCTGGAACACGGAACAATGTTTGTAGGTTTTATTTCAAACCCGGAACACATGGTGGCTTCATTAAAGCAAATGATTACAGCAGATGAAAATGGCAACTATGATCGCTTACTCGATTTTGTAACTGCTGTAACCGGCACCAATTATTTTGTACCGCCACAAAGTTTTTTAGATAATGTGGGTGATTAAATAACTTTTTTAAAAAGATGAATGAAAGGCGCAAAATTAAACATAGCAGAAACTAAAAAGAAAATGCCGGTGATTTTAGCAACTGCTATTTTTATGCAAATGCTGGATTCTACCATTCTCAACACTTCATTGCCTTCTATAGCTAAAGACATGCATGAGTCGCCGCTGAATATGCAAAATGCCATTATCAGCTATGTGCTTACATTGGCTTTGTTTATGCCGGTTTCTGGTTTTTTAGCCGATAAATTTGGAACAAAAAAAGTATTCATTTTTTCGCTGGTTATTTTTGCATTGGGCTCTTTGCTCTGTTCACTTTCGCATAGTCTTACATTTTTAGTAATAGCCCGTGTTATACAGGGCATTGGCGGTAGTTTAATGACACCAGTAGGCAAACTGGCACTCATCAAAACTTTTGATAAAAACGAATTGATGCAGGCCATGAATTACGCCATTATTCCTGCATTAATCGGCCCCGTTTTAGGCCCTTTGGTGGGTGGTTATTTGGTGCAATATTTATCATGGCATTGGGTTTTTCTAATTAATATTCCTATTGCTGTTGGCGGTATAATTTTAAGCATACGTTATATGCCCGACTATCGTTCGCAGGTTATAGATTTTGATTTGAAAGGCTTTCTCATTTTTGCATCGGCATCGCTGGCACTTTCCGTTGCTATTGAAGGGCTGGGCAATAGTAAAAACATTACACCGGTGTTGCTTGTTTTTTTTACAGGATTTATTTTGTTGTACTATTATTTTCACCATGCCAAAAAAGATAACAATCCAATTTTTCCATACAATTTATTCCAGGTACGAACATTCAGGGTGGGCATTTTAGGCAATTTAGCAACACGGTTAGGCATTAGCTCAATTTCATTATTAGTGCCTTTGATGATACAGGTTGCTTATAATAAATCGGCTGTAACATCCGGCTGGATTATTGCGCCCATGGCACTTACCGCTATGTTTGGTAAAACAGTGGCTATAAAAATTTTAAAATATTTTGGCTTTAGAAAAACACTTGTTTTAAATACAATAATTATCGGGCTATTAATTTGTTGCCTGGCCATACCTGCCATTCACAATTCTATTTATTGGTATGTGCCGGTTATTTGCCTGCTTGGTTTTTTCAATACCATTCAGTTTACTTCTATGAATTCTATTTCCATTGCCGATTTACGCCCTAGCCATACCAGCAGCGGAAATTCTTTATTATCGGTAAACCAGCAATTGGCAATAGGCTTCGGCATTTCGTTTGGTTTAATAGTTTTAAAATTATTCGAAAACTCTCCCGTAATACAGGGGCAAATTTTGACTGCATTCCGGTTTACATTTTTAGTAATGGGAATTATTACAATGATATCCAGCCTGGTTTTCAGAAGGCTGCAAAAAAACGATGGAGAAAATATACAGGCAGGTTAAAAATTAAATTCTTAACAGCAATGTCTCAAACTACAATTGCCGCTAAAATAATTAAGTTTAATAAAGGCTTACAGTTTAAAGCTGATTTGCCTGCAAACTTTAATGTGCTTAATCCTTTTATAGAAAATCCTGAAACTATAAAAGTGATGAAGGAATTTTACAATAAATTTTATAACGATAATAAACAGCGGAAATTTATTTTAGGTATTAACCCAGGCCGTAATGGGGCTGGCGTAACCGGTGTTCCGTTTACTGATACAAAACGGTTGCAAACTGAATGTGGCATCACCATGCATTCAGCATATACACACGAAATTTCGAGTGTGTTTATCTACGAAATGATAAACGCTTTTGGTGGCGTACAAAAGTTTTACAGTAGATATTATATCAACTCTCCATTTCCGCTGGCTATTGTGCGTAATGGCAGTAACAAAGAATGGCTGAATGCCAATTATTACGATGATATTGCATTGTTTAAAAAAGTAAAACCATTTATGATTGCTACGCTGCAGCAGCAAATAAAACTGGGGTTAAATACAAATGAAGTATTTGTTTTAGGCAAAAAAAATGCAACATTTATAAAAGAAATAAACAAAGAAGCCGGGCTGTTTAATAAGCTAACTGTATTAGAACATCCACGTTATATTCAGCAATACAAATCAAAAGACAGGCAGTTGTATATCGATAAATACTTGTCAGCCTTAAGTTAGAAAATGCCGAAAAAAAATCAACATATTATATATACCATTGGCCATTCAACACATAGCTTTCAAGAATTTTTACAAATGCTGATGGCATATAAAATACAGGTATTGGCAGATATAAGAAGTTTGCCCGGCTCAAATAAATTCCCTCATTTTAATAAAGAAAACCTGCAAGAGCAATTGCCGCAAAATGGTATAGAATACATACATCTTACAGGCCTGGGCGGCAGAAGAAAAATCAATAAAAATTCCAAAAAAAACCGCTGGAGAAATGATTCTTTTAAATCGTATGCCGATTATATGGAAACAGAATTATTTGCCAACGCTGTTAAAGAATTAGAAGCTATTGCAATAAAAAAAACAACAGCAATAATGTGTGCCGAAGCTTTGTATTGGCGTTGCCATCGCTCTATGGTATCAGATTATTTAAAAAACAAAGGATGGGAAGTGATACATATTTTTTCAAATAACAAAACGGAAGAGCATCACTACACAGAGCCGGCAAGAATTGTAAATGGAACCCTGTGTTATTACGATTAGTAATCTTTAGTTCGCAAACAACATCTATCCCAGCCTCAAAACATAGGCGGATAACATTACGTTGGATAAGTAATGTTTAAGCTTCATAAAATTTGCTGTTGGGTTATGACTTGTATTGACAATACTTAATAAATATGCAGTATTGATATCTCATGTTATTCCTCTTCTGCAAAAAAAAATTATTTTAACCATAATTTTTTTCAATTATCTTACAAAGCCGGTTTTTCCCACCCTATTAAACACTGCATTTCAAAACTATCACTAAAAATTTTTTTATGAAACGTTTTAAAAAAGCGCTGTTATTTTTTTTATTAAACATACCTGTTGCATTGTTTGCCATTGACCCCAATGATACAAGAATGCTGGCGCAACCTGCCATCAGTGCCACACATATTGCCTTTATTTATGCCGAAGATTTATGGGTGGCAAACAGGGATGGCTCACAACCGCAGCGTTTAACAGTGGATGAAGGCGTGGAATCATCTCCTTATTTTTCTCCCGATGGAAAAACCATTGCATTCAGCGCCGAGTATGATGGTAACATAGATGTTTTTATTGTGCCTGTGGAAGGCGGCGTACCCACAAGGCTTACATGGCATCCTGCCCCGGATATTGTTCGTGGTTTTACCAGTGATGGCAAAGCTGTGTTGTTTGCATCGCAACGGGCAGCATTTACAACAAGGTATGCACAATTATATACCGTGCCTGTTAGTGGCGGCATGGCAACACAGTTAGAAATTCCTAATGCAACATGGGCCGCCTATTCACCCGATGGAAAACAAATGGCTTACAATCCGCTAAGCGATGCGTTCCGCCAATGGAAACATTACCGCGGCGGTACTATTTCCAACATCTGGATATTTTCATTTACAGACAAAAGCACTATAAAAATTCCGCAGCCGCAGGGCGGTTGTAATGATGTTAATCCATTATGGGTGGGCAACACTATTTACTTCCGCAGCGATCGTAATGGAGAATTTAATTTGTTTGCTTATAATACCGCCACAAAAAAAATTGATCAGCTTACTAATTTTACCGACTTTCCTGTGCTGAATGCATCCGTTGCAAACAACACCATTGCTTTTGAACAGGCTGGTTATTTGCATACACTTACAGTTGGCGAAACATCTTCTAAAAAATTAAAAATTGGTATTGCTGCAGATTTGCTGGAGCTGCGCCCACGTTATGTAAAGGGAACAAAATATGTGAGAAGCGGCGACATATCGCCTACAGGCCAGCGGGCTGTGTTTGACTTCAGGGGAGATATTATTACTGTGCCTGCGGAAAAAGGCGATGCAAGAAATCTTACACAAACAACTGCGGCACATGAAAAATTTCCGTCGTGGTCGCCGGATGGCAAAACAGTTGCTTATTTTTCTGATGCCTCAGGAGAATATGAATTACATCTTAAAGCACAGGATGGAAAAGGAGCTGTAAAAACTTTTAAACTGAATGGCACCGGCTTTTATGCATACATAAAATGGTCGCCGGACAGTAAAAAAATAAGTTACGTTGATAATGGCCGCAATCTTTATGTGCTGGATGTAGCAAGCGGCTCCATTCAAAAAATTGATGCAGATGAATTTTATGTACCGGGACCTTTTCGTTATATGTTTGGCGACTGGTCGGCAGATTCTAAATGGATTGCGTACAACAAAGTGACTGAAACACAATTCAAGCGCATCTATTTATATTCTGTAGAACAGCAAAAATCATTTGCACTTACAGATGGATTAAGTGATGCAACCGAACCCATATTTGATAAAGGAAACAAATACCTTTACTTTTTAGCCTCTACCGATGCCGGCCCGGTTATCAACTGGTTTGATCAATCAAATGATGATGCCCGTTCAACCAATTCTATTTATTTGGTTACACTGCAAAAAGAAACCATCTCCCCTTTTGCAAAAGAGAGTGATGAAGAAAAAATACCGGAACCTGCTGATACATCAAAAGCAAAAAAAGATGCTGCAGAAAAAAAGTCAACCGCACTTGTTATTGACTGGGACGGCATCACCAACCGTATTATTGACCTGCCGGTTAAAGCAGGCAATTACGGTTCGCTGGGAATGGGCAAAGCAGACGAGTTGTTATATGTTGTATACGATGAAGACGGCGGAGGCATGATGCATAAGTACGACATTAAAAGAAGAAAGGATAATGAAGTGATGGAGATGGATGGCTACCAGCTTTCTGCAGACGGTAAAAAAATGCTGTACTCTAAAGGTCCCATATGGGGCATTAGCAGTGCAGGTGAAAAAAATGAACCCGGCAAAGGAATGCTGAATACTGAAGCGGTACAGGTAAAAATAGAACCGCAGGCAGAGTGGCCGCAAATATTTGATGAAGCATGGCGGGTAAACCGGGATTATTTTTACGACCCCGGAATGCATGGCGCCAACTGGGCGGCTATGAAAAAGAAATATGAAGTATTTCTGCCGCACCTTGCATGCCGCAGTGATTTGAATACACTTATACAATGGATGTGCAGCGAACTGGCAGTGGGCCATCACCGCATTACCGACCGTGGTGAAGTATTACAAAATCCTGAAAAAGTAGGCGGTGGTTTACTGGGTGCAGATTATTCTATTGACAAAAACCGTTATCGTTTTAAGAAAATTTACGGCGGCCTTAACTGGACTCCTAATTTACGTTCGCCTTTAACAGAACCCGGTGTAAATGTAAAAGAAGGTAATTACCTTATTGCTGTTAATGGAAATAATGTAACTGCTGCGGAAGATATCTATCGCTTTTTTGAAAATACCGCAGGAAAAATTACAGAGCTCACAATCAGCAGCGGGCCTGATAATGCCGCATCAAAAGTGGTAAAAGTGGTGCCGGTTGCCAGCGAGGCGGCATTACGCAACAGGGATTGGGTGGAAAGCAATTTGAAAAAAGTTAATGACGCAACCAATGGACAAGTAGCGTATGTGTATGTGCCTAACACCACCAACCTTGGTCATGAATATTTTAAACGTTACTTCTATCCGCAAGCCAATAAAAAAGCCATTATTGTTGATGAACGTTTTAACGGCGGCGGCCAGTTGGCCGATTATTATATTGATATGCTGCAACGTCCTTACCAGGCATATTGGAATATGCGCTATGGTAAAGATTTAAAATCACCCAGCGCATCTATACAAGGGCCTAAAGTAATGCTCATTGATGAAACAGCAGGCTCCGGTGGTGATATGCTGCCATGGATGTTCCGTAAATTTAAAGTAGGTACACTGGTGGGAAAAAGAACATGGGGTGGCTTAGTAGGTATTTTAGGTTTTCCTGAATTTATGGATGGTGGCGGCGTTACCGCACCCAATGTAGGTATTTGGACGAAGGATGGTTTTGTAGTGGAGAATGTGGGTGTGGCGCCGGATATAGAAGTGGAACAGACACCCTCAGAAATAATAAAAGGTAAAGACCCGCAATTAGAAAAAGCCATTGAGGTTGCATTAAAGGAATTAGAAAAAAATCCGCAAACAGAACCAAAGCGGCCGCCTTATCCTAAAAGGGCTAATAATTAATGACTGATGCAAATGGGTTATCAGTAAATGATAACCCATTGTTTTATTCAGCCGGCTTAGAACAATACTGCACACGTTTTTATTTACTTTACACCATGCCTGTTATTGAAATTTTATACATTGCAGGCGCTTGTATATACACCACATGCACATAATGCACAAACAACATCGCTGCATTACAACTTAAATGGAAAGTAAATACTACCTTTTTTTATTACTTGCTTTTGTTGCTGAAATTTTAGGAACAATCTCCGGCTTTGGCTCATCAATTTTATTTGTGCCGGTTGCTGCTATGTTTTTCGATTTTAAAATGGTATTGGGTATTACAGCCGTATTTCATGTTTTCAGTAATTTATCTAAAATAGCGTTGTTCCGAAAAGGCATTTCAATTAATATAGCATTAAAGCTGGGTATACCTGCTGTAATTTTTGTAATTATTGGCGCTTTTCTTACCAAAGTACTGCCAGCCCGCCCAATGGAAATTGTTATGAATATAGTGCTTGTATTGCTTGCAATTTACCTGCTCATCAACTTTAATAAAAAAATTAAACAAACCGATACTAACTTATATGCAGGTGGTGTTTTTTCCGGCTTACTTGCAGGCTTGGTGGGCACAGGAGGCGCTATAAGAGGAATAACACTGGCTGCATTTAATTTACCCAAAGATGTTTTTATTGCAACCTCTGCACTTATTGACCTGGGTGTGGACAGCAGCCGTGCTGTTGTATACATAAGCAATGGTTATTTTAAAAAAGAATTTATTACACTTATACCTTTTTTAATTGCAATAAGCTTATTGGGCAGTTATACCGGCAAACTGGTATTACAGCACACATCCGAAACAGTTTTCAAATACATTGTACTGGGCGTTATTATTGCTACTGCTGTTTTTCAAATACTGCAATACATTTTGTAAATGCCATTACTTTTATCAATACAAAAAATTATCTTTAAGCATAAACAGAAATATGAAAATTGTTTTCACCCTTTTATTATTGTTTACAATCGTTTTTGTTAATGCACAAAATCCTCCTTGCGACTCTATTTATAAAAAATCTGCTGGCGCTTTTGCAGCAGACACCACCATTATACTTGAAAACGGCACCATCATTACTTTTAACCGTTGCGATTTTTTTGAAATAAGAAACTGCATTTCTTTTAAAGAAATACGAACCACTGAAGATGCAAGAGCAGCAGGCCTTACCACAATGGATAACCAGGAAAATGTATTACTTAGCTGTGGTATGTTTATTTTAGATATGGAGACGGGCAACTGCAATATACAATGCCTTAATAATCCTGTAAAAATAAAAATACCGGTACTGCAAAATAAATGCGCCGGCTCCACTGCTCCAATCATTTTATATACGGCCAATGCAATAGGTTTATGGCAGCCCAGCAAGATTGTTTCTAAAATAAGCCACGATGCTAATGGCAAAGAGTATTTTGAGTTTGAGACAAAATGCGCCGGCAAATTTAACTGCGACAGAAAGATGAGTACTGTAAGCGTAAAATTTAAAGCAAAAGATGCAACAGCACTGGAGAAAATTGAAGCAACGGCAAAATGCCCCATTTTGAATATTGCTTTTTCAGCAAAAAAACATCGCAAAAAAATCATTATTGCAAAGCTGCCCTGCATCAACCCCGACTCACTTCAAATTACTGCAACCGTTTTAAACAATGGCAGCACTGCTGTTATAAAAAAACCGTTAAGCAGTTTTAAAACAAGTTTTAAAAAAACCGGCTGCAGCCAAATAAGTATGCATGTGGTGCGAAGGTTATTGGGCGTTTTTAAATGGCGGCAAAGAAATGTTTATGGCAAATACATTATTCAGTAATATGAAAAAAATCATCCTTCTCTTTATTTCCTGTTGTGCTTTAAAACAATTAACAGCACAGCAACCTGTACCTGTTAAACCAAGAATTATTATAAGCACAGATATTGGTGGCACCGATCCGGATGACAACCAGTCCATGGCGCATTTATTCATGTACAATGAAATGTTCAATATTGAAGGTATTATTTCTTCGCCATCATATGGCAATGGCAACAAGCAGGAAATTTTGCGCATGATTGATTTGTATGAAAAAGATTTACCCAAATTAAAAAAACATAAAAAAGGTTTTGCAACTCCCGGTTATTTACGTTCCGTAACCAAACAGGGGCGCCATGGCAATGCGCCATACAAAGGCTATACAAGTGCAACAGAAGGTTCGCAGTGGATTATTAAATGTGCGAAACGAAAAAGCACCCAGCCGCTTTGGATATTGGGTTGGGGCGGACTGGAAGATGTAGCACAGGCTCTGCATGATGCCCCTGAAATTGAAAGTAATATACGTGTGTACTGGATTGGCGGCCCTAACAAAAAATGGAGTGCAAACAGCTACGCTTATATTGCTGCAAATTTTCCAAAGCTTTGGTTTATTGAAGTAAATGCTTCTTACTATGGTTTCTTCTCAAACAACAACACGCCGGACAGTGTAAATAATACTGACTACTACGAAAAGTACATCCAGACTGCAGGGTATTTGGGAAAAGATTTTAAAAATTACTATGATGGAAATGTAAAAATGGGCGACACTCCATCACTCTTATATATGATGGATGGAAACCCCAATAATCCAAAGCGTGAAAGCTGGGGCGGCAGTTTTGAACCGTTTAACCGCAGTGCACGGGTGGTGTTTAACCGCATAACAGATATAACGGATACAGTTGCATTTTGTACTGTTGTTGAGTTTCATTTAAAAGGGCCTGTAATAAATGCAAGTGCTGATTCAATTTGCTTTTGGATGGAAACAATTTACAAAACCAATGTGCAAAAATGGCCGGGCTACTATATTGGCAACGGAGAATATGCCATTAAATATGCGCCTAAACAGGCAGAAATTTTAAACTACAAAATAACATCGGCTGTTAGTGGGTTTACTGCGCAGGAAGGCAAGCTGGTTGTAACCAATTTATGGCCGGGAAAAAGCAATGTAACAGACTATATACTTGGATCAAATTGGTATACTGATAAAGCCGACCCTAAATTATATGACGGCAAAATACAAGGCGGGCAAACTATTGCAAAATGGCGCAGCAGTATATTACTGGATTGGGCTAAACGCTGGCAATGGCTCCGGTAAAATAATTTTTAAACCGCATTACTGTGACGTTGATTCAAACATTTTCTGATGGCAGTAAATTAACTTTTGACAATGGTTCATTTGACAGTTGGTGTGTTTACCTGCAACAGCCCGGGCAGGCAAAATATGCACCAACAGATGTGCAGTATTTTACCCGTTTGCAGCAACTGGGTGCTGTGTACGGGCATCAAAAAATTTACAATGACTTTGTTTCATTTTATACTCCAACATCCATTAATATAGATGCGCAGGTATTGAGGTTAATACAAACTTTAGCGGCCACCTATACTAATCATACATTAGAGACAGAAATACTTTTCACTATTATATATGCCGGCATGATTGCAGAAGAAAATAAACAATTTGCAATTTTAAAAAAACGCATAAAGAGGTTAGGTATGCATCAAACATTAATTGATATGCTTGAACCTGCTGTTGCAGCTAACTTCAGCAAGGGAAAAAACTGGCGTGAATTGGACCTGCTATGCAAAAGAAAAGGATTTTAAATAAAGCAGCAGCATCGTTTAAGCTACAGCAAATACATTGCAAAACTTGTTATCTTTAATTACAGCATTTCATGGAGCATTTATTACAGCATATAAAAAACTATCACCCGCTTAGCCAAACTGCACAACAGGCATTATACAATTGCTTTGAACAAAAAGTGCTGCCTAAAAACACGTTGCTGCTGCAACAAGGGCAAATATGCCGTCATTTATTTTTTTTAGAAAAAGGCGCTCTGCGTGGTTTTTATAATGCAGATGGTAAAGAAATAACACACTGGTTTGGTTTTGAAAATGATTTTGTAACCTCTTTTTACAGCTTCAGCACACAAATGCCTGCAGTGGAAAACATACAACTGCTGGAAAGCTGTGTGCTTTGGACTATTGCAAAAGACACATTAACTGCTTTATTTAATGAACATCATGAAATTGAAAGGCTGGTACGCATTGCGTATGAAAAATATTATATCCGCCTGGAAGAACGTTTTGTAAATGCACAGTTTACCACTGCGGCAGAACGTTATGAGAATTTATTGCAGCAATCATCTCATATTTTAGAAAGAGTGCCACTGGGATATATAGCCAGCTACCTGGGCATCAGCCAGGAAACACTCAGCCGCATACGCAGCCGCTTTTAACATTTATTTTTTGTGTTTTTGATCATTGTCAAAAATTGCCGGTATAACCGCAGATAGATTTGTGCCATAAAAAATTTATATGGAACAAAAACAATTACAACAACCATCGGGCGCATTTATTGCAGCTTCGTGGCTGGCATTATTTATTGGCATGATTGCGTATTTTATTGGTTTATGGAATGCCGATATGCAGCTGAATGAAAAAGGTTATTATTTTACAGTATTAATGTTTGGTTTGTTTTCATCTATCTCCGTACAAAAAGCTGTAAGGGATCAGCTGGAAGGTATTCCGGTTACCAATTTGTATTACGGCATTGCATGGTTTACTACCATTTTATCAATTGTATTATTAACAGTTGGTTTATGGAATGCAGATTTACAAAAAAGCGAAAAAGGATTTTATGCCATGAGTTTTGTATTAAGCTTGTTTGCAGCTATAGCCGTGCAAAAAAACACCAGAGATCATAAAGCGGCGCAGCCTAAAGATCAACCTCCTTTTTAAAAACAACCATTACACAAAACCACCAGGCTGTTTACAGTTGTTAAGCAGCCTGGTGGTTAATGTACAACAAGAATAAATATTTTTATGAAGGACTGTGGAACACATTGCCCGGAATATTAATTATTTTATTGCAAAAAAATTATGCAGTGCCGGTTTCAGTAAGTGGCAGTTCAACAAAAAAAGTGGTGCCTTTCCCTGCTGTTGTATCAAACCAAATATTTCCTTTAAGCTGCTCTACAATTCCTTTGCACATAGCAAGCCCTAAGCCGGTACCAGAAGTTTTTGTAGTAAAGTTGGGAGTAAAAATATGAGAACGCATATTCTCAGGAATACCGGTACCATTATCAGAAATCTTTACCAAAATATAATTATCACGCAGTTCTTCATCAATATGTATTTGCACGTCTGTTCCTTCCGGCACTGCCTGTATAGCATTTTGAATAAGGTTGGTAAACAACCTGTTTATGTGTGTACGATCTGCCTCAATCATTACCTGCATATGCACAGGTGTACAATCTAAATGCACCCGTTCATCCATCCGGTGCAGTTGTATTAACTGGTACAGCACTTCGTGTAAATCAAATACTTCATTATGCGGATTACCAATATTGGCAAACTGGCTAAACTCCCCTGCTATCTGGTTAAGGTGATTAATTTGTTCCACCAGCGTTTCTGCAACATTTGCTGTAAGCTCATGCACATTAGCCGCATTATTGCTAATGGCTTTTTGCAGGTATTGTAAACTAAGCTTCATGGGTGTAAGCGGATTTTTTATTTCATGCGCTACCTGCCTTGCCATTTCACGCCAAGCTCCTTCCCTTTCACTTTTTGCCAATGCGTTGGCACTTGCATCCAGTTTGCTTACCATTTTATTATACTCATTTACCAGTTCGCCAATTTCATCTTTACGTTTCCAGTCAATCGCTTCGTTGGCGCTGCCCAAGTTCACTTCTTTCATTTTATTGCTGATGAAAGAAAACGAACGGGTAATGCGGTTGGTAATAAACAAAGCCACAATACCTGCAATTAAAAATATAAAAGCATTCAGGTTAATAATAGTTACAAGGAAGTTGGCAATTTCCTGTTTTAATTTGCTTTGTGATGTGAAGTAGGGAATATTCAGGTATGCATACTCCCGTCCGTTTTCATCTATAACGGGTACATAATTACTTACAAAACTCAGTGTACCAATATGCTCTTCTTTAAAATACTGCACTTCCTTTTGCTTGTTGATGTGATAGTATGCTTCAGGATCCATTTTAGTGCTTACAATACCACGGTTGTAAGGCAATGGCAACGATGAAGTTTTTAGGTTACCGTCTAAATCGTACAAGTTAATATCTGCGGCATGTATCTCTGAAATTTTGGTAATAGTTTGCTGCAGTTTTTCCTTATAGCCTTCATCATAAATTTTTATCACATCATCAAAAACAGCCAGCTCGGCAAATGAGTTGCGCACTTCGTTTTCCATTACTTTAATTGTGCGGCTTAAGCGTTCCCGGTTATTATTTTCATACCTGCGTATAAAAAATAAAATAGTGGCAATACCAATTACTAAAAAAGAAAGTACACTTATAAAAATAATGGTGCCGTGTATCTGGTTGCGTATGCTTAACTGTATGTAGGTTTTTAATTTTACTGTGTTGAATCTTGAGCGGATAAACACATTTAATAACCAGAATACGCCTGTAACCAATAAAAATGCACAAAACAGGTAAGAGAAGAGTGTAATCATTTCCAGCAGAAAATTATCTTTTTTGGCAATTATTACTACACTATCCGGGCCGGCACGGTACCATAATTCATCAAAGTCGTCTTTTCGTTTAAGCTCAAACTCTTCTTTAGGAATCTGTGCTTTTACAATTTTAGTTGCAAAAGCATAATCATTATGGCTGCTGATTAACTGCAGGTTATTGTAAACTGCAAAAGCATACACTGATGAATTTTCTATGGCATTTTCGTTTCCTCTTGAAAACAATTCAGGATACGGAGCATCTGATTTAAATTTTTTAGAACGGGCCAATATAAAAACGTAGCCTAAAAATCTGCCACCGGTATCTGTTACATTTTTCCTGCTTATGTAACTAAACCGGTCGTACGATTCATCATAATAATATAAATCGGCAATTCCGGTTGGCCTGCCTTGTGTGCTAAGCACCGTGTTTAATTCATTAAAGCCGGTACTGTCCTGGTTAACCAATGGTTTTTCATTTGCATCAAATGCAAAAACCTGTGTTTCGTATTTATTGGTATAGCCCAAAAAATTACTGCCCACCAAACTGTCTTTAAATGGCTGGCTGGTTGCAGAATCCCGGAACTTATAAAAATTGGGCGCCAGTGTTTCATTTCTAAAATCAGTTAGCAGGGTGTTCATTAATGTTTCGCTGGAAGGATCTGCTTTTGTAGAAAGTGTTTCTGCATAATGCTTGCGGCTTACCAGTTCTTTTACATTATTTTCCTTTACAATTACAATAGTGATGGATAAAGAGAAAAAGAACAGCCAGAATACCAGCTTTGACGAAGAAATACCGGTGGTAATTAATGTAAGCTCCCGGTAACTCAGTAAAATTAAAAACAGCAACAGCCACACCAGCAGGTATAATTCAAACGCCACCAGTGTTACGTTAAAACTTATAGTTAAAAACGCAAGACCAAGAACTGTTACAACAATATAAAGAGGAATAAAGTTTTGCGGAAACAACGATTTTAAAAGGAACAAGAGTATTTGCCCCAATAAAAAATAGCCAATAGCAATACAGCATAATACTATAAAACCAATAATGCTGTACCCGTTTAATGTAAAGAAATTAATTACATCAAAAGAAATTTGAGAATCGGCCACCATGCTGCGGAGAATATGGCCGCACACATAGGTTGCACCAAGCAATGTTAAAGCTGCCAGTACAAGCCATAGCCATTTCAGGTGATGAAACCTGGTTGCCACCACGTATTTTTTAACCAGCAGGTGATGGCGCACAAATAAAATAATCCATACAAACAGCACTGCATTAATCAATAAATCTCCTAATGAACGCAGTATTACATTGGAGCCATATACAGAAGGATCAAAAAGCTCAAACTGCCTAAAGTTTAGCGGGATGGGAAAATAATAACTTGCTATACGCAAACCCAAAACAATAATGCTTAAAAAAGCCACTGCCTTCCACAACCGGTTGTGCATGGCAATATAAATTGCGCAAATATGAATAAACAGTAAAATAAAAATTGAACCAAGTATACGCAGTATTGCAGATACAATGTTATTTTTTGGTATTACAGAGCCTGCTTTTTTAAACAAATTAAAAAGCGGCTTTCCTCCGGCATCTTTTACTGTAGCCATTCCGGCATCTGTGGTAATATCATAGTTTTTTTCCAGCCCGTCGCCAATGGCAAAACCATTTTTAAGATACTCGTTGGTAATTACATAATTCCATTTTACCGGCAGCAACATTATAAGCAGCCCTTCGGCTGTGTTTTTTTTGCACCACACATAATACCCGTTTGGTAATTCGGCAAAGCCGCTGCTGTCTGCATTGTTTATTACGCTTTCATTAGGTAATACTGCCTGGGTATTCCAAAAAACTAATGTGTGCTGCCCGTATTCATCCGGCTTATACTGGTAAAAGAAATATTTTTTAGCAATAAGCCGGCCCAGTAACGACTCATCATATTTTTTTGCGGCAAGCTTTGTTAAGGTGCTGGTATCGGCTGCAACAGCAGTAAAATCCTGTTGTTGTTTATGAATATACTCTTCCAGCTTTTTTTGTACAGAGCTAACAGACGAGTTGTCTGCCCAGTAATTATCTATAATAAAAGAAAGGGTAATGAGCCATGCTGCTATTACAAGCAGGTAGCTGTTTTTATACAAAAAGCGCCAAAAGGTGGTTGTGTTTCGCAATGATGGGTTTTAAGGCATTGTATGTTTAATCCGGTTCCAGATGGCATCCATTTCCTCCAGCGTCATGTCATGCAGCTGTTTACCTTCTTTTAACGCCATTGTTTCCATTTTAGTAAACCGGTTTATAAATTTTTTATTGGTGCGTTCCAGGGCATTCTCCGCATCTACCTGCAAAAACCTTGCAAAATTTATAAGTGAGAAAAAAACGTCGCCCAGTTCATCTTCCATTTTTTCTTTATCACCGCCTGCAACGGCTTCCAGCAGCTCTTTATTTTCTTCTTCCACTTTGTCCCACACCTGCTCTTTAGTATCCCATTCAAAGCCCACTTGCCTGGCCTTATCCTGCAAACGCATGGCTTTTACCATTGCCGGCAACGATTTTGGCACTCCTTCCAATACCGACTTCTTCCCCTCCTGCAATTTTAATTTTTCCCAATTTAGTTTTACATCATTTTCATCCTGTACTTTAACATCGCCGTAAATATGCGGATGCCGGTGTACCAGTTTATCGCAAATACCATTTATTGCATCTGCCAGTGTAAACTGGTTTTGCTCTGCTCCAATTTTTGCATAAAAAACGATGTGCAGCAATAAATCACCCAGCTCTTCCTTTATACCTTTCCAGTCGCTTTCTGTAATTGCATCAGCCAGTTCAAAAGTTTCTTCAATGGTTAAATGCCGCAGGGTGTGTATGGTTTGCTTTTTATCCCAGGGGCACTTTTCCCTTAAGTCATTCATAATATTTACAAGCCGCAAAAACGCAGTACTGTTATTGTCCATACAGTTTAAATTTTAAATAACGATAAAATGGAAAATGCTGTAAACAAAAGCAGCACAAAAATAAAGTTCACAAAATGAAGCAACATAAATTTAGTAATAGTCTTGGCTCTGCCCTGCTGGTAAAAATTACGCATGGCCTTATAATTATAAAAAAATATGAGCAGCGTTATTATACCTGAAAAATAACCAAGCCATCCTGCACCGCTTGTTTTTTCAAGCTTATTTATGCCAAAAACCAGCAGCAGTGCAATAAAAACAAATACAAAAAGGTGAATGGCAAAAATGGCATGATTTACATAATAAAATTGCTTACGCCTTATGTACAGTAACTTTAACAATAAAGCAAACAGTGGCAGCGAAACAAACAACAGCTGTGGCAGAGAGTGCATCAGTTTTTCAACAAACGCTGCAAGCATGGCTTTGCGGTCGCCATGAAATTTTTCATACAATGCCAGCTGGCGGTATACTAAAGCCCTCTCAAATATGTTATCATTTTTACCATGTGCCAGCGCACTATCGTACTCCTGCTTTGATTTATAATTGCCGGGACCAAAACGAAAACCAGCCTGCCCTTTTTTTGCAAGGCTGTCTAAGTATTTAAAATATTTTGCGCTGTCGTAAGCAAACTGCATTGCACTGTCATTATCCACCACCTGGTCTATAAATTTTTTATAGGTTTTCGCATCCATTTCATGCAGGGCTTCTACAGTGGTTTTTGATACTCCCGTATCAACTGTAGTCCGAATGCTTTCATTTGGTTCAAACTTAAATATGCTGAAAAAAATAAGAAAAAAGAACGCAGATGCAAATACATACATTCTTACCGGGTTTAAATGACTGGCACGCCTTCCAATCATATATTCACGAGAAAGATACCCCGGCTTTAGAATAAGGTATTTAAGTGAGGTAAAAAACTTACCGTCAAAATGTGTTATATCCTGGAAGAAATGGTTAATTAAATGCCATGCAGATTCCTTGGGCTCTACATTTTCCTGTCCGCAAATGTGGCAATATTTACCATACACCACAGCATTGCAGTTTAAACAGTTTTTTTCCTTTCGTTCTTTTAAATGACTCAAATGCTGTTATTTTTTGTTAAAAATAATAAAGTTTACCTGCATAGTAATTTATGGCACAATATAAGTTAGCAAAAGATAGTTTACTTTTGGCAACGAAAAAATCACACATGATAAAACCGCTTTTTTATACATTGTTTTTTACAGCCGCTGCTGCAACAGTAAACGCCCAGTATTATTATAAAGATATTGTGAGCAATAAACAGCTGATGGCAGAGATGGCAGTACTTAAAGAACAAAAGATCCATACCGTAAGCCTTTCCAGTTTTGAAGATGATGGCAGCCCCAGCGAAGGTTTCTTTTGCGAAAAGAAAATCAATAAAAAATATACTTCTGTTCAAACACGTACAAAGTCATATGTTACAGCGGCTTCAGAATTTACATCGGAATTTGATGAAAAAGGCCTGCTGTTGCAAACCACAGACAGCTCAGAAATAGCTTCCAGCAGCTCTTATTTTTCTTATTACGATAACGGTACACTTAAAAGTATTGTTACCATTAACCGCAGCAGCGATGATGATTTTCATAACGAAATAAGAGAAGAACACCTGTACGAATACAACAGCAAAGGCAGCCCTGTAAAAATGCTGCGTATTAAAAACAGTACCGACACCACCATTATAAGTTTTGCAGAAGACGAAGCCGGCAATACAGGTATTGAGAAAAATTTAAAAACCGGTGATACTTACTATTACTATTACGACGCTAAAAAAAGACTGACGGATGTGGTGCGCCTGAACCCCACCAGCCAAAAAATGCTGCCCGATTATATGTTTGAATATAATTACAGCGGACAAGTTGCGCAAATGACCACAACAGAAGAAGGCGGCAGTTATTATTTTATATGGAAATACACCTATGAAAACGGCCTGCGCATTCGTGAAAAATGCTTTAGCAAAGAAAAGCGGCTGATGGGCACTATTGAATATGAGTATAAGTAAACAACCGCTTACTTAACCATTTCTTCTGCCACCCCTGTTGCCTCCGTTACTTCCCCCGGTTCTTTGTCCGGCTGCGGGTGCAGCTTCTGTGCTTCCTTGTGCGGCACGGTTTCTTTTAGTGCCGCCACCGCCACCAAATTTTCTTGGAAAATAAGATAGCGAAATCATAAAATATTGCTGCAGGCCATTGCTTACGGTGCTTGTTACACCATCGGGGTTTGCATAATAGCTGATGTTTCTGAATTGTTTTAAAATATCTGTGGCAGTAAACCGTACTTCTGCCTGTTTGCTTTTTAAGAAACGGTAAGATGCACTGGCATTCCAGATTGTAATGGGTTTTACAATACCGTTATTTTTTGAATAAGATATATTGCTGCCAATGTTTGCATTTTTTGAAGCATTTACTGTTACATTAAACTCACCGCTTATTGTACGGGTATTAAACTTACTGTTTTTATAACCTGTTTGCCTGCTGTTGTTAAAACTTGCATTAGTGCCCACACCTACAATTAAAAATGTTTTATAGTAATAATTAAACTGCAGGTTTTGAGAAAGGCTGGATGTATTGATGATGGTGTAAATATTATCAATATAACTGGGCGACATTCCCATATTTAAATTGCCGTTGTATTGCACCTGTACCTGGTTGCCTTTTATTTTGCGGCTGAAAGATGCGTTGTAACTAATATAAGAATAATAACGTTTATTGCCATTAATGGTATAGCGCACCTGTTTACCATTTAAGTAAACAGAGTCCACCCCATTTACTCTTGCAGTGTCACGCAGGTTTACTGTACTGTCTACAAAAGGCCGTAAAACATTATTAAAAGCACCATTTATGTTTACACTAAACTG
The DNA here is from genome assembly GCA_044225605.1 of Ferruginibacter sp. Taxonomy (GTDB): domain Bacteria; phylum Bacteroidota; class Bacteroidia; order Chitinophagales; family Chitinophagaceae; genus Ferruginibacter. The sequence continues at coordinate 134,867 of JBGAIJ010000004.1, forward strand.
TGTGGGTTTTTTAGGATTGTTGGTAGAGTAACCGATATTAGCACTGTAGTTGTGGTTTTTTGTGTTTACCAAATTAAATCCGCCCTTGTATAAATAATACAAATTCAAACTGTCCACAACCGGCGCAATTTGATCAATGGAAGGATAGCCAAAGCTGTTGTCATAATTTAAGCTGCCATTCAGCCTGTACAGCTCTGTTACCTGGCGGGAATAACTTACGCCTGCATTTACACGGGTAAATGCAAACGACCGGTCAATATTTCTGTTTCCCCTGGAAGACTGGTTATTTTCTTCAATAAATTGTTTATTTACAGAAGCCCTGATGCCATAATAGTTATATTTTTTTGAGGACCACTTGTTAAAGCTTTTGTTAAGTGATAATGACGGCACATATTGAAATGAAGAGGAAGCCTCCGTGTATGTAAGGTACCTATTGGCATTTTCTTTTTGATTGGCATCAATATCAAATACATTGTTTTCATCTTCCTGCTTACGGTAAGTAACGTTTTGATTGGTGGAAATATCAATTCCAAAAAGATTAAACCTGCCAAAAAGCAATCTCTTTAATCCGTTATAACCTATTGTGCCATTAAAATTGGTGGAATTGGATTGTTTATCGTAGCGCCGCTTTATAGTAGTATTATTAACTCCTGTTAAAGTATAAAAATTATACACACTGCTTTCATTTCGTTCAGAAGTGTTTTCTGTACGTGAAAAAGAAACATTGGCATCAATGGCTTTTAATGGATTTTCATAATCATAATTAGTATAGCCAATATTTGTGTTGAACGATTTTGAATCACCATTTGTTTCTGAGTTGCTCATACGGTCGCTTATTAATGCGCCGGCCCTGCTTTTTATTACAGATGTACTGGTATTTTGCGAAAAGGAATTTCCAGTTCTGCCGCTGGCATTTATACTAAAGCGCTTGTTATAATCAAGGCTTTTGTTGTAGTTCATTCTTACTGCATGCTGTTCGTTCTGGCTGTTATTTTCTGAGTGAGAATTAATAATCTGGTCGCCCTCTTTATAATACCGCTCCTGGTAAGTTTGATTAAGTGATTTACCTGCATTATTGTTATAGTCATAACCTCCTGTTAACCTGTTGCTCCTTCTTTCATTTTCATTTGGAGAAAAAGAATGCGTAAACTGTATGCCGGGTGATATTACCCTGTTAACACCGCTGCGGCCAAAATTGCTCCGGTTACGGTAAACAGCATAATTATTTCTAAAAGTCCCTTCTCTTTGTAAATCGTTCAGTCCTGCAATATCAGCATTAATATTATTGGCACCGCCGCCTATGGATGCGGTTGATTGTTTATTGTAAAATTGCAATGCAGCATCTCCCTGAAACCTGCTGTCTGTGCCAATTCCTGCACCATACTTTCCAAAGTAGCCGTTCTTTTTATCTGCCTTCAGTTTTATATCCATTGTAAGCAGTGAGTCTTTCGGCGCCTGCTGGTCTGTCATTTGAGAACGGTTGGCTTCACTGTTCATGTCCACTTCATTATACACCTGTATTTTATCAATGATATTTTTGGGCAGGTTTTGTGTGGCAATACGATGATCACTGCTGCCCAAAAAAGGTTTTCCATCAACCAAAACTTTAGGAATTGCTTTTCCATTCATTGTTATGGAACCATCGGCCCAAATAACAATGCCGGGTACTTTATTCAATAAATCTTCAGCCACAGCGTCGTTACTCATTTTAAAAGCAGCAGGATTAATTTCCAGTGTGTCGCCATTCATGCGTATGGGCGCAATAGAGGTTACCACCACTTCATCGCTGCTTTTCATTTGTAAAAAAATAGTATCTATTTGTTTTACAGTCGTGTTCATTGTAAATGGCATCCTGAATTCTTTGTAACCTGCAAATGATGCTGCCAATACATATTTTCCCTGCATGGGTAAACCGGTAATTTCGTACCGGCCGGTTTTGTCTGTTATTTTAAACTGCAATACAGTAGAGTCAGGCTTATAAACAATAACCGTGGCAGACTCCATAGTAAAACCCGTTACAGTATCTTTAACTATACCATAAATACGGCCTGTACCGGGTTGTGCAAATAGTGTTGCAGGCAAACTAAAAAAAATAAGTAAGGAAATAAGTGTGTATTTCATTTATCAGTTTCGGTATGTAAAGTTTACAAGAACAGGGTTACTGTCTGCGGTTGCTGTTTTAAGATATGCTTCCAGCAGTGGGGGGTATACAATATTCTCTTTCTTATGATCTTCGAATATCTTTAATGCTTCATCTGCAAAAATTCTTGAGTAAACAAGTGTTTCGTCATTAAAACTGATGTTTTTGCAAATGGGTAAATAAAAGGTAAGGCTGTCGGGGTTTATTTTTTCGTAATTGTAAAAGGCTTTTGTTTTAGTGTCATAAATAAACTGCTGCCTTTCGTACGACATACCCTGCATAATAAAATTTAAATACCGGCTGGAAAGATTATACAGGTAAATTTGTTTAACACATTTCCTGTTTTGCCGCATATAATTATCTTTCTCCGTTTTATTCTGAAATTCTTTTGTAAAAAATTCAGCGGGCACCGCCCTGTCAAGCGGCAGCACAAAGTCATACACTTTATATAAACTGTCTTTTTGCAGTTTGTACACGGTGTAATCATAAGGGTGCGTTATCCATCTTGCATCTTTTGTTGCATTAATTACAGAAACCAGGCCTCCATCATAAATGTACCTGCTGTCGTTTTTCTTTTTGTAAGGAAAATAATATTTCAGTAAAGAATCTCCTTTGTAAATTTTTAATTCATAATCTTCTTTACCGGAAAAATTATGATCAACGGTAATTTGATTAACAATATGCATACCGTCAACATATGGTATGGGATTAAGTATATCGGCGCTGGAAATTTTTTGTTTGTGTACGGGGAAGTTTAACGTGTCGGTAAAATCTATATAATACTTACGGAAGTATTTGCGATTCTTGGGGTTTTCATAATCTTCCTGTATTTGTGCATTGTCTTTAGGTGTAAGCCGGAACATTTTATTGGGGCTAACCACTTCCAGCCGGTCATTTTCTTCATTATAAGTAAGCCGGCCCAGGTCCAGTTTGTTTTTAAGCTTTTTTACAAACCGCCCGTTTTTATCAAATACCAAAATTCTTTTAGCGCTATAATCGCACACAACAAAATACCTTTTTGTGGGAATGATACGGCTGTATTTGTCAAACTTGCTTTCGGGTGTTGTTTCAAAAACAATAATGCTTTTATAATCTATAAATTCAGATTGCCGGGCGCCTGCTGCAAACTTAGGCTCAAAGTAAATTTTTTCCTGGGCGGCACATTCTGTATAAGGCAGTATACAAGGTGAAAGAAACAGTAAAGTTGCAATTAATTTGGGAAACATAAAATGGTTATACTTCAGCTTTTGACGCTATTAAGATCAAATACCGTCGCAAAATATTATAAACATTTTGATTAATGGGTAATTAACTTCTGTAAATGGTTAAAAACAACCCAATTTTTAAAGTATAACAGCTAAATAAGAAAGTACTTTTATCCCTGCAGTAGTATTTCGCCCTGCATATAAAAAACGCAGTTGCCGGCCATGGTAACCCGTTCTGCATTTAACTGGCTGCACCATATTTCGCCGCCCCGCCTGCTCAGTTGCAAAGCATGCAGGTCTTTTTTGCCTAATTTTTCATTCCAGAAAGGAATGAGTTGCGAATGAGCCGAGCCTGTTACTGGATCTTCATCAACACCGACGGCAGGCGCAAAAAAACGTGATACAAAATCTACTTTATTGCCCGGGGCGGTAATAATCAGCTTGTCTAAATGCTTTTTCATTAACGTAAAATCCGGTGCACAGTTTTTTACAGCATCTTCGTTTGCTAACTCTACCAGTAAATCCCTGTGTTTATAAATGCCTTTTATTTCTTCATTACTTATACCAAGTATCTGTGCAAGTTGTATTGGAAAATTTTTAACCGGCACAGGCTTCCAGCTTGGAAACTCCATTATACCCATGAAGGTTTGAGATTGTGCAGCTTTATTTATTTTAAGCAGCCCGCTTTTAGACGAAAAAATAAGCTGCTCTTTTTTAAAGCCTGCTATTTCAAACAGTACATAAGCGCTTGCCAGCGTGGCGTGACCGCAAAGGTTTATTTCTGTTTCGGGTGTAAACCAGCGGATGTCATAATCAGCATTTGTGCCGGTTGATGGAGCAAAAAAAACTGTTTCGCTTAAATTATTTTCCAGCGCAATTTGCTGCATGAGTGTTTCATCCAGCCATTCCGTTAAAGGTATAACAGCAGCAGGATTGCCGCCAAAAAGTTTATTGGTGAATGCATCAACCTGGTAAATTGTTAACTTCATCTTACTCTTTCATCATTGCTTTAATAACTGTAATTACATCCTCTGCATTAGGCTTGCTGAAGTAGTCTCCATCACTTCCGTATGACGGACGATGGGCCTGTGCAGTTATAGTGCGTGGCGCTACATCTAAAAATTTATATCCGCCCTGCTCTTCCATTACTTTATTAAACATATAGGCAGTGGCGCCGCCGGGTACATCTTCATCAACAAAAACAATACGGTTTGTTTTTTTAAGCGATGCAGCAATAGCATGATTGATATCAAAAGGTAAAAGAGTTTGAACATCCACCACTTCACAACTTATGTTTAATTGTTCCAGCCGTTCTGCGGCATCCATAACAATGCGTAATGTAGAACCATAACTTACAATGGTAACATCTGTTCCTTCCTTTATTGTTTCTGTAACGCCTAAGGGCACCGTCATTTCTAATAAGTTGGAGGGCAGTTTTTCTTTAAGCCTGTAACCGTTCAGGCATTCAATCATAAGGCCGGGATCGTTACCCTGCAGCAATGTATTGTACATACCGGCAGCCTGCACCATATTACGGGGCACACATACATACATGCCACGTAATGCCCCCAATATCATTTGCATGGGTGACCCGCTGTGCCAGATACCTTCTAACCGGTGGCCACGTGTGCGTACTATTAAAGGCGCACTTTGTTGCCCCACCGTTCTAAAATGCGTAGTGCTTAAATCATCACTTAACGTTTGCAAACCATACAGCAGGTAATCTAAATACTGTATTTCGGCAATGGGGCGAATGCCTCTTAATGCCAGGCCAATACCTTGCCCCATAATGGTAAGCTCACGAATGGCAGTATCAAAAATGCGGTTAACGCCATATTTACCTTGCAAACCGCTAAAGCCCTGGTTAACGTCGCCAATAAATCCAACATCTTCACCAAATGCCACTACTTTTTTATTGGCTGCAAACAATGCATCAAAATAGTTATTCAATATTTCATAACCATTTACAGTTTTGGCATTGCCTTCATACTGTGCTTTAACCGGCAGCACATTTAATGCAGACTTAGGGCCTTCGTTATACAGAAAGCTGTTATACAAACCCTTGTTAAGTTCAATAAGGTTGTTGTAATAATCTGAAACCGGCAAAGCATTCTCTTCACCTAAAATATCCACTGCCTTATACAGCGTTTTCATAATATCCCTGCGCAATGGTTCTTTATTTATTGCCAGTTCATTCAACAGTTTTTTTATTGCGGGGTTTGCTTCATAAACATTCAGCAATTCTTTTGTTGTTGCCATCTGCTGCAAAACAGGTGTAAGGTATTTTTCCCACGCAGTGGTTTTTCCATTTTTTACATGCTCTTTGGCTTCAATTTCCAAATCAGTAATTTCATCTGCTGTAGCTAAATCATTTTGTATAATCCAGTCACGCATTTGTTTTATGCAATCCCACTCTCTTTCCCAATTAAGACGTTCGGTTGTTTTATACCGTTCGTGGCTGCCGGATGTGGAGTGCCCCTGCGGTTGTGTAATTTCTTCCACATGAAATAGTGCCGGTGTATGTGTATCTCTTATTTTTTGAATAGCCGGTTCAAATACTTCACACATGCCTGCATAATCCCATCCTTTTACTTTATAAATATCAATACCATTACTGCCGTCAGTTTTTTGCATGCCTGCCAATGCTTCTGATATACTTCCTTTGGTAGTTTGATACTTTTTAGGAACGGAAATACCATAGCCGTCATCCCACACAAAAATTGCCAGCGGTACCTGCATTACACCTGCAGCATTTACAGTTTCCCAAAAATGACCTTCACTGGTAGATGCATCGCCTATAGTGCAAAAACAAACTTCGTTGCCATTGTTACTTAGCTGCGTAAACTCCTTTAGCTCATTTACGTTTCTAAATAATTTTGAGGCCAATGCCAAACCCAGTGAACGGGGCATTTGTCCCGCAGTAGGCGCCATATCGCTGCTGGTATTTTTTTGCTGCACTAATGGCAGCCACTCCCCTTTTTCATTGGTGTTTTTTGTAACAAAGTGCGCATTCATCTGCCGGCCTGCACTAAAGGGGTCATTATTAATATCGGGGTCGGAATATAACTGTGCAAAATATTGCTCCACGTTGGTTATGCCTGCAGCAAACATAAAAGTCTGGTCACGGTAATAACCTGCCCTAAAATCTCCCGGTTTAAAAAACTTGGCTGCGGCCACTTGTGCCACTTCTTTGCCATCACCAAAAATTCCAAATTTGGCCTTCCCTGTTAGCACCTCTTTACGCCCCATTAAACTCACTTCCCGGCTAATGCACGCAACCCGGTAATCGTTCAGTACTTCGTTGCGAAAATTTTCGAAACTCAGTTTTTCGTCTGCGGTAATTTCATGTGTTGTAGAATACATAAGCTGGCAATTATGGTGACAAAAATATAGATTTATAACGGGCTTTGTTAATAATCTGCTAACAGGTTAACAATTTCCGGCATCCTGCGGCGTTTTAGTATCTTTGGTAACGAAAGCAAAAATATATTTATGAAAAAAATTATTACGCTTGCCTTAATTAGTTTATCTGTTACAGCTGTAAAAGCGCAGAATGGAATGGTGGTTGCCAAGCCTGCTGAAGCCAAACCTGCTGCAGAACCTTTTGAAGCATTAAGCCTGAAGGAAGCTGAGTACAGCTTTGGTAAAATTCCACAGGGTAAACCGGTTACACACGTTTTTGAAATAAGTAATATTGGTAAAGATTCTTTAAAAATAACAAATGTTCAGGCAGGTTGTGGCTGCACTACACCTGAATGGGAAAAAGACAAAGTACTTGCCCCGGGTGGTAACACTAAAATAACTATTGGTTACAATGCTGCTGCAGAAGGTCCATTTCATAAACCTGTAACCATTACTTATAACGGTACACAAACTAAAGTAATTTTTATTAGCGGAGAAGTATGGAAAACACCTGCATCATCGGCTCCTGAAAATAAAAGCCTTAACGATTTAAAAAATTAAAAAACATAAAAACCATCAATAATGAAAAAACTGATATTATCATTTGCCGTATTAACATTATCTGCCGCAGTATTTGCACAAACTAAAGTTGTTGCCGATGTTGCAAAATTTACAGCAGAATCAATTGATTTAGGTAAAGTTAAACAGGGTGTGCCGGTTACTGCTACATTTACTGTTACCAACGTTAGTAAAGAACCATTAATTATAGAACAGGCTAACCCAACTTGCGGCTGTACTATTGGTGATTATACAAAAGCTCCAATCGCTCCCGGAAAAACAGGTACAATTACTGCAACATATAATGCTGCTGCTGCCAGCCACTTTGAAAAACATATGACTGTTAAGTTTGCAGGCGTGGATGAAGTAAAAAGCATTACCATTACCGGTGATGTGCTTGATGCTGATGCATATGTTAAATGGCAGGCAGAAAACCCGGCTCCTGTAGTTGCTGTAAAAACACAAACTGCGGTTGCACCTGCTGCTGCTGTTACAGCTCCTGCAAAAAATACAAAAGCTTCTAAAGCTGCTAAAGCAAAAAAACCATGTAAAGGTGCTAATTGTTAATATTCAGCATTAAAAGTTTTTAAAATCATATACGAAAACCCCCGGTGGCGGGGGTTTTTTCGTATATTCAATAACCTGAAAAGATTATTTATACACTGAATAAGCGATTTTAATCTTTAAAGGGTCATATAAGCAAACACATTATAAAAGCGGAACAGTTTTTGGTAACTATTGTGGCTGCTTATTTTTAATATTCAATGAAATTACTTTTATCTGATACCAGCTTGCGGTTGCGGTTATTAATTTTTACTGCAATAACACTTAGTAGTTTCTGTGCTATCGCACAGCCAGGGGCAGCCTTTACTGCTACACCGCTTAGTGGTTGTGCCCCGCTTGTTGTAAGTTTTACTGACCAGAGTACGGGTAGCCCAACTGCATGGGAATGGGATTTGGGCAATGGCACCACATCTACCCAGCAAAACCCTACAACTACTTATTTTAATGCAGGTTTATATACCATTATTTTAAAAGTAACCAATGCCGCGGGCAGTAATACCATTACCAAAACACAGTATATAAAAGTTGATGATAAGCCAATTGTTGATTTTAATGCTTTAAATACGGCAGGCTGTTTTCCATTACGGGTAAATTTTTCAGATTTATCTTCTGGTGGCTCTGCAGGGCTTACAAGCTGGGAGTGGGATTTTGGAGATGGGGCAACATCAACAGCACAAAACCCTTTTCATATTTATACCGTATCCGGCAATTACACAGTAACATTAAAGGTTACCAATGCAGGCGGGTGTTCAAAAGTGGTAACAAAACCCAATTACATACAGGTATCACAAGGTGTAACAGTTGATTTTACAAATACAACACCTGCACAATGTAAACCACCGGAAGTTATCAGTTTCACAAGCAACTCTTCAGGCCCCGGCACACTAAGCTATGAATGGCTGTTTGGTGATGGTGGCACTTCGTTTGTACCCAATACCAGCCATACATATACAACAGGCGGTATTTATAATGTTACACTAATTGTGCAAAGCAGCCAGGGTTGTGTGGATACTTTAGTAAAGCCGGCATTATTAACAATTAAAGATGTTAACAGCAACTTTACTGTGCCGGCAACTGTTTGTGTTGGCGTTCCGGTTAACTTAAATAATACTTCTGTTCCTGCTGCTAACAACTCATTTTGGGATTTTGGGGATGGTACTTTTTCAAACGCAACTAACCCTTCAAAAACATATAACACTGCCGGCACATACTCAATAAAATTAAGGAATGATTATGGTACCTGTTTGGATTCAGTTATTAAACCCATTACAGTACTTCCTTTACCTGTACCAGATTTCTCTGCACCTGATGTTACCGATTGTAAAGTACCCTTTACAGTAAACTTTACAGATTTATCAACCAGCGCCACAGCATGGAGCTGGAATTTTGGTGATGGCGGAACATCAACACTGCAAAATCCTTCCCATACCTATACCGCATTAGGAACTTACTCTGTTACACTTTTTATAACAGGTGCAAATGGTTGCACAAACGTTATTATTAAACCTCAATTTGTAAGAGTATTGGCGCCTGTGGTGGCAATTAATAATTTACCACAAGAAGGTTGTGTGCCATTTACCATAAACCCAACGCCTAATGTAACAGCAGTTGATGGTGTGCAAAGTTATTTATGGGATTTTGGGGATGGATTTACATCTGCTGCTGCAAACCCCACACATACATATCCCACACAGGGTACCTATACTGTAAAACTATATATCACTACAAATGATGGTTGCACAGATTCGGCAGTAATGGTAAATGCAGTAAGAGTGGGCAACAAGTCAATCGCTGATTTTACTGCTGCACCCCTATCTCAATGTGTGGGGCAACCAATTCAATTTACAGATTTAACCGCACCATCAGACAGGTGGTTATGGGATTTTGGTGATGGCGCCGGAACTTCCGCCGTAAAAAATCCCGTGTATGCTTACCAGGATACCGGCCTATTTACTATACGTCTCATTGCATGGAATAATGGCTGTGCTGATACGGCCGTTAAAGTAAACTTTATTACTGCACGGCCACCTGTAGCAAGATTTAATACCATTTTTAACTGCGGTAATAAATTACAGGTAAGCTTTGCAGACCAATCAGTATTACCGCAAACATGGGCATGGGATTTTGGAGATGGTTTTACCTCTTCACTTCAAAACCCGGTACATACTTATGCTACTTACGGCACTTACAATGTTTCACTAACAGTTACTAACGGCTCTTGCAGCCACACAAGAGTAACACCAGTTACTATATACAATGAAACTGCTGATTTTACTACATCTGCCAATACTATTTGTGTTGGCAGCCTGGCACAGTTTATTTCAACAGGTTTTAACCAGGCAAACATTACCAGTTATTTGTGGGATTTTGGTGATGGTAATACCGCAACAGGGAGCGCCTCTGCTTTGCATAGTTATTCAGCGCCGGGACTTTATAGCGTTAGTTTAACCATTACCGACAACAGAGGTTGTGTTTCCACCATAACCAAATCCAATGTAATAAGAGTATGGGGTTCGGTTGCCGGTTTTACATTTAACCCCGTTACAGGCTGCAAACCCTTAACAGTAACTTTTAATGACCAAAGTATCACCGATGGTGTGCACCCTATTGTAAACTGGTTTTGGGATTTTGGTGATGGTAAAACACAAAACTTTACTTCGCCGCCATTTACGCATGTATATGATACGGCTGGTTTATTTATTATAAAACTTACTGTAACGGATAGTTATGGCTGTACAAATACATTTATCAATGGTACGCCACTATTCATTACATCGCCTAAAGCAAAATTTGCAAGTAAGGATACGCTTACCTGCCGTGGTGCAAATGTTCTGTTTACTGACAGTTCAAGCGGTACAAACCTTCTTTATAACTGGGATTTTGGTGATGGTACTTTTTCCACCGCTACAAACCCAATTAAAAATTATGCTGCAGATGGTGACTACACTGTAAAACTAACTGTTACAGATATTATCGGCTGCCCAAATACTTTCACAAAAAATCTTTATATAAAAGTGCATACTGTTAAAGCATCGTTTACAGTGAACGACTCTATAAGTTCATGCACGCCGTTTGAAGTTAACTTTACAAACACCACTACCGACCTGCTTTCTACTGCATGGGATTTTGGTGATGGTGGTAAAAGCGGCTCAAAAAGCCCCACACACTATTATGCAGCACCAGGCACTTACAGAGTTAAAATGCTTGTTAACGGACCGGGATTGTGTGAGGACTCCGCTTTTAAAACAATTATTGTTTACCCGGCAACAGCCACTTTAACATATATGCCGCTTGCAGGCTGTTCACCTTTACCTGTTACTTTTCATATATCCACACCGGGCCCTGTAACTTATTTGTGGGATTTTAATGATGGTACAACGCTTGCCACAACCGATTCAAACGTGGTGTATAATTACCTGCTGCCCGGGCAGTTTGTGCCAAAAGTAATTATGGAAGATCAAACCGGCTGCCAGATTCCTGTAACTGGTATTGATACGATTCTTATCACAAAAAGTAATGTAAATTTTGGCGCTGACGATTCTCTATATTGTGGCTCTGGTACAGTCAATTTTTCTGATTCAACTATCAGCAACGCTTCAATAACAAGTTACAACTGGAGTTTTGGGGATGGTGGCACTTCTGCGCTGCAAAATCCTTCACACACTTATAATACACCGGGATTATATACCGTTCGCCTTATTGTAACTACTGCAAACGGATGCAGTGACACTGCAATAAAAACAAATTTTATTAAAGTTGTTGCTAACCCTTCGGCAGATATTACAGGCAATCTTACTTTTTGTGTTTACAATAAACTTTTTGTAAAAGGTATTTTGTTGCTGCCGGATACATCTGCTGTAACCTGGCAATGGAGTTTTGGTAACGGAAAAACAGCATCGGTGCAAAACCCTCCATCACAGGCGTATGATACTGCAGGCAGTTATCCTTTGCGGCTTATTGTTACAAATAGTTCAGGCTGCGCCGATACTGTTGACAAAACTGTTATTGCATACCCCTTACCTGCAATAGAAGCAGGCCCTAACAAAACAATTTTAGTTGGCTCATCGGTTGTTATAGCACCAACAGGATCTCCGGTAATAGATTATTTATGGAGCCCTGCAACCGGTTTAAGTTGTACTAATTGTTATACAACTGTTGCCTCACCTAAAAATACAACCGTTTATACCATTAAGGTTACTGATGCAAATGGCTGTGTTAATATGGATAACATAACGGTAATTGTACTCTGTAATGAGCAGAATATTTTTATACCCAATACTTTCTCTCCTAACAATAACGGCGTTAATGATTGGTTTTACCCTCGTGGCAAAGGGTTATTTAAAATTCAAAGCATGCGCATATTTAACCGCTGGGGCGAAATGGTATTTCAAAAAGCTAACCTTACACCTAACGACCCGTTAAGTGGCTGGAACGGAAGATATAATGGGAAGTTATTGAATGCAGATGTTTATACTTATATTATTGAAATAATTTGTGAAAACAGCGAAGTGCTTTCCTTTAAAGGCAATATCACACTTATTCAATAATATTTATTATAAAAATTCGTTTTAAACCAATAGCGCTAACAACACCCCCTGAGAAACCATGAAGAAAGGGTTACCCATCTTACTGCTTACTTTTATTGTGGCAAAATTGAGTGCCCAGGACATTCATTTTTCACAATTTTTCGAAACCCCGCTTTTACGGAATCCTGCATTAGCAGGTATTTTTAATGGAGACATCCGGGTTCAATCTGTTTACCGCAATCAATGGAATACTGTAACCACCCCTTATCAAACGGGCTCTTTAAATATTGAATATAAAAAGCCTGTTGGCCGGGGAGATGATTTTTTAACTATTGGCGGGCAAATTTTGTACGATAAAGCCGGCACCATTGCATTACAATCCACTCATATTTTACCGGCAGTAAACTATCATAAGTCATTAAGCGGCGACAAAAACAGGTACCTTTCTTTAGGTTTTATGGGTGGCTGGGTACAACGAAGTATTGACAGAAGTAAAGTAACCACTAACAGCCAGTATGATGGCACCGGTTTTAATCCCGGTTTGTCAGATGGAGAAAGTTTTCCCCGTAACTCCTATTCATACCTGGATGCAAGCGTGGGTATGAGTTTCAATTCGCAAATTGGTGATAATCCGGATAATAATATTTACCTCGGTGCCGCATACCATCATTTTAATAAAGCCACTAAGGTATCTTTTTACGGCAATCCTAATTATGAAATGGTGCCAAAATGGGTGGGTTCAGTAGGCCTGCGAATGACAGTTAACGAGTATTCCTATTTTACTTTATATGGCGACTACTCAAAGCAAGGCACTTATACGGAAACAATGGGTGGCGCTTTATATTCCTGGAGGCTGGATGATATTGAAGACCCGCAATATATTTTGCACGGGGGTGTTTTATTGCGCTGGAAAGATGCAGTAATACCAGTTGCAAAACTTGAGTTTAAACCTTTTGCTGTTGCTGTAAGTTACGATGCTAATATTTCGCAGTTAAAAGCTGCAAGCCGTGGGCAAGGAGGTTTTGAGTTATCATTGAGTTATCAAAAATCGCTGGACAGGGATAACCCCAAAGCCGATGCTGTACGTTGCCCGAGATTTTAATTTTATACGTTGCACAAAGCTTCGCACTCTTCAATTAAATGGCAATACCTATCTTGCAGCAAAAATCAGCTACCATGTCTGCTGCACTAAAAGAAGTAAAAAAAGTTACCACCAATACTTTACAGAAAATGAAAGCCGCCGGAGAAAAAATCTCCATGATAACGGCCTACGATTTTTCATTTGCACAAATTTTTGACGCGGCAGGTATAGATGTTATTTTGGTAGGCGACAGCGCCAGCAATGTAATGGCCGGCCACACCACCACGTTACCTATTACATTGGATCAGATGATTTACCATGCACAAAGCGTGGTACGGGCAAGAGAAAGAAGTTTAATTGTATGCGATATTCCATTCGGTTACTATCAATCTAATTCTGAAATAGCTTTAGCCTCTGCTATAAGAATAATGAAAGAAAGCGGCGCCAATACCGTAAAATTAGAAGGCGGTGAAGAGGTTTTGGAATCCGTTAAAAAAATTGTGAGTGCAGGCGTGCCTGTAATGGGGCATTTGGGATTAACACCCCAGTCAATAAACAAGTTTGGTACTTATGTGGTACGGGCAACAGAAGAAGCTGAAGCTGACAAATTACGCAAAGATGCCCTGCTGCTGCAGGAAGCAGGATGCTTTGCAATTGTATTAGAAAAAATACCCGCTGCACTGGCAAAAGAAGTTACAGCAAGTATAAATATACCCACCATTGGCATTGGTGCCGGAGGCGATTGTGACGGACAGGTATTGGTTATGCATGATATGCTGGGAATTAATACAGAATTTAAACCACGTTTTTTGCGCCAGTATCTTAATATGAACGAACAGATAACAACAGCAGTACAGCAATATATTGCTGATGTAAAAAGTAAAGATTTCCCCAACGAGAAAGAGCAGTATTGATAGTATTGTTAAAAATTAGGCAGTTTTTTATCTATCTCACTATTGTTGTTTAACTTTCATACAAGCTAAAACAATGACTGTTCCTAAACCTTTAGTAAGCCTCACATTAATTTCAGTTCTTTTTTTCATTTCATGTAATGTAAGAAAGAAATCACTGATTGATGAGCTTATTGTCTTAGACTCAATTCCGCCAAAAGATTTTCCCATAATTGATGTCCATGATTCAATTCTGCATAAAGCAGCAATAGCAAATTTAGTTCTTGAAATTTCAACTATAGAACGTTTCGAAAGCCGCACAATAGGGATTGAAAGCAGGCTTTCAAAGCAACCAAATTATTATGCACTATTAGATAGCTTTGCATTAACAAAAGAACTCGCTGTATTAGCAAATCACCAAAACCCATATGTAAGAATTTGTGCTTTTTCTAACCTATGCTTAAGAGATACAACTCTAACAGTTAAAACAAATATTTTCAAGCAGCATTTAAACGACAAAGAAATGGTAATGTGGCATTCTGGATGTGTAGTCTATGGTATTCCAGTGAACATAAAGTTTTATTCTTCCATTTCTTCGTTATTAAATAAAAAAGAAAAAAAAGCCACGAAGGAATATTTACTGAATCTATATAAAGATAATGGGATGTATTCCTATTACATTAATGACAAGAGTTTCGACAAGCCGTAACTCCCCTACCTTTGCACCCTAAAGATTGCATAATGAAATTTCTTGCCCAGTTAAAAATTCAAAAGAACAATGCTGGCGTATCTACCGGGAAAAAATGGATAGATACCAAAGCTGAAAAAATTAATTCCTTCTCCCCTGTTGATGGAAAACTAATTGCCACAGTAAACAGTGCTGATAAAAAAAGTTATGACGCTGTGATAAACACTGCACAAAAAGCTTTTTCAGCATGGCGCCAATGGCCTGCACCCAAACGTGGCGAAGTGGTACGCCAAGTTGGTGAAGCACTGCGTAAAAACAAACAGGCACTGGGTCAATTAGTAAGTTACGAAATGGGTAAAAGCCTCCAGGAAGGTTTAGGCGAAGTGCAGGAAATGATTGACATCTGTGATTTTGCGGTGGGATTATCACGCCAGTTACACGGTTTAACCATGCATAGCGAAAGACCGGGGCACAGAATGTATGAGCAATATCACCCGCTGGGAATAGTTGGTGTTATTTCTGCATTCAATTTTCCTGTAGCTGTATGGAGCTGGAATGCAGCGTTGGCCTGGGTGTGTGGTGATGTATGTGTATGGAAGCCGAGTGAAAAAACTCCGCTGTGTGCAGTGGCTTGTCAAAAAATTATTCAACCGGTATTTGAGCAAAACAATGTGCCCGAAGGTGTAAGCAATATTATTATTGGTGGAAGGGAAACAGGCGAATGGATGAGCAGCGATGAGCGCATTCCGTTAGTTTCAGCAACAGGCAGCACACGCATGGGTAAAGCCGTTGCAAAAGCTGTTGCAGAAAGATTAGGAAGAAGCCTTTTGGAACTGGGTGGCAACAACGCCATTATTATTAGTAAAGATGCAGATTTGGATATGGCAATAATTGGTGCCGCATTTGGCGCTGTGGGTACTGCCGGGCAACGCTGCACCACAACAAGAAGATTAATTATTCATCAAAGTGTTTATAACAAGTTTAAAGAAAAACTGGTAAACGCATATAAACAATTAAGCATTGGTAATCCATTAAATGAAAAAAATCATGTGGGGCCATTAATTGATACAGATGCAGTAAAAATGTATTTAGCCGCTATTGAAAGCTGTAAAGCAGCCGGTGGAAAGTTTATTGTTGAAGGCGGTGTTTTAAAAGGTAAGGGATTTGAAAGCGGCTGCTATGTAAAACCCTGCATTGCCGAAGCAAAAAATGATTACGCTATTGTACAGCACGAAACGTTTGCACCCATTCTTTATTTAATGAAATACAAAACCATTGAAGAAGCAATTGCTTTACAAAATGGTGTGCCGCAGGGTTTGTCAAGCGCAATAATGACTACTAACCTGCGTGAAGCCGAACAGTTTTTATCTGCAACAGGAAGCGATTGCGGCATTGCCAACGTAAACATTGGTACCAGCGGTGCCGAAATTGGCGGTGCTTTTGGAGGTGAAAAGGAAACAGGCGGCGGCAGGGAAAGTGGCAGTGATGCATGGAAAGTATATATGCGCCGGCAAACTAATACTATTAATTACACTACAAAACTGCCGCTGGCACAAGGAATAAAATTTGACCTTCAATAACATTTAAACAACTTAAAATTGTGCAAATACCTGATAAACGGTATGGCACAGTAAAATATCCCCTTTATTTTCGCAATAACTAATATAAAATAACAATGACTAAATTCTCTGGAATTTTAATCGGTACCATTTTATTAAGTACAGCCGCAGTTGCTCAAAAAGAAACAACGCCCAATGGCTGGCATATGATGGACAAAGAAAAAGATGGCTACTACGGTGTAAGCGCATCAAAAGCATACGAGTTTATCAAAAGTAAAAATCTTAAAAGCAAAACTGTTATTGTTGCTGTTATTGACAGTGGTATTGATACACTGCATGAAGATTTAAAACCCATACTATGGACCAACCCAAAAGAAATACCGGGCAACGGAATTGATGATGATAAAAATGGTTACGTAGACGATGTGCATGGCTGGAATTTTTTAGGAGGTAAAGATGGACGCAATGTAAAAGAAGACAGTTATGAAGCTGCAAGAGTATACCATGCCCTTAAAGCAAAATACGATGGAAAAGAAATAAACGAAAATGAACTGAATGTACCCGAAAGGCAGGAATACATTATGTGGAAGAAGGCGAAAGCAAAAATTATGGGAGACAGCGAATCTGAAGGAGGTGCAGATATATTGTTCTTAAGAAAGCTGGGCACCAGCCTTAAAGAAAGCGACAGCATTCTTAAAATAGCTTTGGCAAAACCCGTATTTACAGGTAACGAACTGAATGCCTTTTTACCACAAGATGTTCCGGCACGTAAAGCAAAAAATACATTACTGGGTTTAATGAAAATGAACAACCAGTTAGAAGCTACCAATAAAGAATTTTTAGAAGGCTTTGATGAATACTTAGCCGGCGAGGAAAGAAAAGAGGAGGCAAAAAACAGTGCTCCTAAAACCTACCGTGCCGATATTGTAAAAGATGACGAGAGCAATATAAACGACCGTAAATACGGTAACAATGATATTATGGCTGCCACACCCATGCATGGCACACATTGCAGCGGTATTATTGGCGCTGTACGCAACAATGGTGTGGGTGTTGATGGTATTGCCGATAATGTGCGTATTATGATGATACGTGCTGTACCGGATGGTGATGAACATGATAAAGATATTGCCAACGCCATCCGTTATGCTGTGGATAATGGTGCACAAATCATCAGCATGAGTTTTGGTAAAGATTTTTCGCCACAAAAACAATGGGTGGATGATGCGTTTAAATATGCAGAAAGCAAAAATGTATTACTGGTGCATGCAGCAGGTAACGACAGTAAAAATGTTGATACAGAAGATAATTTTCCCTCTCCTGCTTACATCAGTGGAAAAGGCAGGGCTTCAAATGTTATTACTGTTGGTGCCAGTGGCGATCCAAAAAATGGCGGGCTTACAGCATCGTTCAGCAATTATGGTAAAAATGAAGTGGATGTATTTTCTCCCGGCGTAAAAATTTATTCTACTATTCCTGGCGGCAATACTTATGGTAATTTAAACGGAACCAGCATGGCCTGCCCATTAGTAGCCGGCATTGCAGCTTTAACGCTTGAATACTTTCCTTCACTTACCGCAAAGCAGCTGAAATATGTAATTGAAAAATCAGCACAGATGCCTCCTTATAAAGTAACAAAGCCCGGTACTGATGAAATGGTTAACCTTAGCGACATAAGTAAAACCGGTGGTATTGTTAATGCATACGAAGCATTAAAGTTAGCAGCCACTTTAAAAGGCGAAAACAAACAAACCAAACCAGCATTACCAAAACCTAAATTGGTAAAGCCTAAAAAAGGATAATACAAATAATAGAAGTATAAAAAAGCCGGGAATTGTTCTCGGCTTTTTTATTTCAACATAAAATGAACTTATAGCCCCTTTCGTAAAAAATAATATACTGTAAAAGCCACCACAAAAATCGCTACGGAATAAATTATTATTCCGGTTGTATTCGGTTTACGTGTTTTGCTGTTATAGCGGTACCCACATGCTTCGCATTTTGTGTGATGTAACAATTTTGGCCCCAGTACACCGCCCCACCAGGTATACTTTACAGGGCTTATAATTCCGCTGCCGCATTTGGGGCAACCTGTTTCATTATTGAATTCATCCAATTGATCCGCCATGTTTTTTACATTTTAAGCATGAAAATAAAATAATTTATTTACAAATACCTGCGCTTTAAATAAACCATTCATACATTTTACCAGCACAATTGCCGCTGTATACGTACATTTGATGCATGGGTGCTTCACTCAATATTACACTCAATTCATTACGGCTTACTTTACAGGAACTGAAAGTAAACAAACTGCGTACGGCATTAAGCCTTACTGGTGTTGCTTTTGGTATTTTCTGTATTATAGGTGTGCTTACTACAGTTAACAGCCTGGAAAGAAATATACAAAACGAAGTAAAGGGCCTGGGCACCAACACTATTTATATTGATAAATGGGAATACAGCGGCGGGCCGGATAACCCATGGTGGAAATACAGGGCAAGGCCAACCATGAAATATGAAGAAGCTGGTTTAATAAAACAATTAAGCGGCCTGTTAGATGATAATGCATTTTTAATGCAAACCCGTGGTAACATATCGTATTTAAACAGCACCATGAGCAGCATTACAGTGTATGGCATTGTAGAGGCACAAATAAAAATTCAGCCCATTTTTTTTAGCAATGGCCGCTACCTCTCACAAGTGGAATTTAATAACGGAACCAACAGCGCAGTAATTGGCAATACACTTGCAGAAGAATTATTTGGCAATCCTGAAAGGGCAATAGGAAAACAAATTGAATTAAACGGTAAGCGTATTAACGTTGTAGGCACTATAAAAAAAGAAGGTAAAAATTTCATCAGCTGGGATTATGATAACTGTATTATGCTTCCATATAATTATTGCAAAACAATTTATAAGGAAGAAAATACCAATCCAATAATAATTGCAAAAGGCAAAGATGGCGTATCATCCAAAGCACTTACAGATGAGCTGAGAGGCATTATGCGCCGCTTACGCCGCCTCTCCCCCACACAAGAAGATAATTTTTCGTTGAACAGTGTGGAAGCTTTCAGCAAAGCCATTTCCGATTCGTTTGTTACCATTAATATTATTGGCGCAGTAATAGGTGGCATCAGTTTAATAGTAGGCATGTTTGGCATTGCAAACATTATGTTTGTTACAGTAAAAGAACGCACCCCTGTTATTGGCCTTAAAAAAGCCATTGGTGCAAAACGCAGCAGCATACTTTTTGAATTTTTAATGGAAGCTGCCATGCTATGTGTTATTGGCGGCGCTTTCGGTTTACTCTTTGTGTGGCTGCTTAGTTTTGTACTTACCAATCTTTTTAAGTTCCCTGTATTTATATCGGTACCAATGCTGGTGGCAAGTATTATTATCTGCATTGTTGCAGGTATAATTGCAGGCATCATTCCTGCAAGGCGTGCTGCTAAAATGGATGCGGTTGTAGCAATACGCAGCAAATAATTTTTGCACTTTAGTTTACTATTCTCCTGTCATTCTTGTCACCTCTGCTTTCATTAACTCCTTTGCACTAAGGTTTGCATTTCTTCTTGCGCCGGGCAAAACATACACCGCTTTACTATGGTTTCTTGTTATTTGTTTTTTATGCTGCTCTTTAAGTGAAGTGTAAACAGCATTGCCTGTTGCATTCGTATCGGCATAAATTATTACGGTGCGTACAGTATCTGTTTTACCTGCTTTGTATTGAGCAAATACAGGCTGTCCAAAAAGTATTATGCCGGCAAACAATAATCTTTTCATCGTTTTATTTTTTTTAAAATTATTGCATAGTTACTAGTTAAAAAAAACATTCGCATTACCAGTTTGCCGTTCATGTAAATAAAAATTTCAGCATCGTATTATCATTGACAGTTCTTTAACTTTTCCACCAAATTTTTACTGTTGTTAATAATTATATTTGGGAAGTATCAATCACATTTCGTTAAATTTGGTACAGATGTGTTAGAAGTACCAAACAACATTTTATCACTTTAAAGTGCTGCCATTACGGAGGTCAACCGCATAAACAGCATGATAAACTTTGAAAACTTTGACAGAAACAATTATTAACCTTGAAACCGTTAACCCTATTGAGTTTTTTGGAGTAAACAACGGAAAATTAGAACTGCTCAAAAAGAAATTTCCTCTCTTAAAAATCCTCAGCCGTGGTACACAAATAAAATTGAGCGGCGCACCGGAACAAATTACCGGCGCCAAAGAAAAAATTGAATTAATACTGCAGTACCTGGAACGTAACGGCCACATGAGCGCCAATTATTTTGAACAAATTTTAGGGGGCGATGATGAAAAAGTTATAGACAACTTTATGGATCGCAATCCTAATGATGTATTGGTATTTGGGCCAAACGGTAAAACCGTAAGGGCACGTACTGCCAATCAAAAAATGATGGTGGAAGCCTGTGATAAAAACGATATTGTTTTTGCCATTGGGCCTGCCGGTACCGGTAAAACATATACTGCGGTTGCACTTGCTGTAAGAGCGTTGAAAAATAAAACGGTTAAAAAAATTATTTTAACACGCCCTGCTGTTGAAGCCGGTGAAAGCCTTGGTTTTTTACCCGGAGATTTAAAAGAAAAAATAGATCCGTACTTACGCCCTTTGTACGATGCATTGGATGATATGATACCTGCCGACAAGCTGGGATATTATATGACCACACGTACCATTGAAATTGCACCGCTGGCTTACATGCGTGGCCGCACGCTGGATAATGCATTTATTATTCTGGATGAAGCACAAAATACCAACGACCTCCAGATTAAAATGTTTTTAACCCGTATAGGGCCTAATGCAAAAGCCATCATTACCGGCGACCCTTCACAAATTGATTTACCAAAAAATCAGCAAAGCGGTTTATTTAAGGCAACCCGGATTTTAAAAAACATTAATGGCATAGCACATATTGAACTGGATGAAGAAGATGTTGTACGCCACCGCTTGGTTAAATCCATTATTAAAGCGTATAACAAAGCCGACGGTAAAAAAGAACCCGAAATTAAAAAGACAACGTAGTTTTGTTTATGTACCTGGTTAAACATACCCTGAGGTGGCTTTCAAGCTGCCTCATTTTTTTAATGGCCTGTAACGATAAACAGCAGGCAGCCTCATTGGTATATTCAAAAGAAGATTCACTAAAAGAAGCCAAACGTATTGAAGCAGCCTTTATTAAAATTGATTCTGTAAAACCACTTATAAACACAGGCGATTTAATTGTACGCACCGGTAAAGACTTTACAAGTGAAAGTTTACGCAGCCTGAACCAACGTGACCAAACATATTCGCACTGCGGTATTGCAAGCGTGGAAAACGATACACTTTTTGTATACCATGCTTTAGGCGGCGAGTGGAACCCCGATCAAAAAATACGAAGGGATATTTTTAAAAACTTTGCAGAGCCCTATAGCAACAGGGGTATTGGTATTTACCGTTACACACTTTTGCCAGCCGACACAGACAGCCTGATGATTACAGTAAAAAATTTATACCACATGGGCATTATGTTCGACATGAAATTTGATTTGCAAACCAACGACCGTATGTATTGCGCCGAATTTGTTTACAAAGCTTACCTCATGGGCACTCGTGGTAAACTGCAGTTCAGCACCAGCAGCATTGGTAATTTTACTTTTATAGGTGTGGATGATTTATTTTTACAACCACTTTGCCGCCTGCAAAAAAAGATTTTATACTGAGTTTGATAAATCGTAAAAAAATACAATTACTTTTGGTGCCTAAACTTTAAAACACTTTTTATGAAAAGAATTTTAATGGCAGCAGCCATTGTTTCTGCTATAACTTTTGCAGGTTGCAACGCCGGTGGCGGAGATCCAAAATCTGTATTAATTGCATTTTTTGACGCCCTGGGTAAAAAAGATTTTGCTACTGCAAAAAAACTAGCTACTAAAGACAGCGAAGGCATGTTTAGCCTGATGGAAATGGGCATGAATATGGCAAAAGATAAAAAAGATGCCGATATGGACAAGTTCAACAAAGACAAAATGGTTTTTGGCGAAGCAAAAATTGATGGTGATAAAGCAACTGTGGAAGTAAAGGATAAAGAAAAAGGCGAAGCGGTTAATTTTATTTTAAAGAAAGAAAGCGGCAGCTGGAAAGTAGCTTTTGATAAGGCTTCAATGATGCAAATGGGTATGGAAAAAATGAAAGAAAAAGGAGAAGACCCTTCTGCAGTAATGGACAGCGTTAACAGCGGTCTTGATAAATTAAAAAACATGAATGTGGACTCTATTGCCGGCAAAATGAAAGAAGGTTTGGAAAAAATAAATGAAAACAAAGACAAAATTCAGGACGCCGCTAAAAAGCTGGAAGAAGCTGCAAAAAAAGTTCAGCACTAAAAGTTTTAATACATAAATAAAAAGCACTCCAAAAACGGGGTGCTTTTTTATTTCTCATACCCCTAAAAGATATTTACCTTTAAACTATGAATAAAGTAATTGCATTACTCCTTACCGCCTGCACTTTGTACAGTTGCGGCAGCAACGAAAAAAAAGAACCTGTTACCGACACTGATGTAGCCACCGCATTTATAAGAGCAACATTAGACAATGATTTAAAAACTGCTGAAAAATTTGTACTGCCCGATGATACCAATCACCAGTACTTTGAAACGTTTAAACGCCAGTACCAGCAAAAGGAT
Source organism: Ferruginibacter sp. (assembly GCA_044225605.1). GTDB lineage: Bacteria > Bacteroidota > Bacteroidia > Chitinophagales > Chitinophagaceae > Ferruginibacter. The sequence continues at coordinate 158,181 of JBGAIJ010000004.1, forward strand.
AAGGCAGAACTGGATAAATACAAAACGGCCGATGTGGTTATTGATGAACTGAAACCTGAAACAGATTCTGTACACACGGTAATTTATTCCAACACGTACACTAATCAAAAAAATAAATTAAAACTGGTATGGAAAAACGGCAAATGGCTCATTGATTTTAAGTACACCGTTTCACAAACTGCGCAATAACATGCTGTTTAAAAATTTTTTACTGGTGGCCCTTGGAGGGGCAATAGGCTCTGTACTCCGCTACAGCACTTCGCTTTTGTTTACCGTAAAAGATTTTCCGGTTGCCACTTTAATAGTAAATATTATTGGCAGTTTTGTTATAGGCATTGTAATTGCATTCAGCATAAAAGATCAGCAGTTTTTAAACAACTGGAAAGTTTTTTTAGCCACCGGCATTTGCGGCGGCTTCACCACTTTTTCAGCCTTTAGTGCAGAAAACATCATGCTGCTGCAAAATGGAAAATATAATTTGGCATTGCTGTATAGTATCATAAGCGTAATTGCAGGCATGGCAGCAGCATGGCTTGGCTATAAACTCATTATTCATAATACTTAACTCATTTTATGTACGTACTACATCCATGGCATGGTGCTCATTATGGCGATAAAGCACCGCAATTAGTAAACGGCCTTATCGAAATTCCGCAGGGCAGCCGCACCAAATACGAAATTGACAAACAAACAGGCCTGCTTAAATTAGACCGTGTAATTTATTCATCGTTTCATTATCCAGTTAACTATGGTTTTATTCCGCAAACATTGGGGGAAGACGGCGATCCGCTGGACATACTGGTAATATGCAGCGAAAGCATTCAGCCATTATGCCTGGTACAGGCTACAGTAATTGGTAATATGCAAATGATTGATAACGGCGAAAAAGATGATAAGATTATTGCAGTTGCCACTAAAGACCCCGGCGTAAACCACTTTACAGATGTAAATGAACTGCCGCAGCATTTTAAAGCAGTGCTTAAAAATTATTTTGAAAACTATAAAGTACTTGAAAATAAAGTGGTGGAGATAGATGAATTTCAAAATAAAGATGCAGCATATAAAGTAATAAACGATGCCATAGCGCTGTACAAAACAAAATTTGCTAAATGACCGCTAAAAAAATAAATATGGATACGCAAACTGTTTTAATAGTAATACTTATTGGTATTGCTGCAGGCACATTAAGCGGACTGGTGGGTGTTGGCGGCGGCATCATCATTGTACCTGCACTGGTATATGCGCTTGGTTTTACGCAAAAAGATGCACAAGGCACATCGCTGGGGCTTTTATTATTACCCGCCGGAATTTTTGGTGTGCTGCAGTATTACAAACAAGGGCATGTAGATATACGAGTGGTGGGTGTTCTTGCGGTGGGTTTTGTTATTGGCGGGTGGCTGGGCGGTAAAATTGCTGTAAACATGTCTAACGAAGCCATAAAAAAAATATTTGCAATACTCATGCTTGCAATAGCTGTTAAAATGCTGTTTATAGATAAACCGCAAAAAAACGATACCCTGCCCGGCAAAAAAAATACTGTTCTTCAAAATAAAAGCGATTAATCTTTTAATACCGGCTTCAGTTTTTCATAGCAGTCCCGAAAGCATTCAGGATTGCATCGCAATCACTTCAACCGCATACATAATGGCAGCATTGCAGAAAATTTACTGAACCCATTTTTTATTAATAACGCTTTATAATCCGTAGCTTTTGCGTTCGTTGCCCGGTGGCCCGGTTTATAATACCGCCGTTATCAATTGTATCCACCTGCACTTTACCGCTGGCGTGTATAATTTCATTGCTGTTCAGCAAAATTCCTGTATGAATAATTTCTCCTGCATCATTATCAAAAAAAGCAAGGTCGCCGCATACGGCTTCCTGTAAAAAATCAACCGTATTACCTTGTGTAGCCTGTTGATGGGCATCTCTTAATAAAGCAATGCCTGAAAATTTATACACCAGCTGCGTAAAGCCGCTGCAGTCAATTCCAAAAACAGAACGGCCGCCCCATAAATAAGGCGTATTTAAAAAAGTAAATGCAATGCGCTGTATGGTGGCAGCATCTTTTTTCAATAAACTAATATCGCATGGTTTTTCCGTTACAGTAAATTGCTGGCTGCCAAAAACAAAACTTCCTGCATTAAAACCTGTAAAGGAACTGCCATAAGGTACATGCATAACTGTACCGTTGCAATTAATTTCATTCACCCACTCTCCTGCCAGCATATTGCCCGGCTCATTAAACAGCGCTGCATGCACAGCAGTTAAATGCTGCAACTGGCACCAGCCCTCATAGCCATCTGCCTTAACAGTAATTTTTGCAAAATTATCTTTAGTGGTTTCAGTAACAGTACAACACTCGCCAAAAAGCAACTGGCTTACCATTTCAGCAGCATGTGCCGGTAATTTTCTTACAGCAGCAACAGGTACAATGCAAACAGCCTGTGTCATAAATTCATTTTTATATACTTCTAAATTATGGAATTTAAGCTATGTTTACATCACAGTAAAAGAAACATGCCATAAGCATTTTGCAACCTGACAAACACCACCATATAAGCGACACCGAACTGCTGCAACGGTTTTATAACGACCATAATAATGAATGGCTGGGTATATTGCTGCAGCGCTATACGCTGCTGCTGCTGGGTGTATGCATGAAGTATTTAAAAAATGAAGAAGAAGCCAAAGACAGTGTGCAGCAGGTATTTTTAAAAGCAATTACAGAGCTGCATAAATACAAGGTTGATTATTTTAAAAGCTGGATTTACATGGTGGCAAAAAACCATTGCCTGATGCAGTTGAGGGACAAAGGGAAATACAATGCAGAAATTAACGAACGCATACTTGCCACTGCCGATGAAACAGAAGAACGCAACAGCCATGTTGAAAAAGACAATACGCTTACCAATATGGCCGCAGCATTGCAGCAACTGAACAAAGAGCAGCAACTATGCATAACTTTGTTTTATCTTGAGAAAAAAAGTTACCAGGAAATTGCTGAACAAACGCAGTTTACCATGATGCAGGTTAAAAGCCATATTCAAAATGGTAAACGCAACTTAAAATTATTATTAGAAAAAAAATAACGGGCAGTTATTGTAAAACATCATGTCTGACAATTTAAAAGACATATTGAACAACAGCAACAAAGACATCGATAACCAGCAGCTGATGGATTACCTCAGCAAAAAGTTATCGGCGCAGGACCACCATGAGCTGGAAAAGCTGATGGCCGACGATGCTTTTATGAATGATGCTGTGGAAGGGCTGGAACAAATTGGCGACACAAAAAAACTCGGTGTATCTGTAGAGGAGCTAAATAAGGAATTGCAAAAGCAGCTGGCTAAAAGAAAATTGCGCAAAGACAAAAGAAAGTTTAAAGAACAGCCCTGGACTTATATTGCTGTGTTGATATTATTGCTGCTCATCATCATCTGCTATATTGTTGTAAAAAAATATTTTAATACTGCACCGGCGCAAACACCAAAAACAACTGCGGCACTTTTTTATAAGCTGCCGTTAAAGCAATAAAAAAATCCTTCCGCATACGGGAAGGATTTTTTAAAATTTCAACTTGCTTAATTATTGTTTCACAAATTTCACCGTTTTTATTTCTCCCTCTGCAGTAACGGCAGTAAGGTAATACATGCCGCTTGCCAGTTTTGCAACATTTATATCAAACAAATTACTGCCTGCTGCAAGGTTATAATTTAATGTGGTTACAGTATGCCCGGCCATATCCGTTATGGCAATATTCAGCTTTGTTTTTTTAGCTGCCGCAATGTTTAGCTGCATATCAGCACTTACAATATTGGGCAGCAGGTTTACAATGTCAAAACCAGCATCGCTGTTAATAATAGCAGCAATAGCGCTGTATGCTATTTTTCCGTTGGCATCTGTCATCTTAATACGGTAGTAATTGGTGCCCGGCAGCAACTGATCGTCCGTGTAATTGTTGATAAGTGCAGGCATTGTGGCAAGCGTGGTGAATGTTCTTCCGTTTGCAGACCGCTCTACAGTTATTTCCTTAGCAGATGCTATATTATTTAAAACCCAGTTTAGTTGTGCTTTGCTGTTTAGTTTTTGAACAGATAAATCAACAGAAGCAGCAGTTTTTAATATTGAACCAAGGTTTCCAATTACCATTGGCAATTCGGTTCCTCCAAGAAAAGATGGTACTAAAGTCGCTACTTGATAGGAACCTGCCTGAACTAAACCAGTCTGGTTAATATTCCAGCCTGTAGTGTAAACGCCATGATCAACAGTAGCAGTATAATTAAATCCTCCATTTCCATCACCGGCAGAATAAAAGAAATTTACATTAACTGTTGCACCTGGTGTTGAAGCCGCCTGCACAAACCAGGTTCGGTTTACTGCATTTGTACCATTATAGATAGGATAAGTAAAACCCGTTTCCACTCTTGCACCATAATCAATATTTACGCCGTTATAAATTGCAAGAGGGGTTATGGATGTTGCAGTTGACCCAATTGGAAACACTTTTGCCAGACTTCCTATAGCAGTTAAAATTAACTTTCCTGTGCCATTAGTGTACACATGCGAAGTGCTTGTTCCTCCAACAGTACTAAATGCAGTGATGTCGTTATTACCGATTATAAGATTACCTGCAGATAAAGTAAGATTACCAGTTGATACCGACCTGGTTGCATGTAAGGTTACACCGCTTGAATTATTGATTGTAAGATGAGTGGGGCCAGAGACAGCTGGAAATTCTGTATTTGTTGTTGTTTGTGCTGTTGAAGCACCATATGATAATGTTGAGTTGGAACCATAAACAATCGCTCCTGTTCCAACCGGAACAATACTACCACCATTATGATTAAAAGTACCGTTAATCGTTAAAGTAACCCCATTATCAATCATTAATACTCCCCCAGTATTAAGCGTTAAATTATAAAGTGTTTGGTTTGTACTAACCTGAAGGACTCCTCCGCTGTTTATAGTAACATCGTTTGTTGCTGGCAAAGTATTTCCAGCTGCATTATTCAGTTGTAATGTACCACCTGAAACAGTAGTTAAACCATTATATGTACTGGCTGCACCTAATGTAATCTTACCAGTTGATGTGGTGTTAACTGTAATACCTGAACCTGTACCACTTATTGCTCCGTTTAAAGTATGAGTAGCAGTATTTCCTATTGTAATAGTTCTTGTAACAGAAGTACCTAAGCTTATTGGTGCATCGAAAGTTAATGTTGCAGTACTGGAAGCAAGGCCTGTGGTTGCACCAATTGTAAAATCACCACCTATTACTATTGAAGAAGGCTTTCCTGTTAAATTGCGGTTTGCATTAGAACAAATAGTACCTCCATTAATTGTGAACGCAGCGCCTGAGCCAACTGCATTTATACCACGAATCACTAGCGTACCTGCATTCATTGTAAAACCTCCGTTATAAGTACTTCCGGCAATCGCCAAAACTCCCGTATTTGATTTTATAAAACCAGTGCCGGCGGCTGTAGATATTGCCTGGGAGCCAAAGTCAAATGTTTTACCATTAGCAACATTAATTGTAATGATTGTTCCCCCAGTACCGAAAGTTCCTGTTGGTGTAACAGTTACATCTTCAACAGCGGTTATACCACTACAGGTAATGGTTGCACCAGTAATAGTACTGGAAGGCACGTCAAAAATTGCACTATTTGTTGCCCATGTTTGATTGTATGGTCCGCCACTTACCGTACTCCATGCATTAGCTGCAGTCCACGAACCTGTACCGTTCCAATATAGTTGTGCATAATTCTTAAATGCAATTAGACTAAAGCATAATAAAAGAAATAAAAACCGCATTCTTTTTTTTGAAAAAGTATTCATAGTTGTAAGTATAATTCTTTTCATACCCTAAATATTTGGCGTTAAGATAAAACAGCAGCTTTTACAGGGGGCGGAGTATGAAAATCTGGCGTAGAAAATCAGCCTGTTTAAAACAGAAAGATACGCTAATTAAACAATTTGCTGCCGCAATTAAAAATAAGAACGGTTATAATGTTTTCCACACAAGTGCATATTAAAAATTTTACCCGCTGCCATTTAGCAGCAGGTAAATTATTTTATACGGGTAACACCATATTAATGCACAGCGCTTGTATTGCCTATTACAAAAGTGTTGGCTCCACCGAGTATCATAAATGCAATGGATGATGGCAGCGGAATAACCTGCGTTATGCCTGCCTGTGCCACCGTCCAGTTGGGTGATATAAAACTGCCAACATCCACTGTGGCAGTATGGCTAAAGCCGGGGTTTACATCTGCAGCAGTATAATAAAACGACAGGTTAACCGGTGATGCACTTAAAGGACCAACCGGTGTAATATTCCATGTTCGGTTTACACACTTGCTTGCATCTGTAACACCCGGCGGGTTAATGCCGGCCTCTACCCTTACACCATATGTAAGCCCCTGCCCGTTGCTGATAGTTACCGGATTATTTTGCCCCAGCGCAGCTGCTATTGGAAATGTAACAGGCGTGGCGCCAATACTTGTTATATTAAGCTTGCCGAAGCCATTGGTAATTATATGGCCACTGCCGATAACGTTACGGGCAGTAATGTCGTTATTATTCAATAATAAATTACCGATTATTGTAAGCGTTCCGGCTATAGCTCTTGAAAAAGGCAGCGAACCTGCCAGTGCATTAAACTCCACATTAGTGGGCCCGTATAAAGCGGGAAATTCGTTACCAATGGTTGCAGTGGCACCCGAAGTGTATTTTAATGATGCACCGGTTGTATAAACAATGCGCCCCCCGCCCGAAAGTATAACAGCACCGGGATCACTTTTTGTAAGTGTTCCGGTAACTGTAAGCGTGGCTCCATTGCCCACCACTACTCTTCCTGTACCATTGATTGTAATATTTCTTAAGGTTTGATTGGTATTAACTTCTAAGGAACCGTCTGCCACCAATACATCATTCCTGAATGGTAATGTGCCCCCGCCGGGTTTATTAAGTACCAGGCGGCTCATTCTTGCATTAATGGTTGTTAATCCTGTATAAGTACAGGCGGCAGATAAAGTTACTGTTGAGCCATCTGTTACAGTTGACCTGAGTGTGAGTTTTTTACCGGCACCACTTACAGGTACTGCTATTGTTATAGTGCCCAATGGCCCGTCAGCAAGAATGATATTATCAACCGCATTACCCAATACCAACTCCATTGCACCTGTACCGGCACCCACATTTTTTTGTATGGTTAACGGCGATGGTGGAATTATACTGCTGTTATGAATAATAACGTTTGTAAAACCACTGATGGTGGCACCATTTAATTGCAGTGTTCCATCAACGGTACCAGAATTACCAATGGCAAGCGCACGGTGGCGGCCGGTTAAATTAACAGCGCCTATTGACAGTGAAGAACTGTTCATGTTAATACCTGCAGCGGTTGCACTGCCGGTATTATTAAACAGCGCAATATTTGTTGGCAACCATGCTGCGGCACTGGTGGATGGTAACCAGTTGGCGGCTGTATACCAATCGGTGGCTGCCGCTGCATTTGCCCATGTTACTGTTTGCGCATTTAAAAAATAAACAGGTGTAAACAGTAAAAAAATAATAGGTGTAAAAATTTTACGGGTAGCTGTCATAAATCTTTTCATACATTTTGTATTAAGGTGAATGAAAAAGATTTTAGCTCTGCCTGAAGGTGGGTTTTTCTATAAAAATGGATGAAGCTGAAAGTAGTTGCTGGAGTAAATATAAATTCAATTAATTAAAATACATAATTTTTTAAATAACTGCCGGCAAATAAAATGCCGTGTACTTTTTTGTACACGGCATTGATAATAACTATAAATAAATTTTGCTTACTGCTTTACAAAACGAATGGTGGCTGTTTGCATGGCTGCAGTTACACCTGTTACGTTGTAAATACCTGCGGGCAAATTGGCCGCATTTACGGTAAGCTGGTTGCTGCCTGCAACAAGATTATATACCTGCTGCTGCATTTTGCGGCCTGCAAAATCCCTGATGGTAACTGTTAATTGTGTTTTTTGAGCGGCTGTTACATTTAGTACAGCGCTGTTGCTTACCACGGTGGGTAATATGCCTGCAATATCAAAACCATCTGCTGCATTTAATAACACAATAATGCTGCTGTAAAAAGTTTTACCATTGTCTTCAGTTACTTTAATGCGGTAATAATTTTTACCTGCAGCGGCGCTGTTATCAACATATTGAAAAGGCTGCTGGCAACGTAACGCACTTGCAGTAAAATTATTTATTTCAGAAAAACGGCGGCCATCTGTACTGCGTTCTATAACAAAAGCTGCACTGCCTGTACCGGAGCAATTTGCTTTCCAGTTTAATGATAAAGCGTTGGTGAGTTTTGCACCGGAGAAATATTCAAGTGTAACGGGCAATACACCGGTTACACCGTTAAAAGTAAAATCGTTAACGCTTAAGGTGCCAGAAGCTTGACCAGCTCCCCAGGCATAAATACGGAAGGTTATAGCAGATGAAATGCTTTGATAAGCTCCCCCGGAAAGATCGATAGTATTTGAAGCACCGGGTTTGTAGCAGTTGCTAATGTTCCTATACTAGCCGTAAAACCATCAAGACTTGATCGTAACGAAAGATTTGCACTTGTTGGTCCTGTATTTGAATTTTGTAATGTAAAAACAAAACTTGTAAAGCTTACTGTTTTTCCTGAATTAGGCGTAATAGTAAATTCAAAATAGTCATTGGCATCAAAGGATGCACTGTTCCATCCATTGGCATTATAGCGATCATTTGCATTAGAGCTAGCGATGCCCGTTCCCCTGCCAATACCAGAAACAGAAAGGTTAGCATCCACTGTTTGCCCGGTGGTGTAGGGGTTTGCAGTGTTTGGGTTAGTACCTGTAATAGGGTTGTCGAAAATTGATTGTGCAGTGAGTGCACCGCATAGAGATAGTGTTACGAGAACTGCGTAAAATTTCTTCATTGTAAGGAGATTTTTTTAATAATATTAATCTTCTCACAGGGGACGAAAACGGGATTGGTTGTAACGGATAAGGAGAGATATAAAAGTAAAGGTTAATCGCTAAAGTTTCAAATGAAATAACTGTTATCATTTATAAAGTTTTTCACATTGTATTTTACTAATAACAAAGCCCCCGTGTGCAGGGGGCTTGATACAGTACATTTAAGAAATTGCTTATTAATGTTTTACAGCATCTTTCACTTTATCTGCTGCTTTTTTAGTAGCGTCTTTTACTTCTTTAGCGCCTTCTACTGTTTTGTCAGCTATTTCTTTAGCACCTTCTTTTACTCCTTTCATCATTTTAGAAGCGCCTTCTTTAATACTGTCCATAGCAGCAGCACCTTTGTTTTTTGCTGTATCAAGGGCCGCATTAACAGAGTCTGCCGCTTTTTGTGCATCTGCCGCTACAGATGATGTTGTTGAATCATTTTTCGGTGTTTCAGCTGCTTTTTCTTCTCCGCTGTTACAAGCCGTCATTACAGCTGCCACTGCTAAAATTGCAAATAATCTTTTCATTTTGTTTTTTTTAGTTTTAAAAAATCGGGACAAAACTACTGCTTTATATGAATTTGGCATAAGTAAATAAATTGGCCCTGCTATTATTTTTTACGGAAGAAGAGCCTTACCGGCACACCGCTGAAATTAAAATGCTGCCTTAGCTGGTTTTCTAAATAATTTTTATATGGCTGCTTAATATCATCGGGCAGGTTGCAGAAAAATGCAAATGCCGGCGAGTTGGTGGTTGGCAGTTGTGATATGTATTTTATTTTAATTGAAATACCTCTTACTACCGGTGGTTTATAGCCTTCAACCGCCTTCAGCATTACTTCGTTTAATTCTGATGTAGGTATTTTTTTGCGGCGGTTTTCATACACTTCCAGCGCTGCTTCTATACTTTTAAAAATACGCTGCTTTTCATGCACCGAAATAAATATAATGGGCACATCGCTAAACGGGGCAAATCGTTTTTTTAATTCCGCTTCATACTCTTTTGCTGTGTTGGTTTTCTTTTCGTCCACCAAATCCCATTTGTTTACCAGCACTACAATGCCTTTTCCTTTTTTTGCAGCCAGTGCAAATATAGAAAGGTCTTGTGCTGTAATACCTTTCCCTGCATCCAGCATCATTAAACAAACATCTGCTTCGTCCATGGCTTTAATGGCACGTATTACAGAGTAAAACTCCAGGTCTTCATGCACTTTTGTTTTTTTGCGTATGCCCGCAGTATCTATCAGCACAAACTCTTTATTAAACAAATTGTAGTGTGTGTGTATGGTATCTCTTGTAGTGCCGGCAATATCGCTTACAATGGTTCTTTCTTTGCCAATTAATGCATTTAATAAAGATGATTTACCAACATTAGGCTGGCCAATAATGGCAAACTTTGGCAACTCACTGTTAATAGCGGTGGCTTCATCTTCCGGCTTAATCAATGCAGTTACTGCATCTAAAATTTCGCCGGTGCCGCTGCCACTTATGCTGGATACAAAAAAGATATGCTCAAAACCAAGGCTGTAAAATTCGCTTGCTTCTAAAAGCCTGTCGTGGTTATCAACTTTATTAACCACTAAAAAAACCGGCTTGTTGCTGCGGCGCAATACATCTGCCATGCTTTCGTCCAAATCGGTAATTCCGGTAGATACATCCACCATAAAAATTATAGCGTTGGCTTCTTCCACTGCAATATGCACCTGCTTGCGTATTTCTTTTTCAAATACATCATCGCTGCCGGCAACAAAACCGCCGGTATCAATTACGTTAAATGTTTTGCCGGCCCATTCTGCAATACCGTACTGGCGGTCTCTTGTTACGCCGCTTACATCATCCACAATTGCTTTGCGCTGCTCCAGCATGCGGTTGAAGAAAGTGCTTTTGCCCACATTGGGGCGGCCTGTTATTGCTAATGTAAAACTCATAATATTCAATTAACAATTATCAAATAACAATGAACAATCCTGTGTTTATTATAAACAGGGTATTGTTAATTATTCATTGCTCTTTGTTCATTTTTTAATAACCGTATTCCCTTAACTGCATTTCATTATCCCGCCATTTGGGGCGCACTTTTACAAACAGCTCTAAAAAAACTTTGCTGCCCAAAAACTCTTCAATATCCTTTCTTGCTTCAGTGCCAATTTTCTTTATCATTTTTCCGCCTTCGCCTAAAATAATACCTTTTTGAGTATCCCGCTGCACAATAATATCTGCACCAATTTTTATTAAGGTTGTTTTTTCTTTAAACTCCTGCACCACCACCGTGGTATGGTACGGGATTTCATCTCCAAAAAACTGGAATATTTTTTCCCGTATCATTTCACCCACAAAAAATTTAGTGGGTAAATCACTGATGTCATCGCCTGCAAAAAAGGGTTCGCCTTCGGGCAAAAGTTTTACAATTTTTTTCAGTAAAAAATCAATGCCATTCTTTTTTAAAGCAGACAGAATAACTACTTCCTTACAATACGATTGCCTGCGGTAAAATTCTGTAATTTTTTCCTGTTGTTCTTTATTGGCTTTATCTGCTTTATTAAGCACCACTATTGCAGGCACTTTCAATTTTAATGCAGTAAATATATTGTTGCTTTCTTCCTGGTCTTCGTTAATGTCTGCAATTAACAACGCCACATCTGCATCTTCCAGGCTGCTTTTAACCGCCTGCATCATTTTTTCGTGCAGTTTATATTTGGGTTCAATAATACCCGGCGTGTCAGAAAAAATTATCTGGTAATCTTTTTCGGTCAATATGGCTTTAATGCGGTGACGAGTGGTTTGCACTTTGGGTGATACAATGGCCATCTTCTCTCCCATTAATGCATTTAACAGGGTACTTTTACCGGCATTGGGCTTGCCAAATATGTTTACAAAGCCTGATTTCATAATTATATTCAATACAATAAATGAATTTGAAAACCGGCCCGAAACCTGTTTGAGAAAGAGAAGGTAATCAAATTCACCAGTTTTAACTGAGAATAAAAAAGGCTCTTGCAGAGCCTTAGATTTAGTTGCGAAGCTAGGGATCGAACCTAGGTCCGCCAGCTGGCGGATATGAGCCACTACATCGCTTTATTAAGGTCCATATAAAGATTCTTCCTGTTGCAGTTTTCAATTCTTTCTCCCGTTTCATAGCTTCACCTTTAGCTGCAAACTCTTCTTTATAAATTAAATTCCAAGGTCTGAATTTTATTGTCCAGCCTTTTTTTCCTAATTCATTATGAGAGAGAAGCCGCTGGTTTATGTCAGATGTATACCCAACATAAATTTTATCAAACGTTTTGCTATATAAAACATAAACTGTAAACATAGAGAACCCGAACAAAGAACTTATTTAATCAAAAAAAGGCTCTAACCAGAGCCTTAGATTTAGTTGCGAAGCTAGGGATCGAACCTAGGACCTTCGGGTTATGAGCCCGACGAGCTACCGCTGCTCTACTTCGCACTGCAAAAGTAATGTATTGAGGGGTTGCTGCCAAATAATATACATTTGTTGTACAATTATTTTTTATGAAGCAACACGCCATTATCGTACTATCCTTACTGACAGCGGTTTTAAGCACTGGATGCAAAAAGAAAATAAAACAACAGGATGATGAAGTATACAGCCGTCATTTACAGCGCCAGGTTAAATTAACCATTATAAACACACCAATGCCCGATGATAAAAGCACCATGAATTTATTATTGCTGAATGATGGACAGGATTTGGAGAAACTGGGTGTAAAAAAAATTGTTGACAGCCTTTACAGTAAAAAACTGATTGAACCCTTACTGGTTGTTGCCATACATGCGGGCAACCGGGAAAAAGAATACGGCGTAAGTGGTGAACCGGATTTTATGAACCGGGGCGATAAAGCAGATAAGTATGCTGCATTTATTGATGATGAATTATATCCCTTTATAAAAAAGAAAGCTGCAGTACCCAAGTTTAAATCAGTTGTAATTGCCGGTTCATCTTTAGGCGGATTATCTGCTTTTGATATTGCGTGGGATAATGCAGGTAAAATTGATAAAGTGGGTGTATTCTCCGGTTCTTTCTGGTGGCGCAATAAAGATGTTAGTGCAGCTGATTATACTGATGATAAGAACCGCATTATTATAAATAAAATACGCAGCAGCCATAAAAAACCACATTTAAAATATTGGTTTTATACCGGTGGTAAAGAAGAAACCGGCGACAGGGATAAAGACGGCATTATTGATGTGGAAGATGATACCAAAGACCTTATAGAATTAATTAAAAGTAAAAATGTTTGTTTGCCTGAAGACATTGTTTACATCAATGACGTTAATGGCATTCATGATTATACATCGTGGCGGCAGCAATTACCTGCATTTTTATTGTGGGCATTTGCAAAATAAAAAAACCGGCAAATGCCGGTTCTCTTTATTAATCACTCATCAAATAATTATCCTTTCCTTTCTACACTGCTGGCGCCGCTGGCATGTTGTTCTTTTATAACTCCGCTGCCTTTAAATTTAATATCGCTGGCGCCACTGGCATGTGCTGTTAACTCCTTATTTACTGTAATGTGTATGTCTGATGCGCCGGATGCTTTTGCAGTGCAATAGTCTGCCAGCAAATCGTATCCTTTTACATCACTGGCGCCGCTGGACTCTATATCCACATTTGTTGCTGTGCCTTTTATTGTAACATCTGAAGCGCCGCTTAAATTCATTTTTAAATCGTTACTTATTTGTACCGCTCCTTTAAAATCGCTGGCGCCACTCATACTTAAATAAAGCGATGGAACATTTATTACACCCGATACCTGCACATCGCAAGCACCGGAAGCTTCTACTTTATTTAAATTTTTAAACGAAACATACACACGCAGGTGGCGGTTTTTCCAGTTTGCCCAGCCTTTTTCATTAGTGTAGTATACTTTTAATAACCCGTTTACAACTTCTGTTTTAATGCCATCCCTGTATTTTTCTTCGGATGCACTTACTGCAATTGCTTCTTCATCTCCCTGCGATAAAAACAAATCGATACCATCAGAAATTTTTACTGCACTGAAACTGCCATTAACAGTACGTACAACTGCATTGGGGTCGGCAATAATATCTTTTTGAGCAGTTGCAAACAAAACTGAACTCAGCATTAAAACACTAACAATAATTTTTTTCATATTAATAGCTTTAACCGTTATGCTTTTTTAACACTGCCGCCGCTGTTTACATTTAAATCTTTAATAACAGCGCTGCCTTTGTATTTAATGCCACCACCACTGTTGGCTTTGGCATTTAATTCTTTATTAATGGTAATACGCACGCCGCCGCCACTGGTGGCTTTAGCATCGCAAAAGTCAACTGCTAAATCATACCCTTTAAAAACTGCGCCGCTGCTTACATCCACTTTAATATTACCGGCAGTACCTGAAATGTTTACAGCAGATCCGCTGTTTTGTTCAACTGCAATTTCTTTAGTGGTAATTTTTCCATCAAAAGATGAGCCGCTGGTGAATTTCATTTCCAGTTTATCTGCAGTCAGATTACCCTGTACATCCACACTGGCGCCACCGGAAGCATGCAGCCTTTCAAGCGTTTTAAAAGAAACGTATGCTTTTAATTTGCGCTTGTCGTTAGCGGCCCAGTTAATGCCTTTGTAATCGTAATAAATTTTCAGTGTACCATCCACTACTTCTGTTTTAAAACGTTCCATGTATTTTTCTTCCGAAGCGCTTACAGCAACAGACTCTTCGCTGCCCTGCGTTAAATACAAATCAACACCATCTGATACAGTAATGGCTGTAAAACTGCCGCTGAGTGTTCTTTTTTGTGCGTTGGCATCTGCAATAGTTTTTTCCTGGGCAAATACTGCTACACTAACAAATGTGATAAATGATAAAAATAATTTTTTCATGGCTATACTTTTTAAAAATGTGAATCATTCATAACTGTGAAACTGATATTATAAAGTATCGTTTTATTTATAAATGATGCACCGTTGTTATTAATTATATACGAAGAAAGAAAAAGAAAAGTTACAGTAACTGTAAAATTATTTTAAAACTCCCCTACCTTTGCAGCAAGTTCTTATTTAACCGACTGAATTTCCGGGGTGTTCCTTAAATGGAGCTGAGATTATACCCGTTAACCTGATCAGGATAATGCCTGCGTAGGAAGAAATGACCGCCATTACGGCCATATTTGGATTTTGTTCTCCCCTGGGTTTCAGCACAAATTTTATTGAAAATGAAAGTATTACTAAGCGCTGCTTTGTGCATATGCAGCATGGCAGCATGGAGCCAGGCTCAAAAAAAATTTAATGATACCGCTTATTTACAACCCGTAGAAGTAAATGCAGTTAGAGCCGGCGAAAAAGCCCCGTTTGCCAAAACAAACCTGCTTAAAAAAGATATTGAAAAAAACAACCTGGGGCAGGATTTGCCATTTTTATTAAACCAAACCCCCGGTGTGGTGGTAAATGCGGATGCCGGTGCAGGTGTAGGCTACACAGGCATACGCATACGTGGCACCGATGCCAGCCGTATTAATGTTACCCTTAATGGCATTCCATATAATGATGCAGAAAGCCAGGGAACTTTTTTTGTGGACCTGCCGGATTTTGCAAGCAGCGTTAACAGCATTCAGGTGCAGCGTGGCGTGGGCACCAGCAGCAATGGCGCCGGTGCATTTGGCGCCACCATTAATTTAAGCACCAATGAGCTGAATAAAGATTTTTATGCTGCATTAAACAACAGCGTGGGCAGTTACAATACTTTTAAAAACACATTGCAGTTTGGCAGCGGTATTTTGGGTAAACATTTTACTATTGATGGCAGGGTAAGCCGCATCAGCAGCAATGGTTATATTGACCGTGCCAGCAGTAACTTAAAATCGTTTTACCTGAGCAGCGCTTATACTGATGAAAAAAATTCTTTACGGTTAAATGTTTTTAGTGGTAAAGAAAAAACCTACCAAGCATGGAACGGTGTGCCTGAAAGTTATTTAACCACTAACCGCACATACAATTCATCGGGCACAGAAAAAACCGGCGACCCTTACAATAATGAAACAGATAATTATACACAAACACATTACCAGTTGTTTTATAATCATAAATTCAACCCTTACTGGAAAGGAAACGTGGCCGTTTTTTTAACCCACGGTAAAGGCTATTATGAGCAATATAAAGCAGACAGAAAATTATCTTCTATTGGCCTGCCTGATTATGTAAACGGAAGCACCACTATAAAAAAGACTGATATTACCCGCCAGTTATGGCTTGATAATAATTTTTATGGCACTGTTTTCTCCGCACAGTATCATAAATACAAAACTGAGTTTACTGCCGGTGGCGGATGGAATGGATATGATGGAAGGCATTACGGTATTGTAACCTGGGCAAAAGAACAAGCTGCTGTGCCTGCAAATTACAAGTGGTACAATCTTACAGCTAATAAAAAAGATTTTTCCATCTTTACAAAACTTACACAGCAATTAACAAAAAGCCTGTATGGTTTTGCGGATGTACAATACCGCAATATTAATTACAACATAAATGGCTTTAGAGATAACCCAACATTAATTGTAAAAAACAATTACAGTTTTGTAAACCCTAAACTGGGTATTAGTTATTTTAAAAACAACTGGCAGGCGTATGCATCTTATGCCTATGCACAACATGAGCCTAACCGGGATGATTTTGAAGCAGGCACCACACAACAACCCATGCCGGAAAAGCTAAACGATTTTGAAGCTGGCATTGAAAGAAAGAAAGCAAATTATTCGTTTGGTGCGAATGTATACTACATGCTGTATAAAGACCAGTTGGTACTTACTGGTAAAATAAATGATGTTGGCGCTTATACCCGTACCAATATTCCCAACAGTTACCGTGCCGGCATTGAACTGCAGGGAACTTATGTTTTTACCAAATGGATAAATATTGCGGCCAATGCTGCATTCAGCAAAAACAAAATAAAAAGGTTTACAGAATTTTTAGATGATTATGATAATGGCGGCCAGCAAACAAGGTATTACCCGGAAACAACTATTTCATTTTCGCCCAATACAGTTATTGGCGGCAGTGTAAATATTATACCGGTTAAAAATGCGGAGATAAATTTAATAAGCAAATACGTTAGCCGCCAGTATTTAGATAACACTTCGCAAAAAAGCCGCAGCCTTAACCCGTATTATACACAAGATGTAAGATTGAGCTATGCAGTAAAAGGCAAGGTATTAAAGCAAACTGATTTTATTGTACAACTGAATAATATCTTCAGCAAACTGTATGCACCCAATGGCTACAGCTTCAGTTATATTTATGGTGGTGCATTAACTACAGAAAACTATTACTTTCCTATGGCGCCGTTTAATTTTATGGCGGGGGTTAATATTCGTTTTTAACAATGAACAAACCAACTATACAAAGGCTTCCGTTTGGAAGCCTTTTCTGCATTTAACCTTTTCGTATATTTATAAATCATTTTAGCAAAAGAAATTTGCATCACATGACTCCAAAACGGATTTTTAATATAGCTTACTACTTAAACAATACCATTTTCGCTTTTTTATTTATTGAGTTGATTAGTACAGGCGTATTCCTTCTTATTCATCTCCTGAAAACACCTGGTGAAAATAATTGGGGTGTTTCTTTAAGAACAAATGTATACAACGTCATCAGTATTACAATTACGAAACTGCTAATTGCATTTGCCCTGTATCAATCTTTTGTTGCGCTTAATAACTTAAAGAGAGGCAGGAGCACTGAAGCAGACTGGCGTAAATATTTTTTCAGGAGCGGCATACTATTTTGCATAGCAAGTATCACAAATCTGTTAGATATTATCCCTCCACCAAATCCCCGGCTTCCAGATAAACTTTTATATTTCTACACTTCTGATGAAATGAACATAGCGCTAAACAGCTCTTCCATTCTTATACTGGCAATTGGTGTGCTTTTCTTTTTTATTTCCATTTCAAAATTTAACCAAGACATCAGCGCATGAACATACATCAATCTGCTTTTACAACTGACGATGCATTACCCTGGCAAACTGTTGCCGAAGGTGTGCAACGAAAAATTATGACTTACGATGATACGGTTATGCTGGTAAAAGTTAAGTTTGATACGAATGCAGTTGGCGCTGTACACCAGCATTACCATGCACAGGTTACTTATATTGCAGCAGGTATTTTTGAAGTGGAAATTGACGGCATAAAAAAACTACTCAACACCGGTGATGTATTTTATGCTTCGCCGAATAAATGGCATGGCGTGGTTTGCAAACAGGCAGGTATGCTTATAGATGTTTTTAGCCCTTACCGGGAAGATTTTTTGTAACTGCAACTATGTTAACACAACAAAGCAATAGCATTTACCGCTTATTTTTTTTAGTACTGTTAGCAACAATGCTCAGCTGCAACAGCGAAACTGAAAGCACACCAATTGCTGCGCAACCAGCCCATACAGCTGTACCACTGTCTTCATCTCCTGAATATCAATTAAAAGCCAATTACACTGCATTTAACAAAAGTATTGATGTAATATTTATGAATACGCATGATTCAATCAGCGATACACAAAAGAAAAATTACGAGGGCTTTTTAAAAATGCAGGACCAACTGCAGCCGCAAATTATGCAACAGGTATTTGAGTATTATAAAAACTCTTATGCAGCATATAAAGAAGGCTGGACTATGGGTGGCAACTTTAGCAAGCAAGAACTGGAGAAAAATTTACCTGCGCCAACAACACCACAAAAATTAAAAGCGTTTATTACACCTTCAACACTATTTATCCAGGACAGGAACAGTTGCGAAGAAGGCACTTTTATTATTGAGTTTGACTGCACCTGGGATATTGAAAACGGACTGAGTGTTTTAATTAAAAACTGGAAAGTGCAGGAAGCAGACACTGCAGAGGCGGCGCACTTTTAATATTACTGCTAAAAATTAATGTAATTCTTTTTTGGGCGCTTCATTATTCATTGCGTCAATAAGCTGTTTTACACCAGCGCATTCTGCCTGCACTTTTACACCTATTTTTTGCCCCACCGCTCTTATGGCAGCAGCCCTTGTTTTGCGATCGTCTGTTTGTACAAAGCCATCTTCGGCAAGCAATTTATCCATAACAGGCAATGAATATTGTTGCAGGCAATTTTGCAAAACAGCAAATAACTGCTGGCGTGTGGTAATACTGTCTTTATATAAACTGATACAGCCGCACATTTGTTTTGCAACGCTGTCGGTTACCGGTTGTGGTTTTGCAACAGGTTTTGTGGTTTGTGCTGTAAGCCTGAAGCTGATGGCGCATAAAAAAATTATTACAGCAATATTTTTAAATAATCGCATTGTTTACTTATAAGCTGCAAATGTAACCTGTGGTATTTTAAGAACAATAACTAAGCAACGTTTGCATTTTATTTTAACGTATTGCAAACAAAAAGATGAAGGATAATTTAAAGCTGGCAATCTACACCCGATTGCAGTGTAAAGCCCGGTGAAGCATTTTGGCAAGCTTAGTGTGGCAGGCGTGCGCCGGCTTTGTGCCGGACTTGCAACGAAAAGCGGGACCGCTGCTGAAAAGTGAATTGATGCTGGTGTACAAATTTGTAACTTAGTTGTGTGAACACTCCGCAACGTTTAATAGCACATTTTGATTTAGATACTTTTTTTGTGTCGGTTGAATTACTAAAGCAACCGGAGCTGAGAGGTAAACCGGTGTATGTGGGCGGCACCGAACGTGGTGTGGTTACCAGCGCCAGTTACGAAGCAAGAAAGTTTGGTGTACGCAGCGGCATGCCCAGCTGGAAGGCAAAACAATTATGCCCACAAGCTATTGCATTGGGATGGAGCCGTGGCGAATACAGCCGCTACAGCCGCTGGGTTACCGATATTATTGCTGCCAAAGCGCCGCTGTTTGAAAAAGCCAGCATTGATGAATTTTATATTGACCTTACCGGCATGGATAAATTTTTTAATCCGCTGCAATGGACGGTTGATTTACGCCAGGAAATAATTGATGCCACCAAACTGCCCATATCATTTGGGTTGGCAAGCAACAAAATGATGGCAAAAATTGCTACAGACGAAGCAAAACCGAATGGTTATTTACAAATACCGTTTGGAAAAGAAAAAGAATTTTTAGCCCCCATGCCTGTAAGTAAAATTCCGGGGGTGGGTGATAATACTTTTGAAGTGTTGAAAGCAATGGGCATTGGTTTGATAAAAGATATAAGTGAACGCAACATTGACGAACTGGAAGAACGCCTGGGTAAATGGGGCATTGATTTGTGGCATAAAAGCCAGGGCATACACAATGGTGAAGTAACCCCGTATCATGAATCAAAATCTGTTAGTACTGAAAACACCTTTGACGAAAATAAAAGTGATCTTACCTTTTTAATGAGCGAACTGGTGCGTATGGTGGAACGCATTTGTTACGAGTTGCGGCAGGATGAAAAAGTAGCCGGCTGCGTGGCGGTAAAAATACGCTACCCCGATTTTGAAACCACCAGCAAACAAACCACCATACCCTATACTTGTGCCGATGATGAAGTAATACCAATAGCAAAAGAACTGTTTAAAAAATTATGGAAGAAGGGACTACCCATCCGTTTATTGGGTGTACGGTTAAGCGAACTCACCAATGATGCAGTACAAACCAATTTGTTTAATGATGTAGAACGCAAAAGCGATTTATACAAAGCGATAGATAATGTGAAAGAGCGTTTTGGGAAAGCGTCGGTTAAGAGAGCGTCGTCGAGATGATGTGGAATATCGAATCTTGGATTTGTAAATGTTGTTCAGGCAAAAGCTACATCCTGTTAAAAAGCAACTTTTATATTTAAATCTAACCAATCTGTAAACATTCGATATTCAAAATTCAATATTATTCCAGCTCATCGGAGTCGATCAAATCATGCAATGTTTTCTTCTCTAAAATTTTCAGTGTAGCATCTCTTGTCCACAACATAGCTTTACGCAGGCCGCAGGTGGCTTCATCGCAATCATCGCATTTTTCGTAAAAATTTTTGCTTACACAGGGTATCATGGCAATGGGGCCATCCACAATACGAATGGCAAGCGCCAGCGTGGTTTTTTTAGGTTGCTGTGCTAAAAAATAGCCTCCACCCTTTCCTTTCTTACTTTCCAGAACACCCTTATTTTTTAATTGCAACAAAATGGTTTCTAAAAATTTTATAGGTATGTGTTTTTTTTCTGCAATTTCAGATATTAAAACCGGCCCCTGCCCATACCGTGCGGCCAGGTAACCCAGCGCCTTTAAACCATATTGTGTTTTCTTTGATAACATTACGCAAACGATTGAGTAACGAAAATAAAAATATTTGGGCAAAAATAGTCTATTTAATTGGTGGAGTATTATATTTGCACCCTAAATCATTTTTTTATGAGTTTACGTTTAGGGGACATAGCGCCCAACTTTACAGCCCAAACCTCGTTAGGCGAAATTGATTTTTATGAATATTTAGGCAATTCATGGGGAATACTATTCAGTCACCCGGCGGATTATACACCGGTATGCACCACTGAACTGGGCCGCACCGCTGCTTTAAAAGAAGAATTTGCCAAACGCAATACCAAGGTACTGGCATTAAGTGTGGACCCTGTTGATAAGCACCTGGGCTGGATTGGTGATATAAACGAAACTCAAAACTGCACAGTAGATTTTCCTATTGTAGCGGATGATGATAGAAAAGTTTCCGGTTTGTACGATTTTATTCACCCGAATGCTTCTGCTACTGCAACAGTGCGTTCATTGGTAATTATTGGGCCGGATAAAGCAGTAAAATTAATCATCACCTACCCTGCCAGCACAGGAAGAAATTTTGTGGAAGTATTGCGTGTGCTGGATTCATTGCAGCTTACAGCCAACTACAGTGTGGCCACACCCGCTAACTGGAAAGAAGGCGAAAAAGTAATTGTGGTGCCTGCCGTTAGCACAGAAGATGCCATTAAAAAATTCCCGAAAGGATTAGATATTGTAAAACCATACCTGCGTTACACACCGCAGCCAAATATTGACTAAGGGGGTTCTTAGTTTTTTTTCTACCGCCGTTCAGTAATGAGCGGCTTTTTTTCTCCCACTAATTGCACCGATTAACACGGATGAATATTCAGGATGATTGCTTCTTCAATTGCTGCAGCAACGCTCTCATATCTTTAGGAAGTTCTGCAACCAGCTCATGCATTATGCCATTTGCATCAGTAAACTTTAAGCGGTAAGCATGTAAGGCAAGGCGGCTTACAATGGGCCGCTCTTCCTCTTCATTTTTACTTAGCTTGAATTTTCTTTTTATAGAAGAGAGCAAAACAGGTTTGCCATCGCCATACAATTCATCGCATGCTAATGGGTGGCCAATGTTTTTACAATGCACCCGTATCTGGTGCGTACGCCCTGTATGTATACGAAACTGCACCAGCGAAAAACTTTTGTATGCTTCTATTAATGTGTAATCTGTTACGGCAGGCTTGCCATTGCGGTGCACCACCATCAACCCTTTTTGCACAGGGTGTTCGCTAATAGGCGCATCAACAGTACCGGATTCCGGCGGAATGCCCAGCACAATTCCCCTGTAATCTTTTTCTACCGTACGTTCTTCAAATGCTTTTGATAAAAACTTATGAGTGTGTTCATTTTTTGCAAATACAATAATGCCGCTGGTGTCACGGTCAATACGGTGTACTGTAAAAATCTGCCCGTACTTTTCAAATAAAATATCTTTTAAAGAAACAGCGCTTTGCATTCTGTCGGGAATAGATAATAAACCGGCAGGTTTATTTACCACTACAAAATCGTCATTCTCAAAAATAATTTCTATACCTGTTTTGCTCACGGGTTATTTTTTCTTTGAAGCGTTCATGTATTTGAGCAAGCGGATTTCTTTTTCGCTCAGGTAGCGCCAGCGGCCACGCTCTACATTTTTTTTAGTAAGATTGGCAAACATTACCCTGTCAAGCCCTTTTACATCATAGCCTAAATGTTCAAATATGCGGCGCACAATCCGGTTACGGCCACTGTGCAGCTCAATGCCAATAATAGATTTGTCTTTACTGTCTGCATAAGCAAGGCTGTCTACATGTATTTCACCATCTTCTAATTTTAAGCCTTTTAAAATTTTATCAAAGTCAGCTTTAGCTAATGGCTTGTCTAATCTTGCTTCGTAAATTTTTGTTATCTCGTAACTGGGGTGCGACAGTTTTTGTGTAAGCTCACCATCATTCGTCATTAGCAGCACACCCGATGTGTTTCTGTCTAACCGGCCAATAGGATACACCCGTTCCTGTGTGGCGGTTGCAATTAATTGCAATACCGTTTTTCTTCCCTGTGGATCATCACTGGTGGTAATGTAATCTTTAGGCTTATTCAATAAAATGTATACTAAGTTTTTAGTAACGAATATCTTTTTATTGTTGTAAATAATTTCGTCGGCGTTGCTTACTTTAAACCCGGGCTCTGTTACTATTTTTTTATTTACCTGCACTTTACCGGTAGTAATTAGTTCCACCGCATCTCTCCTGCTGCATATACCGCAATGAGCAATGTATTTATTCAGGGGCATTTGCTCGGTTACGGGCTTGGAAACGGTTTGTGGTTTGCTGTTTGCAGTTTTGGGTTGTTGGTTGTTAGTAGGCCTTTGCTCGTTAACCTTTGCAGGCTTTACTACTTCGCCACGTTTTAACTGGCGTTGCTGGTACTCTTCTGCTTTCTTTTTTTCAAAATATTCACGGCGCTCTTTTGTTGCCTTCTTTTTTTCCTGGCGCAGTTCTTCTTTAACTACACTGTTTTTTTTCTTACCTACAAATTTTTGAAAGGGAGACTGGCTCATGTTATGAAGTGTTTTGCTGTTATTACAACAGTAGTGAGTGGCAAAGGTAGCTTTTATTACTGTGTGCCGTTTATTTTTTATTGGCTAACTGTCCGCAGGCTGCATCAATATCTTTACCACGGCTGCGGCGCACCCGTACATTCACCCGGTGCTTTACCAATACATCTGTAAAAGCTTTTGTAGCATCCTCATCTGGTTTTACAAAAGATGCGCCGTCGATAGAATTGTATTCAATAACGTTTATTAAGTGTGTGGGTATTTTGCGGTATATCTTCACCAGTTCTTCGGCATCTTTTAAACTATCGTTTACATCTTTCAGTAAAATATACTCCAGTGTAATATCATTTTTTGTTTCGTTGTAAAAATGATTTAATGCTTCAATCAATACATCAATGCTGTTGGTTTCGTTAATGGGCATTATGCTGTCACGTTTTTTATCTGTAGCAGCATGTAAACTCAGCGCCAGGTTAAAACGCACTTTATCATCACCCAGTTTTTTAATCATTTTTGCCACACCTGCGGTACTAACAGTAATACGTTTGGGGCTCATTGCAAGGCTGTCGTTACTGGTAATTTTATCTATTGCCTGCAGCACATTGCTGTAATTTAATAAGGGCTCGCCCATGCCCATAAACACAATATTGCTTAGTTTTTTGTTATAGGTTTTTTCGCTTTGTTCATTCAGCAAAGCCACCTGGTCAAAAATTTCATCAAAGTTTAAATTGCGCTTGCGTTCCATTTTACCCGTGGCACAAAAACTGCAGGTAAGGCTGCAGCCAATTTGGGATGATACACAGGCGGTATTCCTGTTTTCGGTTGGTATTAAAACGCCTTCAATAAAATGGCCGTCGTAGGTTACAAAACGGCTTTTTATGGTGCCATCGGAACTTATTTGTGTGGCATCAGTTTGTATAGCAGGTAAAGTGAAATTTTCGGCTAATTTCTGGCGCAGTTCTTTGCTCAGGTTGCTCATATCATCAAAGCCACGGGCATTTTTCTTCCACAGCCATTCATAGGTTTGTATGGCCCGGAATTTTTTATCGCCAATGGATTCAAAATATTCTTTTAACTCGGGTAAACTGAAAGTGCGTATGTTTTTTAATGCCGCCATGGCGCAAAGGTACAAAGGCGGCTGCTATTAATCTTAGGTACATGGCAGTATTTATGCTTTAAAGCTGTTGTATTATTCATTTCTATTTTTTGCTATTTTTACAATGAACAAATTGCTGATTAAGGGACTTATGTTCAAGTGTGCGACGCCATTGAAGTTGATTAAAGAACCAATGCCCGGAACCAAAAAATAAAACTATGCAACCCGTTTACATTATTGATGCCGTACGCACCCCGATTGGAAAATACGGAGGCGCTTTAAGCAGCATACGCCCCGATGATTTGCTGGCTTTTGTAATTAAAACGCTGCTTAAACGCAATGGCAATGTGGATGCATCAGCCGTGGAAGATGTTATTGCCGGCGCTGCCAATCAAAGCGGGGAAGATAACCGCAACGTAGCCCGTATGGCTGCATTATTAGCCGGCTTGCCTGTAACTGTGGCTGGCAATACTGTAAACCGTTTATGTGCCAGCGGCCTGCAGGCAGTGATGGATGCCAGCCGTGCCATTGCCTGTGGTGATGGTGATGTGATGATTGCCTGCGGCGTGGAAAGCATGAGCCGGGCGCCTTTTGTAATGCCAAAGAGCACCGCTCCTTTTCAGCGTGACCCACATATTTATGATACCACTTTAGGCTGGCGTTTTGTAAATAAAAAACTAAGTGAGTTGTATTACCCTTACAGTATGGGGGAAACAGCAGAGAATGTGGCAAAGCAATGGAACATAAGCCGTATTGCACAAGATGAGTTTGCTTTTAGCAGCCAGCAAAAGTATGCCCGTGCTTTAGAGGCAGGTAAATGGCTGGATGAAATTATTCCACTGCAGGTACAGGTTGGGGCTAACATTTTTGATTTTGATAAAGATGAACATCCACGTTTAAGCACACTTGAAAAATTAAGCCAGTTAAAACCTGCTTTTGCAAAAGATGGCACTGTAACCGCAGGCAACAGCAGCGGCATTAATGACGGTGCTGCGGCTATGTTACTGGTGAGTGAGGCGGCTGTAAAAAAATATAACTTAAAACCTATTGCACGTATTGTGAGTATGGCTGTTGCGGGGGTTGATCCATCCATTATGGGTGTGGGGCCCGTGCCCGCCACGCAAAAAGCATTACAGCGTGCCGGTATAACTACGGCTGATTTAGATTTAGTAGAATTGAATGAAGCTTTTGCTTCTCAATCTATTGCTTGTATACATGATTTAGGGCTTGATCTTGAGAGAGTAAATGTAAACGGTGGTTCTATTGCATTAGGGCATCCATTAGGTTGCAGCGGTGTAAGAATAAGCACCACATTACTGCATGAATTAAAACGCCGCAAAAAGAAATACGCCCTGGCAACTATGTGTATTGGTGTGGGGCAAGGCGCCGCAGTTATTTATGAAGGGTTGAGCTGATAATACAATTCAGGTTGCGATAAACAAAAAAGCTGTTCAAAAAAATTGAACAGCTTTTTTTATAAAAGTTTATTACAAATTACTCAGCAACAACTTCAAATTCCAGCTCGGTTTCGTGCCCGTTACCAAAATCAATTTTTGCTTTGTGTGTACCTAATTCTTTTACTTCATCAAGTATGCTGATGCGGCGGCGGTCAATTTCGTAGCCCTTTTGTTCTTTAATTGCTTTTGCAATTTGAACAGAAGTTACGCTACCAAAAATTTTACCACTGGTACCGGTTTTAGCACCCAGTTTAACAGCGCCAGCTTGCAAAGCAGCAATTACACTGTTAATTTCAGCTAATAATTTAGCTTCTTTTTTAGCTTGTTGTTTTAAGCGTTCTTCCATCATTTTCATGTTAGAAGGATTTGCTTCAACAGCCAGTTTTTTAGGAATTAAAAAATTACGGCCGTAACCATTTTTTACTGTTACCAGTTCGTTAGCACCGCCTAAATTGTTTACATCCTGTATTAATATTACCTGCATTGTTTTGCATTTTTACCCAACGCTTCGTCAAGCTCAGCGCTTTCCCCATTAAAAGGTTAGGGTGGTTAAAAAATCTATTTTAATAAATCGGTTACGTACGGTAAAATAGCCATTTGACGGGCTTTTTTAACAGCATCACTCACCTTGCGCTGAAACTTTAATGAGTTACCGGTAATACGGCGTGGTAATAAACGGCCTTGCTCATTAATAAATTTCTTTAAAAATTCAGCATCCTTATAGTCAATATAATGAATGCCCATTTTCTTAAAGCGGCAGTATTTTTTCGGACGTTTCTCCTGCTTAATGGCAGTAAGATATTTTATTTCATTTTTTGCCATGTTATGCCTCCGCTTTTTCGGTTACAGATGATACGCCACTTCTCTTTTTAGCATTGTACTCAACGGCGTATTTGTCAAGTGCAGTGTACATGAAACGCATTTGCGATTCATCACGTAAAAGCTGAATGTTCAGCTTTTCATTGAAGCTGGATGGCGCTTTATATTCCATTACCCAATAAAGACCGGTGGTCTTTTTGTCAATGGGATACGCCAGCGATTTTAAGCCCCATGGATTGCTGTGCACAATTTCACCTCCGTTATCTTTAACGAGGTCCATGTATTTTTTCTGAGCGGCTTTAAATTCGTCGTCAGAAAGCACAGGGGTAAAAATCACCATCAATTCGTAGTTGTTCATTTCCCTGGTTTTGTTTAAAAAAATTAATTAATTCCCGTTAATTTTAAACGGGTGGCAAAGGTAGGTAAAAATTACTGCCCACGCCTATATTTACATAAGTATTTTTTGATACCAGCCCCACCGCCCTGATATGGCATCGTTGCGTCGCAATCCTTTCAACGGCAACGCTTTGCACAGCATTATAGGCCTTCGTGCTGGCTTCCCTGTGGTTTCTTTACCAACAGCTTTCTCTTTAGGCCTGATGCATCGAAAGCACCCTTACCTTTGTCACATACAAAAACTATTATATGAAACATGCCGCAATAATACTGTTTTTAGTTTTTAGCCAACTTTACGCAGGTGCGCAAACAAACATAGCAATACAGGCAGGCCCACTATTTTCAAAAGCACGGTATGGCGGCGACTGGAAAAATAAGTTTACTATTAATGCTAACACAGGCTGGTTTGTAAGAAGTGCGGTAGAAATACCGTTATCGAAAAAGGTATTTTTTAGCGGTGCAATAGAGTTAGCTAATAAAAAATTTACTTATAAAATACCACCTCCCACTTTATTTTCATTTCAACGAACAGAAGAATGTACTTATGTGAATATTAAGCCATTAATACAATTATTGATAATAAAATTAAAGGAAATAAATGTAAGCGCAGGAGGAGGTTTGTTTGCCGGATTTAACTTAGGGGGCACCTATACCGAAACTGCAGACTCCTTAATGGGAATGCCGGCAAATGTATCAGGCAAACTAAAAATTGGAAATACTTCAGGCAACAGCTATAAGAAAACCGATGCAGGGTTTAGTTTGCAACTTACCGGCCGCTATAAAAATTTTACATTGCCCCTTATGGCCGATTTTAGCTTAATAAATAATATTCCCGGCGCAGGCAGTGCCAAAAGAAAATGGCAGTCCTATTTTATTGGCCTGGGCTATTCTTTTAGGTTAAAATAAAAAATTACAGTAAGCGGTACACAGGATAGCGATTATGCCCCGGCTCATAATACGGTGAATTTTTATAAATATAATCCAACTGGGCGCTGCTGCTGGCAGCAAACTTAGTATCGGTCTTTTTCTTTTCTTCCAGTTGCTGTTTCAGCGCCGGGTTATTTTTTAAAACTTCCGCCGCCACATCATCCCAGCGGTAATCGCTGTAGCCTTCTTTTTGCTGCAGTATGGCATCAAAAAAATTCCATGCAAAAAAGCTGTCGTCGCCTGTGGGTTCCAGCATTTCCACTAAATAACGGTTAGCGTTTTGGTTTAAATAAATGATGCAATCGCCTTTTAAGAATTTTATTTTTCGCAACGTTGTACTGGTTTTTACACTGCCGTTTTTATGATGCTTTTCATAAGGCCTTGGATAGCTTTTATAATCATCAATGCGGTAAGCCTCCACCTCTATTAACGTATCGGCTTTAAATTGTGAAACGGCAACATTATTCAGTTTTAGTAAATCGATTACAGCCCACCAGCCCTGCGGAATAATATATGCTTTAGGTGCAGCAATAAAATTTTGCGGCTTAAATGTATTAAAGAATTTAAGCTGCTTTGTATAAGGCTGATTATGGTCGTAATACATACGTTGTAAGCCCGTGGCATCGCTTGCTTTAAAAGCCTGCTCATATCCTTTAAAAATTATGTTATCATACTTTGCAGTATCTGCAGCCCAGCTTAGCGGCCAGTTTTTTTCTTTTATGGTTTGCTCCTTTGCTTTATTTCGTTGTTTTATTAAACCTGTTGCATTTACTGCTGCTTTTTCAATCATGGTTTGCATTAAGGCATACGTGGCAAGCACCCTGTCTTTAAAAGGTTTCAGCATATGTGTTTCGGGCATAAAACTTATTGTTTGAAACAAGGCCGCATAACCTGATGAATAACGGGGTGGATCATAAAACATCTGCATACCCTTATTAAAATCAGTTTCTTCAAAATTTACATAAGGTACCATGTCCCATTTTTTTTCTTCCATGCCTTTATACAATTGTGGCTCAAAAGTTTCTTTCAGCCAGCCGCCCAAACCGGCGCCCAGCTTATCATACTGTGTTGTAAGTAACGTCATGGTATGTTGATAATCGGCTCCATCACTTACATGGTTATCCATTAAAATATCCGGGTCTAAAAAATGAAAAATTTGTGCAAACGCTTTGGCGTCTTTACTGTCGCATTTTGTAAAGTCACGGTTTAAATCAAGGTTTTGTGCATTGCCCCTGAAGCCATATTCTTTTGGGCCGTTTTGGTTAGCCCGGGAGGTACTGCCACGGTTTAAACTACCGCCAATATTATAAACAGGTATAAAACCCAAAGCAACATTTTCAGGTAATTTTATTTTTTTGTTTACAATATCCCTAACTAACATCATGCTGGCATCTATGCCATCGGGCTCACCGGGATGAATGCCATTGTTTATTAAAACAACCGCTTTGTTTTGCTTATGCCATTGCAACGGGTCAAACTTACCATCAGCACTTACAAGCACCAAATGCAACGGATAACCGGCATCAGTCATTCCCATTTCTTTTACTAAAACATTGGCTGAGGCTTTATCCAGGTTTTTATACCATTCCACCGCTTCGAAATATGTGGCTGATTCTGTACCGTTTGTTTTTTCAAAGCGGCATTGTTGTGCTGCAACAGTTTTAAAAACAATAACACATAGCAAAAAAATGACGAAGCGTTTCATTGGCAGTTAAATTTTACAGCAAACTACAATATTTAAGAGTACGCAGGTTACCGGCAATAAAAAAGTCCTCCATTTACGGAGGACTTTTTAAATGTATTTAAAAGGCTTATTTAGCCAGTGCATTAATTCTTTTAGCCAGCTTGCTTTTTAAGTTAGCGGCTTTGTTTTTGTGGATGGTTCCACGTTTTGCCAGTTTATCAATCATTGCTGCTACTTCCGGTAATTTGTCACCTGATGCTTTTTTATCATCCAGTGCTTTAATATCACGGATTGCGTTACGGGTTGTTTTGCCATAATAACGGTTACGTTCGTTACGCTTGCGGCTTTGACGTACATCTTTTTTGGTAGCTGAGTGATTTGCCATTACTTCTAAATTTTGGGCTGCAAAGATAGGGGTAACTCATGAATAATGAACAAGGAACAAGGATTAATTTTTGGACAATGTGGATATTTGGCTAATTTAAGGGCAAAAATTGGCTTTGAACAGGTATATTTTACTGGCTGTACACATTATTTCGCTTGTTTTACTGGGCTTTGGCTGGGTAAAAGACATGCTGCACATTGACGTAAGCACTCATTTTATAATTGACTTTAACCTTTTTAATGAAAAACGCAGTGTACTGGGCACACTGCAAACGCTTTGGGAAAGCGGTAATTATTGGCCTTTTTTACTCATTTTTTTGTTCGGTATATTGATACCGGTAATAAAATCTGCACTCATATTTTACCTGTTGCTGGCCACTACCCCATCATATAAAGCTTATCAATTTGTTAGTGCTGTAAGTAAATGGGCCATGGCCGATGTGTTTGCCATCAGCATTTTTGTTGCTTTTTTAGGGGCAAGGGCCATGGAAAACACCAAAGCTTTTTTAGAGCCGGGTTTCTACTATTTTTCCGCTTACGTTTTACTAAGCGCTGTTATTAGCATGTTTTTACAAAAATTGCTTAAAAACACCGCTGGAAAAACTGTTTAATTAAACGATATTTGCTGCCACGAATTTATCCGCCTGTTTTAAATTGCTGGCAAAACTTTTAAGGATTGCGTACATGGCTAAACAAAGATTTACAGTACAAGTGTGCGACGCCTGTGAAGCTGAACAGTGTGATGCAGCCGGTAACCAAAAAATTCACTCAAACTTTTTATGAAGGATTTTCAATACATCACCAGCTCTCATCCTCAATACATTGAAGGATTATACAACGATTTTGTAAAAGACCCTAGCAGTGTTGACCCCGAACTGAAAAAATTTTTTGAAGGGTTTGACTTTGCAGTCAGCAGCGGCACAAAAGTAAATGGTACCAACGGCACAGCAGCCCCCGCAGTTAATGGCAGTGTTGACTGGATGAATGAGATACGGGTGTACCGCATGATTTTAGGCTACCGTAACAAAGGCCATTTATTGGCCGATACGAACCCGGTTCGCAAGCGTAAAGACCGTGGCGCTAATATTGAACTGGAGTTTTATGGCTTTACAGAAGCTGACCTTGATAAAACTTTTAATGCCGGTAACCTTATTGGCCTTGGCCCCACAACACTCCGCAATATAATTGCCCATTTAGAGAAATGTTATACCGGGCATTTAGGTATTGAGTTTAAGTACATCAGTAACCAAAAAAAGGTTGACTGGCTAACCAATGCTGTTGAAAAAACAATGCTGCAACCTGTGGCACTGGATCAAAAGAAACGCATTTTGCAAAAGCTGAACGAAGGTGTGATGTTTGAAAAGTTTTTGCACACCAAATACATTGGTCAAAAAAGATTTAGCCTTGAAGGTGGTGAAACAACTATTGCTGCATTGGATGCAATAATAACTACTGCCGCCGATAATAATGTGGAAGAAGTGGTGATTGGTATGGCACACCGTGGCCGCTTAAATGTTTTAGCCAACATTATGGGCAAAACATACGAGCAAATTTTTAGTGAGTTTGAAGGCACCAGCACACCAGATACCACCATGGGCAGTGGCGATGTAAAATACCACCTGGGCTTTAGCAGTAATGTGCAAACTGCCAATGGCAAACACATGAATTTAAAGCTGGCACCCAACCCTTCGCACTTAGAAACGGTGGACCCGGTTGTAATTGGTTTTGCAAGAAGCAAGGCTGATATATTGTACAAGAGTGATTACGATAAAATACTGCCCATATTAATACATGGCGATGCGGCCGTTGCCGGCCAGGGTATTGTGTACGAGGTTTTACAAATGAGCGGCTTGCCGGGTTATTACACAGGTGGCACTATTCACTTTGTAATTAATAACCAAATTGGTTTTACTACCGACTTTGATGATGCCCGTACTGCGGATTATTGTACATCCGTAGCTGCAATGGTGCAGGCGCCGGTATTGCATGTTAATGGAGATGATGCCGAAGCTGTGGTTAAAGCATCAGAAATTGCCACACTTTACCGCCAGGAATTTAACAGCGATATTTTTATTGATATGGTGTGCTACCGCCGCCATGGCCATAATGAAGGTGATGAGCCAAAATTTACACAACCACAATTGTATGCCATCATTGACAAACATTTAAACCCACGTGAGGTATACACCCAATACTTAATTGAAAATGGCGAAACCGATGCAAAAGCGCTTGCAAAAGAAATGGAGCAAAAATTTCTGGCCGATTTACAGGAACGCCTTGATGAAGTAAAGCAAAACCCATTGCCTTATACATACCAACAGCCAGAGCTGGTATGGAAGAGCTTACGCAAAGCCACGGCGGAAGATTTTGAAAGTTCACCTGTTACTGCCATAAATGAAGAGGAGTTCAAAAAAATATTTGATGGCCTGATGAAATGGCCTGAAGATTTTAAACCACTGCGTAAAGTGGATAAGTTAATACAGGATAAACTGAAGTTGTTTACAGATGAAAAGAAAGTGGATTGGGCTACCGCAGAATTAATGGCTTATGGAAGTTTATTGGTTGAGGGAAAAGATGTACGCATGAGCGGGCAAGATGTAAAGAGAGGCACTTTCAGCCACCGCCATGCAGTTATTTACGATGAAAACACTAACAAAGGCCACAACAGGTTAAACCATTTAACCAGTGAGCAACACCCGTTCCGTATTTACAATTCTTTATTAAGCGAATATGCTGTGCTGGGTTTTGAATATGGTTATGCCATGGCCAATCCTAATGCCCTGGTGCTTTGGGAAGCACAGTTTGGAGACTTTTGCAATGGCGCACAAATCATCATCGACCAGTTTTTAACCGGTGCCGAAACTAAATGGCAACGTATGAATGGGCTGGTAATGCTGTTACCGCATGGTTATGAAGGCCAGGGGCCGGAACACAGCAGTGCCCGTATGGAGCGTTTTTTACAAATGTGTGCAGAGCTGAATATTGTAATTACCAATATTACTACAGCCGCAAATCTTTTCCATGCCCTACGCAGGCAACTGGCATGGCCTTTCCGCAAGCCGCTGATTAATTTTTCGCCAAAAGCTAACCTGCGTTTACCTGCCACCTACAGCAGCATGAGCGAATTTACCAGCGGTGGTTTTAAAGAAGTAATTGATGATGCGTCCGTGCAGGATGCAGGGGCTGTAACAAAAGTATTATTATGCTCCGGTAAAATTTATTTTGAGCTGGCCGATAAAAAACAGAAGGATAGCCGAAATGATGTAGCTGTTGTGCGACTGGAACAAATCTATCCCCTGCCACAAAAACAGTTAGACGAACTGCATAAAAAATACAGCAAAGCCATTTGGTACTGGGTACAGGAAGAGCCTTTGAATATGGGTGCTGCCAGCTTCCTGCGTATGAATGTAAAAAATATTAACCTGTATATTATAAGCCGGCAGGCAAGTGCGGCCACGGCCAGTGGTTATGCTAAAATCCATGCTAAAGAACAGGCCCAAATTGTAGATACAGCCTTTAGCATTTAACCAAAAGGCAAAAAAATTAAAAAAGTCCAATAATTCATTGGGCTTTTTTTTATATTTGTTACAATTCAAATAGCAAAAGCAACGTTAGTAAACAAACTAATTTACGTGCCAATCGCCCCCCTTACCTTAACCATTTCATCTTCATAAGCCCAAATAATATAAAATATGATGTATAAGTACAAAACCGGCAATATTGCCGCAGGCATTTTTATGTTCCTGCTGGCAGGTATTGCAGCAACATCTTTTGCGCAGGTAAGCAGCCTGGACGAAGGCCTGGCCATTAATTACAGCAAAAAATATAAAGACGATGACGTTATGCTCAAATCATCGTACCAGTTTTTCACTTTCGACAAAGGAAAGAATGCCCTTGGCGATAAAGTGGTGGTGGTGGAAGAAAACTCCGAGTACGAATACATGGGGTTAAAAAAGTACACCAACACCGTACACCCGGAGTTTTATAATAAGTTTATTGAGCTCAAGAATTTTAAACGGGCCATGTACTATGGCAACAAATATGTTACACTCGAAAAAGGCGGCTACGACCGTTCGGTAACAGGCGATGATATATTTTTTGACGACAGCCGTGTACAATTTTTTGGGCTGCGTTTCAGCGATGTTGGCTCTGCAGAAAGAGTAACTGTAAAAAAAATTTATGGCGATGGGAAGTATCTTACCCGTTTGTTTTTTCACACTGCCTATCCTACAAAAGAAAGAATAATAGAATTTAAAGTGCCCGACTGGCTGACTGTGGAGTTTAAAAAAATGAACTTTGAAGGGTTTAAAGTGGAAGTTAAAGAAACAAAGAAAGGTGGTTACACCAACTATGTTTTTATTGCAAATGATTTACCCGCTTATAAAAACGAATACCGTCGCATCGGCCGTGCCGCTACCGATCCGCACATCATTGTACAAATTAAATCGTTTGAAGCAAAAGGAGAAACCCTGAAAGGTTTTGATAAAGTGGATGATGTATATGCATGGAATAACCGCCTGTATCAAATGGCAGGTAATGACAAAGAAAAACTGAAAGCCGCAGTAACAAAAATTACAGAAGGAAAAACAAAAGATATTGATAAAATAAAAGCCATTTATTATTGGGTGCAGGATAACATCCGTTATATAGCTTATGAAGATGGTTACTCAGGTTATATCCCTTCCTCTGCACAGGATGTGTACTCAAAAAAATACGGCGATTGTAAAGGCATGGCCAACCTGCTTACAGAAATGCTGAAGCTTGCAGGTTACAACGCTCACTTTTCATGGATTGGAACAAGGGCACTACCCTACTCACAATCCTTACCAGCACTGTGTGTAAACAATCATGCTATTTCAACTTTGTATTTTGAAAACAAAACGTATTTTTTAGATGGCACCGAAAAATATGTGCCTTTTGGCGAAAATGCCTTTAGGATACAGGGCAAAGAAGTATTAATTGCTGATGGCGATAAATTCCAGGTAATTGCAGTGCCCGCTACCACAGCAGAAGATAATAAAATTTATACCAAAGCAGATTTTACTTTAGATAACGAAACATTAAAAGGCAAAGTAAAAGTATTGCTTACCGGCAACCAGCGTACCGATTTTCACCAGAGCTACCAGGAGTTGCCCACCACCAGCCAGCAGGAATTTTTAAATGACTTTTTGGAATTTGGGAATGATAACCTTGTTGCAACAAATGTAAAAACAAGCGACCTTAAAAACCGTGATTTACAAGTAAGCATTGAAGGCGATATTGATTTAACCAATGGCGTAAATACTATCAGCGGTGATAAATATGTTGGCATCGACTTTTTTCCAAAAACACTGGACCGGTTTGTACCTGATGAGAAAAGAATTCAGGGTTATGATTTAGATGATGTAATAAAATTTGAAGATGAAATTTCATTAACTGTACCGGCAAACAAACAGTTTACAGACAAACCCGATAACCTTGAAATAAAAAAAGACGGCTACGAGTTTAAAGGTGAATACACCGTTGTTAATAATAAAATCATTCTTAAAAAAACGCTGGCTATTAAGAACAGCATCATTAAAAAAACAGATTTTGAAGAATGGAAAAAATTCATTGAATCTGTAAAAGAGTTCAGCAAATACTTTATAACCATTACACAAAAATAATTTCAATAAAAATACTCGCAGATGAAAAAGATACTGCTCCTTATATTTCCGTTATTCTTTTGTGCCGCATTTTCTTTTGCACAAAATGTTATTGACGAAGATTTTTTAGATGTGATTGATAAAAATGCAGCGCCTTTATGGCAACAGTCTGCACCACAGTTTGCATCTAATACTACTCCGGATAAATACTCCAAGGAATCGGCTGTAATTATTGGTTTTAAAAGAGAACTGAGTATTGATAAAAAATCAAAATTTGGTTTTTTAACCAAAGGCGAACGGAGCCTGGTGTTTTATGAAAACATCCGTTTTAAAGTAAAGCTGAATGATAAAAATGCAGTGAATGCTTTTACGGAATTTTATTTTCGGTACAGTGATAAAGAAGATGGTTTTAGTGCCAAAGTTTATAAAAACAATGGTGTTACTGCCAATGTAAATTTATCTGATGCAGTAAGGCTGGAAAGCAGCAGCGATGTACCGGAGTTTTTTAAAAGCTTTTTCGACCAGGAAGTGGGCGGCTTTAACCGTTATTATAAGGTGGCCATTCCGGATTTAGAACCCGGAGATGTGCTGGAGTATGTAACTATAACCAAAAGTAAATTAGATGTAAGAGGTAATGGCGTGGTACAGTTTTCGCCGCAATATGAATTGTGTTCAAAAAAATATCCCATTCTTTTCAATCAAATTGCCATTGAAACAGACGACAAATCTTATTTTAAGGCACTTTCAAAAAACGGGGCACCTGAGTTTAAAAAAGAAGCTGCAGCCAACAGTGAATTTTCGAGGTACGTGTTTACCGATAACGACCGCCCTACAGAAAAAGATGTAAACTTTATTAATGCCTACCGTCAGCAGCCGTTTACAAAATTCCAGGTTATATACTCTAATAAAGAAGATGTAAAAGGTGTTTTAATTGGCACTAAAGGCGAAATTAAATCAGGCTTCACTAAAGAAGATTTAGCCAAAAGAGCCTGGGAAGATTATTCACAAACCGGCGACTATTATTTAGGCGGCGCAACCATTCAGGCATATGTAAACTCCCTTTGGAGCGATTTAAAAAAACTGGGGGCTAAAGACTGGACGGAAAAAGAGTACATTAAAAATGTTTATTACCGCTTAAGAAACATGGTAGTTTTCCGGGATAATTATTTAAGCGATCAAACAGCCGCTTATTTATTTGGTTCATTACTGTATCAAAGAGACATTAAATCAGACCTGGTAATAACAGTTTCTAACACCATTGGCGACTTAAAAGATATTCTGTTTGATAATGAAATAAGGTATGTAACAAAAATTGGCAAAGATTATTATTTCAATTTTACTGATCACAGCAACCCGGGAGAACTGGTTGAAAGTTTGCTGGGCAGTGAAGGTTATATTATACAGGAACCGGAACGTAAAACAGGCAACCAGTCTATACAACCTGTAAAGCTACCGGATGCTCCGGCAGATCAAAACACTGCTTTGTATGAAATTAATGCAACACTAAATCCTGATTTAAACACACTTACCGTTTCCCGTACAACCACGTACAAAGGCATAAGTAAAAACAGGAACATTTCCGATGCATTAAAATACACATCCTATATGATTACCGATTATAAAAACTATAATGGTAATAGCCCTACTGAAAACATGAAGGAACGCCAGGAAGAAGAATACAATAAAATGCTGCGTACACTTAAAGAGCGCTATGCAGAAGAAAAGCCAAAATTTGTAAAGCAGGAACTGCAGAATGAGTTTAGCAAAAAAGTAACCTACAAAAATTTTAGTATAGCAAGTGATGGGCGCAGCCTTAAAACACAAGACTTAAAATTTACTGAAGACTTTGAACTGCAGGGTATGGTGCGTAAAGCAGGGAAAAAACTGCTGGTAAATATTCCGGGGTTGGTAGGTTCACAATTACAATTTAAAAAAGAAGAACGCACCCGTAATAATGATATAGATGTAAGCTATGCCAGGGCGCTTGGCTGGAAAATAAACTTTAAAATTCCTGATGGCTATACATTAGAAGGCCTGCCGGAACTGGCTGCTAACATTAACAATGAAATTGGCACTTATTCATGCACCGCAACCCAGGCAAACGGAACTGCTACTATTGAAGTAAGAAAAATTTACAAACAAGCCGAATTTTCTAAAGCAAAATGGAATGATATGCTGGCATTTGTAGATGCAGCGTTTAATACATCATTTAAAAACATTTTACTAAAACCAACTAAATAAAAAATGAAGAAAATCATCTGTACCTTTTTAATTGTATTAACTGTGCATGCTGTTGTAAATGCACAGTATAAAAAAGCAAGTTTCTTTACACGTAATGGAAAGTTTTATGGAATAAATACCGGCGTACATCTGTATGGCAATGGTGTATCGGTTGCGCCGGTTATTGGTTTTGCATCCGGAAAAGATAAAGGTAAAAACCATGTTTGGCATTGGTGGGATATTGAGGGTGTGCTTCCAAGTAAATATAAATACACATCTGCTGATTATACACCATCAAAGCCGGCCGTTAGTGTTTCGGGCAAAACAACATTTATGCTGAACCTGAGATACAACTGGTGTTTTTATCTTGGCAATAACCAGGATGATGCTGTAAAAGGGATTCCGTACATTAAAGCTGGCCTTCATCTTTCACTTTGGGCAAGAGAAGGCAAAGCAGGTGAAGAAACCGTAACACCGTCAACAGGAACACCTGCAAAAACACCGGATATATCCGGCGCCACCGGCAGCGATTTAGGTTTAGGTTATGCATACAGGCTTACAGAAAAATCAACATTATTCTGCACTGCAGGTTACAGGCTTATGCTTGGGCCTGATAATAAAGAAACGCAGTTTAATGTTGCACCTAGCCACCCTTACGTAAATGTAGGCATCAGGTTTGCAAGAAAAAATAATGATTAAACCAATAAAACAACCTTTATGAAAAAAATATTTGTACCTGCTTTTATCATGCTCATTTCTACCTCTGTTTTCAGCCAGTATAAAAAAGCCAGCTTTTTTACTAAAGATGGCCGTGTGTATGAATTAGGGGCTATCAGTTCGCTTTTTCCTGATAAAGATGGTGCGCCGCCACTTTCAATTTTTTACTCCAATTCATATGAAGGCGAAAAAAAACTATCTTTTTTAGGCGAGCTGGAGTTTATGATGAAAAGCAAGGTTACCTATAATGCTTCTTACTTTGATAATACTACAAATACCAATAAGCAGGGTATGGTATATGTTAACCGTGGTGCCAGCCTGTTAGGCAAGTATGGCGTACAATACCGCTTTGTTAATACACAAAATGAAAATAGCAAACTGGAGCCCTATTTAAAAGGCAGTATTTTTTACGGCACACGCTTAAAAGAATATATTGTAACAGATAAAAACGGTAATGAAATATCACCTTCGCCTTATCCTACAGGCACTGCAAATGTGTTTGGTATTGAAGGCGGCGCCGGTATAAGTTATTACTTTACAAAAAACCTCGGCATACGTGTTGGCGGTTTTTACAGGTATGCAATTTCTGCTGATAAAATCTCAGGAAACGCAACCGGTGTTTACGACATGTTTAAATCCCATCCGGGCTTTTCTCTTTCATTTAAATACCGGATATTTTCTGAATAAAGAAAAATAAACTATCAATAAAATAAAAGCTGCCATTATCAGGCAGCTTTTATTTTATAACTTCTTTAATCAACAGCATTACATTGCTTCATCATTCAAATGCACTTTTGTCATTTCATAAAAATGATTTTGTAACTGGTGCAAATGAATGGGCTGCATGATATGCCTTTTTTCATCCCTGTACCATATTTCAAATTTTGAAAAATCACCTTTCTTCGGTATCATCATACGAAACGCACCTTTCATATATTTTACGCTGCCGTCATCATTTTCCTGCTTGCTGAATTTTAACCGCATTAACTGTTGTTCATCCAGCGCAATAGGGCTAAGCTGTTCTGTTTCGTACCAAAACTCCTGTGTACCCGTATCAACACAAACCTGTTTTTCATCACCATTCAAATCGGTTACTTCACCTGGTTTTTTATCACCGTCGTTATCGGCAATAAGGTAATCACCCACTTTAATTTCATTGAATTTAATCATAGCAAAATCGTTTTTAGAAAATGAATTTAATAAATCCTTTTTAAAAATTAAAACCGGTTTATTAACACCGCTATTCTGCCCAGCTCATTACATAACTTGTATTCTCAATTTCAAGCGCCTGCTTGGTAAGCATCAGCGGCCGGAAGGTATCTACCATAACCGCCAGTTCTTTAGTTTCCTTTGCGCCAATACTTTTTTCAACAGCGCCGGGGTGTGGGCCGTGTGGTATGCCTGCCGGGTGCAGTGTTATCATCCCCTTTGTTACATGTTTACGGCTCATAAAATCGCCATCAACATAATACAGCACTTCGTCACTGTCTATATTGCTGTGGTTATAAGGCGCCGGTATGGCATCAGGATGATAGTCGTATAACCGCGGCACAAATGAACAAACCACAAATGCATTGGTTTCAAAAGTTTGGTGTACCGGCGGCGGCTGGTGCACCCGCCCTGTTATGGGTTCAAAATCATGAATAGAAAAAATATACGGATAGCAGCATCCATCCCACCCTATCACATCAAACGGATGTGTGTTGTAATGCAGACCGTATAAAATTCCTTTCTTCTTTGCTTTAATTAAAAAATCACCTTTTTCATCAAAAGTTTGTAAATCCTGCGGTGTGCGTATGTCACGTTCGCAATAAGGCGCATGCTCCATCAGTTGCCCGTGCTTGCTCATGTAACGTTTGGGATAACGCAGCGGGGAAAATGATTCCACAATAAACAAACGGTTCTTGTCATCTTTAAACTCAATTTGGTAAATCGTTCCTCTTGGCAAAACAATATAATCGCCGTAACTAAAAGGCAGTTGTCCATATTGCGTTTTTACCACTCCACTCCCCTCGTGCACAAAAATCATTTCATCACCATCAGTATTTTTATAAAAATAATTACCGGTGCCGCTTTGTGGTGCAGCAAGTACAATATGGCAATCGCTGTTTACCAAAACAGGTATGCGGCTTTGCAAAAAATCGCCGCCGGGCTTTATATTAAATCCTTCAAAGCAGCGGTGCTGCAGCATTTTTTCTTCAGCAATTTGCGGGCTTACATCTACTTGCGGTTCTGTTTTTATTATTTGTGTGGGCGGATGGCAATGATACAGCAATGAATAATCATCGCTGAATCCTTCTGTTGAAAATAATTGTTCGCTGTACAAACCACCATCGGGCTTGCGAAATTGTGTATGACGTTTGTGAGGGATTTTTCCCAAAGTATAATAGTGTGGCATAAATTCAAGTTAAAAGTCAAAATTTAAAACTATAAAAAACAGGAGCCAAAAGTCATTTCATTTTGACTTTTGACTTTTTATTTTTGACTTATCACAGAAAGCTCAAGCGTTGCCAGCAGAAAAATATATTTCCACCTGCGCTTATCAATATAATATGTAAAATTGCGAAAGTATGGCATAACTCAATCGTTGTAATAAAGTTAGAAATACTAATTTACATTTTTAAAAAAAGATGACAAAATTACAAACTGCAGGCCTGCTGCTG
The DNA here is from genome assembly GCA_044225605.1 of Ferruginibacter sp. GTDB lineage: Bacteria > Bacteroidota > Bacteroidia > Chitinophagales > Chitinophagaceae > Ferruginibacter. Next base: position 199,944 of record JBGAIJ010000004.1, read on the forward strand.
ATTAAAGAAAGGAAATTGCTGCTTGCTTACAGCAACAATAAGCAGTGCTTTTACCTGCCGGGTGGCAAAACAGATGCAGGAGAAACAACTAAACAGGCACTATGCAGGGAAATACGGGAAGAGCTGAATACACATCTTGCAATAACTGACCTCATTTACTATACGCACATTACGGCATCAGCTTACGGCGAAGCTGATGGTATAGTTATGGAACAGGATTGCTTTTTTTTAAACAAACAGCTTAACCCAGTTGCGGCTGCAGAAATTGGCGCTTTACATTATTTTACATTGGAAGAATATTTACAACAACCCCATACCGCACCCGGTGCAATTATGGTTTTACAACAATTAAAAGCCGATGATTATATAGATTAGTATGACAAAAATTGGATTAATATCAGACACCCACGGCTATTTGGATGAAACTGTTTTTGAACATTTTAAAACATGCGATGCAATATGGCATATTGGCGATTTTGGACCGGATGTAATTAAGCCATTACAACAATTTAAACCATTAAAAGGTGTGTATGGCAATATTGATAATGCAGAAATTTATAAAGACTTTCCTGAGCAATTAGTATTTATGTGTGAAGAAGTAAAAGTAATGATGCGGCACATTGGCGGCTATCCGCCTAAATATAATACCGAAACAAAAAAAGAAATACTGTTACACCGGCCGCAATTATTTTTAAGCGGGCACAGCCATATTTTAAAAATTATGTTCGATGAAAAACTGAATTGCCTGCACATGAACCCCGGCGCTGCCGGCAAACACGGCTGGCATAAAGTACGCACCATTATACGTTTTACAATTGATGGTAAAAACATGAAAGATTGCGAAGTGATTGAATTAGGAAAACGGTAAATTTTTATCTTTAGAAAAATAGTATTGCTATGCTTTTACAAAACATTCCGGTGTTACGCATTTTTGACGAGGCAAAAGCCAGGGAATTTTATTTAGACTGGCTGGGTTTTAAAATTGAGTTTGAACACCGCTTTGAACCGGGCATGCCTTTGTACATGGGCATAAGCCGTGACAACATTCACCTGCATCTTTCAGAACATCATGGAGATGGAGTGCCCGGCGCCAACATATTTATTACATGCAGTGAAATAAAAAAATTTCATGAAGAGTTGCAAAGCAGGCCTTATAAATATTACCGGCCGGGGCTTGATGAAACTTTTTATGGCACGCTGCAAATTTCCGTACACGACCCGTTTGGCAACCGGTTAAACTTTAACGAGTACATTAAACAATAATTACTTGCCGCCATTTGCATGTAAATCAGCCTTGCAATTAGCATCCAGCGGCGGAATATTTCCTGTAATAAGAAAGCCTAAAACATCCGTAGTTTCTGCACTATAGTACATAAGGCAGTTGCTGTTATTACAATGGTTGCCATGTGCAGCATCTTTATGGCCGGTTTGCATGGCAGAGCCAATATCCACCAAACCCATTATATGGCTCAGCTCATGTTCTAATACAGTAGATTCTAATTTTGTGCGGCTGGCTTGCCCAATGCTTCCTGAGTTATCATGAATTGTTTTACCCATTATTGCCATGGATGTATTGCGGTATGCAATACCCAAAACGCCGCTTTCTGTATATGCAGCATCAGTATATAAAAAATAGGCACCTAACTGGCTGCCCGAAGTAAATACGGTGCGGTTATCTTTTTCAATAGTTGCAATATCCGTTAATGACAAAGTGGTTTTACCGGATGCAGCAATTTGTTTTTGCTCAATGGTAACACCACCTGCTTTATTAATTAATGATGAAAGAAAACTGGCAACATTGCTTAATGCTGCAGCATCCGGCTGGTAGCCCGGCATATACTGCACTTCAATTTTTAAAGAGGTATAGGTACTGCCGCTTAAAATATCATTAGCTGAAACACCAACCGCCTTATCGTTGGCGCTGTTTATTGCCGGCAGGCCGGTTGAACCACTGTTTTTTTTACAACTACATACTGAATGAAGAAAAAAAACAGCCATTATAATTCCAGCAATATTTTTCATAGAGAGCATTTTAAATAAACTAACGAAAAATATGCCAAAATAGTTTGCAATTATTCCACCCAGTCAGCAATAAAAATATTGGTGTCATGTGTACCGCCATTGTTACGGTTGCTGCAAAAAATTATTTTTTTACCATCGGGGCTAAACATAGGAAATGCATCAAACGATTTTTCTGCTGAAATTTTTTCCAGGTTTGTTCCATCTTCGTTAATGGTATAAAGGTTAAATGGAAAGCCTCTTTTGCTCTGGTGGTTACTGGCAAAAATAATTCGTTTGCTGTCGGGCATATAAGCAGGAGCCCAGTTGGCCTGCCCAAAAGATGTTACCTGCTTTACATTTTTACCATCTGCATCTGCAATAAAAACTTCCATATTGGTTGGCGCCACTAAATTTTCTGCAAGAAACTCTTTGTACTCTTTTACTTCAGCTTCTGTTTTAGGGCGGCTTGCACGCCAAATAATTTTTTTACCGTTGGGGCTAAACCAGGCACCACCATCATAACCCAATGTATTGGTAATACGCTTTTCTTTACCGGTTTTTAAATCCATTATGTAAAGGTCAATATCGCCGTCTTTATCGCTGGTATAAAGCATTTTTTTACCATCGGGGCTTAAAGTAGCTTCTGCATCATATCCTTTACTTTTGGTAAGTTGTTTTACAATTTTACCATTCATGTCAGCCATAAAAATATCATAGCTGTCGTACAGCGGCCAAATGTATTTGTTGCCGTATTTTTTTCTGTCAGGTACAGGCGGGCAGGTATCGGCACCTAAATGTGTGCTGGCATAAATAATGTGCTTACCATCTTTCATGATGGCGCCGCAGGTGGTACGTCCTTTACCGGTGCTTACTTTTTTATATTCAAATTTTTCGCCTGGCGCAGGCACTTTACCTACAAACATTTCATCACACATAATGCCTTCTTTAGGATTGGTGCGCTGAAAAATAATCCACTTGCCATCAAAACTAAAATAGGCTTCGGCATTGTCGCCACCAAAGGTCAGCTGCTGCACATTTTTAAAATGTCTTTCTCCGGGAAAAAGTATGGTATCGTTGTATTGCGAAGCAAGGGGCGAATGTTGGCCGGAAATGGTTTTAAATGAGCTTGCTGCAACAGCAATAAGTACTAATATAACTGCAAGCGCCGGTATTCTTTTCATGCGTAAAATTTAAGGCTGCAAAGATAGGTGCAGGCATTTGTTCATTTGTCAGAAAATTGTAAACCTGATTAAAATCAGCAACGTAAATTTGCAGTATGAAAATAATGACGTTTTACCCAGTTTTGGCATTTTCATTGTTACTGGCCGCATGCAATAACAATGAGCAGCCTGTTACTGCAACGCCGGATGCTGTACCTGCAAAGGAAAAAGAACTGAGAGATGCGATTGCCCAATACCCGGATTCAGTTTTGCTGAAAAAAACATTAATACAGTATTTTGAAGATAATGGCAATTACGATATTGCTTTAACAGAATTAAACAAAGTAGCAGATAAGGATACTACAGATGCTTCATTGTGGGACAAAAAAGCCCAACTGTACCTTTTGAAAGATGATACCGCTAACGCAATACCTGCGTATGAAAAGGCCATTGAAATTTTTCCAGACCCGCAATATGTAATGTCACTGGGATGGTTGTATGCAAAAACTAAAAATCCAAAGGCGCTTGAAATTGCGGATGCACTGCTGCAGGCAGATAAAGCCAAGGCGGCAAAAGAAGCATTACTGATAAAAGGTTTGTATTACAGCAGTACCGGCGACAAACAAAAAGCCATTGCTGCATTTGATAATTGCCTGGCGCTGGATTATACGTATATGTTTGCTTACCGTGAAAAAGCAGTGGCCCTTTACGAAACCGGCAAATATGAAGAAGCTATTAAAGTTTTGGAAAAAGCCACTACCCTTCAAAATAATTTTGACGAAGGTTATTATTGGATGGGGCAATGCTACGAGAAGCTGAAAAACAATACTGCTGCTGTTGACAGTTATAAAGCGGCATTATTATACAATCCTGATTTTACAGAAGCAAAAGATGCCCTGGCAAAACTGGGCATTAAATAAAGCTGGCTGATTTTAATTACTTTTGCAGCATCGAGTTATCAATTATTCATCATCAATTATCCATTAACCAATGCCCATCATCGCTCCTTCTTTACTTGCTGCAGATTTTTACAATTTGGAAGCTGAATGCAACATGCTGAACGAAAGCGTGGCAGACTGGTATCACTTAGATGTAATGGATGGCCGCTTTGTTCCCAATATAAGTTTTGGGCCCATGCTTATTGAAGTATTCCGCAAGCATACCAACAAAGTGTGCGATGTGCATTTAATGATTGAAGAACCCGAAAAATATGCAGAAGCATTTAAAAAAGCCGGCGCAGATAATTTAACGGTGCATTACGAGGCCTGCACTCACCTGCACCGCAACATACAACAAATAAAAAGTTTAGGCATGAAGGCTGGTGTGGCATTAAACCCACACACTCCTGTTGCTGCATTAGCTGATATTTTAGCTGATATTGATTTGGTTTGTTTAATGAGTGTAAACCCCGGCTTTGGCGGACAGTCGTTTATTCCGCATACACTTACCAAAATAAAACAACTGCGTAATTTAATAAATGAACAGGGTTTAAATGTTCATATTGAAATTGATGGCGGCGTAACGGTTGAAAATGCAAAAAGTATTTTAGATGCAGGCGCAGATGTATTGGTTGCCGGTAATACCGTTTTTAAATCTGCCAATCCTAAAGCCACTATTGCTGCATTAAAGGCGTTATAACCCGGCATACATTTGTTCCAATACAAACAAATTTTGCTTTATCCAGTTTTCATTGCCTGTGGGCCAGGTATATTTTTTATCCAGTAATTTACTAATGATATCCAATCCTTTTTTTGCCTGCGCTTTGTTGTAAAAACAGGCCTCCCAGTTTTTTAAAATATCTTTATCATCCTGCAAATAAATACCGCCTGAAAACCATTTAAGGCAACTGGGAAAACCATAAAATGAAACAATGGCTGCCCTGCGTGCAACAGCATCTTTATAATACAGAATAAAAAAGCGCAGGTAATTTTTTACACGCTGCTTAATCGCTTCATCAGTTTCAGCATTGCCGGGTGCAACACGCCATTGGCAGTTGGTTGTATAAAACGGGTCTGTTAATTTATCCCTGTGCCGTTTACCGTCAGATACAAATACTAAAATGGTTTCAGAGTTTATACCAATATTGGTAAGCCTTAATTCATCTGCCGCCAGTGCCCTTATTTTATAAACATCTTCGCCACCTTCTGCATAAGTAAACGTAATTGTTTTTTTATCGTTGTTATATTTCCATGTGCCGGTTTCCATAAAGTTGCGTACGTTCTTTAGCATAGTCTTATCAGTACTCATGCTAAAACTCCGTACAGCAATTTGCAGGCTGCCATCCTGCCCGTATTCCAGCGCTTCCTTATCATCGGCGTTAATCCAGTTTTGCGCCAGTACATCCTCCATATTTTCAGAAGTGGATAAATCTTCCAATAATTTCGGTAATGCCTGGTACAGGGTATCATTTGTATAAGAATCGGCAATGGAAGGTTTTGATTTTTGTGTTGTTGCTGCTTTTGGTGCAGGGGTTTTATCTGGCTGGTTATTACATGCCGTAATTATAAATAAAAGCAGTAGGCAGGGCGCTGTTTTTTTCATTTTAAGAATAATTCTTTTATACACTTTTTATTAAAAGTAAAATAAAGGTATGTGTTTGATGTGATGTTATTAAATGCCTTTGCCATAAACACTTTCCAAACGCAATAAAATATTTATCTTCATTGCATGAGAATAGTTTTGGTTGGGTTACTGGCCCTTATTTGTACCGCTGCTGCTGCACAAAAAAAACAGGCAACTGTAAGCGGCCATGTGCTGGATGAAAATGATAACCCCATTGCAAAAGTATCAATAATGGTGCTGGGCAAAACCACCGGCACAGTTACAAACGATAGTGGCAGTTTTTCAATAAAAGTGGCGGCGGGCAAAGCCTTTGCACTTGTTTTTTCTTACACCGGTTATAACGAAGTACAAAAGAATTTTTATTTAAGCGATGGCGAAAATGAAACCATTGTTATAAAAATGGAAAAAGGCGGTAAAACGCTTGAAACAATTACTGTAACAGATGAAGCGCTGCGTAAAGAAACCGGTTTGGTACGCATTAATCCTAAAAACGCCATTACACTGCCCAGCACTGTTGGCGGTATTGAAGGCCTTATAAAAACACTGGTGGGCAGCAATAATGAACTTACATCACAGTTCAGCGTACGGGGCGGCAATTACGATGAAAACCTGATGTATGTAAACGACTTTGAAATTTTTCGTCCGTATTTGGTACGCAGCGGCCAGCAGGAAGGGCTGAGTTTTATAAACCCGGAGCTTGCAAAAAATGTAAGTTTTTATAATGGCGGTTTCCAGGCAAAGTATGGAGATAAGATGAGCAGTGTGCTGGACATTCAATATAAAAAACCAAAAGCTTTTGGTGGCTCCGTATATATAAGTTTGCTGGAGCAGGGGCTGCATTTAGAAGGCAGCAATAAAAAACAAAACGTTACTTACCTAATTGGCATCCGCAATAAAAGCAACCGCAATTTATTAAGCAGCCAGGAAACGGTGGGCTCTTACATTCCTTCATCGTCCGACATTCAAACATTTATTACTTATAAGCTCAATGAAAAACTGCAACTGGAACTGCTGGGTAATTTATCTGCCACTAAATTTACTTTCTACCCGCAGTCGGCACAAAAAACAACCTCTGTTTTTTCGCCGTTGTTTACAGCTAATTTAGGTTTGGATATTGCTTTTGAAGGACGGGAAAAAGATGGTTACAATACCAGCCTTTTAGGTTTAAGTATAGTATACAACCCGGTAAAAAAATTAAAACTAAAGTGGATGCTCAGCCGCTTTAGTAATAAGGAAAATGAAAATTTTGATATAGCAGCCAGCTATCTTTTTGGCGACCGTGATTTTGACCGCAGCAGCAGCACTTTTGGGCAAATAACCAATCCGCTGGGTGCAGGTTATTACCAAAACTATGGCCGCAACAGTTTAGCTATTACAGTGTACAATGCAGCGCTTAAAGGCAGCATTGACAAAGGCAAACATTTTATACAATTTGGCAACAGCATAGAGCAAACAAATATTACCGATAAACTAAACGAGTTTGAATACCAGGACAGCGCCGGTTACTCCCTGCCCTACCGGCCGCCAAATTTAAATTTGTTTAAAACGTATAAGTCGGTTGCAGATTTATCCATTCAAAAATTTAGCGGATACATACAGGATAATATACGGCTGGGCAAAGCAGCAAAAGATATTACACTGCAGGCAGGCGTACGTTACAACTACAATACACTAAACAAAGAGTTTTTAGTAAGCCCACGCATGCAGCTAAGTATAAAGCCGCAATGGAAAAAAGATGTGGTATTAAAACTGGCAGCAGGCGCTTATCACCAACCACCATTTTACAGGGAGCTGCGGCGGTATGATGGCACATTAAACACCAGCGTAAAAGCACAAAAGAGTTACCAGTTTGTTGCAGGCATGGATTATAATTTTACTGGCCTGGGTGGCCGCCCCTTTCGCCTTACAACAGAAGCGTATTACAAACACATGACGGATGTGGATGTATATGATGTGGACAATGTAAAAATACGCTATGCAGCAAACAATAATGCCAAAGCATACGCCACAGGTATTGAAGCAAGGTTGTTTGGCGAACTGGTGAAAGATGCAGAAAGCTGGTTCAGCATTGGCTTTATGCGTACCCGTGAAAATTTAGACAACGATTATTATTACCAATACAAAAATGCCGCCGGCCAAATCATTACTGCACAAAGTGCCGATCAAAAACCAGTGGACAGTATTAAAAATAATATAGGCTGGCTGCGCCGCCCCACCGATCGTTTTTTAACCGTAGGCCTTTACTTAGAAGATTACCTGCCCACCAATAAAAATTTTAAAGTGCATGTAAACACTATTTACGGCACCAATATGCCATTCAATATTCCTAACAGTGTGCGCTGGCGCAATGCATTAATTATTGACCCTTACATTCGGGTGGACCTTGGTTTTAGTGTGCAGCTGCTTACAGAAAAAAGTAACCGCCGCAGCCACAGCCCTTTTAAAGATTTTCAAAACATTTGGGCCAGCCTGGAAGTATTTAATATTATCGACAAGCCCAACACCATCAGCTACCAAATGGTAAAAGATTTTAGCAACACCATTTACAGCATACCTAACCGCTTAACACCACGATTGGTAAATTTAAAAGTGGTGGCAAGGTTTTAATTTTTTGTCATGTCGACGAAGGAGACATCTGCTTTGCAAAGAACATTTATTCATTGCTCAGCATCGTTGTTAACTTGTTCCGTTATCTTTTTTTACAGTGAAATAAAAAGATAATCTCACTTATACAGCATACCATTGTTGAGCTTTTATATAAGCGTAGAAAATTTATTCCTAAATAGTTTTAATAACTTAGTTATATCACTTTAAGCATTATTAAAAAATTGTAGTAGTTTACGTAACTACAAGCGTTGCATGATTGTAAAAAATCAGAGAACTTGAAATGACACATCAAATTAAAAATACCAAGGCAAAGACGCCATACTGGCTTGGTTTCTTTTGCCTAATTCCTGCAATTGGCGTACTGCTTGGTATCGTTTTAATAGTGCTTGGTATTGTCACTTTTAAGGATAAAAAATTAATCATAATAGGATCAGGTGGGATCGTATTTACGATTATATTTTTCGCTGTTTTATTTTATTATGGAACACATAGCAAATCATCACAAAAAGCATTTGCTAAAATCTCTCAAACGGTGTTGAATGATTTAGTTAGAGATATTGAATTTTATAAAACGGAAAATGGGAAATATCCAGACAGTTTAAAACAGCTGATTTCAAATGACCACAATAGTATTATTGTTGATCCTCTTCAAATAAATAATTCAAATTCAAAGGTTTATTATAATTTTCAAAATAAAGGGACTAAATATTTACTTTTTTCATCCGGCATTGATGGTATTGCAAATACTCCAGATGATATTTATCCTGTACTGAAGAGTTATGATAACAATAGAATCGGCGCAATAGTCCCCCATTAACAAAATTGCTTCTAATAGAATTTTATTCCAATGCAAAAGACCTATTCAAAATGCAAAAAATGATTAGCCCAAAATATTTGCTGATTTTTTTATCCTGGTTTTCCCCTTTATTCTTTTTTGCACAACAGCCAAAATCTAATGCAGACTTTTCGCAAGTGGACAGTTTTTCAAGAACTGTAAAATACAAGAATGACATTTATAAGCTGACAAATGAATTAACAAAACCATACCCTGAACAACTGCTTAAGACCAGAGCCATTTTTATATGGATTACCCACAATATCCGTTATGACTATAAGTTCTACAATAAAGGAAAAGAAATTAAAATTCCGAAATGTAAATCAGAAAAAAATTGCGATCAGCTATTAGCAGAGTGGGAAAATAAGTATTTAAAAAAAATAATTAAAAAAGGAAAAGGCATATGTGACGGCTATGCAAGGCTCTTCAAAAAAATGTGTGACATAGCAGATATAAAATCAGAAATTATTTCCGGCTATACCAGAACAAAGCCTTATCAGGTTGGCAACACAGGCAACATTAATCATTCGTGGAATGCAGTTTTGTTAGATAGCACATATTATTTACTGGATGCAACCTGGGCTGCAGGAATTTGCACAGAAAATGAAGAAACAGAAAAGTTAATAAATTTTCAAAAGCAATTTGACGATTATTACTGGCTTACACCTTTCAGCGACTTTATAAGGAATCATTATCCTGAAAACGGCAAATGGGTTTTAGTACCAAACTATACTAAGGAAAAATTTGCTGCAAATCCATATTATTCACCTGATGTTATAAGTAAAATAAAATTAGTTGCCCCTGAATCAGGTGTAATCAGTACAAAAAAGAATGACACAATTCATTTTAAATTTAACTATAGTGGATACTTCCAGTATCTTCAGATTAACTCAAATATTTTCCGTAATCCACAAATATGGCAATGGGAAAATATTACAAAGAGAAAAAAAATCCTGAAAGAGGATACACTGGCTTTGAAGAAGCAGCGCTACATACCTTATAAACTTAATGGAGATAGCTATGAATTTGATTATATAGTAACTGAAAACTCACTTTACTATATTGACATACTTTTCGATTACCGAAGAGTAATGAGGTTCAAAGTAAATATTTCCAAAGAAGATTAAACAAAAAAATATTATCAATAACAAAAGTATCCTCTCTTTATTGCCAAGGTATTGCTTATCTGTTTTCGCCACCGCACTCACTAGTTCATATTAGTGCAAAGAGCTAAAATAACAAGGTTATTTCACCCTTTAATTCTTAACTTCAGTAGTAAAATATTTTATCATTTTGCAAATCAGCCATTATGCAATTTACATCCCTGTAGCCTTTTGTTCCATCGGGTAAAAACTTCAATGCTTCAAAACAGTTGTTTATTGAGCTGGGGTTTACCATTACCTGGGATGCCGGAGATTATATTGGCTTTGCTAAAGATAACAGCAGCTTTATTCTACAAAAATTCGACAACAAAGAATTTGCAGAAAATTTTATGATTACTGTTGCAGTAGATGATGCAACAGCCTTCTGGAAAATGGTAACAGATAAAAAACTGGTTGAAAAATTTGGCATACGCATAAGTGCACCCGCTCAGCAGCCTTACGGGCTTGAAGTAAACATTATTGATATTGCAGGCGTTTGCTGGCATTTTGTGCAGTAATGCAATTTTTATTGCCCTCTTGCACGTAAAAACCATTTGTTGTATTTTGATGTGTACTAAAGCTTGCACCCAATACAAACCAGTATGGAAACACTAAAAAAAATTATCAAAAAAATTTTACCCGATTTTGTATTAAAGCCGCTGCACAACTGGAACATCAGCAGGCATGTTAAAGCATGGGAGAATGAAGGGTGCCCCATTCCACCGCCGCACACGGTAAAGCAATTTGTAGTAACCAGCTATCAAAAAAAATATGGTTATAAAACTCTTGTTGAAACAGGTACTTTTTTAGGCGATATGGTGGAAGCACAGAAAAAGCGGTTTGCCAAAATTATTTCTATTGAGCTGGGGCAGGATTTGTTTTTAAAAGCAAAGGATCGCTTTAGCAAAGACGGGCATATTCAAATATTTCAAGGCGACAGCAGCAAAGTATTACCGGTTATTATGCAAACATTAAACGAGCCTGCCATCTTTTGGCTTGATGGGCATTATTCCCATGGTATTACTGCCAAAGGCGATTTAGAATGCCCTATAATTGCAGAAGCAGCAGCCATATTAAAAGCGCCTGTTCGGTTACCGCATGTATTGTTAATTGATGATGCCAGGGATTTTACCGGGCAAAACGATTACCCTACAATTGAAGCGCTTGAAAATTATGTACAAGGCATTAACAGCGCTTACCGGCTGGAAGTAAAAGATGATATTATCCGTTTTACAATACCGCAGTAATTTTTTTCCATAATATTAAAGCATAAAAAAACTCCGGCAAAAGCCGGAGTTTTATATAAGCAATTTGTTCTGATGTTATGCTTCTTTTGCAGCTTCTTCACCGGCATTTTCTGCAGGTGTTTCAGCAGCAGCTTCTGTAGCTTCAGCAGCTTTCTTTTTAGCACCACCAGCCCTTCTTGTTTTCTTAGCAGGTTCTGCAGCAGCTTTAACGCCTTTACCATATATCTCGTTAAAGTCAACCAGCTCAATCATTGCCAGTTCTGCATTATCACCGGCACGTACACCCAACTTAATAATACGGGTATAACCACCGGGGCGGCTTGCAATTTTAGGGCCTACTACTGTAAACAGTTCTTTAACCGCAGCTTTATCATTTAAGTAGCTAAACACAATACGGTGATTGTGCATAATAGCTTCTTTACTGGCATTGCTTTTTGTTTTTGTAATAAGCGGCTCAATGTAAGTACGCAGTGCTTTAGCTTTTGCCAAAGTAGTGGTAATTCTTTTGTGCGTAATTAACTGGCTGCCTAAGTTTGCCAACAGCGCTCTTCTGTGAGAAGCTGTTCTGCTTAAATTATTTACTTTGTTTCCGTGACGCATGACATTTTAATTTTAAAATTCCCCCACACCGTGTCAGGAATTGTGAGGTACTGGTTATAAAAATAGCTGCCAGTTATTCACTGACAGCTGTAAGTTATTTATTCATCATCCAGTTTCAGCTTGCTAAGGTCCATACCAAAGCTTAAGCCTCTTTCGTGTAACACCTGCTCAATTTCGCTTAATGATTTCTGTCCAAAGTTGCGGAACTTCATCAGGTCTTCCTGCTCGTACTGTACCAGTTCGCTCAGTGAGTTGATTTTTGCAGCTTTTAAGCAGTTGAAAGCACGTACAGAAAGGTCTAAATCTTCCAGTGGTGTTTTCAGCATCTTACGCAGTTGCAATGTTTGTTCGTCAACCAGGTCTTCTTTCTTATCTTCTTTAGTATCGAAAGTGATGTTTTCGTCAGTAATAATCATTAAGTGCTGTATTAAAATACGGCTGGCTTGTTTCACCGCTTCTTCCGGGTGAATGGTGCCATCTGTATGCACTTCCATAATCAGCTTTTCAAAATCTGTACGTTGTTCTACACGTGTATTTTCAATATTGTAGCGTACATTTTTTATTGGCGTGTAAATAGCATCCACCGGAATATATCCAAAGTGGCCGCTCTTTTCTTTATGATCTTCTGCAGGCACATAACCACGGCCTTTGCCAATAGAAATTTCAATATCCAGTTTTGCGCTGGCATCCATTGTGCAAATCAGTAATTCAGGATTCATCACTTCAAAGTTGGGTGATGCTTCGCCAATCATACCGGCAGTAAATTCTGATTTATTTTTTATTGAAAGCGTAACTTTCTCAACATTTACATCCTGGTCGCCTTTGCGCTTTAAACGCACCTGCTTCAAATTAAGAATAACTTCAGTTACGTCTTCTGTAACACCTTTAATGGTAGCAAACTCATGGTCGGCACCAGCAATGTTAATACCAATAATTGCATACCCTTCTAAAGAGTTAAGCAATACACGGCGTAATGCGTTACCAATAGTAACACCATAACCTGGTTCTAAGGGACGAAACTCGAAATTGGCTTCAAAATCTGTTGCTTTCTGAAGAACAATCTTATCGGGCTTAACAAAATTTAAAATTCCCATATTAAATTGTTTGTTTTTTGTTTTGTATTTATGTTACCGGCTTATTCAGCTTTATTCAACATCGTTGTGTCACTCACTTGTATATTAAGTCAAAAATCAAAAGTGAAAATTCAAAAATGAACCTTTTTAATTTTGACTTTTTACTTATTACTTAGAGTACAATTCCACAATCAGTTGCTCCTTAATATTTTCAGGAACACTTTCCCTTTCAGGATAAGCAATGAAAGTACCTTTTGCATCAGCTTCATTCCAGTCTAACCAGTTAAACTTAGGGTTTTTACCCTTTAGGTTAGATGTAATAGCTGTATTAGCGCCACTCTTAGGTTTTAAACCAATGCTGTCGCCTGGTTTGCAACTGTAAGAAGGTACATTTAAAACTTCTCCGTTTACAGTAATGTGTTTGTGACTAACCAACTGGCGTGCAGCCTGGCGGCTTGGTGCAATACCCATACGGAAAACAGTGTTATCCAAACGGGCTTCCAGCAGTTTAATAAGGTTTTCACCGGTAACACCTTTGCGGCGGGCAGCTTCGTCAAAAGTTTTGCGGAACTGTTTTTCCAATACGCCGTAAGTGTATTTGGCTTTTTGCTTTTCTCTTAATTGCAAAGCATACTCACCTAAAGTTTTGCGCTTGCGGTTTGCGCCATGCATCCCGGGAGGGTTGCTGTTTTTGGTTAACCATTTACCATTACCGGTAATGGGCTCACCAAAAATTCTCGAAATTTTGGTTTTTGGGCCTGTGTAACGTGCCATAGTTTTTATTCATTTCGATTTTTTTTGAAACGGTGCCTTCATCGGTAAAAAATCGTAAAAAATTAATGAAGCACCCTTTGTTAAATGATAAATTCTGGCTTTATCAAAAATATGTCGAATGTTGAATGGTTAAATATCGAATGTCTTTTGGCATGAAGCACATTTTCTATTCGACATTTTCCATTGGCTATTTCTTAAACTCTTCTCTTCTTAGGAGGACGGCAGCCATTGTGCGGTAAAGGAGTTACGTCCTTAATCTGCACCACTTCAATACCGTTTTGTGTTAAAGAGCGGATAGCACCTTCACGGCCGCTGCCCGGACCTTTTACATAAACATCCACTTTCTTTAAACCAGCATCAGTTGCAGTTTTTGCTGCATCAGCGCCTGCCATTTGAGCTGCATACGGTGTATTTTTCTTACTGCCGCGGAAACCCATTTTACCAGCACTGCTCCAGCTAATTACCTGGCCTTGCTTGTTGGTTAAACTAATAATGATGTTGTTGAAACTTGCCACGATGTGGGCATCTCCGTAACTATCAACTTTTACTACTCTTTTTTTGGCGGCTGCTTTTGCGCCACCGGCTTTACCAGCCTGTGCTTTTGCCATAATTAATTGTTAGGTAATCTTTAAAAAAATTTTATGCCTTTCCGCATAACTGAATCAACCCTCCTGCCCGGCTTATGGCTATCCGTAATTGATTCAAAAATTTAAGCCGTACTATTATTAAATCAAAAGTAAAAATTCAAAACCTTCATTTCCAGTTTTGAATTTTTACTTTTTACTTATTATTTAGTTACTTTCTTTTTACCGGCAACTGTTTTACGCTTACCTTTTCTTGTACGGCTGTTAGTACGTGTACGCTGGCCACGAAGCGGTAAACCTTTACGGTGACGCAAACCACGGTAACAAGCGATATCAAGCAAACGCTTAATGTTCATTTGAGTTTCGCTACGCAGCGCACCTTCAGTTTTAAACTCGTTTGAAATGATATTACGGATGGCTGTTTGCTCATCATCATTCCATTGGTTTACTTTTTTGCTAAGGTCAATGCCTGCTTTAGTTAAGATATACTGAGCAGTAGAACGGCCAATACCATATATATAGGTAAGTCCTATTTCGCCTCTTTTATTTTTTGGTAAGTCTATACCGGCAATACGAGCCATATAACTATTTTAGATTTTAAAATTTACAATTGTTTATTACCCTTGCTTTTGCTTAAAGCGTGGGTTCTTTTTGTTAATAACATACAGCCTTCCTTTTCTCCTCACAATCTTACAGTCGGCACTGCGTTTTTTAATAGAAGCTCTTACCTTCATTGTATTTAGTTTTTACTTTTTTATTTATATCTGAAAATGATTCTGCCCCTTGTTAAATCATAAGGACTCATTTCCACTCCCACTTTATCACCAGGTAAAATACGGATGTAATGCATCCTCATTTTACCCGAAATTGTTGCTAAAATTTCGTGGCCATTCTCTAACTTTACTTTAAACATAGCGTTGCTGAGTGCTTCCACTATTGTTCCGTCTTGTTTAATAAGTGCCTGTTTAGCCATAATTTTGGGAGCGCAAAGATAAGAGGATTAATTCAATTTTTAGCAAAAATTAGCGTTATTTACCAACAAACCCCTCTTTTTTCCACATGAAAGCAATTAATACAACCTTATTTGTCCTGGTAGTACTTGTCTTTTCCTGCAAAAAAAGCGATTCCGGCACTACCAATCCTTCAGAGCAGTACATGAGCTTTACTGCCGGTAATACCTGGACGTATGAAACTGTTAATAATATTACTGTTTCAACCACTTCAAACACAGTAACATCTGCCAACAGGGATACTGCCATTGGCAGCAGAACTTACCACATTTTTTTAAACAGTAACGGTGCAGCAAACGACTATTACAATGTTTCGGGTAATGATTATTATACTTTCCGTAACCTTGTTTCATTGGGCAGCAGCAGTGTAGAAAGTGTGTATTTAAAAGATAATGCCGCAATTGGTACATCATGGAGCCAGGTTATAAATATAGCGCTTTTTTCAGGTGTATCAACCACAATACCGTTAACTGTAGCTTATACTATAGCAGAAAAAGGTTTAAGCAGAACAGTAAATGGAAAAAACTATAATAATGTAATTCATATCACTACAGTACTATCCTCATCATCGCTTCCCCCAGGTTCTTTAACCACCGATATTCATAATTATTATGCGCCCAAATACGGGCTTATTGAAAGTAAAAATAAAATAACTACCACCCTATTAACGGGCAGTAATGTTGATCAAAGTATCACTCTTAAATCAACAAACTTTTAGTTGCAAAAGACCTAATGTGCAACTAAATAATTATCAATTACTTGCAGTTAATATCAACATTTCAATAGCGTATTATAAGGGAAATGTGTGTAAAATTTGCAATTTCTTATTGATTTTTTAATAAAACCACTATCTTTATCAAAGAATTAATGGTTTTAGTTTTTTGCATTTTGGCTGAAACGGCTTTGAATAAGATTCCTTCAGTTCATTGTTTTAACTAAGTCATTAGTAATTATTTCATTTTTTATTAAAAAGTTTTTACAATGAACATTTATGTTGGAAACCTCAGTTGGTCTATGACTGATGGCGACTTAGAAGGACTATTTACTCCTTATGGCGCTGTAACAAGTGCAAAAATTCTTAAAGACAAAATGAGCGGCCGCAGTAAAGGCTTCGGTTTTGTTGAAATGACAGATGACGAAGCTGCTAAAACTGCTATCGCTAATCTGAACGAAACTGAAATTCAGGGTCGTAAAATTATCGTTAACGAATCTCAACCACGTCCTGAAGGCGGTGGCGGCGGCTTTAAGAAAAGCGGCGGTTACGGCGGTGGTGGTAACCGTGGCGGCGGTGGCCGTGGTGGTTACGGTGGCGGTGGCAACCGTGGCGGTGGTTACGGTGGTGGTGGTAACCGTGGTGGTTACGGCGGCGGCGGAAGAGATTACTAATAAAATTGTAATTAAACCTCTTAATAAAACCTGCTTAATTAAGCAGGTTTTTTATTTTGCCTGAATAAAAATAAAACCCCGCTTACAATGTGTAAGCGGGGTTTTATTTAAGCATTTGCTTTATAAGCTAACAGCTTTTACCAGAATTTTGCATACAAAGCTACAAGTATCAATATTGTAATTGTTATCATAGCAATAATAGAAGGTTTCAGTTTAAACATTTCCCTATCCAGTTCAAAAGCATTAGGGTTAACTTTTGGCCCGGCAAGGCTAATACCAATCATTACCAGCATGGTAAAGAAGAAAGACCAGCCCATGCTTATTAAGAATGGTATTTCGTAATGGCCTGATGCATTTTTAAACGCAGTGTACAACAACGTATCGTGGCCAAAAACATTAACAGCAGCCAGTTTAAAAAATAATATAACAGCCAAACCAGTTAATAAACCAACAACTGCAGCAGTACCTGTTGTACGTTTCCAGAACATACCTAAAATAAACATGGCAAAAACGCCGGGACTAATAAAGCCGGTATACTCCTGAATAAAGGTGAAACCGCCTTTGCTGTTTATACCCAGCAAATCATTCCACTCAAACAATACTGCAATGGTAATACATACCAGTGCCGCCACCTTTCCAATCCACACCATATTTTTTTCTGCGCCTTCGCCTTCTGTTACTGCATCTTTCTTTTTAAAATACTTCATGTAAATATCCAGCGTAAATATGGTGCTTATACTGTTTAACTTACCTGCCAGCGAAGCAACAATGGCCGCTGTTAATGCTGCAATAGACAAACCTTTTAAACCCGATGGTAAAAAGCTGAGTATGGCAGAATACGCATTGTCCTGGTTAACCGAGCCGCTTGCATCCAACATTTCCTTTTGCAGGCCACCATTTTGATGCAGCACAAAAGCCGCAATACCCGGAAGCATTACAATTATCGGCATCATCAGTTTCAGCATACCTGCAAATAAAATTCCTTTACGGGCAGTTTGTAAATCGGCACCTAATGCTCGCTGTGTAATGTATTGATTGCATCCCCAATAGTTAAGGTTTACAATCCACTGGCCTGCAAAATACATAGCAATGCCCGGCAGAATTAAATATTTATCAATAGATGTTTGTGCTGCTTTATCCCCCGCTGCTGCTGCATTTACTATTGCTTCATTTGGTTTATCCAATATCATGTGAAAGTGGTCTGGCACCTGTGCCATTAATGTTTTAAAACCTGCTATAGCATCACTGCCCAAACCAAATTTTTCACTCACAATAGTTAATGCAAAATAAATGGTTGCAAAGCCGCCGATAATTAATACGGCCACCTGTATTACATCGGTGTACCCAATCACCTTCATACCACCCAGTGTAATTATTAATGCAAACACTGCCAGCCCAATCATAACAAGGTGTAAATATTCAGGCCCGATTAAACCGCTGATGGCAATGGCACCTAAGTATAAAATTGATGTAAGGTTTACAAACACATATAATAACAACCAGAAGATGGCCATTATTAAACTCACTGTTTCATTATACCGTGTTTTTAAAAACTGCGGCATGGTGTAAATCTTATTTTTAAGATAGACCGGCATAAACCACACAGCAATTATTATAAGCGCCAGCGCCGCAATCCATTCATAAGCAGCCACAGCAATACCTACAAAATAACCGTTACCGCTCATGCCAATAAATTGCTCTGCACTTATGTTTGATGCAATTAATGAAGCACCAATTGCCCACCAGGTAAGGGAGCCCTCTGCCAAAAAATAATCATGCGAAGCTGATACTGATGCCTTTTTCTTTTTTTGGTAAACCCAAAAACCGTACCCTGCCACCAAAATAAAATAGATGACAAAGACGAGTGTATCTAATCCTGAAAGTCCATTCATAGCAAGTCTTGATTTTAATTATGAAAATTGTTTGTTGGTTTATTTAAAAGCCGCATCATTCCAGCGCAGCTCATTCTTAAGATTGTAAAGATTCGTATCCTTTCCGATTAAAACAAATTCAATTCCGGCCATCTCTGCAAAATCCTGCATATTTTCTGCAGTAAGGTTTTGGCTGTAACCGGTATGGTGTGCGCCGCCAGCATAAATCCATGCAGCCAATGCATCTTTCATGTTAGGATGCGGTTTCCACAATACTCTTGCCACCGGCAGTTTAGGTAAGTCGTGCTGCGGTTTAACAGCATCTACTGTATTCACTAATAAACGGAAACGGTTGCCCATATCCATCAACGATGCATTTAACGCAGCACCAGCACCGGCATTAAATACCAAACGCACAGGGTCTGCCTTGCCTCCTATTCCTAAAGGATGAATTTCGCAGCTTGGTTTGCCATTGGCAATACTTGGACAAATCTCCAACATGTGGCTGCCCAATACCAATTCATTGCCCGGTTCAAAATGATACGTATAATCTTCCATAAAAGAATTACCACCCGGCAAACCTGCACCCATTACTTTCATAGCTCTAACCAATGCTGCTGTTTTCCAATCACCTTCCCCGGCAAAACCATAACCATCCGCCATCAACCGCTGACTTGGAATACCGGGTAACTGTTTCATGCCATGCAAATCTTCAAACGTATCAGAAAAGCCTTTGTAATTACCATCCACTAAAAACTTGCGCATGCCCAGTTCAATCTTTGCAGCATCACGTAAACTTTGGTGCTGGTTGCCATTCTTTTTTAATGAAGGCATCAGTTTATACATCTCTGCATATTCATCGCACAGTTTTGTTACAGCAGTTTCTTTAATGCCGTTAATATATCCCACTAAATCGCCAATGCCATGAGTGTTTACACTAAAACCAAATTTATATTCTGCTTCTACTTTATCGCCATCGGTTACAGCCACGTAACGCATGTTATCGCCAAAGCGTACAAACCTGGCACCCTGCCAGTCGTTCCAGCCTAAAGCCACACGGCTCCAGCCTGCAATTTGTGCTACCACAGCTTTATCCTGCCAATGGCCTACCACCACTTTGCGGTTCATGCGCATACGGCTCATCATAAAACCAAACTCACGGTCACCATGAGCCGATTGATTCAGGTTCATAAAATCCATATCAATCTCACTCCATGGAATATCACGGTTAAACTGTGTGTGTAAATGCAGCATGGGCTTTTGCAAAAACTTCAACCCGTTAATCCACATTTTTGCAGGAGAAAAAGTGTGCATCCATGTAATGATGCCAATACAATTTTTGGCTGCATTGGCATCAATTACCAGGTTGTAAATCTCTTCAGTGGATTTTAAAACGGGTTTAAAAACTACTTTAACAGGTACGGTTCCTGTGGCGTTAAAACTTTTTACTATTTCGGCAGAGTGTTTATCCACCTGCTTCAATGTTTCCTCTCCATAAAGGTTTTGGCTGCCGGTGGCAAACCATACTTCCAAACCTTTTGTGTTTATACTTTTATTCATAATTGTATTATTTTGTTATCATCATTAGTTCTTTATTCAACATCGTTGTGAACTTGTTCTGTTGAAATAATCGTTTAGTAAAACGATTATTTCAATCTCACTTCAACTGCATCACTTTATTCAACTTTTATCTAAGCGTAGTTGTTGGTCAGGCGACCAACAATGGCGAAGCATTATTTTTTCGGCTGCGTAGTTTCCTGCACACTAATCAGCTCAACATCTTTCACTTTTGTTGGAAACCAAACCGTCATTTCTCCTTTGCCACGGTTTGCCCAGCTGTAATAGGGAATAACCGTTACTGTCTTCTTTTCCGTTACAATGGTTTCATCATCTTTTATATTTACAACCGGCGCTTCTGTTTTTAATGTCATTACCCCGTTTAATAAAGCTGGCTTAAACTCTGTTGTAAAATTTGCAGCTGCAGGTATGAGTATATTGCCTGCTCTTCCATCATTATCTGCCCACTCTGCACAATACATAATAGGGCCACGCTGCAATGCTACTTTGCCAAAATTGTTTTTTATATGTTCATCACTCACAATTTTCTTTACTTCCATTGGCAGCATTACATCTACTGCATCATTCTTTTTCCAGGTGCGGTTAATTACGGCATAGCCATTTTCAATTTCGTACGCAACTTCCTGCCCGTTTACTTTTATTACAGGTTTGTTGATGCTGGCATTGGTAAACTTATATAAGTCAGAAGGCACTGCTGTATTCATTACCCAACCCGGAATACGCACCAGCATTTTAAAGGCATTTGCTTTTGCATTGTTCACTTTAAAATTCAAATTTCCATCCCAAGGATAGTTATTGCTTTGAATAATTTGCAAAGGCTTTCCATTCATTACAACATCAGCCGTACTGCTGATGAAAAGGTTTACATATAAGTTATCGTCTTTTTGCGCATACATATAACCGGGCACTGCAGGTATAAAGCGGCACACATTTGTGGGGCAGCAACTGCATGTAAACCAGCCGGAGCGTTCCCTTTCAATATCATTATGCGTAAAGCTGTTGCGTATTTCCATTGCGTTGGTGTAAAAAAATGATTTACCATCCAACCCAACACCAGAAATTAAACCGTTGTATAAAGTGCGTTCCAGTATATCAATGTATTTACTGTCTCCATGCAATTGAAACATGCGCTGGTTCCAGTACACATTAGCAATGGCTGCACAGGTTTCGTTGTAAGCGGTACTGTTGGGCAGTTCATAATTTTCACCAAAACGTTCACCATCTCCCCTTGCACCAATGCTGCCCTGCACATATAATTTTTTGCTAACCACATTGTCCCAGATTTTATCAATTGCAATGCGCAGGCTGTCATCACCCGTCATGGCAGCAATATCAGCCACGGCAGAGTATAAATAAGCTGCACGTACTGCATGGCCTTCTGCCTCATCCTGCTGCGTTACGGGTTTATTGTCTTGCCAATATGAACCATTCTTCCAGGAGTCGCTGCTTTTAGCATCGTATTTATATTTACCTCTAGCATAAATAAAAAACTTAGCAGTATTTAAATATTCCTGCTTGCCGGTAATGCGAAACAGTTTTACCAAACCCATTTCTACAATTTCATGACCAGGTGCTACGGATTTTTTACCGGGGCCAAAAACACTGCACACTAAATCGGCATTCTTTAAAGCAATGTCTAAAAAATTCCTCTTTTTAGTGGCTAAGTAATGTGCAGCAGCGGCTTCATACATATGGCCGGCGTTGTATAATTCATGGCTCAGTTCTCGTTCTTTTTCCCAACGCTCTTTACCAACCCAGCTACCAACATTCAATGGGTCAATCGTCCGGGCAGTGTATAAATAACCATCAGGTTCCTGAGCAGCTTTTACAATAGCAATGAGTGAGTCAACATATTTATCCAGCTTTGCATCGGGATGTGTGGCTAATGAAAATGCTGCGCCTTCAATGGTTTTATAAATATCTGTATCATCAAAAGGATATACCGTACAAAACTTTCCCTTCTTCTCTGCAGCCATTATAAAATTCTTTACACGGCCGGTGTTTTCGCAACGCTCAAAACTTGCAGGAATGGTAACGGTTCTGTTTATTTCAATACGGGGCAGCCAGAAGTTGTCTGATAAATGTACCTGCGTAAAGTTGATATCTTTAATGGCATAATCTTTTTGCTGGGCCATGGCTGCCCCTGCAACAAACATGCTGATGAAGAAAAGATTTTTTTTCATGCTGCCTGCTTTACTGTTTTATTTAACAGAGAATTTGTACAATGATGTATGACGATAAGTCTCTCCCGGTTTTAAAATGGTATTGGGGAAAGATGGCTGGTTAGGCCCATCAGGAAAATGTTGTGTCTCTAAACAAAGCCCTGCATGCAGCACATATTTCTGACCGTTTCTTGTATTGGTTAATGTACCATCTAAAAAATTACCACTGTAAAACTGCATACCCGGTTCGGTAGTGTACACTTCCATGTAACGGCCACTTGCAGGATGATATAAAGTTGTAATCATCTCTAAGTCTTTACCGGCTCTTGTAAGCACCCAGTTATGGTCGTAACCGCCTTTAACGGCAGCAATATCTTTTCCAATTGCTTTGGCTGTGGTAAAATCCATTGGCGTGCCTTTTACATCGGGCAGTTTTCCGGTTGGGATTAACACAGAATCCACTTCGGTAAACTTATCTGCCTTTAGCATTAACTCATGTGCTAAAATGGTAGAATCTTTACCGGCAGATAAATTGAAATAGCAATGGTTTGTTAAGTTAATGGGTGTGGCTTTATCTGTTGTTGCGGTGTAATCAATTTTTAAACCATTATCTGCAGTAAGTGTATAAACAACAGCTATGTTTAAATTACCGGGATAACCTTCTTCACCATCTTTGCTCAGGTAAGTCAGTTTTAAGCTGCTGTCGCCGGGTTGCTTTTCTGCTGTCCACATTACTTTATCGTAACCTTTGTTACCGCCATGCAATGATTGCCCGTTATTATTTTGTGCTAATGTATAAGTTTTACCATCTAATGTAAAATGTCCTTTTGCAATGCGGTTGCCATAGCGGCCAATTAAACAACCAAAATATGGATTGCCTTTTTGCAAATAACCACTCAAAGAATCATAACCCAAAATCACATCACCGTCTTTTCCTTCTTTATCTTTTGTAATAATTTTTGTAACAGTGCCCCCGTAATTTAAAATACTTACCTGCATGCCTGCTGCATTGGTAAGTGTGTACTCGGTAACAGCTTCGCCATTAAAAGTACCAAATGGTTTTTCTGTAATGGAGACTTTTCCGGGAGCAGCGGCTGGTGTTTCTTTTTTTTCTGTTTCGCTGCTGTTGCAGGATGAAAAGATGATGGCGGCTGCCAGTACTAAAGAAGAGATGTATTTCATATTAAGAATCGTTTTTAATTTTTTTTTCTTGCCACTGATTACACAGATTTACACGAATGAAAAACTTATCTGTGGATAATGCTACATAGATATTCCTTGTTGAACGGAGCAAATCTTCCACTGGAAGATTTGAAGGCCACTGAAGTCAAATCAAGGCACCAATGTTCGTTACCTATTATTGCCCGTAATAACTATCCGGCCCGTGCTTGCGTTCGTAATGCTTTCTTATCAATGCGTCCTTCAACCGTGGCGCATTGGGATTGATTTGCTCTGTTAAAAATGCGGTTTTTGCAATGTATTCCAATACTGCACTGTTATGTACCGCTTTGTGTGCATTCTTGCCCCAGGTAAACGGCGCATGGTTACCCACCAGCACCATTTCCACTTCTTTATAATCCAGTTTTTTATCGTTAAAGCAATTGATGATTTGAAAACCGGTTTCGTATTCGTAATTGCCTTTAATCATTTCATCGCTCATGGGCGGTGCACAGGGAATGTTCACCGTGTTGTAATCTGCATGTGTGGTGCCGAAGATGGGAATATCCCGTTGCGATTGCGCCCATGCAGTGCCGTAAGTACTGTGTGTGTGCACAACGCCTCCAATACCATCCCAGTGTTTATACAACACGGCATGTGTTAATGTATCTGATGAAGGACGTAAATTTCCTTCCACAGTTTTGCCGTCAAAATCTACAATCACCATTTTTTCAGGCGATAAATCTTCATACGCCACGCCACTTGGTTTAATGGCGAATACGCCGAGACTTTTGTCTGCAGCGCTTACATTGCCAAACGTAAACAGTACCAAACCTAATTGTGGTAACTGCATGTTTGCATGATATGCTTCTTCCTGTATGTGTTGATACTTCATAACAATGAATAATGAACAAATAACAATGAACAATTTTTTCAGCAGGCTATTTGTTCCTTTCTTTAGTTGTTTTAATTGATGCGATTAATAATTTTAATAGTTCTTTACAATCAGCCGATATACTTTCAAACTCTTTCTGTTTTATGTACCCTGTATCAGATAAAATACAAATCCAATACTCCGTTTCGTTTGCTTCTTTTAACGCAATACTAAGTTTATGTACAAAATCGGTTTTACTTTGACCATATTCCGCTTCTCTTACCAATGCTCCAACTGCTGTACCACTTCTAATTATTTGCCTTGATAGTACAAACTCCTTTTCTTTTCTTGCAAATACTGAGACAACTTCACAATCCTGATGGCAAAGGCATAACTTTTTACTTTTAGAACATTCTCTTTTGCCATTGCTTACAAGAATTGTTATTTGTTCATTATTATTTGTTCATTGGCTTTCCCTAATTCCAAATACATTTTATACCGCTTTGCATAATATGCTACTTTATCAGCTTGTGGTTCGTATGTTTTTTCAAAGCCCTGCCCCATTGCTGCCATTGCATCCTCCACTTTAGGATATAAGCCTGCAGCAGTTGCTGCAAACATAGCAGCGCCTGCTGCACAGGTTTGTTCGCTGCTGTGAATACGGATGGGCATGTTCAGCACATTTGCCATTGTTTGCATTACATAAGTAGATTTTTTTGCGACACCACCCAATGCAATAATGCCTTTTACCGGCACACCTTCTGCAATAAAACGGTCAACAATTGCTTTGCTGCCAAAACAAGTTGCTTCCACCAATGCTTTAAAAATGCGTGGCGCATCGCTGCCTAAATTAATATTAGCAATAACACCTTTCAGTAATTGATTAGCATCAGGCGTTCTTCTTCCGTTCATCCAGTCGAGTGCCAGTTCATCTTTTTCATTCAATTCCAGCTTTGCAGCTTCAGCAGTAAGCGCAACAATTATTTTGTCGCTTATTTTTTCTTTCTCTGCTTCATCAGTTACAAACTGGTTTATGGGCCAACTCAATAAATTTTTAAACCATGCATACACATCACCAAAAGCACTTTGCCCGGCTTCCATGCCCAGCATGTTTGGAATTACTGAACCATTCACTTGTCCGCAAATGCCTTTTACCAATGTATTTTTTACTTCATCCAATGGCGCCACCATAATATCGCAGGTAGATGTTCCCATTACTTTGCTTAGATAATACGGTTCAATTTGTCCGCCCACTGCACCCATGTGGCAATCGAATGCGCCCACACCAATCACCACATCTTCCGGCAACCCTAATTTAGCTGCCCAGTCTTTTGATATGGTACCTGCGGCTTGTGCAGAAGTGTATGTATCTGTAAATAATTTATCAGTAAAGCCATCTAATAAATTATCCAATGATTTAAAAAATTCATTTGGTGGCAGTCCTTTATAATCTGCAGACCACAGTGCTTTATGCCCGGCACTGCAAACGCCGCGTTTTATTTTTTTTGCATCGTTACCGCCGGTTAATACAAACGGAATCCAGTCGCAGTGTTCTACAAAAGAAGCTATATGTTTTCTCACTGCTTCATCTTCACGCAATACATGCAGCAACTTTGCCCAAAACCATTCCGATGAATAAATGCCACCAACAAACTGCAAATAGTTTACAGGAAATTTTGTGGCATGGTTGTTTATTTCTTCTGCTTCTTTTGTAGCGGTGTGGTCTTTCCACAACACAAACATAGCGTTTGGATTATTTAC
This sequence comes from Ferruginibacter sp., assembly GCA_044225605.1. Classification (GTDB taxonomy): domain Bacteria; phylum Bacteroidota; class Bacteroidia; order Chitinophagales; family Chitinophagaceae; genus Ferruginibacter. The sequence goes on from JBGAIJ010000004.1 coordinate 226,329, forward strand.
AAACTCCGGCTTTAAACATAATGGCGTGCCAGCTTCATCTACTGCAATGGGTGTGGAGCCTGTTGTATCCACCGAAATACCTTTTACATTTTTTGCAACATCCGCCCCCGCTTTTTGCAAACAATCTTTTATAGTTGTTTCCAGCCCTTCCAAATAATCTAACGGATGCTGACGAAACTGGTTTTGTGCTGCATTGCAATATTGCCCTGCTTTCCAACGGGGATAATAAAAAACGGAAGTGGCTACTTCTGCTCCGTTGGCTGCATTAGCCAGTACACAACGCACAGAGTCTGTTCCATAATCCAGGCCAATTACATATTTATTTTCTGCTGACATTTTAAATTATTTTTCTGATAACATTTTTTCTAACAACTGTTTCCAGTTATTATATAGTTCATTGTACAAACCTGTATCAGCCGGTTCAATAGTTTTTAATACAGTAAAATTTTTAAACGCTTCTTTTGCATTGGCATAAATACCGGCGCCCATTCCTGCGCCAATAGCAGCACCCACGCTGCCGTCGCAATTATATAATTCAACCGGCACACCCGTTGCATTTACAAAACTGCTTGCAAACACATCGCTTAAAAACATATTGGCTTTACCGGCACGGATGACAGATGGTTGCATACCGTTTTCCTTCATCATATCCAACCCAAACCGAAATGCAAAAGCAATACCTTCCTGCGCCGCACGCAGCAAATGCGCCTGCGTGTGCACATTAAAATCGATATTGTTAATGTGTGCTTTTAAAAATTTATTCTCCAGCAAACGTTCTGCACCATTACCAAAAGGTAACATGGTAATACCGTCGCTGCCGGGTTTTACTGTTGCTGCTATTTCATTCATTTGATTATAAGAGAAAGTATTACCCGTAGTATTTTTAATCCAGCGGTTTAAAATGCCCGTACCGTTAATGCAAAGCAATACGCCTAATCTTTTTTGCTGTTGTGTATAGTTAACGTGTGCAAATGTGTTCACTCTCGATTTTACATCGTAAGCCAGTGAATCGGTAACGCCATAAATTACACCGGAAGTTCCTGCGGTAGCTGCCACTTCTCCCGGCTCAAGCACATTTAATGAGAGTGCATTATTTGGCTGGTCGCCTGCTTTGTAAGCAACTATTACTTTATCGTTTAACTGTAACGATGCAGCTACATCTGTTTTAATTATTCCATGATTGCTGAATACGTCTTTAACCGGTGGAATTAATGATGCATCGATGCCGTAATAACTCAATACATCCTGCGACAGTGATTCGTTTTTAAAATCCCAGAAAATTCCTTCTGATAATGATGATATAGAGGTGGAAATTTCTCCGGTTAATTTCATGGCAACAAAATCTCCGGGCAGCATTATTTTATCAATCTGGCTGTACAGCTCAGGTTCGTTTTGTTTTACCCATGCCAGTTTAGATGCAGTAAAATTTCCGGGGGAGTTTAATAAGTGTGATAAACTTTTTTCATGGCCGATGGCATCAAAAGCTTTGTTGCCAATTTCAACTGCACGGCTGTCGCACCAAATGATGCTGTCACGCAACACATGTTGGTTTTTATCCACCACCACCAAACCATGCATTTGGTAACTAATGCCGATGGCTTTTATATCAGCCGGGTTGTATTTTTTTTGTGCATGCACTTTTGCTATTGCCTGCTGCACATTGTGCCACCATTGTTCGGGTGATTGTTCGGCCCAGCCGGGTTGTTTTGCTGTAACGGCCATTTCTTCTTCGGGGTATTGTGCCGATGCCATTACATTACCCGTTGCTGCATCTGTTACCGATACTTTAACCGAGCTGGTTCCCAAATCCATTCCCAATAATAACATGCTGAAAAATTGCTTTGTAAACAATCGTTTTAAACACTCAAATTTTTATATTTTTCTTCTCATTAGCAACTGCTATTTTTGAAAGAAAATATGCTATCTTATCAAATTAAAGTAAATTACAGCTTTTAACCTGATAAGATAACGGCTTTTTATGAAAACCCTCATTCAAAAAATACATGTAGAAGAGCAGTATTCTTTTGCCTGCCGCCGCTACCGCACACCCGATTTTGAAACAAGCTGGCACAAGCATGAAGAATGTGAACTGATTATTATTACTGAAGGGCATGGCACTGCAATGATTGGAGATTATGTGGGGGATTACCAGACCGGTGATGTGTATTTTATTGCAGGCAATATTCCTCATTCATTTCGCAAGCGGCACCATAAAATGACAGGTGATGCCATTGCAGCGCATTTTAAAACAGATGTGTTTGGTGATTATTTTTTTAAACTGCCGGAAATAAAACACATGAACAGTTTTTTAAGCCGGAATGATGCCATACAACTGCAACGTAATTTAAAAAAAGAAACTGCTGCATTGCTTGTTGAAATGGAAACATCAAAAGGTTTTCAGCGGATTAATTTACTGATGCAGTCATTGCAGAAGATGAGTACATCGGGCAGCTATACAAAAATTACACAGGATTTTTCATCAAGCGACAACAACATTAACCCTGCTATTGAAAAAATTATCGACTACTCATTTAAACATTACCTTGAACAAATAACCTTACAGGAAGTAGCCGGTATTGCAGATATGAGCATCCCCACCTTCTGCCGTTTTTTTAAAAAGAACATTAAGAAAACCTACTTTAATTTTTTACAAGACCTGCGTATTGGGCATGCCTGTAAATTATTAAGCAATACAAATAAGCCTGTAATGGAATGCTGTTATGAGAGTGGCTATAACAGTTGGGCGCATTTCAGCAAGCAGTTTAAACAGGTAAAAAAAATTACGCCTTCGCAATACAGGAAGGAGTTTGCGGATAAGGTGAATGCAGCTTAATTAAACATTTAATTTAATTTACTTCTCAATCCTGAACCAATCCACATCTGCAAAACCTGCATCATTTATTTTTTGTGTACGGCTGCAATACAATCCTAAGGTAGCACCAATCCATTTGCCGGGCACTGCTTTAAAAGTTGAGTTTATATCTGTGAAATTTTTACCGTCGCTGCTATAACTGAAAGTGCATACAGCATCTTTTACCACTTTTGCCCGGAAGTATAAATCACCAGCTGTTATTTTTTGCACTTGTTCAATTACTTCTGCTTTGCCATGCTCTGCATCATTGCATTTTACATAACCGATGTATAAGCCATCTTCTTTTTTAGTTACGGTTATTGCCGCATAACTCATACCCATTACCACCAGCCCAAACTGTTCTCCGTTTGTTTTTGGTGTAAATAAAAATTTAGCAGTGGCAATAAACTCATCAGTCGGAAATTTTTGTGTGAGCATGTTGGGAATATCCCACAGGTTTTTTGCAGTGTCTGGTTTTAAAATACTGTTTAAACGCAAAGCGCCATTTGCCGGATAATTAAATGCCCAATATAATTTTGGGTTAGCCTGCCATTGCCATTGCAAACCAATTTTACTGTCGTTAAACTCATCACTTTCCTGCGGTGTTACTATTGGATATTTTTTACCAACGTTTGGTTTTTTATAAACCATTACAGGTTCACCAATACCGTTGCCATCTGCATCGGCACCAATAACCGGCCAGTCGTTTACCCACTTCATGGGTTGCAAATGCACCACCCTGCCATACGCATCTTTATCCTGGAAATGCAGGAACCAGTCTTCGCCGGTTTGCGTTTGCACCCATGCACCCTGGTGTGGGCCGTTTACAGTTGATTTACCCTGGTCCATTACCACTTTGCGTTCGTAAGGGCCATAAATATTTTTGCTGCGTAATACAACTTGCCAGCCGGTGCTTACACCGCCTGCAGGTGCAAAAATGTAATAGTAATTATTGCGCTTGTAAAATTTGGGACCCTCAATAGTGGCATCACTTGCATGGCCATCGTACACCAGCACATCGTTGCCAATAACTTTATCGCCTGCTGCATTTAATTCGTTTACTATTAAAACAGATTTAAAACCCGCACGGCTGCCAGCCAGCGCATGTGCTAGATACACTTTTCCATTATCATCCCACAACGGGCAGGGGTCAATTAATCCTTTGCCTTCATACACCAATACAGGTGTACTCCACGGACCTGTTATATTTTTTGCTTTGGTTACGTAAATACCAAAATCAGGGTCGGGGTAATAAATGTAAAATTCATTTTTATAAAAACGAATTGACGGCGCCCACACTCCTGCACCATGCTGCACTTTGCTAAAATATTCCTGTGGTATTTGCTGTTGTAATGCATGGCCAATAATTTTCCAGTTCACCAAATCTTTACTGTGTAAAATGGGCAAGCCCGGCGCATGATTAAAACTGCTGCTGGTTAAATAATAATCATCTCCCACCCGTATTGCATCGGGGTCGCTGTAGTCTGCATTAATAACGGGGTTTTTAAAAGTGCCGTCGCCGTTATCTGCCACCCAAACTTTTGAAATGGTTGTTTGTTGCCCTGCAACAGACAAAAACAAAATGCAGGATGCAAACGTGAAGAGTTGTTTAATCATATAAATTAATTAGCAAGAAATTCTGTAATGCCCAATATGCTGTTTTATTGAACGAAGTCCTTCCTGCGTCAGGATAAACTCTGCCACTTCAGTTCAATAGCAGCAATGCAGCCCGTTACAAAATAATACAAATACAATTTACAAACCTTCATGCACTGTTTGCAATAAAAAAAGCCGTTCCGGAATAACCGGAACGGCTTTCTATAAATCTGTTGACTATTTAGAAAATTTATCCTGCCAGCCCAGCATACCGCCGGTAAGATTTTTTACATTGGTAAAACCCAATGTATCTAAAATTAATGCGGCCTGCCCGCTGCGGTTGCCACTGCGGCAATACACAATTACTTCTTCGCCTTTCAGGTCTTCAATATCATCTACCTGCATGGTTTGCACTTTACCCAGCGGCAGCAATATGCCACCAATATTAAACTCAGCATTTTCATGCGGCTCACGTACATCTACTAAATTTAATTTTTCGCCGGCATCAAGGCGTTGTTTTACTTCGTCGTTTGTTATTGTTGTCATAAACAGTTTTTATTTATTATCAAGAGAATCTTTAGGTGTTTTCATTTCTTTGCTCAGCCATAAATCCATCACTTGTCCTGCCTGAATGTATCGGGGCTTTTTTTCGTCATCAAACCTTTCCGGGTTTTGTTTCCAAACAAAAGCCATTGCAGTATCTTTAACATCACGTTCAGTAATTACAGATGCAATCGTTATGCCCAGGCCCTCTAAAAAACTTTTAGCTTCAGCATAGGTCATGCCTGTTAATGACGGAACCAAAAACTGTTCTTTATCCAGCCCGCTGCCAATTATTAAAGTTATTTTACTGCCCCACTGCACTTTTGCTTTTTCAGGTATGCGTACACCATTATACTGCTGCTCTAAAACGGAGCCTGCCTGGAAGTCGGGTTTAAAAATAGTATCGCCTAATTGCAAATGATTGCGCTGCAGAATATCCAGTGCAAAACTCAGGCTCTGCCCTTCCAGTTTTGGCATATCAATCATTGGAGCAATAACACGGTTAACGGTTAAAAAAACAGTGCGGTTTATTTTTACTGTTGCATTAGGATCGGGCAGTTGCTTTAAAACGATACCTGCTTTTGCTGTATCGGTATAAACTGAATCCTGTATCTGCACATCAAACCCTTTACTCTCCAGTAATTTTATTGCTTCGTTGGTGTTTTTGCCTAATACTGCGGGTACTTGTAAATAAGCATCATGCTTTGTTATCCAGCCAAGTAGTTTTAAAATAATAAAGATTATTAAAAAAGCAAGCGCCCCGGCTGCTAACAGGTTAACCCAAAAAGGACGGTTGGTTATAAATTTAAACATGATGGTTGTTTACATTTTTACAGTTACGCAAAACATTCTTCAATTAATGCTGAATAGAAATCTTTGAGCGACCAGCCCATTGCTGCCACTTGCTGCGGCACCAGGCTTGCTTCGCTTTGTCCCGGTACTGTATTAATTTCAAGCATGTATGGTTCCCCTTCGCTTTCGTTATAAATAAAATCAATCCGCACAATTCCCCTGCAATTAAACACACTGTATATTTTTTGTGCAACAGTGCGTACTTTTTCTGCAATGGCCTCATCCGCCTGTGCCGGTGTTATTTCCTCGCTGGCTCCTTCGTATTTTGCTTCGTAATCAAAAAATTCCTTTTTAGAAATAATTTCAGTTATAGGCAGTGTAATTATTTTTCCTTTTGATTTAAAAACGCCAATGGTAAACTCCCTTCCTTTTATAAACTCTTCCACCAGTACCTGGTCGTCTTCTTTAAATGCTTTTTCGATGGCAACACCAATTTCGTCAGACGGCATGTTTACTTTAGACATACCAATACTTGAACCACCATTATTAGGTTTTACAAAAACCGGGAATTTAAGTTGCTTAATAATTTCATCGGGACTGTATGAACTATTTTTAAGCAGCAAAACAGATTTGGCTACTTTAATACCTGAGTTTGCAGCAACAGATACTGTGTACCGTTTATTAAACGTAAGTGCAGATGAGGCAGCATCGCAACCTGTGTAAGGAATTTTAAGGCAGTCGAAATATCCCTGCAGTTTACCATCTTCCCCGGGTGTGCCATGCAGGCCAATCAATACGGCATCAAAATTTATTTTTGTTCCGTTTACAGTTATTGAAAAATCATTTTTATCAACGGGGATATTTCCATCGCCGCCCATATAAAACCAGCCGGATGGATTGATGTCAATTTTATAACAGTCCCATTTGCTGGTGTCAATATTTTTTTCAATAGTTACAGCGCTTTTATAGGATATTACCGCTTCGCCGGAATAACCACCGGTAACCAGTGCAATCTTCTTCTTCATTTGGTTAAAAGGGATTGTTTAAACAAAGAAACGAAAAATAATTTTCTGTCATTTAATTATTGGCAGCTTTAAGTTTTTTTTATGCTGCATATGGTATTTAAGTATATTATTGTGCGCTGTCGGTTTCCGGCACGCCAATACCTTCGTTACCTGTGTCAAGTACAAATTTCCAGCTTCCGTCCTTTTGCTTTTTCCATATACTTACGTAGGTGCCGTACAGAGTGGTATCCTGTAAAGAAGGCTTCAGGGAATATATTCCAAACGTATAGCCCAGCTCCCCGCTTTTTGCCAGGTAGCCTTTTTGGGGCTCCCATTCAAGCGTAAAAGAGGTGTCATTAATTCTTGTTAAAAAATCAATGGCATCAGCACCTATTAATGGGTATTGTTCTGGCCGCAGCAGCACACCATCATCATCCATATATTCTATAAAGGCCTTTTTCATTCCCTTTTCTTTACTAAGGGCGGAGAAATCTCTGTCTGCCTGCACCATTTTCATTTTCTCTTCTAATGACGCCCCGGTATCTTCTTGTTTTTTAACCGGCAGCCGGCATGCAAAAAAGATAACAGCAAGGAGTAATGGTAAAAATTTATACATCTGTCAAAATTAACAATTCCGGCACGTATAATAAAGCTTATTTGCCGATACAGAATTTACCAAATATGGTTCCCAGTATATCCCTGTCGTGCAAAATTTCTCCGGTAATTTCTCCCAGTGCCTGCAAGGCCTGACGAATATCCAGCGCCAGCAAATCGCCGCTTATGCCATTATTTAAACCTTCTTTTACTTTTAGCAACCATGTATTGCATTCCGTAAGCGATGCATAGTGGCGGGAGTTTACCACAATGGTTTGATTGGTGTTTATTTTTTCGGTAAGCACTAACGAAGGCAGATAGTCTATCAGTTCATCCACTTTTGTTTTATTTAATGCAGATATTTCAAAAAGAGTATAATTATTTCCTGCTCCTTCATTAATGCCGTATTGCAACATACCAATATGCCCATCAGCAATTTTATCGGTTTTATTTGCTACCAGCAACAACTGCTGATTGGGTTGCTTCAATTTATTAATATCTTCCAGCACTTCCAGTTCGGAAGATGAGCTGGCATCAAAAACATAAATCAGTACACTGGCCGTGCCTATTTTTTCCAGTGATTTTTCAATACCTATTTTCTCCACCATATCCGTAGCTTCTCTTATACCCGCAGTATCAATTAACCTGAAAATAATTCCATCAACCACTAATTTCTCTTCAATTGTATCTCTTGTTGTGCCCGCAATTTCTGTTACAATAGCCCTTTCTTCGTTAAGCATGGCATTTAACAAAGTTGATTTACCTGCATTGGGCCTGCCTGCTATTACTGCAGTTACCCCGTTTTTTATAATGTTGCCCAGCTTAAATGAATGAATAAGTTTTTTTACAGACACTAAGATTTCATCTACCAGGTTTTGTAACTTTTTTCTATCCGCAAACTCCACATCTTCTTCTCCAAAATCAAGCTCCAGTTCAATTAAAGCTGCAAAATTTATAAGCAGCTCTCTCAGTTGTTTAATATCATTACTAAACCCGCCTTTCATTTGCTGCAATGCCGTTTGCTTCACGCTTTCTGTTTCAGATGCGATTAAATCAGCAACAGCTTCAGCCTGCGTTAAATCAAGTTTGCCATTTAAAAAAGCCCGTTGTGTAAACTCCCCGGGTTTTGCCAGCCTTGCACCTTTGTGTATACATGCCTGCAATACCTGTTGCTGCACATAAGGGCTTCCATGGCAGCTTATTTCTACCACATCTTCTCCTGTATAACTTTTAGGATTTTTATAAAGTGCCACCACCACCTCATCAAGCACTATTCCGTCTTCTTTAATAAAACCCACATGCAATGTATGTGTGGGTTGCTGCAACAAATTTTTGGAAGGGAATAATGTGTTGATGATTGGTATAGCATTTTTTCCACTGAGGCGTATTACACCAATTGCGCCAATACCCGGTGCTGTAGCAATAGCAACAATAGTATCATCCCATTCCGAAAGCTGTTGATTCATACTGCAAATATACCCATGTTGCAGCGGTTTTATTAATGCCGTGCTGCCAGCAGTTCTTTCTCCGCTGCTGTAATTTCATCAATGTAATATCGTTTTATGCCGGTAATATTTACTTCGTCCAGTACGTCAACAAAATTTTTGTACGTGCTTTCATCAGCAGGGCGAATGATAAGTGACATTTCATCGCTGCTCCCTCTTGTTGCTTTTACCTTTTCTTTTTTACTCAGCAATAAAAACCTAAGCCCGTCTGCATCAAAGCTTGTGCTTTGCAAAACAGTGGCGGGTTGCAGGATGCCTTCGTAATAATAAAGTTTGTCGTCAGCTGCAGGTATCACTGTAAGCACACAACTTTCACATACCGGGTTTGTGTCGGTTGATTCTTTTGGCGAAAGAATTCCCATGGCTTTGGGTTGCGCCATAGTGGTGGTGAATACAAAAAAGGTTATCAATAAAAAGCCGAGGTCAACCATGGGTGTTAAATCAACACGGGTGCTTTTTTTATGCATGCGCTTTCCTTTTTTAGTGCGTTTTGCATTGTTGGTTTCCATTTCTGCCATAGTAGTAAATTTTAGTTATTAAAAAGATGGCAGATTAATTGGTTTCCATATTGCACATAAAAAAAATCCTTTCAGTTGCCTGAAAGGATTTTTATAATAAGAAAGAAAAATCTTTATTGACCCTGTACAGAGAATGTAATAGGCTGACGGCGGTATGCATTTACATTACGGCCGTTTTGAATGGCAGGGGTCCAGTTTTTGGTTCTTTGAATAACCCTGATGGCTTCTTTGCAAATGCCATACCCGGGATCCTGCTCACACTCTATCTGGCTTAAACTTCCGTCCTTGCTTACCACAAATCTTACAACCACTGTGTAGTTACCTTCCGGAGCGCCGGCTTCACCCGGTACTTCTGTATTCAGATTTTTTTGGAGGTAATTTCTCCAGGCTGCGTCTCCACCGGGAAAACCGGCTTCCACTTCCACCTTGGTAAAAATTTTACCTTCATCATCTTCTTTTTTGGGCACTTCCACTACCTGTGTTCCCTTATCTTCAACTGGTGCCTGTACCACTTGTTCAGTATTTTCACTTTTTACAGTTACGTTACTGATAACCTGATCTTCCTTAATTTCTTCAATTTTCTCCTCCGGTTTAATCTCTTCATCTTTTACCACTTTTGGAGGAGTAAATTTAATCTGGTTAATTTCCGGTGGTGGTGGCGCCTTTGGTGGTGGCGGTGGTGGTGGTGGTGGTGGCGGCGGAGTTTCCTTTTTAATCTCTGCCAGCTGTGTATCCAGCGTGTCAATCTTATTAGTATCGTTACCTTTCATTACAGAGGCAAAAACGGTACCTAAAAAGATTAACAACGCAAGTGCAGCAGTAATAAGCAGGGCTTTTGTAAGCCGCTTATTATATGTTTTGCGTAAGTCGTAAGCACCGTATTGCTTGTTTTTACCCTCGAATACTATGTCGAGAATATCGGCGCTTAGAATTTTATTTATATCCATTGTAGATTACTTTTCTGTTTAGATTCAAAATTGATGAAATTCCATACGGTTTATTTTATTCCGTTAGCTTCTTCCGTTTTCTTAATCAGTTCCGATTCGGTATCAGTGATATCCACTTCTGCATAGTGGCCTGCAGGCACTGCGTTAATGGACATTTCATCCAGAATATCTATAACATTTTTAAACTTAGCTTCTTTATCAGCTTTAATAATATACATCAAATCACTTTTTGATTTATCGCCATCCGGAACAGAATTACGTTTGTCCAGGATCAGCTTGCGTATATCATTAAAATTGGTGTTTTTAAATTGCTCAGAAGCCTTATCTGCAGTAAGGGTGCCATAGTAATAATATATCTGGTCTTGTTTACCCAGTAATATTGTCATTACAGCACTTTCTTTAACCTTCATTTGCTGATCTGGTGGTGTATCATCTTTGGGTTCGTTCATTTTCATTACCGTGGGTTTAGCCATTGTTGTGGTAAACACAAAGAATGTAATTAACAGGAACCCTAAATCCACCATTGGCGTAAGGTCAACCCTTGTTGACATTTTTTTACCTTTTTTGACGCCGGGGCCTTTCTTATGACCGCCACCCGACGAGGTATCCATTTCTGCCATGGTATAATATTTTTATTTAGTTAAAAATTTTAAAGCTGTTACTGCTTTTGTTACTCTGCCTTAACCCCTTTTTTATTATTCTTATATAATTCAGAACCTGTTGGCGCAACTTCGCCATTGGTAACTATCCTGAATTTATAAAAATCATTTTTCTTAAGGGCCATTTTAATGTTTTTAAACTGCGGATACAAAGCTTCCATATCGCCTTTCAGCAATATTTTATTTTCCAGATCCCGTTGACTGCTTCCTTTATAAGCATTAGAAACACTCCGTAACCAATCAACCAGTTCATTATTGGCAGAATCCTTTATAGGAATACCTTCCATTTTTTCGGCAGGTATAACCTGGTTAAGCGATAGCATGCCTTTAATTTGTGCAAGCGGCATACCAATAACCGTCATTTTGCTCAGTTTAACCATTTCAGCATCAGACAATCCAAGGGTTCTTATTGTGTTAAGATCTTGTATAATATCCAGCCGTTTGGTTTTTTCACCCAGCATTAAATAACATTTTCCGTCTTTGTTTAATGTTATTAATATGGCTTCGTCCTGAGGTATGGCTGCCGTTGTTTGCGTAGAAGAGGGTGTTTTTACAGCAACCGCTTCTGGTGGCTTTTGTTTTGTTGCAAGGATAAAGAATGACAGCAGCAGAAACGCCACATCACACATAGCCGTCATATCTATACTGGTACTTTTCCTTGGTATTTTGGCTCTTCCCATTTTTACTTATTTATTATTTAAGATTCATTTTTTACTAAAATCCATACACAGTATATTATTTATACAGTGATGCAAAACTTTGAGTAAGAGTGAAACCGCTTTCGTCGATACCGTAAGTGATACCGTCGATTTTTGTTGTAAAAATGTTATAGAAAATAATTGCAAATGCTGATGTACCAATACCTAACGCTGTATTATACAAGGCTTCAGAAATACCTTGAGAAAGTTTACCGGCAGCATCTCCACCACCTTCACCTTCGCCTAATGCAGAGAAAGAACGTATCATACCCAATACCGTACCTAACAGACCTAACAGTGTTGCTACAGAAGCAATGGTTGAAAGGAATACCAGGTTTTTTTCCAGCATAGGTAATTCAAGAGCTGTGGCTTCTTCCACTTCTTTTTGAATAGCCAGTACTTTTTGTTCAGTAGATAATTCGGTGTTGCTAATCATTTCTTTGTAGCGGTGTAAACCTGCTTTCATTACATTACCAACACTTCCTTTTTGTTTGTCGCACTCAGATAATGCTGCATCTACATTTTTATTAGCTAAGTGATATTGTACTTTGCGGATAAAATCTGCATTGCTGCCTGTACCGGTTGCTTTGCTGATAGTAAGCATTCTTTCTATCACAAAAGTTATCATTGTTAAAAATGTACCTATCAAAATTGGTACGATGATACCACCCAGGTACATGTTGTAAATTTTTGCTTTTGGTCCTTCCCTGTCAGGCCAAAACCATCCTTCACCTTTTACTTTAAAATTACTTTCTGCACCAAGGAGGAATCTCCAGATACAGTATCCGGCTATAATACAAATTACGGGAGCCAGGAAAGAGATAGCGTTACTTGATTTTTTTGCCTGCACTGTTGTTGCCGGTTTTACAGATGGTTTTGCTTCTGCCATGACATTCAATTTTTAGTTAATGAAAAAGTTAATTTTTTTAATTTTTTTAATTTTTGCTTATGCTTTTTTAACTGTACAATGCTACTAAAAAATATAATCAAACAATCATTTTTTATTCACATTTTAACTGTGGTAGCCGCACAAGTTAATAAATAAATTTAAAGCAACAACTGCCCGCTGATTTTTTTTTAATTTTTTAATGCAGATGCCAAAATTGATTTTTTACACAAAAAACAGACAGCCATTTATTACTAAAATGCCAATGAACAAAAGTTCCATACGGCTTGTGATAACTAAGACAAATTACCACAAACGTTTGCATTGAGAGAAAGCACACACATTCAATACGTTTAATCTTATAAAAAGTAACAGGCGCTTAACTTGAAGCGCCTGTTTAAATTTATGCCGTTATGAACGGTGTAATGCTAATCATTTTTGGCTGCGTCGTGTACTTATACAATTTACCGCTATGCAGCTTTATTCGTACCGTAATGCAACAATAGGATCCAGCTTGCTTGCCTTAACCGCCGGGTATAAACCTGCTGCAAGCCCCACTGCAAAACACACTAAAATCCCTCCAATTATCCAGCCCCATAATAATACCAATGGAGATTTTAAAGCCAATGCAATAAGGTTGCCTAATAATACGCCCACTACAATTCCTGCCACGGCGCCCTGCAAGCTTATTAAAACCGACTCCCACAAAAACTGGTTGCGTATATCTTTACGGGTACCTCCTAATGCTTTAATCAATCCTATTTCTTTTGTACGTTCGTTTACCGCCACCAGCATAATATTCATTAAGCCGATAGAAGACGCCAGCAATGTAATAAGCGCCACTCCTATAATTCCCTTTTCCAAAAATCCAAGGTTATTCAATAATGCTTGTGCAGCACTGTCGCTTTTATCAATATAAAAATTGTCCTCGTCTTTTACATCCAGCTTACGCACCGGCCTGAAGGCCCCTCTTGCTTCTCCAATGGCTGCATCCATCAGTTTTAAATCATTCACTTTTACTGCAATTACAAAAGTGGAGTTTTGAGAAGCATAGAGCTTGCGGATAGTATTGTAGGTTGTTATAACCACTTTGTTGGCATTAAAAAAAGCGCTGGCACCTTTGTCTTCCATTACAGCAAGTACCCGGTAAGGAGTATGATCCACATTCACCACTTTATCAACGGCTTTTTCTGCGCTGCCTGAAAATAATTTTTCAGCAACCGTACTGCCCAAAATGCAAACATTGCTGTTGCTTTCCACATCTGCCTGCGTAAAATTTCTGCCGTAAGCAATTTTATAGCCATTCAGTTCCAGGTAATTTTCATCGCCGCCAAATAAATTAATATCCGGGTTTGTTTTCTTTTGAGTGTTATTTACAATAATGCCTGAAGCGCCCCTTAGTGCAATGCTTACTGTTGAAGGAAAACTATAACGCTCCTTAAAATCTTTTGCCTGCTCGTAGGTAATTATTTTTCCAATGTTCGATTTTTTTTCTTTGAGTGCGGTCTTATCCGTTTTTTTAACAGCATCTCTCCTGCCGCCGCCAAAACGAATAAAACGTTCTTTATACCGCAGGCTGAAAGAATTGGCGCCCATTGTGGAGAAACTGTCTGTAAGGCTGTTGCTTGCTGCTTTTAATGCAGTTAAAAACCATATGAGTGCGCATATACCCAATGCAATAATGGCAACCGTAATACCCGTACGCAGGCGGTTACTTCTTATATTTTTCCAGGAAAGCCGGATGGTGTCTTTAAACGTCATGCCACTGTTTATAGCCTAAAGATAGCTAGAGAAAAAGAGTGCCGGAAAAAACTTTTATGAGTGGTGATTCAGATTATGACCATAACCAGTCAATAATAATATCAGGGAAAACACCGATGATGATAATTAGTGCGGCTGCTATACCTAACATTGCCTTATATAATGGCGTTATTTCAGCTTCATCTACTGTATTAGCTTCACCACCATCTTTAAAATACATTGCCTGTATAACCCTGAAATAATAGTAGGCACTGATGGCTGCACATAAAACAGCAAATATAACCAGCCACAACTGGTGCCCGTTTTTAACCGCCGCCAGCAACATATAAAATTTTGCCTGGAAGCCTGCTGTTAACGGAATACCGGTAAGTGAAAGAAGAAATATAGTGGCTGTAAGCGCCATTAATGGTTGCTTTTTGCCAAGGCCGTTAAAACCATCAATCGTAAAATCTTTCATGCGCAGCAGAACAGCAAAAATTCCAATAGTAGCAATACTGTAAGCTGCAGCGTACAGCACAATGCCTTCTTTTCCTTTATCGTTTAAGGCAAAAAGACCAAACAGCATAAAGCCTGCCTGCGCAATACTTGAGTAAGCCAGCATGCGTTTAACGCTTTGCTGAAATACCGCCGTGAGATTACCAATTAACAATGTGGCAGCGGTAATAATAACAATTAATTTTTGCCATTGATCCTGTATGGTGCCAAAAGCATTTTCAAACAACCGTATGAAAGCAAAAAAACTGGCTGCTTTAACAACTGAAGCCATAAACGATGTAAACACAGTTGGCGCACCATCGTAAACATCCGGCGTCCAAAAATGAAACGGCGCAGCTGAAACTTTAAATGACATGGCAACCAGCAGCATTATTAAACCTGCGGCCACCAATGCAGGCATTTTGCCCACTCCCATATTCAGTTTGCTTAAAAAGAAAGAAGCTGTATCATTACCACCATACAAAAATGCAATACCCATTAGCATAATGCCGGTAGATAAGCTGCCCATTAAAAAATATTTAAGCGATGCTTCGTTGCTTTTAAGGTTCCGCTTGTCGCTGCCCGTTAAAATATACAGCGGTATTGAAATAATTTCTATGCCAATAAATAAAATGAGCAATGTATTGAACGATGCCACCAGGCCTGTACCACATAAAATAAAAAATATCAGTGCAAAATATTCAAATGGGTAACTGCCTGCTTTCTCTATATCACTTCCGCTTAGTAAAAAATACAGCAGCACACAAATAAACAGCACTAGTAAAAAAGTAAGGTTGTAACCAGAAAAATGCAGCATATCTTTTACATCAATTGCAAAAAAAGATTCCTGGCCTTTTAGTTCATAGGCTGCAGATATGATTACAGCAACTATGCCGGTAATTGCCCAGTATTTAGCTGCAGTTTTACTTTTAATGAAGGCTCCTGCCAGCATCATTATAACTCCCCATACTGCCGTTAATATAATTGCGTTCATATTCCTTTTCCGCCAAGTGCGGCCGATATTTAATTGATTAAATTATTTTCCTGTTCCTGTAATTAATTTCTCTGCCACTCCTTTTGTTAACTCAAACACCGGTTGTGGATAAAGCCCCATTAAAAATATAGCCACTATAATCACCACCAGTACCGCTTTTTCGTTCCATGCAATTTCTTTAATGCCTGATGTAAGTGCATTTGTTTCGCCATAAAAAACTTTTTGTACCATGTTTAATGTGTATACAGCGGCCAGTATAATACTAATACCAGCAACAGCTGTAAGCCAGCCATTGAATGTAAACAGCCCGTTAAACATCATAAACTCACCTACAAATGCATTGGTTAGTGGCAAAGCAATATTTGCCAATGCAATAATCACTAATGCTATGGTTAATGCCGGCGCTTTATGTGCCACACCAGCCAGTTCAGAAATTTTGCGAACGCCTGTTTGTCTTTCCAGCAATTCCACCACCATCCATAAGCCAATAATATTAATACCGTGGCTGAACATTTGAATGATTACGCCCTGTATGCCCGTTGCTGAATTGGTAAACATTGCTGCACACATTAAACCGATATGCGCTATAGATGAATAAGCCACCAGCCTTTTTAAATCATCCTGCTTAATTGCAATAAGGCTGGCATATAACATTCCAAAAACACTCAGCGCTATCACAAACGTATCATATTTATCAACTGCTGCCGGAAACACAGGAATTAACCAGCGCAGCACAGCAAACACACCCATCTTTACCATAATACCACTTAACACCATGGTAACCGGTGTGGGTGATTGTTCGTATGCATCGGGTTGCCATGTATGAAAAGGGAACACGGGCATTTTAATAGCAAAAGCAATAAAGAACAACCAGAACAACCAGAACTGGCTTGAAAAAGGTAATGCAGCCTGCCCGGTTGCGCCCGGTATATGTAATGCTTTAAATGCTTCTAACGAAAAAGTATGGCTGGCATTTTCTGTACCCGGAGTAAGTAAGTACAAATAAATAATACCCACCAGCATTAATAGTGAACCGGCAAATGTGTATACAAAAAATTTAAACGTTGCCTGTATTCTTTTCTCTCCGCCCCAAATACTGGACAGGAAATAAACCGGTATAAGTGCCAGCTCCCAAAAGAAATAAAATACCAGCGCATCCATTGCCATAAACACTCCCATAAGCCCTGCCTGGCTTAACAGCATTAACCCATAAAAAGAGGATGCATTTTTATATTCTTTATTATACGTGGCAACAAAAATTAACGGAAATGCAAAGGCTGTTAAAAACGTAAGCAGGTGCCCCATACCATCAAGCCCGATATTAAAACTGGCGCCGAGGTATTTCATCCAAACATAATTATCGGCAAGGCCACTTAAATATTTATCATTAGCATATACTAATGTTAAAGATGATATTAAAAGCGTAATTATTGATGAACCCAATGCCAGTGCTTTTGAATTTTTCTGATTTTTAAAAATAAAGCAGAGCAAGCCGGCTATCAATGGCGACCAAATTAATAATTCAGGAAAACGTAACCCAAGAGTTTGCATATCTGTTACTTCTTATTACAAAAACATTTGTACAATGAATAAAACTAAAATTCCAATAACCATCAGCAATACATACGTGCCCACATGCCCGCTTTGCAGCAAACGTATTTGGCGGCTGCCATAGTTTACTGCTTTACCAACGCCGTTAACAATACCATCAATTCCTTTCTTCTCAAAAACAGTATTGAAAAATGTGCCGATGTTTTGTACTGGTTTCACTATAATGGCATCGTAAATTTCATCTACGTACCATTTACTTTCCAGCAGTTTGCCAAAGCCTGTATTTTCTTTAGCCGTAAAGTTTTTAGTTTGATTCCAGGCAAATAAGATAACCGCTATTACCGCCACAGTTACACCTCCCATCAATGCATATTCGGTTGTTTCGCTAACAGGATGGGTTGCTTCATGCACAGGAATTACCGGTTGTAAAAAAGCAGCTATTTCATTGTGCCCGCCCATTACATGCGGCACACCCACAAAGCCGCCAATTATTGCCAGCACTGCTAATATTATTAAAGGCACTGTCATGGCAGATGGGCTTTCGTGCAAATGATGCTCCTGCTCATGCGTGCCACGAAACTTGCCTGTGAAGGTTACAAAAAATAAACGGAACATATAGTACGCCGTCATTAATGCAGCAAAAACAGCCAGCGCCCAAATAATTTTATTATGCTCAAATGCACTTAACAAAATAGCATCTTTACTAAAGAAACCACTAAGCGGCGGAATACCTGCAATTGCCAAACAACCAATTAAAAAAGTTAAGTAGGTAGTGCGCATGTGTTTGCTCAGGCCGCCCATTTTAGTAATATCCTGTTCGCCGCCCATTGCATGTATTACACTGCCACTGCCAAGGAATAATAATGCTTTAAAGAAAGCATGCGTCATTACATGGAAAACAGCCGCTACATAATTGCCAAGTCCTAATGCTAAAAACATAAACCCTAACTGGCTTACGGTTGAATAGGCCAGTACTTTTTTAATATCGTTTTGTTTTAACGCTATGCTTGCTGCAAACAATGCAGTTGCTAATCCTATTATTGTTATGATTGTTCTTGTTAGTTCCGCAGCATCTAAAGAATATAAAGCATTGCTTCTTGCAATCATATACACACCGGCAGTAACCATGGTAGCGGCATGTATTAATGCAGATACCGGTGTTGGGCCCGCCATCGCATCGGGCAACCAGGTGTATAAAGGAATTTGTGCGCTTTTACCCGTGGCACCAACAAACAACAGTAAAGTGATGCCCGTAACATCTGTTGCATTTAATTTAGAAAGATTGGCAAATACAGTATGATAATCCGTAGAACCTACTTTGCTTATTATCCAGAACACTGCCAGCAGAAAACCTAAATCGCCAATGCGGTTCATGATAAAAGCTTTTTTAGCAGCATTGGTATAGTTAATATTTTTAAACCAGTAACCGATTAAGAGATAAGAGCAAAGCCCCACACCCTCCCAGCCAATAAACATTATTACAAAGTTGGCGCCCATTACCAGCAGCAGCATACTAAACACAAACAGGTTTAAATAGGCAAAGTATTTTGCAAAATCTTTACTGTCTTCTTCATGCATGTATGAAGCGGAGTACACATGAATTAAAAAGCCAACACCGGTAATAATTAATAAGAAAATAGATGATAATTGGTCAATCTGAAAATCGAAACCAATTTTTAGTGATGCAATATTGATAAAATCGAAGTAGTGTGCTACGTGTGTGTTACCCCCTTTTACAGAAAAGAAAGCATACAGGCTGATGGCAAATGCACCCAAAACCACACCGCTGCCAATAACACCCACCATCGATTTAGAAAGTTGTTTTCTAAATAACCCATTAATTAAAAAACCAAGTAATGGCAAAAAAGGAATGAGCCAAACTATTTGTAAAACATTATTCATAACTAAGTCAAAATTCAAAAGGCAAAATTCAAAAACAGCTTTAAAGCATTTGTTTTGAATTTTTACTTTTTACTTTCTAATTTTTCAGCCTGTTTAAAAAATTAATATCCACCGAATGTACATTACGGTACATCATTACAATTATGGCAAGCCCTACACTTACTTCTGCCGCTGCCACTACCATAATAAAAAATACAAAAATTTGTGCGTCGCTTACCGCTGTGGGGTTGGTAACACCAACTGGCCCGGCTGCATGCATTTTAGAAAATGCCACCAGCAAAAGATTTACTGCATTCAACATTAACTCCACACACATAAAAATAATAATGGCATTGCGCCTTGTAAGCACACCAATAATACCTGTGCAAAACAATGCAACCGCCAAACCTATGTACCAGCTTATATTCATAAAAACAACAGCTTTTATTTTTCTCTTTTACTAATTACAACCGCACCAACCATGGCGCTTAAAAACAGCACGCTGCTTATTTCAAAAGGCAGCACATAATCGTTAAACAATACTTTGCCCAGGTTTTTTACAAGGCCATAATCGCCTTCACCAACTAAAACAGTTCCTTTTGTTTTCATTAATGCTGAAAGTAATACCAGCAATAAACTGCCGCCTGATATAACACCGGCAAATTGTATCAGCCTGTTTTTTTGCGGCTCTGCATCAATGTTCAGGTTCATCATCATTACCACAAATAAAAACAATACCATAATGGCGCCGGCATATACAATAATATTTACAATGGCTAAAAACTGTGCGTTTAATAAAACATAGTGGCCGGATATTGCAAAGAAAGTTACCACCAGCCAAAGCACACTGTGTACAGGGTTTTTACGGGTAACCATCAGTATGGCACTGCCCAGTGCAAGCGCTGATAAAAAGATAAATAATATTGTCGTCAGGTTCATAATAATACTAAATTCTAAATACTAATTTCTAAACTGTTTCTCTTTTTACCCTGCTGCCCTGTGCTTTTTTAAAAGCTTCGGGTTCAGTAATGGGGTTAGGAATCAGCAATTCGTTTTTATTATAGATAAACTGTTTGCGCTGGTAATCGGCCGGTGCAAAAGTTTCACTTAAATAAATAGCATCTTTAGGGCATGCCTCTTCACACAATCCGCAAAAGATACAGCGCAGCATATTTATTTCATACTTGGCTGCATATTTTTCTTCACGGTATAAATTTTCTTCGCCGGGTTTACGCTCTGCAGCTTCCATAGTAATAGCTTCTGCAGGGCAAGCCACTGCACACAAACCACAGGCCGTACAGTTTTCCCTTCCTTCTTCATCACGGTTTAAAATGTGCAACCCACGAAATACCGGGCTGAACGGACGTTTTTTTTCCGGGTAATTAATAGTGGGCCTTTTCTTAAAAATATGAGAGAAAGTAATAAACATTCCTTTCAGCACTGCGGGCAGGTAAATGCGCTCAAAAAAACTGAGCGGCTTTCTGTCTACCTGTTTTACCCTGTTGGTTAATGCCTGCATATTATCAATCTATTTATTAAAATATAAAATTACGCCGCCTGTTAAAAGCATATTTAACAAAGCCAATGGTATTAATACTTTCCATCCTAAGTTCATTAACTGGTCGTAACGGAAACGGGGAATCGTCCACCGCACCCACATAAACAAGAAAAGGAAAGCAACAATTTTAGCTAACAAACATAACACCTGGAACAATGCTACCCAGTCTCCTAAGTTGCCTTGCTGTAATTGTGCATCGTTTACAAATGGTATATCATAACCGCCAAAATATAATGTGGCCATTACGGCGCTGCTAATAATCATGTTAATGTATTCAGCAAAAAGATAGAAGCCCATCTTCATACTTGAATACTCAGTGTGGTAACCGCCAATCAATTCGTTTTCTGCTTCGGGCAAATCAAAAGGTGTGCGGTTACATTCTGCAAAAGCACAAATCATAAATATTAAAAAGCCCAGTGGCTGATACACCACATTCCACCAGTTATTATTTTGTTGTTGTTGTACAATTTCTTTTAACCCCAAATTGCCTGTAATCATTATCAGGGCAATAATAGAAATACCCATTGCCAGCTCGTAACTGATAATTTGTGAAGCGGCACGCAAACCACCCATTAAAGAGTATTTATTATTACTTGCCCAGCTACCAATCATTATTCCGTACACACCTAAACTTACCACACCAAAAATGTACAAAATGCCTACATCAACATTGGCTATTTGTAAAGGAATTTCCCTGTTATAAAAAGTTACTTTATCACCCCAGGGAATGGCAGCGCTTGTCATTAATGCTGTTAGCATAGCCAGCGCCGGCCCGATAATGAATAAAAACTTTGAAGAAAAATTCGGAATGATTTCTTCTTTAAAAAATAGTTTTAAACCATCTGCCAGCGGCTGCAACAAACCAAAAGGCCCAACACGGTTGGGGCCACGCCTGTCCTGCAGCAGGGCCGCCACTTTACGCTCAGCAAAAGTTGTGTACAATGCAATACCCAACGATGCCAGCACCACCACCACAATCAGCGACAGTTTTTCTATTATTAAAGCGCCATCAATTACTAAAAACATATTTTCTTTTTTGTAACAATCATTTATTTTAAGCCCCACTCTTCAACAACAACCCTTTATTCCACTTTTATATTAGCGTACGTTGTTGGTCAGCGACCAACAACGGCATTTACTTTTCAGGGTTTACTTCACTCACACTGTGTATATCCATTAATAGTTTTGGCTCCCTGCCGCCCATTACTTTTTGTACTGTTTCATGCGGTTTAACCATGCCTACATAATGCCCCTGTGATATTACAGAATGCCTGCTGATTTTTGTTGGCCCTTCAACCACCCAGTCGCTTGTTTTCTTTTTATCAAAGCGGCAGGTATTGCAAATCCAGCCGGGCTTGCCATCAAAACTCTGTACTTCACCCCATTCATCTTTACGTGTGGTAACACGGTACACATCATCGCCACGCAGCCACAATGTTGTTTTGCCGCAGCAGCCGGGTGTTGTACACTCACGGTGAGCATCAACCGGTTTTGTAAACCATACACGGTTTTTAAAGCGGAAGGTTTTATCAGTTAATGCACCCACAGGGCACACATCAATCATGTTACCGCTAAAGTCGTTATCAATTGCTTTGGAAATATAAGTGGATATTTCCGCATGGTCTCCCCTGTCCAGCACACCATGCACACGTTTGTTGGTAATTTGGTCGGCA
Source organism: Ferruginibacter sp. (assembly GCA_044225605.1). GTDB lineage: Bacteria > Bacteroidota > Bacteroidia > Chitinophagales > Chitinophagaceae > Ferruginibacter. Next base: position 248,814 of record JBGAIJ010000004.1, read on the forward strand.
ACATAAGTGCAACGGTAACATAAAATGCAACGTGTCATGTGCAGTTGTATGTAAGGGCCAATATCTTCTCTCTCAAATGTCCTTCTTTTAAACTCGTAGCGTGTGCTTTCTTTGCCATGTTCGTAACCTAAATCCTGTAAATGGCATTCACCAGCCTGGTCGCAAATAGGGCAATCCAGCGGATGATTCAATAATAAAAATTCCACCACACCTGCCCTTGCATCCTGTACCCTTTCACTGGTAATGTTTTTTACAATCATACCATCCATTACTGTGGTACGGCAGCTTGCCACTAATTTAGGCATTGGCCTTGGGTCGGCAGTGGAACCTGCTGCCACTTCCACCAAACAGGTACGGCATTTACCACCGCTGCCCTGCAGTTTGCTGTAATAGCACATAGCAGGTGGTGTAACATCGCCACCAATAAGCCTTGCAGCATTTAATATTGTTGTGCCCGGTGCCACTTCAACAGTAATATTGTCGATAGTTACTTTAAAGTTTGCAGGCGGTGCTTTTATTTCGTCAGCCATATTTTTATAATTCGCTCACAAAGGCACAAAGGCACAATGTGAATTATTAATTTGCTATTCTTTTTATTCCGTTTTTTAAAAGCGCTTCATTAAAATTAATCAGCAGCCCTAATCTTATTCCTGTTAATCTTAAATAAGTAAGCACTTGTTTAAAATGTACATCTTCCAGCTTTGCCACACTCTTCAATTCAATCAAAACTAAATCTTCAATTATTATATCAGCTATAAAACCTACTTCTAATTTAACATCATCATGAATAACCGGGATTGGAAATTGTCTTTTAAAATCAATCCCTCTCTTCGCCAGTTCATAACAAATTATCTCCTCATACACTTTTTCAAACAACCCAGGACCGTATTGCTTATGAATGTCAAAACAAATATTTAAAACATCTGTAGCAATCAAATTTTCCTGCTCCATATTATTTTATTTTCTCACAACGGCACAAAGTCACAAAGTAAATCATTTGTTATCCGTACCACTGTGCCTCAGTGAGCCAATTCCAAACATCTCTTTTCCGTGCCTTTGTGCCTCTGTGAGCCGTTTTCCTACGCAGGTGTTGCCACATGTATCGGGTCTGCATAATGCGTCAAACCATAGTTCCTTCTCAAACATTCTTCAGGGTTCAGCACGTGCCATTCAAACTCATCCCTAAAATGACGGATGGCTGCTGCCACCGGCCATGCCGCAGCATCACCCAATGGGCAAATAGTATTGCCTTCTATTTTACGCTGAATATCCCACAACAAATCAATATCCTTCATTTCTCCTTTACCACTGTCAATTTTCTTCAGTATTTTCTCCATCCAACCGGTACCCTCACGGCAAGGACTGCATTGTCCGCAACTTTCGTGGCGGTAAAACCTTGCTAAAGTATATGTATGTTTTACCACACACTGGTCTTCATCCAAAACTATAAAACCACCACTGCCCATCATGGTGCCGGTTGCAAAACCACCATCAGAAAGGCTTTCATAATTCATCAAACGCTTTTCGCCTTTGGCAGTGGTAAGTAATAAATTTGCAGGAAGAATAGGCACTGATGAACCACCGGGAATACATGCCTTTAGTTTTTTACCATTCGGAATGCCGCCACAATATTCATCACTATAAATAAATTCTTCCACACTTATCGTCATATCAATTTCATACACGCCGGGCTTATTAATATTGCCACATGCAGAAATTAATTTTGTACCTGTACTTTTTCCCACACCAATCTTAGCATACTCTTCACCACCTTCGTTAATGATAGGAACAACAGCCGCAATCGTCTCCACATTATTCACCACCGTTGGCCTTTCCCATAAACCTTTTACCGCAGGAAACGGCGGCTTGATTCTTGGGTTGCCCCGCTTGCCTTCCAAACTTTCAATCAATGCAGTTTCTTCTCCGCATATATACGCACCGGCGCCACGCTGCACATAAATTTCACAATCAAAACCACTGCCTAAAATATTTTTACCCAAAAAACCATTTTGCTTTGCTTCTGCAATCGCTTCTTCCAAAATATCCGTTATCCATGCGTACTCACCACGAATGTAGATGTAACTAACATTGCTGCCGAGCGCATATGATGATACAATCATTCCTTCAATCAGGTAATGCGGAATAAACTCCATCAAATACCTGTCTTTAAAAGTACCGGGTTCGCTCTCATCTGCATTTACAACAAGATGGCGGGGCACACCTTCGGGCTTTGCAATAAAACTCCATTTTAAACCCGTAGGAAAGCCAGCGCCGCCACGGCCACGTAATCCGCTTTTCTTTACTTCTTCCACAATGTCGGCGGGCTGCATCTTCAATGCTTTTTCCACGCTGCGGTAACCACCCTCACGGCGGTACACTTCAAAACCCCGGATGCCCGGAACATGTGCATGTGCTAATAATAATTTTTTACTCATATCCCCTTCAGGGTTTATTTGTTTGCTTTCTTTTTATAATACTCGTAGTAGCCATAACCTGTCATCACAATTCCACCAACTAATAAAAACCACGAGCCTGTATTTGGTTTTAAATCTCCAAACTCTCTTTTATCAAACAGCTTTGTAAGCAATGCTGTTATTAATAAAGCTGCTGCCAGAAAAAAAGTTAGTTTATATCCTCTCACACTGTTTTATTTTTTTTGTTCCTGGCATTTGTTCTTCTCTCAACTTCATTGGCGTCGCACTCTTCAACTATATTTCTTTATTCAACTTTTATCTTAGCGTTTGTTGTTGGTCAGGCCAACAACGGCAAACTCACAACTGCCAATTCACTACTCACCCCTTCACCGCCTGCCTTGCAAACAATACCCAGCGTTTACTTTTCTTCACCCACACTTCCAGCACTTTTAAATGGTAATTGTTAACTGTAGTACCATTTACTGATGCTGTAATATCTGCCACAAAACGCACATTCGCCATATTATCATTCATCACAACTGTTATACTGTCTTCTTTAAAACTTTGATAACTGATTTTACCCGTTTCAAAATCTTTTATCAAATCTTTTTTGCTTTGTACCCAGCCGTTGCTGTGGCCATAGCTAACTGCTTTATCTGTTTGCTGGTTTATTGCAACCGCATTTTGTTTTACCAGCGCCTGGTGAAATTCTTTTACAGTTTCAACCAGTTTTGTTTCATCAGCTGTTTGCGCAACAGCTATTGTAAAAAACAAACACGATAATATGGTAAAACAACTTTTCAATTTATTTTAAGCTCACTGCCTGCCTGCCCATCAGTTTCCATTCCTTCTTTTCCTTTACCCATACTAGCATCATACTAAAATCCAAATCGACTACTGTACCATCCTTTTTATTTTCTTTTGCTTTAAAAAGATAACGCACAATAGCTGTTTTATCCTGCATAAATATTTTTATAGCAGAAACGGCTGTATCTGTATAAAAAGATTTGTTATTAACCACGCCTTTTATAAGTTCGGCCCTGTTTTGCAGGTTACCGTGTGAGTGGCCGTAAGAAACAGTTTTAGCACACAGTTTTTCCATGGTGGCACTGTCTTTTGTGCCAAATACTGTATGGCTTAGCAGGTATGTTTTCTCCGTTAGTTCTTTTTCGTCTTTGGATTGGGCAAAAGCCGTGGCTATACCAAAAACAAAAATTACTGTAATGAATGCTTTCATTTGCTGCTTAATTAATTATTTATTTTTTGGCTCTTTATCATGATTAAACATCCAGTTAATGCCAAACTTATCTGTAAGCATACCAAACCTTGCACCCCAAAAAGTATCTTGCAACTCCATTGTTACGGTGCCGCCTTCTGCTAATGCTGCAAATGTTTTATCAATAGATGGCACATCAGTAAAATTTAAAGACAGGCTGATGTTGTTGCCACTGGTTGCCTGCCTGTCGGGCATACAATCACTGAACATCATATTTAATTCTCCTGCCTGTAAACTGGCATGCATTATTTTATCTTTCATTTCTGCAGGGCATTCCATTGGCGACTCACCAAAAGTTTGCTGAAATAACACCTGGCCACCCAGTGCGTTAACATAAAATTGTAATGCTTCGGCAGTGTTGCCGTTAAAATTCAAATACGGTACTATCGGTTCCATTGTTATTGTTTTAGTTATTTTTTGCTGCGTTTGCCCTGCACTCTTCAATTATGGCATCTACTTTTTCTTTTGTTAAATGCTCACGGAAATGTTTGCCCAACTGCATCATGGGCGCATAACCACAGGCGCCTAAACACTCAGCAGGTTTTAAAGTAAACATGCCATCGGCTGTAGTTTCGCCGGGGCCAATTCCTAATTTTTCTTTTATGTAAGCAATAATATTATCGCTGCCGTTTAACATACACGGGCCAGTTTGGCAAACTTCAAAAACATATTTACCAACCGGTTTTAAATTGTACATGGTGTAAAAACTGGCCACTTCATACACTTCAATCGGTTCCAGTTTTAATAACGAAGCCACATAATCCATCACCGGCACATCCAGCCAGCCGCCAAATTCTTCCTGTGCCAAATGCAATACCGGCAGTAAGGCACTTTTTTGTTTGCCTTCGGGGTAACGGCTGATTATTTCCGCTACTTTATTTAATTTTTCTGAAGAGAATACTATCTCCATTTTTTATTTTTTATCTATCAACGCTTTTATAAAAGTTCAATATTGGTATGCAGTACAAGTGAGTGACACAACGATGCTGAATAATGAACAACTGTTTGTAACATCAACTTCACAAATTCTACCTGGCAGATTCCTCCTTCGTCGGAATGACAAATCCACCTCTACGCATCTAATTCCCCTGCAATCAAATTCAAACTGCTCATGGTGATTACCGCATCACTTATCATTCCGCCCTGTATTAATTCAGGGTAAGCCTGGTAATAAATAAAACAAGGCCTGCGGAAATGTAAACGGTAAGGTGTTCTGCCGCCATCGCTTATTAAATAAAAGCCTAACTCACCATTTGCACCTTCCACACTGTTATAAACTTCACCAGCCGGAATTTCTGTTTCACCCATAATAATTTTAAAATGGTAAATCAGTGCTTCCATTTTGGTGTACACATCTTTTTTCTCAGGCAAGTAGTATGCAGGCGCATCCGCATGATATACTTCTGCATCTTTTCCTTTAAACTCCTGCACTTTTTGATATGCCTGTTCAATAATGCTCAGGCTCTGCCACATTTCTTCGTTACGCACTAAAAAGCGGTCGTAACAATCGCCGGTGGTACCAACAGGCACCGTAAAATCAAAATCCTGGTAACTGCTGTAAGGCGTGTGCACACGTACATCATAATCCACACCGGCGGCACGTAAGTTAGGGCCAGTAAAGCCATAGCTTAATGCACGCTCTGCACTAATGGGGCCGCAGCCAACGGTACGGTCAATAAAAATTCGGTTACGAGTAAACAGGTTTTCAAACTCTTTTAATTGCTTAGGATATTCCTTTAAGAATTTTTCGAGTTTTTCAAACGCTGTATTTGTGAAATTCCTTTCAAAGCCGCCAATACGCCCAATATTAGTAGTAAGGCGGGAGCCACATACTTCTTCATATATTTCATAAATTAACTCACGGTATTGCATCAGGTATAAAAAGCCTGAGTAAGCGCCGCTGTCCACACCCACAATAGAGTTACAAATTAAATGGTCGCTGATACGTGCCAGTTCCATAATAATCACCCGCAGGTAATCCACCCTTTTAGGTATTTGCACATTCAACAGCTTTTCGCAGGTTAAATGCCAGCCCATATTGTTAATGGGGCTGCTGCAATAATTCAACCTGTCGGTAATAGGTGTAATCTGAAACAAGGGCCTGCGTTCGGCCAGTTTTTCAAATGCACGGTGAATATAACCAACGGTGGACGTGGCTTTTAAAATACGCTCCCCATCCAGCTCTAAAATATTTTGAAACACACCATGTGTAGCCGGGTGCGTGGGCCCCAGGTTTAATGTGGTGGTTTGTTTTTCTATTGAACCTTCCGGTAATAAGATATGTTCACTCATTCCCCTGCTTTAATGCTTTTTCTGTTTTTAATAAATGCTATTAAATCAACAAAATAAATAATTGCCAAAATGCCAAACACAATTGCAAAAATCATTTTCATACCCTTATTGGTATAATTATTTGCAAATGCATAAAATCCATTTACAGACTGGTAAGCAAAAATCAAAACTGCTAGTACTAAAAAAAACAGCCTGTATTTTGAATTTGGTTTAAACATTTTGTTACCAGCTTTAGTTCTTTAATTATTATCATTGGCGAACTCGTTCTATTATTCTTTCCTTTCTGTGAAAGGAAAGAATAATCACTCTTCAACTATATCTCTTTATTCATCTTTTATCTTAGCGTATGTTGTTGGTTAAGCGTCCAACAACGGCAGCAGGAAGGGGCTTCTTACCTTCCAAACATCTCATCATCCTTGTCAATCCTTGTCTGGTCTTCTAACGGATATTCCTTTCTTAAAGGGAAATAATCCATTTCATCCACATTCAGCACACGTATTAAGTTAGGATGGCCAACAAAATTTACTCCAAAGAAATCGTAGGTCTCTCTCTCCATCCAGTTAGCGCCTGCATAGAGCGATGTTGCTGTAAACACATCCGGTTTTGTAATATCTGTAAACACTTTAAAGCGGATGCGTACATTATCAACCATATTATGCAAATGATACACCACCGCCAGCTCCTCTCCTTTTCTGTCGGGATAATGTACCGCCTGCAAATCAGTTAAAAAACGAAATTTCAATTCTTCATCATCAAACAAAAACTGCAGCACTTTTACATTTAAATCTTTAGGTGCAGTAAACGTAAGCATGCCGTATGGCTCCTGCCATTCGGTTAATACTTCACCGAATTTTTCGGTTAGTTTTTGTTTTATTATTTCGTTTGTCATAAAACCCCAAACCCCTAAAGGGGCTTTCCTACGTTAATTTATAAATGTTGTTAAGCGACTCAAATTTTGAAAAGAACACTCAATAATGTTTCTCCAGTTCCCCTTTAGGGGCGGAGGGGTTTATTGTATTCCGTATCCAGCCAGCAAATCTTTATACTGCGGACTGTTTCTTCTTCTTAATCCTTCCTGGTTTACCAGCTCCTGAATTTTCATAAAACCATCTAAAATAGCTTCTGGCCGTGGCGGGCAACCGGGCACATACACATCCACGGGTATTACCTGGTCAATTCCCTGCAACACAGAATAAGTATCGAAAATACCGCCGCTGCTGGCGCAGGCGCCTACAGCCATTACCCAGCGTGGCTCAGCCATTTGTAAATATACCTGGCGCAATACCGGGCCCATTTTTTTAGCAATAGTTCCCATCACCATCAATAAATCGCACTGGCGTGGGCTAAAACCCACACGCTCACTGCCAAACCTGGCCAAATCGTAGTGGCTTGCCATGGTGGCCATAAATTCAATACCACAGCAACTGGTTGCAAATGGCAGTGGCCAAATGGAGTTACTGCGGGCAAGGCTCACCACTTTTTCTAAGTTGGTAGCCATGTAACCTTCGCCGATATGCCCTTCAGGGATACCTTCAAATTTTACATAATTATTATATTGTACCGGGCGGCTCATAATTGTAAATTTAAAATATACAATATCGAATATTTTTAAATCTGCACATTCGACATTTAATATTCAACAGTTCGAAATTTTCTAATCTTCCCAATCCAGCGCTCCTTTCTTAATGATATATATAAATCCAGCAACAAACAGACCAACAAACATGGCAACGGCAGAAAAACCGCCCCAGCCAAGCTCTTTAAAATTTACTGCGTATGGATAAAAGAAAATTACTTCTACATCAAACAACACAAATAAAATAGCCACTAAAAAATATTTAATGGCCATGGGTTGGCGGGCATTACCCTTTATTTCTATCCCGCTTTCAAAATTCTGAAGTTTATCGTCTGTTTTACGTTTAGGCCCCACTTTTTCGCTCAGGAAAATCATGGTGGCAATAAACCCTACTGCAAAAATTAATTGCAGCGCAATGGGCAAATAGTTGGTTGCATTATTGGCAGCCTGAAGAAAGAAAAAAGGCATCAGGATATTAATTGTTTGTGTTTGCGGCAAATTTAAGGCAGCAACACCAATAATCCATAATAAAAAGCCCGTTACTTTTTTGTAACGGGCCTGATTATTAAGATTTAGTCTTTACTTTTTTTTTGAGGGAGTGGTGGTTTTTGCACCGGGTGTTGTTGCCGGCTTTGCTGCTCCGGTTGCAGGTTTTGTGCCGGTTGCAGGCTTTGCAGGCGGAGTTAGTTTTGATGGCGGAGCACTGCTTAACATTTTAAGTATGCCCTGCACTTCTGCATCAGTCGGTTCTTTTACCAGGTATTTGGCACAGTAATCAGCCGCCACTTTTTTATCTTTTTGCACATTGGCAGCATATTGTATAAAATATTTGTACGCATTCAACAAATGTGCTTTTACTTTTACAGAGTCTGTTGCCCACTGTGCTTCTCCTAAATCAATTACTTTTTGATAGCTTGGGTTAGCAAGGCCTAAAGCCATCGTTGTATCTATTTTAGTTTGCGTTACACCAGTCATATAATATCCATAAGTTTCGTTAGGATATTTGGTGGTGTATAAAGTCCATACATCAATAGCTGCCTGGTAATTGCCGCCACGGCTAAAGTTGGTACCGGCATTAAACAGGTCTGTTTTTGTAGGATTCTTTTTAATGTCTACTATCTTTTTATACCAAACTGCGGCTTCTGCAAATTTCTTTTGTGGTTCATAAGCTGCCACCATTGCTTTATATAAACTTACTTTACCGGCTTCGGTAGAGTCCATGACAACACCCCTGTCTACTAAATCTCCGGCAACCGCCTCATTACCCGGAAACTTAAGCAGGTTTTTTACATAAACGGTGATATCGGTAGAACCAATTTTTTCAGGTTTTTCTGTTTCAAAGAATTTTTTAAACGCCGCTACTGCGTTTACAGAATCATTCAGCTTATCATAAGCATAACCTTTTAAACCGTACAAACGTGGGTCAGGCGAAGCTCCTCCTGCTGCTATACAAGCATCTGCCTGTGTAATAGCATCGTTGAACAGCCCTTGTGCATACTTAATTGTTGCCCTGTAATAACATGACTGTGGTTCATCGCTGCCCATCAGCGTTAAATACTTTTCCAGGTATTCTGCAGATTTTCCAACATTGGTATTGTAAAGCAACTGGTATAAGTTGTAATACACGGGTATGTAGTTCGGATCCTGCCTCATAGCATCTTCAAAATACTTCATGTATATTTCTGACTGTGCAGCGCCCTGTGTTTGGTATACTTTACCAATACGGTAGGATGCTCTTGCATAGTTAGCATTTATAGTTAGTGCATTTTGGTAAGCTGTAATAGCGCTGCCGCCATCTAAAAACTTACGGTAAGCATCACCCAGTAAACAATAGGTTTCAGGATCTTTAAACCCTTTTAAAGTTGTTGCCTGCTTTAATTTTTCTATTGCATAAGCGGCATCGCCGTTTTTTGAATCAAAATCGCCGTTGGCCAAACCTACAGCATTTAATACAGCAACATTTTTGCCCTGGCTTAAACTAATGGCTGTTTCAAAACGGTTACGGGCATCATCTTTTTTACCTTCCAGCAACTCTACATATCCCATACCTGCAATAAGCAAAGCGTTATTAGAACTTGCTTCAAGCCCTTTACGGAATACTTCTTTAGCCGCAGCAACATCTTTTAAATCATCGCTTTTAATATATACCAGGCCCAGCATGTAAGCGGCTTCAGCATTGGCGGGATTAGCTGCCACCAGTTTTTCAAATGCAGCTTTTGCGCTTCTCCACTTTTCATAATAAAAGAATTTTTTGCCGTCTTCAAGGCTTTGTGCCTTTGCAAAACCTGCAGTTAACATTACAACTGCTAAAAGCAACACTGCTTTAATCTTGTTCATTTTATTTTGCTTTTTATATTCGTTACAATAATATCAATTTTATAAATACCAGTTTATTTTTAGCTTATAAACTTTTTATAAATTCTGGTTTATTTGTACCGATCGTACATTGAAGTCCATTATTGGCCCAAGATACGCTCTTCTGAAAATAAGTTGTCCTCTTTCATATTTTAAAAAACCTGCAAGCCCCGAGCCCAGCCCATCAAAATTTTCTTTTACAATGTAATACAAACCACGTACCAAAGGGTATCGTTTGCTATTGATGCTTTGCTGCATGGGCTTTACATAAGGTGTACTGTCGCAAACCTTACATTCCACATACGCAATTTTAACTTTATTAAGCATCTTTACCTGTGCAGTATCTTCCGGGTTGCCAATCCAGCTGATGCCTACCAGTCCAATTGCGTCGTTATTTGCTGCTATATAGTTAAGCACTTCTTTACTGTTTTTTACGGCTTTTACAACCGATGTGTCAAAATTGCTGCCATGCAGTATACTATCGATTGCAAAACGTACTGTACTGGTTGCATTCAATCCGTCAAAAACCACTTTTTTAGCATTTCCTTTTTTGCCCTGCAGTAATTGCTGCAAATCGTCCAGCGTATAAAGTGTGTCTGTATTATTTTTATTAGTTACAATTGTTATAGCATCCCAGGCAACCCTGTCGCTAAAAGGGGTATAGCCTAACGAGTCCGTGTAAAACCGGCTTTCCTGCCGGGTAAGGCCTCTTGTAACAATTATCATACGGTTGGATGTATCGGAGTAAAAATCTTTAAAGCACTCCGCCTCCGGCTTGTAGTGTGCAATTATTTTTGTGCCGGGGTGAGTGCCTTCATACACACTAATCACTTCTTCTATTACCGGCCGGAAGCTTTCGTCCACACTGATATTAATAGTGCCGCTGTTTGGAGTATCATTATAATAAGTGGCTTTTTTAGCATTACCACCGCAACCGTAAAAAATAATTACTGAAAAAAGTGTAACAGCAATTTTTGCAAAATTGTTCATCATTAATTCCTGAAATAGTTTTTAGCATATCCCCTGTACAGCCTGAACAATCCATAAATCCAGCAAAGTATTGCAAACAATTGCCGCATCAATGGATCATATTTAGCAAGAAAAGGCGCTGTACGGCTTACAGGAAACATAAAGAAAAAACCCACGCCAATAAAAAAAACACCCATTGAGTAGTTAATAATGCTTTTAGTACGCACCAGGTTTTTATCCCGGTCGCTCATTTGTTCTTTTTCAAATTCTTCTAAAGCCATGGTATGTTATTTTTAAAAGTAACTGTAAGGCCAGGGCCTTACAGCATACATTTGTAACGAACTGGCAAAATACAACTTTTCTTATCCATTCTCAATTTGCTGGAACAAACTTTACAGGAATGGTATAGTACACGGATACATTTTGGCCTTTTGTTTTACCGGGAATCCATTCCGGCATTTTTTTAAGCACTCTTACCACTTCTTTATTAAATTCTTCTCCTCCATCTTCCACAGTTTCAAAACTTTTTAATTTACCATCGTAACCCACCACAAAACGCACTTTTACGCTTACCTGTTCATTCTCTTCCATATCACGTGGGTTGGTAAGGTTTTTTTGCAAAAATCTGCGCAGCGCATTCATACCCCCCGGAAACTCAGGCATTACATCTGGTGTAGTAAGGGGTACATTAATATCTACAACCGGTTCCACAACAGGATCATTTCCTTTTCCGGGTTCATTACCGCCGCCATCACCTGGTGTGCCAACTACAGCCACATCTCCGGGTTTACCTGCACTGGTAACATTTCCAATTGCCACCGAATCGGTAATGGCATCAATAGGTTTTACATCTGTATTACTGGGTACAATTTTAATATTGGTGGTGCTTTGCACCGTTGCAACATTTGTCTTTACAGGTTGTGGCTGCTCTTTTGGTTTTTCCGGTTCCTTTTCGTGTGGCTTAACTTCAGGCAACACCTGCGCCATTACTGTTTCAATCTTCTCTTCATCTTTATTATTTTTTTTATCGGGAATCAGCGTAAAAGCAGACAATAATATAATTCCTGCCAGCATTAACCCCAATGATTTTAAGAGCCGGTTATTGTAAAACTTGCGCAGGCTGTAAGCGCCATAGGCTTTGTTACGGTTTTCAAAAATGATGTCGAGCACATCACTTTTCATTATTAATTCGGTTTTCATTTTGTTGTGTTTTGAAAATGATGAATGATGTTTTTCAAAACAGGCGCCTGTTGTTATTAAGATGAAACCGGCAGATGATTCCATAAAGCATTGCAAAAGATTAACGGCAGCTTTAACTTTCAATACACAACTTTCAACTTTCAATTATCTTTGCAGCATGAAGATTTTAATGGTGTGCCTGGGCAATATTTGCCGCAGCCCGCTAGCTGAAGGTATTTTACAAAACAAAGCGCAGCAGGCAGGGTTAAACTGGAAAGTGGAGAGTGCAGGCACTAATGGATATCATACCGGCGAAGCACCACATCATTTAAGTATTAAAGTGGCTAAAATAAATGGAATTGATATAAGCAACCAGCGAAGCAGAAAATTTACAGCAACAGATTTTGAAGCGTATGATAAAATTTACGCCATGGCAGAAGATGTGATGGATGATATGAAGCGGATTGCAAAAAATAAATTTGACAACAGCAAAGCCGGTTTATTGCTGAACGAAATTTACCCCGGTCAAAACAGGGATGTACCAGACCCATGGTATGGCCCCGAGCCCGGTTACCATGAAGTATTTGCTTTAATTGAAAAAGCCTGTGATAAAATTGTAAACAACCAAATAGCGAATAACACCCCATGAGCACCAAACCATCCATACCACAAGGAACCAGAGATTTTAACGCCCTAACCCTGCGCAGGAGAAACCATATTCTTAACACTATAAAAAACGTTTTTGAATTATACGGGTTTCAGCCATTGGAAACACCCGCAATGGAAAACCTGGAAACGCTAATGGGCAAATACGGCGAGGAAGGAGATAAACTGATTTTTAAAATTTTAAACAACGGCCTTAATAACGAAAAAAATATTGAAGCAGCTAAAGCAGGTTTTGAAAAAGTATTACAGGGAAAAAACAATACCGACATTACCGAGCGTGCACTTAAATATGATCTTACTATTCCCTTTGCAAGATATGTGGCCATGAACCACACCAAACTTACTTTTCCCTTTCGCCGTTACCAGGTACAGCCTGTGTGGCGTGCCGACAGGCCGCAAAAAGGCCGCTACCGTGAGTTTACACAATGTGATGCAGATATTGTGGGCAGCCCTTCTTTATTAAGCGATGGCGAATTTGCATTAATTTATGATGAAGTGTTTAACCGCCTTGGTTTAAACGAATATGAGTTACGCATTAACAGCCGGAAAATTTTATCTGCATTAGCTAAAGTGTGTGATGCACCCGGTAAATTAGTTGCCATTACCACTGCCATTGATAAGCTGGATAAAATTGGTGCAGAAAAAGTAAAAGCAGAGTTAGCAGAAAAAGAATTAACAGAAACACAAATTGCCATTGTTGAAAAATACATCAGCATCAGCGGCAGTAACGAAGAAAAAATAACACAACTGCAAAATATTATTGGAGATAATGCCGAGGGCAACCGGGGCATTGAAGAAATTACCAACGTGTTAAACATTGCTGCAGGCAAAAATATTGTAGTTGATTTTACATTGGCACGAGGCCTTAATTATTATACCGGTATCATTTACGAAGCAAAAGCACCGGCGGCTGTAAAAATGGGCAGCATTGGCGGCGGCGGCCGTTACGATGATTTAACCGGTTTATTCGGCGTGCCAAATATTCCGGGTGTGGGCATTAGTTTTGGTGTAGACAGAATTTATGATGTGCTGGAAGAGTTACAACTTTTTCCTGACAACCTGGAAATAAGCACCAAAGCAATTTTCTTTAACATGGGCAGTGCAGAAAGTACATTTGCATTTGGCATAATGCAAAAACTGCGTAAAGCAGGCATTGCATGCATTCTGTATCATGAAGAAGCAAAGATTGCCAAACAATTTACTTACGCAGAAAAAAACAATATACCTTACGCAGTAATAATTGGCAGCAAGGAAATTGAACAAAACTATTGCCAGGTAAAAAATTTAAACACCGGCGAACAGCATGTAGTGGTGTTTCAAAACCTGCAATCCTTTTTTAACAACTTATAAAGGTTACCAAAAGCAAACAAAAGTATCAACCATAAAAACACCTGTATGCAAATCCGTTTTCGTAATTTCTTAATTATTGCTGTTACTGTTATTGCAGTAAGCTGTGGCAAAAAAAATAAAGAAGGAAGGTATGCTCCTGAAGATGCTGCCATTGCCGTGCATATTAACGGCGCTTCCCTTAATGCAAAACTGCCGTGGGACGAAGTAAAAAGTAATGAACTGTTTAAAGAGCTGAGTAATGACAGCAACCTTACCAGTTTTGTTAAACAGGCGCTGGACAATCCGGATAACAGTGGCATTGATACCAAAACGGATATGCTGTTTTTTTTAAAGAAAGACACACTGGGTGGTTTTGCATCATTTGCAGGCACAATAAAAGATGCAGAAAAATTCAGGTTGTTTAATCTCGATATTGCAAAAAAAGGAATTGAAAGCCAGCAGGACGGTGTTAATTACATTACCAAATACCCCGTTTGTGCAGCATGGAATAAAGAAAAGTTTGTGTACATCAGCAATATTGATGCTTTTAATAAAATGGATTACATGCGCAGCATGCAGGACTCTTCTTACACCTTCAAAGAAAAATCAAGAGACATTTTAAAAACATGCAAGGATGTTTTTGATTTAAAAGAAGAAAACTCATTGGGTAAAAATGAAAAGTTTACAGAGCTGGTTAAAAAACCAGGCGACCTGCATTTTTGGATGAACAGCGAAGAGCTTAATAAAGGAATGCTTGGTAATTCAGGTTTAAAAATGATGAATATTGACCTTGAAAAACTTTACAAGGGAAGTATTACCACCGCCACTGTAAATTTTGAGAATGGCAAAATACTGGTTGATTCAAAAAGTTATGCCAGCAAAGAAATAATGGAACTGTGGAAAAAGTACGGTGGCAAAGTTGATGAAACAATGCTTAAAAAATTACCTGCAAAAGATGTGGCATTGGTATTTGCCATGAACTTTAAGCCTGAAGGCTTAAAAGAACTGGTGAAGCTGTTGGGCGTGGAAAGCTACGCAAACATGGGATTAGCCTTTATGGGTTTTTCGCTGGATGATTTTGTAAAAGCCAATAAAGGAGATTTACTGTTTGCCGTTTCAGATTTTAAGCATGTAAATGACACTGCCACTGCTGGCATGAGTGAAAGCAATATGTTTTCTTTACCTGTAAAGCCCAATGTTTTATTTGCAACCTCTGTTGGCGATAAAGATGCTTTTAATAAATTAATAAAAGCCGGCGAAAGGCTGGGTAAAAATATGCCTGCGGGTGGTGAAGCCGGCAACATTGCATATAATAATAACGGCAGTTATTTTGCCATTGGTAATTCAAAAGAAAGCGTGGACAAATTTGTAAGCGGCAGCAACAGCAATTTTGATTTCATCAGTAAAATTACCGGGCAGTCATTTGGAGGTTATATAAACGTACAATACTTTTTAAAAGCTTTTGAAAAAGAAGCTGCCAAAGACAGCAGCGGCAAAGCGGCTTATGATGCTTCCGTTGCTTTTTGGGATAATGTTTACATGAAGGCCGGCGATTACAGTGATGGCGGCATGACTGCCAGCTACGAAATTAACTTACTTGACAAAAACACCAACAGCCTTAAACAACTGAATAAATACATTGCAACGCTGGGTTTAATTGCAAAGAGAGAAAAAGAAAAGGAAGATAAACAAATGGATGTGGAAGCAAGAACATTATATCCGCCACCACCGCCGGCTGTAATAAACACCCCGGTTAAAACTCATTAAAATATTAATAAAGCAAGCCTTCTTAAAACGAAGGCTTATTTTTATGTATGCAAATAACGCTGCAAAAGGTTGTTCCTACTTTTATTGAAAAAGAAAAAGTTACCAGCTCACAAATCTGGAACAACGAAGTTGTATTTAATGCCGGCGAAAAAATACAAATTATTGCACCCAGCGGCAGTGGTAAAACTTCGCTTATTCATTTTTTATACGGGTTACGAAAAGATTATGAGGGTGTGATTACTTACGACAAAAAAAGTATCAGCAATTTTACTGCTGAGGATTTTGCTTTGCACCGCCAGCAGTTTATCAGCATTGTTTTTCAGGACCTGAGATTATTTCCAGAACATACGGTATTGCAAAACCTGCAAGTGAAACAGCAATTAAACCCTTATTACAACGAAGATAAAATTGCCGGCATGGCACAAAGGCTGGGGATAGAGAATAAACTGAGCAAGCTTTGCAAAACCTGCAGCTATGGCGAGCAGCAGCGTATTGCCATTATACGTGCATTGCAACAACCTTTTCAGTTTTTATTGTTAGATGAACCTTTTAGCCATTTGGATGAAGCTAACCGGGAAAAAGCAATGCAGCTGATGGAAGAAGAAACTATGGCAAGAAATGCGGCCATTGTTTTAGCCGACTTAAAAGCCATTGAATATTTTAACGCTGCAAAAACCATTTATCTGTAACCAAATTAAAGCCGTGCAGTTAAGTTATAAAAACATACAACCTTACTTAAACACCAGCCAAAACAAAGGCAGCCGCTGGTTGAGTTATTTTGGGCTGTGCGTTGGCGTGGTGCTGTTATTATCATCTGTGCAGTTATACATAAATATTAACCAGCTGCTGAAAGATAAAAATCCAAAACGCAGCGGGTATGATTTTATACCCGTTACCAAAACTGTTACTAATGCAAATATGACGGATGACAACCGTTTTACCACTGCAGAAGTAAATGAAATAAAAGCGCAGCCGTTTATTGATGAAGCAGCAACTTCCATTGCCAACCAGTTTAAAATGAGAGGCAGTGCAGGCAGTCTTGTTCCCTTCAGCACCGATTTATTTACAGAAGCGCTGGATGAAAAATTTATTGATACAGTGCCTCCTTCGTTTATATGGAAAGAAGGGCAAACAGATGTACCCATTATTCTTTCTTCTGACTTTTTAGAAATGTATAATGTTTTTGCATTAGGGCAAGACCTTCCGCAATTTTCTGCAGAGACTATTACAGGCATTAACCTGGTGCTGGATTGCTACGGCCACGGCGGAGAGCAGCAGTACAGGGGACATATTGTTGCATTAAGCGACCGCATCAATTCCATTATTGTACCGGAAAGCTTTATGCAAATGGCCAATCAAAAATTTGCCGGTGTAAGTAATGTACCTGCATCAAGAATTTATTTAAAAACAAAAGATGCCAACAACCCGGAGCTATTGAATTATTTGGCGAAAAAAAATTATCATATTAACAAAGACAAAACACGTTTTGGCCGTATTAAACAAATACTGCAAGGTATTGTAAGCGGACTGGGAGGCTTTGGCGCATTGGTAATTTTGTTGGCCATGGTAATTTTTGCGTTTTACTTACAACTGATGATTGCAAGAAGTAAAGAAAATTTACAACTGCTTTTAATGCTTGGATATTCCCCTGCATGGCTGAGTAAAACAGTGGCAAAAAAATGGGTGCCGGTTTATGTAACTGTTATTGCGGTTGCTGTTGTTATTACAGCATTGCTGCATGTGCTGTTTAAATACAACATACCGGGCATTGGCGAAGCTTTGCCTGTTTATATTCATTGGGTTGTATTAGTAATTGCCGCTGCATTAGTACTTCTTTCTGTATTTATTAATTACAGGCTTATAAAAAAATTGCTGCTTAAAATGCAATAATTTAAAGAGGCATAATGCTGTTGTTTACTACAGCAAAAGCTTTTTCATTTTTTGCAGGCTCCACCAAATATGTTCCGGTAAACTTTCCAAAAGCAGGCAATACTGCAAACTGCTTTGTAAAATAAAAGCAGGGGAAACGCAGCGATTGTTTTCCTAAACCCCGTATGCTCACTGCAGGATGAATGTGGCCGCTAAAAAAATAACACGACTGCAGCATTATTTCATCAGCATCTTCAATTTTATGCACAAAGGCAATACTGTCTTTTTTATAAATTTTATCAACTACTTCCACAGCAGCGCTTTTATACCATTCATCCGGCACAATATCATGATTGCCCCTTACCAGCATTATTTTTATATGTGCCAAATCATTGCGCCATTTTAAAAATAATTCATGCTCTTTATTCTCCACACTATGAAACATATCCCCCACAATTATCAATTGCACAGGTTTAAAAAACTGAATAGCATCTACTAACCGCTGCATATCTTCTTTCATTACGGCATGTGGTATGGCAATACCGCTTTTACGAAAATGCCCTGTTTTACCCAAATGCAAATCTGAAAGAATTAATATTTTTTCCTGCTCCCAAAAAATGGTGCGGTTGCTGTGCAATATAAAATTGCTGCCGTTAATTGTATGTTTAATAAATAAAGACATCACTATTTCGTCAATTGCTCCCTCATGCGTTTCACACGGTCTTCCAGTTTTTCCGAACTCATATTTTCCCTCATACTGTCTACCTTTAAAGGAAAACAAAACGGTGTTAGCTGTTCAGGAAATTTTATAACAATATTGCTTTGCTGAATGCGGCGCAGCATATCCCTTAACCTGGTTTCTTCCATCTGCTGTTCAAAAACTTCGGAATAAGATTGCTTCAGCAAAATATTATTGGGCTCATATTCTGTAAACACTTTAAACAATAAAGATGCACTGGATTGCAAATGTCTTGCTTTTTGTTTTTCGCCGGGCATACCCTGAAAAATTAAACCGCCAATTACTGCAATATCCCTGAACTTGCGCTTGGCCATTTCTGTACTGTTCACACTTTTTTGAATGTCTTCAAATAAATTTTCTTCAGCAAACAATTCATATACATTACTGTCATCAACAGGTATGGGCTGGTCACTCAGCAATTCAAACCCATAATCATTCATGGCAAATGAAAAAGTAATAGGCATAATACGGCTGATGCGGTAAGCTAAAATTGCTGCCATTGCTTCATGCACCAGCCTTCCTTCAAAAGGATACACAAATAAATGATAGCCGTCTTTCGTTTCAATATGTTCTATCAGCAGTTCGTTTTCTTTGGGCACATGGCTTAAATTATTTTGCAAATCAAACAATGGTTTTAAAACAGCCAGTTCTTCCACATTTTTTTTTTTATGATAAGATGCATTCAAACTCTGCCGCAGTTTTTTCCCCATGTTGCTGCTTAAGCTCATTCTGCCGCCCTGCCAGCTTGGTATAATACTTTTTTTTGCATTCGATACTTTTACCAGCACCGTCATATCTTTTATCATCACCAGCTCTAAGTTTCTTCCGGCAATAGTAAAAGAGTCTCCCGGCTCCAGCCTTGATATAAACCATTCTTCAATAACACCAATATATCCACCACTCATAAATTTTACTTTCAGCATTGCATCACTCACAATAGTGCCAATATGTAAACGATGCCGCATAGCAATACGCCGGTTGTTTATTTTATACAATCCGCCGGGCAGTATCTCTACTTTTTTATACTCATCGTACTGGTTTAATGCAGTGCCGCCTGCTGTAATATGCTGCAGTATTTCTAAAAATTCATCCCTGCTTAAATCACTAAAGCAAAAAGTATTTTTTATTTCGTTAAATACATCATCAGGATAAAAACCATCACCAACTGCCAATGTACACAAATACTGAATCAACACATCGTAACACAACAGTAAGGGTGGTTTGCTTTCAATAAAATTTTCTTCCACCGCTTTTTTTAATGCCGCTGCTTCCACTAATTCTAAACTATGCGTTGGTAAAAAATAAATTTTACTTACTGCATCCGGCCTGTGGCCACTGCGTCCGGCTCTTTGCAAAAAACGGGCAACTCCTTTTGGCGAGCCCACTTGTATAACAGTTTCTACAGGACGAAAATCAACTCCTAAATCCAAACTGGCTGTACATACTACTGCTTTTAATTTACCGGTATGCAGGTTTTCTTCCACCCAAAGCCGCAGCTCCTGTTCAATACTGCCGTGATGCAGCGCTATTGCCCCCGCTAACTCAGGCGCTGCGGTTAACAAAGCCTGGTACCACATTTCCGTCATTCCCCGGGTATTAATAAAAACCAATGTGGTTTTGCTTTGGTTAATGATGGGTATGATTTTATCCACCAGCTTAATTCCTAAATGACCAGCCCACGGATATTTTTCTATCTCATCCGGAAAAACAGATTGGATAGATATACTTTTTTTTATTGCCGCCTTTACAATTTCTCCTTTTTGTTTTAACGGGTGCATTAAAACATCTTTTGCTTCCTCTAAATTTCCTATGGTGGCAGAAATACCCCACAGTGATAATTTAGTATTGTTAGCTGTTAACTGTAAATTGATTATCCTGGAAAGCGCCAGCTCCACCTGCACACCTCTTTTTCCTCCCATCAGTTCGTGCCATTCATCCACCGCAATTATTGCAAGAGTTTGAAAAATGGCTGCATTATTTTTTTGCGCCAAAAGCAAATGCAAACTTTCCGGAGTTATAATCAATACTTCGGGCATGTTCCGCTTTTGCTTTTCCCGTTCGCTTATGGTTGTATCGCCGTTTCTAATACCAACCCGCCATGGTATACTTAATTGTTCAAACACTTCTTCCATTGCCCTGCCAATATCTTTTGCCAATGCACGCAAAGGTGTTATCCATAACAATTGAAGGTTGTTGTTCTTTTTTGTTTTATAATCCTGTGGATGATTATTGATAAACTGAATTAAAGCACCCAAAAAAACAGAATACGTTTTACCACATCCTGTAGGTGCATTTACCAAACCGCTTTTATTGTTTGCAATATGCTGCCATGCTGCTTCCTGAAAAGGAAAAGGCCGATGCCCTTTTTGTGCCAACCATTGGCTTATAACTGTATACCCGGCAGTTTGTTGCAATTGCATTACGGCAAATTACTTAAACAGTTTTAAGGAAAAACAATGATTATCACATAATTGCTGTTCTTTATGTAAAATGCTTCAGCTAAATTTTAACTTTAAAAGCTTCTACACATGCTAAATAATTTTTCTACAAACATGCTTGTACTTAAATACTAAACACATTGAAAAAGAAAAATTTATACAGGTGGTTATACTATAAGCAAGAAAAAGGCTTTTTTAACGTTACTCAGGTTGTAGTAACCATTCTTTATAATATTATTAATGCTAGCCGCCTTACAAACACCCGGCAACCAGACCGAACTGCACCTAAAAAAAGCTGCAGGCAGGCCTTTTAATGCCGGCTCGTTAGAAACTGATACTACCTATGTAAAAAGACTGACTAATTATCAAATTGTAGCCTTTTCTATGTTGCTTATAAGTTCTTTTATGAACTTTTTTTGCGGCATGTACACCAGCCTTATTTTAACTGCTTCCAGCGCAGGAATTATCATTATTGCCTGGGTTTTACTTAAAAAGAATCAAAAAGTAGCATCGTACCTGCTGTTGCTGGCAGCTATTAATACGGCACTTGTGCTAATCACTTTTTTTGAAGGCTTCCGGTCGGGTTCAAGCCTGTTCTTTTTTACAAGCACCCTTAGTTTTATATTTTTAATAAACGGTATTTCGCAAAGATTAACGGTTGTAACACTGGTAGTTTGTTTTGCATCTTACATTACCACTTTTCTTATAGCAGGCGAAAATTCTGCCACCAAACAAATTACTGATGATAACTATCAAACAAATTTCGCCATTAACCTTTTTCTTTCGTTTGCATCTACCGTTTGGATGGCGTATTACCTGGCAAAAGATAACTGGGAGAAACAGCGATCTCTTAAAAATCAACAGGCATTTTTAGATACTATTTTCAATACTTCTATGTCTGCAGAAATTATTATGGACATGGAAACCGGGATTGTTATCAACAATAACACAACATCTCAAAAACTTTTCAGGAGCAGGGAAACGGATAAAATAAATGGTGAAACTGTTTTTAAACTTTTTGAAGAAACCAGTAATAATAACCGGTATGATACGCTGAAACAAAAATTTAAATCTGGCCAGTCGTGGGAAGGCGAGCTTACCTGTATACGTAAGGATGGTACTGTTTTTCCCGGCAGTGTAACTATTGTGCAGTTTTGGTACAATCATAAACGGTATAAAAAAATAACTGTTACAGATATTTCTGAGAAAAAACGCATGCTGCAGGAGCTGCAGGTTGCTAAACAGAAAGCAGAAGAATCCGTGGAAGTAAAATCAAGGTTTCTCTCTCAAATGAGTCATGAGCTGCGTACACCTTTAAACGGCATTATAGGCACCACTAATCTTTTATTGCAGGAGGAAGCACTGCCGCAACAGCAGGAGCATTTGGATATTCTTAAGTTTTCTTCAGAACATATGCTGCGCCTAGTAAATGAAGTGCTTGACTTAAGCAAACTGGATGCACAAAAAATAAAGCTGGAAAAAATTGTAATGGATTTCCGCCAGTTTATTTATCATCTTTCCTCTTCATTTAAAAATCAATGCCACGAAAAAGGGCTTGCATTTAATATTACAATTGACGACATAATAAAAAACGATGTTGTTACTGACCCTACCCGTTTAAACCAGGTATTAACCAACCTGCTGAGCAACGCAATAAAATTTACGCACAGCGGAACTATAACACTTGATATAAAAGCAAAAGCCATACACAGCGAATCGCAGTTAATTGAGTTTAATGTTACCGACTCTGGTATTGGTATAACAGAGGAACAGCAAAAAATAATTTTTGAACCCTTTATGCAGGCCGATATTAAAACCACCCGTAAATACGGCGGTACAGGCTTGGGGCTTAATATAAGTAAAGAAATTATAAGCTTAATGGGCGGGCAACTAATGGTGGAAAGCGAAAACAATAAAGGCAGCCGCTTTTACTTTACCATTAACATGCCGGTACATTTTAATTACGCTGCAGCCAATGCAATGGCGGCGCAAAAAACTGAGCAGAAACAGTTTAATAATGTTAAAGTGCTTATTGCAGAAGACAATATGATAAACATGAAAGTGGCCACCAAATTTTTAGATAAATGGGGAGTGCAGTATGAGAAAGCATTTAATGGTAAACAGGCTGTTGAAATGTTTAACAACGGCAGCTTTGATGTGATTTTAATGGATCTTGAAATGCCTGAAATGGATGGCTATGATGCATTAAGAGAAATACGGCAAACAAATACTGATGTGCCGGCAATTGCTTTTACTGCTGCTGTTTTTCAGGATATGCGCTTAAAGCTAAAACAAAGCGGTTTCAGCGATTATGTGCAAAAACCATTTTCGCCGGACGATTTATATAAAAAACTGGAAAAGGTAACTGCGGTTATCCAACATTAATTCGCTTTTAAGAACTATAAATCATATTTTATGGATATACAAATAAGAAGACAGGAGCTGCACAAAATGTATGATGGCAGTACCGAAAGTATGCTGGAAGTTTTTGATGCTTTTTTAGATGCAGAAAATGAAGTGCTGCAGGAACTAAGCATTGCATTTGAAAATGAAAACGAAAACCTTATCCGCCAGCAACTGCATTATCATGCACCGGTTTTTGGATATGTTGGTTTTTCGCAGGTGACACTTTTTTTAAAAGACCTGGAAAACAAATACAAGGAACCCACTACAAGAACCGAAATGCGAAAGGATTATGCCGAAATAATAAATGTTATTAAACAGGTAACATCGTTACTGGCTTTTGAAAAACAAATACTAAAGCCTGCAGCACATGCATAAATAATTTTACACGCTTTGCAATTACATATAAACAATGAGCATTTGCTTTAACCGGTTTAAAGCAAATGCTTTTTTATTGCCTTAAAATATTGTTATTGCCAACGGGTTACCGAAGTACAGAAAAAAACCGCAACCCCTGCTCACTAATCTTTTACGAAGCACAATTGCACCCTTTTTTCTTAAAATTTTAAAGCCGTTTCAATTCCTTATTTTTGCACCCTTAAAAACAAGGACTATTATGTTTAATTCGTTGAGTGAAAAACTGGAAAGTGCGTTTAAAAACATTAAGGGCCAGGCCCGTATTAGTGAGCTGAATATTGCCAATACCATTAAGGATATTCGCCGTGCACTGGTGGATGCCGATGTTAACTATAAAATTGCCAAAGAGTTTACCGATAAAGTAAAGGAAAATGCACTGGGCCAAAAGGTACTGCTGAGTGTAAACCCCGGCCAGCAAATGGTAAAAATTGTGCAGGATGAACTGACAGAGTTAATGGGTGGCACTGCCAGCGATTTTAATGTAAACGGAGCTCCTGCTGTTATTCTAATTGCCGGCTTACAAGGTAGCGGTAAAACAACGTTCAGCGGCAAACTGGCTAATTATTTAAAAACTAAAAAAGGTAAAAGCCCTTTGCTGGTGGCTTGTGATATTTACCGTCCTGCAGCGATTGATCAACTGGAAGTACTGGGTGGGCAAATTGGTGTGGAAGTATATTCTGAAAGAGAAAATAAAGATGCGGTAAGCATTGCACAAAATGCGATAGCAGCGGCAAAAAGCAAAAACAAAAATGTAATTATTATAGATACTGCCGGCCGTCTTGCTGTGGATGAAGTGATGATGACAGAAGTGGCGAATGTAAAAAATGCCATCAAACCGCAGGAAATATTATTTGTGGTGGATAGTATGACGGGACAGGATGCTGTGAATACCGCCAAAGCATTTAATGACCGCCTTGATTTTAGCGGTGTGGTACTTACAAAATTAGATGGCGATACGAGAGGTGGTGCAGCCCTGTCTATTAAATACACGGTAAACAAACCCATTAAATTTGCCAGCAACGGCGAAAAAATGGATACGCTGGATGTGTTTTACCCCGAGCGTATGGCGCAGCGTATTTTGGGAATGGGTGATATTGTAAGCCTGGTGGAAAAAGCACAGGAACAGTTTGATGAAGAGCAGGCAAAAAAACTGGAAAAGAAAATTCGTAAAAACCAGTTTGACTTTGAAGATTTTAAAACACAGTTGCAGCAGATAAAAAAAATGGGCAACCTTAAGGACCTGATGGGTATGATACCCGGCGTGGGTAAGCAAATAAAAGATGTTGACATTAACGATGATGCTTTTAAAGGCATTGAAGCACTTATAAACAGCATGACTTTGGAAGAACGCCGTAACCCAGACATTATTAGCCCCAGCCGCAAAAGCCGTATTGCAAAAGGCGCAGGTAAAGACATTGCCGAGTTAAACGCTTTTTTAAAGCAGTTTGAACAAATGAAAGGTATGATGAAGATGATGAACAAAATGCCTATGGGGCGCATGATGCCGGGCATGGGCAAACGGTAAAGGCTGTAAAAAAATTGTTGTCATTTAGGTATTATCTATCAAAAAAGTCAAAATGTTAAACAATATCAATTGTTTATAACGATTGATTTAAAAATTTGGCTACTCTGCCGTTCCAGTCTATATTTGCAGCAATCCTTGTTTAAGGAGTTAACCCTATTTATTAACAACCTAAAATTTCTATTTTATGGCTGTAAAAATGAGACTGCAAAGGCATGGCTCAAAAAAAAGACCATTCTACTTCATAGTAGTGGCAGATGCAAGAAGCCCACGTGATGGGAAATTCATTCAAAAATTAGGTACGTACAATCCATTAACGGTTCCTGCAACAATTGCGGTGGATCGTCAAAAGGCTTTGGACTGGTTACAGAAAGGTGCTCAACCCACCGATACTGTACGCCGCATCCTTAGCTTTAAAGGCGTGTTGTACTTAAAGCATTTGCTCCGTGGAGTTGGCTTAGGTCTGTTTGACGAAGCAGCTGCTATGGAAAAATTTACTAAGTGGAGTGTTGAACACGATGCTCACATTGCTAAACGTCAGTCGGCGCACAGAAAGCAGCGCATGGACAGGCGTAACCAGCCCGTAGTAAGAAAAGTAGCAGAAGCGCCAGCGGCACCAGCATCAGAAGAAACTAAGACAGAAGAATAGTAACCCTCTGCTCCTAAATCTTTTTAAGTCCTGTTATAAATGTAGCAGGACTTTTTTATTGGAGGTGTGAATAACACTATCCTAAATTGGTTGTGCGTTGCATTAAATATTTTTATTAATTTAGTAATATTGATTTTTGTATAAAATAAATATTGGCTGTCGATTGAAAGTTATAAGGAGTTGAGCGAATAAAGATGTATTAGCGCTCAATTACGTGACATTGCACCTAAAATAAATAATTAAAAATTTATATGAGCAAAAAGACTTTAATTTCACTTGAATATCCAACGGCTGACGAATGGAAAAAACTTGTTCAGCTGTTTACTCCTGACGCCATCGCTCATAAATTATTATTATCAACTGTTCCCTTTGTATTTAAAGACGAACCCTTAAAGTTTGCTTTATTTAAGCGTACAATTGCTGATGCTTTTGGAGTTGCACCTACTGACGTTTTCATAGTTGGAAGCGCAATGTCAGGCAGAAGCCTAAAAGGTAAAGACATCAATAAAGCATATTCTTCAGACAGTGACATTGACACTTTAATTATTTCTGAGCATTTGTTTGCTAAATATGTGATGAAATCTTTTGAATGGGTAAACGACATTACGGCTCCAATTTATGAAGCTGATAAAAGAAAGGTTGCTAAATTAGACGATGAACACATAATCAAGCTATCACAGCTTTCTCAAAATGCATGTAAAGGTATCTGGAGACCTGATAGTTTACCACATGGCGCAGATGCACGGGACGAATTCTTCACAAAGTTTAACGAAGTTTCATTAAAAGTTCTTGGACTACAGCTGTCAGAGGACACCGTTTCAAATGTGAATGGCCGAATTGCACGTTCATTTAATGATGCAGTTTCGGACCTATCAGAAAGCATATACAGGCTAAAAAGGGAATTTGAAGGGTTAGATGACAAATCACATCCCGTGACATCAAACGGACAAACTAAAAGTGAAAAAAGTAGCACCGAGATAATTTAGGCTTGCTGCGAATACACGATTTCTTTCCTGCACAATTGTTTGTCACAGAACCGAGATGAAAGGATAATATCGATTTCTACTAAACGAATTGGCTTTAACACTGCCGAAAACTAAATATTTTACCTTATTTCTAATATGCATTTTGACGCCTTCATATCTTATTCCCATTCAGATTGTGGGAATTTAGCACCATCCATTCAAAAAGCTATTGAAAACTTAGGGAAGCCTTGGTACATGCTCAAAAGAAACTTAACTGTATTTAGAGATGAAACAAATTTATCTGCAAGTCCAGAACTCTGGAATAGCATTATTAATGCCATAGACAATTCTGAAAATTTAATATTATTAGCGTCCCCATTAGCAAAAGAGTCTCATTGGGTAAATAAAGAAATTGAATACTGGTTTTCAAAAGAACGGTCAGGCAAATTATATATCATAAAGATAAATGGAGATATAATATGGAATTACACAAAAAATGATTTTGATTGGGAGAAGACTGATTGCTTACCGGTAAATCTTAAAAATAAATTCAGTGATGAACCACTCTGGATTAATCTAAACGAATATATAGACGACAAAAAACTGAATAGTAATAAATTTGGGTTTGCTGCATCCATAGCAAAAATAATTGGTGGTATCGTTGGTAAAGCCCCAAGAGAAATTGAAAGCGACGAACTAAAAAGAAAAAGAAAAACAGGCGTATTTTTAGGGGTAGGATTACTTACATTGTTAATTGCGATAGTAATTGGAGTTCTGTTTTATTTAAAAAATAAAGTATCAGAAGCAAATTCAATAGTAAACAATTTAATTGCTGAAGCTAATTTGTGCAGAAAGTCTAATATAAATAAATCTCTATTACTCTATTCCTATGCTTATGAAAAAAATAAAGATACCTCGTTATTCAAAGTATTAAATCAATTTTACAATGAAAACAATATAATTACAGAAGGATATATAGTTGACACTTTTAACTTATTTTATTCAAAAGTATCGGATATTGAAAAAAAAACGATTAATAATTCTTACGACAATATCAACATTGCTGAAAATATTTCTTGCATACAGAATGGGAACATCCTAAATTTTTTAGATAGTGGAAATAGCTCAGTGTTGTCAATCAACATGGATGAAAGATTTGATAAAATAACCAGTAATGAAAATGTAATAATTAGCGTAGATAAATTTATAATGACTTCTCGATATGCTTTTATTAAAATTAGTTACGGCCATTTTTTTCAAGGGCTTATTTATGATAAATTAAATTTAAAAATTATCGATTTTTTTAATCAAGAATCTGGAAAAATCCCTAATATCTGTAAATCAAATGTTGAAACGGTTTATTTTGATTTATCCAATCGTTTTTATATTCTTGGTTATGAAAATGGGAGTTTTAAAATGAATTTATTTAATAATTATGACTCGTTGTTTAATCTTGAAAATTTCTTGCTGGAAATAACAAGTAATGATCATTATACATCTCCAGTTACCAGTTTAAATTGCTATAAAAATCTAATTTTTGTTGGTTATTTAGACGGCTATTTTGCAATTTATGAGAATGGAGAAACTCGTTATTCAAATAATTTTTATGGTGCTTTTCATTATTTAATTCAGCGAATAAAACTATTTCAACCAATAAATAGTCAATTTGAAGAAGACTATTATCATAATTATTCATTGAAAAATATTATTTATAAATCTGACTTTAAAACATTGTTTATTGAATTGTATGATGGTACTATGTATAAGATTAAATTAAATAAGCAAGTTTTACAAAATAATTTAGTCTCAAAGAACATTAAAAAAGAACTAGAAATAGATGACCTTGACGAGTTTGAAAAAGAAAAATACAAAATAAATAATACAAATTTTTAGTTTTGATCTGTGCCACAAGAAACATTTTTTGCCCCTACCTAAATTCATTACAACCCTGTAGCCTTCCTTAGCCTGGTTTGTGGCACACAAAATACTTTTTGTCTTCAGTTTCATGTGCCACAAACCGTGCGACAAGCAAGTTTGATAATTAGTTCTACTTTTTTATGCCTGTAATACAATTAACCAATCACCCTAATCAAATGTTAAGCGCATACACAGCACCCAATTATCTTTTCGGTTGCTTTATATTTACATAACACAATTGCAATTATTATGCGTAACGCTCTTGCTTTCTTATTACTGCTGCTATTTTCAACACAAATTTTTGCACAGCAAAACAATACACCACAACCAATAAGCCTCAGCATTTTCAGTGATGCTGCAAATCACTGGTATGGTATAAATGATAAGGGCACTGTTATACTGCCAAGACCTGGCCATCCTAAATATGCAGCAACTGAAATGACTGCAATTGCGGATAATATTTTACTCTATCAAAAAAATAATGGGGGCTGGCCTAAAAATTATGATATGCAGGCTGTTTTAACAGCCGAACAAAAAGACAGCCTGATCAATGCAAAAAATATTTTAAATACCACATTCGATAACCGCACCACCTATTCACACATCAGTTACCTGAGTAAAGTATATGCTTTTTCAAAACAGGAAAAATACAAGAATGCTGCTGAAGCCGGCTTGCAGTATATACTGGATGCACAATACAACAATGGCGGGTGGCCGCAATATTATCCGCTGGAAAATAATTACAGCCGTTGTGTTACTTACAATGATGACGCTATGGGCGGCATACTATGGTTATTAAAAGATATTGCAGAGAACAGCCCTGAATATAATTACCTTGATGGTAAGCTGCGTAAAAAATTAATTACTGCCTACAAGCAAGGGTTGGCCTGTGTTTTAAAAACACAGATTAATGATGCCGGCAGCCTTACGGCATGGTGCCAGCAATATGATGAAATAAGTTTGCAGCCTGCATGGGCACGCAAGTTTGAGCCACCCAGCATTTGCAACAGTGAAAGTGTTGGCGTGGTATTATTACTGATGAGTATTAAACAACCGTCACCAGAAATAATTAATGCAGTACAAAGCGCTGTAAAATGGTTTAACAATTCTAAAATACTATATACAAGAGTGGAAACATTTACTGCTCCGGATATGATCACTCCTTTCCGTATTTCTAAATCAGATAAAAGAGTGATTACAGATTCTGCTGCACCGGCTATATGGACACGCTACTATGAATTAAAAACACACCGGCCGCTGTTTTGCAACAGGGACAGTAAAGTTGTTTACTCACTGGCAGAAGTTGAGAGAGAACGCCGTGACGGATATGCATGGTACACATACGAACCGCAAAAAGTATTGAACGCTTATCCTAAATGGCAACAGGAATTTGCGCCGGGTAATAATGTTTTACAATAAAGCTTTTGTAAGTTTTAAAAACTTATTCCACTTCAATTTCATCTGCAAACAACCATGCTTTTTCGCCTGCGCCAGGATTTCCTGATGGAATAATTCCTTTGTTTTTTGCAATTAGCCTGATATACCGGCATTGATAAGTACCGGTTAATTCAACTTTTACATTACCCTCTTGGGGTGTTACTTCTTTTGTTTGAAATTTTGTGGGTGGCGTTAAGCCTTTTTCATCACTGTTTAAAGCAAACAGGTATTGTACTTCTACAGATGGTGGAAGATATATCCAGCTTCCTGCCTGGCCCAACGTATGCAGTGTAACTTTTTTTACTTCTGTTACAGCACCTAAATCAATAGTTACATCCAAATCCGTTCCCAAAAAACCTACAAACTCACTGCCCTTGGCAAGGCCTTTGTCATTTTGCACTCCGTTTACCAATGTAAAAGCGCCATCACCAGGATATGATTTTGAGGGAGGATTAACAATAGTGATTTTTTTACCGGTTGCTTTGTTGAAAGAGAAATTAATATCACTTGAAAAAAGATATTCAACGGGGCCTAAATAAGCATTGCCCCATTTTTCTTCCTTTACACCTGTATTTATTTTATTCCAAAGCCTTATTCCGTATGTACCAGATTCTTTAATAGATGCGGATATAGAATCTGTATAAGTTGAATATTGGCTTTTAGTTTTATTGCCAAAGTAAAAAGTTGACTTACTTTTCTTTGAATTCACTTTTAACTCAACTCCATCGTAATTGGGGTTTTGCAGAATTGATACTTTTGGCTCAAAGTACGCTCTGCTGTAATTTATTTTTTCCTTATTCAGCTTTTCAAATAATACAGGCAATCTTCTTTCAAAATTATTCCAGTCTCTTTTTTCTTTCTGGCTCCACAACACTTCGCTTAATGCCACCATTCGTGGAAAAATCATGTACTCTACCTTTGCAGGGTTTGTTATGTATTCTGTCCACAAATTTCCCTGTGCACCCAATATATGTTTTGCCTGCTCTGCATTTAATGCACCGGGCACCGGCTCATAACTGTACACTTTTTCTAAAGGCAGGTAACCGCCAATGGTAACACTGTCTTCATTTTTACTTTGGCTATGGTCTAAATAACAATGACTACCCGGCGTCATTATCACATCATGATTTTGTTTAGCCGCTTCAATACCGCCTTCTTCCCCACGCCAGCTCATTACCGTTGCATTCGGTGCTAAGCCACCTTCTAAAATTTCATCCCACCCAATAATATTACGGCCCTTGCTGTTTATGTATTTTTCAATACGATTAATAAAATAACTCTGCAAACCATGTTCATCTTTTAAATTTTTTTCTTTAATTAATTGCTGGCAAAACTCAGATCGTTTCCATGCTTCCTTCGGGCACTCATCTCCACCCACATGAATATATTTTGAAGGAAACAATGGTATTACTTCATCCAGCACATCCTGCAAAAAATTAAACGTATAATCTGTTGGTGCAAACACATCTTCAAATACGCCCCATGTTTGCTGCACCTGTTTGCCTTTTGTACTGCCGCTCCATGTGCAACCTTTTGGCACTTTTGTATCTTCATCGGGAAAACAGCTTAACTGTGGATAAGCAGCAATAGCAGCAGAAGCATGCCCCGGCATTTCAATTTCCGGCACCACGGTAATATAGCGATCGGCTGCATATTTTACTATCTCCTTAACTTGCTCCTGCGTATAAAAGCCGCCATGTTTTGTATTGGTGTTTCCTTTGCCGGGGTAACGGCCAATGATTGTTCCGTTGCGCCAGCCGCCCACTTGTGTAAGCAGCGGGTATTTTTTTATTTCAATGCGCCAGCCCTGGTCATCCGTTAAATGCCAATGAAAAGTATTGAATTTATAAGTGGCTAAATAGTCAATATATTTTTTTACAAAATCAACAGGCATAAAATGCCGTGCAACATCTAAGTGCATGCCACGGTATTGAAAGCGGGGGTAATCAGTAACAGATAATTGACTAATTGATAATGGCCGGTTTTTTTGTTTTGCCGCAGGAAGTAACTGCAATAATGTTTGCATTCCGGCAAATGTTCCGGAAGTTGTTTCACCATTAACAGTAATACCTGCAGCTGCAACATTTAGCGAATAAGCACCTTCCCTGCCCGGCAATAATGATTGCAATGTTGTAAACTGTATAAAATTTGATGCTGCAGTTTTTACTTTTTTACAATTAATGTTAAACCTGTTTTTGATTATGGCATTAAAATAATCTGCCGTTTTATCATCGGCGCCATTTTTAATAACTATAACTGTGGTGGGTAATATTACAAAAGCACCTTTACCCATTTTAATTTCAGCCGGCATGGGCACAATATTCAAAGCATCCTGTGCAGCGGCAATCAAACTGTTCAATAGCAATACAATCGTTAAAAACCTTTTCATAATTTTTATTTTAATACTGGCAATATTATTTTACTCTGGTTTTGTACATCATGATAAATGCGTATTGCAGCTTTTTGAAAATCGCTGTCGCTGCAATGATAAATATCTACAAACTTTTGTGGGTTACGGTCAGCCAGCGGAAACCAGCTGCTTTGTATTTGCACCATTATTTTGTGTCCCTTCTTAAACATATGCGCCACATCGGGCAACGTGTATTTTACCGTAGTAATTTTATCGGGTTCAAATGCTTCGGGCTTTTCAAAAGAGTTGCGAAAACGCCCTCTCATAATTTCGCCACGTACCAGCATTTGATAACCACCCATTGGATAAGTTTGTCCATTACCTTTTCCAAATTCTTTTTCATCATATTTAAAATCATCCGGAAAAACATCTATTAATTTCACTACAAAATCTGCATCGGTGGTACTGATGCTTACTTTTAAATCTGCCACCAACGGGCCTGCTAAAGTAACATCTTCTGTAAGTACGTCTGTTGTAAAAGTTAATACATCGGGCCGGCGGCTGGCAAAGCGCTGATCATCGCTCATGTATTCCCTTGTTCTTCCCAAATGCACATCTTCTGTATATGGAACCGGATGTGCAGGATCGCTGATGTATTCTGTAAATGATTCTGGCCGTTTATTTCTGTCTTCTGGTTTTATTTTGTTAGCCGCATTTTCAAAAGAAAGCAATCCATTTTGTTTTAAATAAATGTTTTTATTCTCTGTATTCTGCGGTGGCCATTGCTTCAGCATTTTCCATTCATTGCTGCCGGTGAAAAAAATATTAGCTTCTGTAATTTCACTTACGGTGCCTTTTAGCTTTAAATAAAAATTAAAGAAAGGCATTTCGATATTTTGCTGGTAAAACTCACTGGTTTTACTGCCAAAACGCACATTGCCTAAATAACTGCCATCACTTCTTCCGCCCCAGCCACCATGAAACCATGGCCCCATTACTAACCGGTTATCGGTGTTTTTACTTTTTTCTTCAATGGCTTTGTATAAATTCCATGCGCCATAACAATCTTCTGCATCAAACAATCCGCCAACCACCAGCATGGCAGGTTTTACATTGGTTACAAAATTTCTTGTGTTACGTGCTTTCCACCATGCATCGTAATTGGGGTGGCTCATCAGGTCATTCCAAAATGCAATGCTGTCGCCCATTATTTTACTAAAGTTTTTCAAAGCGCCTGTCCTTAAATAAAAATCATAATTATCCTGAGATGGAATTTCGTAACCCGGGCTGCCAACTGTTGTTGGTTTGGGCCGTGGCTTACCAAAACCACTGTAAAAACTAAAACCATCCATTAACATAAAAGCGCCGTTGTGATGAAAATCATCACCTAAAAACCATTCGGTAACGGGTGCCTGCGGGCTAACTGCTTTTATTGCCGGATGATTACTTAATGCTGCCATAGTACTGTAAAAACCTGGATACGAAATTCCAAAGACCCCTACTCTTTTATTATTTGCAGGAATATTATTTATCATCCAGTCCACTGCATCATACGTATCGCTTGCTTCATCAATCTCTTTATTTTTTTTATCGGCATTAAAAGGGCGCACATCCACAAAATCCCCTTCGCTCATCCAGCGGCCACGTACATCCTGTATGGCAATAATGTAGCCTTCTTTTAAATAGTTTAGCCAATAGGTATAATACAGGCGGGGGCTAAAAACATTTTCACCATATGGCGCACAACTGTATGGAGTTCGGTTAAATAAAACAGGATGCTTTTCACTACTGTCTTTAGGAATATAGAGCGCAGTAAAAAGTTTAACACCATCTCTCATTGGTATCATCACTTCTTTTTTATAATAGTGTTCACGCAGCCAAAGAGAGTCTGCATTTTGTGCAGTAACAGCTGTTAATAGGCACATACCAATAAGCGGCAGTAAAAAATATTTTTTCATTGCGTTTGTTTGAGTGCTAAATTTAACACTTCTAAATTGTTTGCAATGCCTACAAACGAAGAACTGATAAATAAGTTTTACACAGCCTTTGGTAACAAAGATTACAGTACTATGAACAGTTGCTACAGCGACGATATTGTTTTTTTTGATCCTGTATTTGGCTTATTAAACGGCGATGAACCAAAAAAAATGTGGGAAATGCTTTGCAAGCGCTCAACCGATTTGACTATAACCTATGGTAATATTATAAAACTGGATGAGGAATACAGCACCTGCGACTGGGTGGCCACTTATACATTTACAAAAACCGGTAAAAAAGTAGTGAACAAAATAAGGGCTAATATGAAATTTGCCGATGGAAAAATTATTGAGCATAGTGATGCTTTCAGCCTGCATCGCTGGAGTGCACAGGCGCTGGGTTTTAGTGGCTGGCTGTTGGGCTGGAATCGTTTTTTTCAGCAGAAAATAAAGAACAATGCCAAAAAGAGTTTGATGCAGTATATGCAGAAAACTAATTAAGTCATACTTCGTCCACAATGGACTCTCCGCTGCTGTTGTCGCCGCTGGTCCATTGCCATTTTTCGTGCAGGCGTATTTTGCCGCCGGGCAATATTTGCGGTTGCGAAAAGCAAATGCCCGTCATAATATTACCATTACTGTTTACATGATGATAATGCATGGTTAGTTTTCCGTCAGCATCTTTTATTGCAATAAGATGGCCGCTTGCAATACCGCCTCCTTTATATTTTGCGGTAACAATATTTCCTTCCTGTTCATAAAAGAAAAGTGTTTCATTATTTACTTCGCCGGTACCGGTATTGGAAACTGAACGGAATATTTTGTTGTGATAATCTATCATGCTTGTAAATTGGAGAAATAATAACTATTTTGTTTAAAACTATCATCTTTAACCTAAACTTACAAACATGAACACTTCTTTTTTAGAAGGCATTAACTGGCTGGCGGTATTAGTTGCAGGCCTTGCATATTTTGCATTGGGCGCTGTTTGGTATTCATTTTTATTTTCGAAATTATGGATTAAATATGCAGGTATTGATATTAATGCCCCTGATGCAAAGAAAGGTGTGGGCATTATGTTTGGCGGTTCATTTGTACTAATGGTTTTAACTGCAGTTGGCATTGCCATTTTAGTAAACCGCATGGAGCTTACAGCATGCTGGGTAAGCGGTGTTAAGCTGGGTGCAGTAACAGGTTTATTACTTGGCACAACCGCTATGTCTATTTCTTACATTTACGAAAAAAGGCCATTAGGTTTATACCTCATTAACGGTGGTTACACTTTACTTGGAAATATTATTGCAGCAGTTATTATTTGCTGCTGGCAATAAAAAAGCATGCATGAGAAAAACAAAAGGCAGCGTTAACGCTGCCTTTAATTATTAATAACTGTTGTTACTATTCTATTACAGTAATTTTAACGGTGTTGGTAGGTAAATGCAAATGCACCGGGGTGCTGCCTGTATTTACAACCGTATCTCCCTTTTTAATATAGCCCCTTTGTTTTAAAATTTCTATCTGGTCAAAAATAATGTCATCCAGGCTTTCTTCTTCATCATAATAAAAGGCACGTACACCCCAGCTAAGGCTTAACTGGTTAACCAACGTTTTTTCTTTAGTAAAAACATATAACAGGGATTTAGGACGGTAACTGCTTAATATAAACCCGGTATAACCTGTTTGTGTCATACCAATCAACGCATCAGCTTTTGCATCCTGCGCCAGCTTGCAGGCGCTGTAACAAACCGCATCGCTTATAAATGAGGGGGAATGTGGTTGTGGTTTTAAAATATCATCACGGTCATAATCATACACAGAATTTTCCACCTCCGAAATTATTTTACTCATCATTTCCACCACCAGTTTAGGGTAATTACCCATAGCTGTTTCTCCACTCAGCATCACTGCATCGGCACCCTCCAGCACAGCGTTGGCCACATCGGTAACCTCACTGCGGTTGGGTTTGGTACGATCCATCATACTCTCCATCATTTGTGTGGCAACAATAACCGGTTTTGCCCTGTGCATGCATTTGCGTATAATATCTTTTTGTAAAAGCGGCACCTGTTCCACCGGAACTTCCACACCCAAATCTCCACGGGCCACCATTATGCCATCGCTTTCTACAATAATGTCACGTATGTTTTTAAGCGCTTCGGGCATTTCAATTTTTGCAATAACTTTTATTTTGCTGTTGCGGCTCTTAATTATTTTTTTAAGCTCCGTAATATCCACCGCTTTTCTTACAAAAGACAAAGCCACCCAGTCTAAATTATTTTCAATAATAAAATCGAGATCTGCCAGGTCTTTCGACGTAAGTGAAGGCATCGTCAGTTCACTATCCGGCAGGTTTACACCTTTTTTAGGAAGCAGTGTACCGCCAAGGCTCACCCGTATTAAAACCTCTTTATCATTCAGCACTTTTACAAGTTCCACTTCCATTTTTCCATCATCAAAAAAAATGCGCTCGCCGGGTTTTACATCTGTGGTCAGCTTCTCGTAGCTTACATAAATTTTATCTTTTGTACCTACCATTTTTTCGGTGGTCAAAATTATTTCATCGCCTTCTTTTAATTCCAGGCTGCCGCCTTCCAGTTCGCCAACACGTAATTTAGGGCCTTGCAAATCGCCTAATATGGCAATATTGTATGGCTCCTTTCTATTCATCTCCCGCAGGTATTCAATTATCTGAAGTTTAGATTCATAAGCGCCATGCGAAAAATTTAAGCGGAAAACATTTACGCCTGCCTTTACAAGTTCCAGCAGTTTTTCATATGTATCGCAGGCGGGGCCTACTGTTGCTACAATTTTTGTACGCTTTTGTGAGTGTGCAATACCTGCTTTATTGTCCATTTGCTTGTACAGGTATTGGGTAAGGTCTTTAGTCATTGAATGATGGTTATAAATTGGTATAGAGAATTTTAAAAAATGGTTTATGTTGCATCAGGTAGAAAGTATTTTTACCACTTTCATCCACTCTTCGCTGATGCGTTGTTTTTTCTTTACAGCTTCGTTTAAAGGCGTGTAGTTCATTTTATTATTTACAATACCTACAAATACATTGTTTCTTCCTTCCAGTAAACACTCCACAGCATGATAGCCCATGCGGCTGGCAATCAGCCTGTCGGCACAACTGGGGCTGCCGCCTCTTTGTATATGTCCTA
The DNA here is from genome assembly GCA_044225605.1 of Ferruginibacter sp. Taxonomy (GTDB): domain Bacteria; phylum Bacteroidota; class Bacteroidia; order Chitinophagales; family Chitinophagaceae; genus Ferruginibacter. Next base: position 286,483 of record JBGAIJ010000004.1, read on the forward strand.
AAATACAAACACGTACCTCCTGCTGCGGCAATTTTTCCTTTATTATTTTGGCCACTTGATCTGCACCGCCAAACTCATCTCCTTCTGCCACTACAATAAGGTTTACTAATTTATGGCGGCGTTCTTTTTCTTCCAGCGCTTTAATAATATCGCTTATAATTGTTTTACGTTCGGGTATTAAAATATTTTCGGCACCTGTGGCAATACCACTATGCAATGCAATGTATCCGGCATCACGGCCCATTACTTCAATAATAAATAAACGGTCATGTGCATCAGCGGTGTCACGTATTTTATCAATAGCTTCTACTGCTGTATTTACTGCTGTATCAAACCCAATGGTAAAATCTGTGCCGGCAATATCTTTATCAATGGTGCCGGGCAATCCCACGCAGGGAATATCAAACTCGTTGCTGAAAATTTGTGCGCCACGAAAGCTTCCGTCTCCACCAATAATTACCAGCCCGTTTATGCCATGGCTTTTTAAATTGTTGTATGCTACTTTACGGCCTTCGGGTGTAAGAAATTCTTTACAACGGCTTGTTTTTAAAATAGTGCCGCCACGCTGAATAATATTGGCCACACTTTTACTTTCCATTTTAAAAATATCATTTTCATACATGCCGCTGTAACCCCTCATAATACCGTAAACTTCCAGGCCATGATAAATACCTGTACGCACCACCGCCCTTACTGCAGCATTCATTCCCGGGCTGTCGCCTCCCGAGGTTAAAACTCCTATCCTGGTTACTTTTTTTTCCATGTGCTCAAAGATAAGTTAAACCGCTCATTTTGCAGTGTGTTTGTAATACACATTACCGGCTGCAAACGTTTGAAATCCTGTTTATTAAACATTGTTTAATACAGAGGCAAAAAAATATATACCGTCAAATGGGTAGGGTGGCAATGAAAAATTGAAATTACTTTTATCTAAAATTGTGCAGTATGAAAAAAATATTATTTGTTATTGCTTTTGCTGCATTTATACATAATGTAAACGGGCAGCGCACAAAAATTATGAGTTTTCCTATTACGGATTACATTATTGATGCCGGTGATTCTGTAATGGTGGTGCAAATAAAACTGCCACAGGGTTTATCTGTTAAAGAAAAAAATTACTGCCTTATAAAATCACTTTTTAATAATGAAGGAGACTCTGTAATAACAGTTGGCAATGGCAGATGCCAGTTAATTAAAGGGGAATACTATTATTTTGGATTGCATAAAAAAAATTTGGTGCGGAACCCTGTTGTAGGAGAATTACTGTATGTTGATGTAATAGCGCCGGATGTATATGAAGGCGTATTATTTGATGCAATAAAACACAGCATTGTTTTAAACAGCGTGTATGACACGCCCCTGGTAAATTTGCAAACCTTGCTGCAAATTAAAAATACAGAAGATGAAAAACCTTTTATAGCAAAGCTGGCGGCAGATGTAAAACTTACCGGCGCTGAAATGATTAAACTGGGTACTGTTGCTAATACAACAATTACAAAAGGAAAATTTAGCGGGCAAAAAATATTAAATGCTATGCAGACAGTAACCACCGAAGATGTAAAAGATTTTTTACGCTACATATATGCCCACCCGGAAAAATATGCAGGCCATACCTGGAAAATCAGTGAAACGATGGCCACATGGATGGTGGGTGGAACGCCGGGGATAAAGTAATTTCATCACCCGCATTTTTGTATTTGTACTGCTGTATATTAATACCTTGGATCCTTCCACACTGTATTAATCTTTACTGCTTCATTAAAAAAGTTAGGATGTGTATGATCTCCCCCGCCGGTAATACCGCCAGATGGAGAAAACAGGTAAATGCAATTTGTATTTCGCAACGGATTAAACTGATCACAACAACCCGAATAAAATAAATATACTGTTGCATTTTGGTAAGTATATGCATCCACTTGTGTGTAAAGCGATCCTTTGGGTAAAGCCAGCGCACTGTCTATAGAAGCCTGGATACAGGAAGGTGTTGCAGTTATTTCACTATTTTCTTTCTTGCAGGTGGTTGCTGTACAAATTACTGCACAAGCAATAATAATAACGGGAAATAATTTTTTCATAATGCTAAGTTGTCAATTAAAATGACAATAATAGCGGACTGTTCGCTGCACAAAATCAATTACATTCTTTCAGGCACTGTAATTCCCATCAACTGCATACCACTCTTAATTACATTCGCCGTCATAGTAGCCAACTGCAAACGAAAATTCTTTTTATCAGCCGTTTCTGCATTGGCAATGGAGTGCTCTGTATAAAATGAGCTGAATGTTTTGGCAATATTGTAAATGTAAATAGCAATAGCACTTGGGTTCATTTCTGCCTGCGCCTGTTCAATAATTACAGGGTATTGTTCCAGCGCAACAATCAATTCTTTCTCCAGCGGTAAAAAACCAATTCCTAATTCCCAATTCTTAATTACTGATTCCTGTCCTTCTTTTCTTAAAATTGATTTTATCCGTGCATGATTAAATTGTATAAACGGTCCTGTAAAACCATGAAAGTCGATGCTCTCCGCAGGATTGAATATCATCCGCTTTTTGGGATCCATTCGCAACAGAAAAAATTTGAGTGCGCCCAAACCAATAGTATGATACAGTGCTTCAAGTTCTGCTGCTGTAAAATCTTTTACTTTACCCAGCGCTTCTGTTTTTTCTTTTGCTTCCTTCTCCATTTCAGCAACAATATCATCTGCATCCACCACGGTGCCTTCACGGCTTTTCATTTTACCGGTAGGCAATTCCACCATGCCATAACTTAAATGATAAATAGCATCAGCATACGGCAGCCCTAGTTTCTGGCAAATCAGTTTCAGCACTTTCATGTGGTAGTTCTGCTCATCGCCAATTACATAAATACTCTGGTCAATTTTATACTCATCGTATTTCTGCATAGCAAGGCCAATATCCTGCGTTATGTAAACAGATGTGCCGTCTTTACGCTGTACAATTTTTTTATCCAGCCCGTCTTTCTCTAAATCAATCCACACGCTGTTATCAGCTTCTTTATAAAAAACATTTTTGGCAAGGCCTTCCTCCACAGTTTTCTTACCTAATAAATAAGTGTTGCTTTCGTAGTAAATTTTTTCAAAATCGCTGCCAATATTTTTATATGTAATATCAAAACCGGCATACACCCAACTGTTCATCGTTTTCCATAGCTCCATTACTTCAGGTTTGCCTGCTTCCCAGTCTAAAAGCATTTGTTGTGTTGCTTTCATAATTGGCGCTTCTTTCTCAGCTTCTTCCTTAGTTAAACCTTCAGCTTTCAGCTTTTCCACCTGTGCTTTGTATTCATCATTAAACTTCACATAATAATCACCCACAAAATGATCTCCTTTAATACCCGTGCTTTGTGGTGTGGCGCCATTTCCAAACAGTTGCCATGCAATCATGCTTTTGCAAATATGTATGCCACGGTCGTTTACCATGCAGGTTTTAATAACATCGTACCCATTGGCTTTAAAAATTTCTGCCACACTCCAGCCTAAAAAATTATTACGCAAGTGCCCAAGGTGTAAAGGTTTGTTGGTGTTGGGCGACGAATACTCCACCATTACCTTTTTACCATTACTTTCTTTTTTGCCAAAAGCTGTATTGCTGTAAGAGTTTTTTAAAAAATTCTCCCAGTATGCATCCGCTACTGTAAGATTTAAAAAACCTTTTATAATATTATATTTTGAAAACAGTTGCGGATAGCTGGCAATTAAATGTGTACCTAATTTATTTCCTATATCATCTGGTGATAGTTTCTGCGATTTTACCAATGAAAACAATACCACAGTATAATCCCCTTCAAACTCGGGTTTGGTGGCATTTACCTGGAAATCTTTTTCTGTAAAACTGCCTCCAAATAAGGCATTTAAACTTTCTATAGTGCTTTGCTGTAACTGTTTAACTACGGTCATAGGGGCAAAGATAATTAAGGTTCATGGTTCATAGTTCATAGTAAAAGATGTTAGTTGCCCTGTTGCAATTATGTACCGCTATTAGCCACATGCCATGAACTATGAACCATGAACCTTTAACCACCCACCAAAAACCACTCTCTTCCCTTATCTTTGCGCACTTTTTACAAACTATGATAAGTGCAAATAATGTAACCCTTGCTTATGGCAAAAGGGTGTTGTTCGATGAGGTTAAAATAAATTTTACAAAAGGCAATTGCTATGGCATTATTGGTGCCAATGGCGCCGGTAAATCTACCTTTTTAAAAATATTAAGCGGAGATATTGAACCTAATAAAGGTACTATTGATATTACCCCCGGCGAACGTATGGCTGTTTTAAACCAAAACCAGTTTGCGTTTGATGATTATACCGTGGTAAACACCGTACTGATGGGCCACAAAGAAATGTGGAAAGTGATGCATGAAAAAGATGCCTTATATGCTAAAGAAGATTTTAGCGAAGCGGATGGCATTAAAGCCGGAGAACTGGAAGAAAAGTTTGGCGAAATGGGTGGTTACACTGCGGAAAGCGATGCTTCTACCCTGTTGAGTGAACTGGGCGTAAAAGATGAACTGCATAGCTTATTAATGAAAGATGTTGCAGCAAACATTAAAGTACGTGTGTTGCTGGCGCAGGCATTATTTGGTAATCCTGATATTTTATTGCTGGATGAGCCGACGAATAACCTTGATGTGGAAACCATCAGCTGGCTGGAGAATTTTTTGGCAGACTATCAAAACATCGTTTTAGTAGTAAGTCACGACCGTCACTTTTTAGATGCCGTATGTACGCATGTGGCAGATGTGGACAGGCAGAAAATTAAAATCTACACCGGTAACTATTCCTTCTGGTACGAAAGCTCTCAACTGGCATTACGCCAGGCTGGTGATAAGAATAAGAAGATGGAAGACAAGAAGAAGGAGTTGTTGGAATTTATTGCCCGCTTTAGTGCCAATGCCAGTAAAAGCAAGCAGGCTACCAGCCGTAAAAAAGCGTTGGAAAAACTGCAGTTTGAAGAAATTACTCCCAGCAACCGCAAATACCCAGGCATTATTTTTAAGCAGGACCGTGAAGTGGGTAATGAAATTTTAAAAGTGGATAATCTTACCAAAATAATTGATGGTAAAACTATTTTCAGCAAAGTAAAATTTGATATTCAGAAAGGTGATAAAATTGCTTTCTTCAGCCGTGACCCTATTGCGCTTACATCTTTCTTTGAAATTATTAATGGCAAAATGAAAGCGGATGGCGGCACTTATGAATGGGGTACCACAGTTACCACTGCTTATTTACCTAACGATAACAGTGAATATTTTGCCGGCAACAGCGATAACTTAATGGACTGGCTGCGCCAGTTTGTGCCACCCAATACAAAAGAAACTGTGGATGAAGACTTCCTGCGTGGCTTCCTTGGTAAAATGTTATTTAGCGGCGAAGAAATTTTAAAGAAGACAAACGTATTAAGCGGTGGCGAAAAAGTGCGTTGCATGGTTAGTAAAATGATGCTGCAAAACCCCAACGTGGTAATATTGGATGAACCCACCAACCACCTGGATTTGGAAAGTATTACTTCCTTTAACGATGGTATGATTGCCTTCCCCGGCATTGTGTTGCTCAGCAGCCACGACCACCAGTTTATGCAAACAGTCAGCAACCGTGTTATTGAATTAACCCCAAAAGGTATTATTGATAAACTGATGAGTTTTGATGAATACCTGGAAGATGAAAGAGTGAAAGCGGCGAGGGAGGAAATGTATAGTTAATGTTGAATGGCAAATATGAAATATCGAATATAAAACATTCGCCATTCGCAAATTCAACATTCAATATTTACAATTTAAAAGTTGCCTAAAGATAAAATCATATCCCTCATCGATTTCTTTTACCCACCGTTTAAGAAACTGATGCCGCTGCAAACCTTTCGTTATGCAGCCTGCGGTGGTGGCAATACATTATTGGGTATTGCAGTTTTCTTTGTTTTTCATGAGTATGTTTTTAAAGGAAAGATTTTTTACTTTAAGTTTTATGCACTTGAAGCCCACACGGCAAGTAATATTATTTCGTTTATTATAACACTGCTGGTTGGTTTTTTATTAATGAAATACGTGGTGTTTGTTGACAGTAACCTGAAAGGCCGTATACAGTTGTTTCGTTACACCGTATCATCTATAATAAGCCTTATAATAAGCACCTTGTTATTAAAACTTTTTGTAGAACGGTTTGGTATGAATGCCATTGTTGCCCAGCTTATAACAACCGTAATTGTGATAGTAATTGCGTATTTAAGCCAGAAACATTTTACATTTAAGATAAAAACCGCAGAAAACCGGTAAAACCCTGCAAAAAACCTAAACAGGCAAGGATATTGTAAAAAAAATGTTAAGGAATTTGATGTTTGAATTGAAAATTGATCTAAATTGCTGCCCAATCAGAGAAAAAAATAAGCCCCTCTGTAGAAACAAAGCGGCTTTAACGATTGCTTGCTATATGAAAAATTCTTGAATTCGTTCTTATTCGAGGATTGTCTTGCTAAAGTCTTTATTTCAATTCCTGCACAAGTTGCAGCGTTACGATTGGTTGTTTTACTTTAACGATTGTCTGCTATTTTCTTAACTCATCCTCTTTCACAAAAGTAGGATGAGTTTTATTTTTGCTAAAATCAACTTAATATTGGTTTTATTACGGTGAAACCGATTGCACAAAGGTGAAACCCACGCCAGTATTGAGTTTTAAAATAAATAATTAATGATGCCCAACCGGTTTACAGATACATTATTTCAATTAATAAAGAGTCTTGAAAAGGCTGAAAAGCGCCATTTTAAGCTCTATATCAAGCGGAGTTCGGGTAATGAGGACCTGAAAATTGTGGAATTGTTTGATGCCATGGACAAATTACCCGAATATGACGAGGTGCTGCTGCTTAAAAAATTGAAGAGCATACAAAAACCGCAGCTTTCAAATATTAAAGTTCACCTGTACAAACAGTTATTGGCCAGCCTGCGCCTGCTAAAAAGCCACGATAGTATAGATCTGCAGCTGAACGAGCAGTTTGACTATGCACATATACTCTATAAAAAAGGGTTGTTCAACCAAAGCTTAAAAATTTTAGATAAGGCCAAGGAAACTGCAAAGGCAAACTATAAAATGAATTTTTTGGTTAGTGTTATTGCGCTGGAAAAAAGAATTGAAACCCTGCACATAACACGTGATATGCAAACCCGTGCTGAAGAACTAAGCGCTGAAATTAATGATGTAACACAACGCATCAGCTCCGTAAGCCGGCTGAGTAATTTAGCCATGCTGTTGTACAGCTGGTTTATTAAAAATGGGCATGCCCGTAATGAGCAGGACGAAGCAAACGTAAAAGCATATTTAAAGGCGCATTTACCGGCCGATGCATTTGAGCAAACCGGCTTTTACGAAAAACTATACCTGTACCAAAGCCTTTGCTGGTATGCTTTTATACGCCAGGATTTTTTAATGTACTACCGCTATGCACAAAAATGGGTGGATATTTTTGATGCAGAACCATTGATGATACGGGTGGAAACCGGCCACTATATTAAAGGCCTGCACACTTTGTTAAATGCCCACTTTGACCTGCGCAATTACCAGCGCTTTGATGATACGCTGAAAAAATTTGAAAAGTTTGCACAAACAGACCGGGTGCGCCTGCATGATAACTTTCGCACACAGGTATTTGTGTACATATACAATGCAAAAATTAACCAGCATAACATGACGGGCACTTTTGCAGCCGGTGTTAAACTGGTGCCGCAACTGCTGGAAAAAATGGAAGAGTATGCGTTGTTTATTGATGAGCACCGCATAATGGTGTTTAACTATAAAATTGCCAGTATGTATTTTGGCAACGGCGATTTTGATACCTGTATAGATTACCTGCAAAAAATAATAAACGAAAACAGCGAAGTACGCAGCGACCTGCAAAGCTACAGCCGCCTGATGCACCTGATGGCGCATTACGAACTGGGCAATTACGACCTGATGGAATACCTTTCTAAGTCTGTGTACCGCTTTATGAGCAAAAAGGAAAACCTTACCATTGTGGAAGAAGAAATTTTTAAGTTTTTGCGCAAAACATTCCACCTGGACCGCAGCAAGGTGCAGGCAGAACTGGAAAAGTTTTTAGAACGCATTAAAGGGCTTGAAAAAAACCGCCACGAAACAAGGGCATTTGCTTATTTAGATATTACAAGCTGGGTGGAAAGTAAAGTGTACCGTAAAACCATGGGGCAAATTTTGCAGGAGAAATACCGGGCAAGCAGGCACAGCGGCAAGTCATGAACTTTAAAAGTCAGATGAAGCACTTGCAACCGCAATAACAAAAAAAACTGTAACAAATATCAATACAACTCCTAAGAGCGTTAAAGATTTATTTCTTTTAATAACTGTTATTGTAGTAAACAAAGATGGTATAAGTATAAAAGTCCCTTCTAGGAGACAGGACTTCCAATAAGCATCTGCAGAACGATATAGGCCTGTATCAGTAATTCCAAAAGGATAAGCGCCAATATTTTCTTTCAAAATCCCGACATGATAAAACTCTGATAAAAGCATCAAAGAAAACAAAAATCCTATCAGTATTGGGATTAAACAAAACCACCAAACCAGGTTATTGCTGTTAATTATTCGTTTATAAAAAGGCTTTTTTACAGTCATTACGTGTACATAAAAATAGTCTTGCAAATCTTAAACAAACGCAAAACCATATTTTTATAGTTTGTTTAGTGCTTTAATAAAAACCCAACAGTCACTCTCTGTTAAACTGAGCGCCCCGTGTCAACGCACAAATCTTATTCGGGGCAGGCGCCACCGCTGCTCAATTAAGGCGCAATGGCTGGTAAATTAAAGTAACAATTGCAGCTTTTCTGCGTAAGCCAGCCCAATCTGCGTCATCTGCGTTCCCTCCCCTGCCATTTTTGCATATTTCTCCCACTGGCACAATCATTGACAAACAAGGATATAACCTTTAAAAAATCTAAAATAAATACAATGGGAAAAATAATAGGAATTGACTTAGGTACCACCAACAGTTGCGTTGCCGTAATGGAAGGCAACGAGCCGGTAGTAATTGCTAACGATGAGGGACGCCGTACCACCCCGTCTGTTGTGGCATTTTTAAAAAACGGCGAACGTAAAGTGGGCGACCCTGCAAAGCGCCAGGCCATTACCAATCCGCAAAACACCATTATGAGTGTAAAGCGTTTTATGGGCCGCAAATTTGACGAAATAACCGAAGAAAGCAGCCACTGGAGTTATAAAGTGGTAAAAGGCGACAATAATACAGTGCGTATTGACATAGATGGCAGGCTGTACACCCCGCAGGAAATTAGTGCGATGGTGCTGCAGAAAATGAAAAAAACTGCCGAAGATTATTTAGGCCAGGAAGTAACCGAAGCGGTTATTACCGTTCCGGCTTATTTTAACGATGCACAGCGTCAGGCTACTAAAGAAGCCGGCGAAATTGCAGGCCTTACCGTTAAGCGTATTGTAAACGAACCTACAGCCGCAGCATTGGCGTATGGCCTTGAAAAAGGTAAACACGACCAAAAAATTGCTGTGTTTGACCTTGGTGGCGGTACGTTTGATATTAGTGTGCTGGAACTGGGCGATGGTGTGTTTGAAGTAAAAAGCACAAACGGTGATACACACTTAGGCGGCGATGATTTTGATAAAGTGATTATGGACTGGCTGGCCGATGAATTTAAAAAACAGGAAGCGATTGACCTGCGCAAAGACCCAATGGCTTTACAGCGTTTAAAAGAAGCCGCTGAAAAAGCAAAGGTTGAATTAAGCAGCAGCAGCGAAACAGAAATTAACCTGCCTTACATTACCGCAGTAGATGGTGTGCCTAAACACCTTGTAACAAAATTAACCCGTGCAAAATTTGAAGCACTGGCCGATAATTTATTTGAGCGTTGTTTAAAACCCTGCGAAGCTGCATTAAAAGATGCAGGCATGAGCGCATCTCAAATTGATGAAGTGATTTTGGTAGGCGGTAGTACCCGTATACCTAAAGTGCAGGAAATAGTAGAAAAATTCTTTGGTAAAAAACCAAACAAAAGCGTTAACCCCGATGAGGTGGTGGCTATTGGCGCTGCCATACAAGGCGGTGTTATGACGGGTGAAGTAAAAGATGTATTGCTGTTAGACGTTACGCCTTTAAGCCTTGGTATTGAAACTATGGGTGGTGTAATGACACGTTTAATTGACAGCAACACAACCATACCTACTAAGAAAAGTGAAGTGTTTAGTACCGCCAGTGATAACCAGCCCGGTGTGGAAATACATGTATTGCAAGGCGAACGCCCAATGGCTAACCAAAACAAAAGCCTGGGTAAATTTAACCTGGCCGATATACCACCGGCACCACGTGGCGTACCGCAAATTGAAGTGATTTTTGATATTGATGCCAACGGTATTTTACACGTTACCGCTAAAGATAAAGGCACCGGTAAAGAACAGCGCATTACCATACAGGGCGGCAGCGGCTTAAGCAAAGAAGAAGTAGAAAAAATGAAAGCCGAAGCTAAAGCCAATGAGGCAAGCGATAAAGCAGAAAAAGAAAGAGTGGAAAAAGTAAACGGCGCCGACAGTATGATTTTTCAAACAGAAAAACAATTGAAAGAATACGGCGATAAAATACCGGCTGATAAAAAAGCGCCTATTGAAGCAGCTTTAAATAAGTTAAAAGATGCACACAAAGCCGGCGACTTAAGTGCTATTGATGCTGCCACTGCCGAAATGAATACAGCATGGACTGCAGCCAGCGAAGAAATTTACAAAGCACAGGCCGCAGGTGCAGGTGGCGCACAACCTGATGGCGCAGGCGCACAAGCCGAGCCGCAACAAGGTGGTGGAGAGAGTAAGGTGGAGGATGTGCCTTTTGAGGAGGTGAAGTAATTTCCCTGTCATTTCGACGATAGGAGGAATCTGATTAGTGCAGACGAATTAAAACACAAATTTCAATTGAGACCAAACTTACCGACAGGTGGGTTTGGTTTTTTTGTTGCCAGCAGTAAAACATTATTGAACTGCGGTGGCAAAGTAAATCCCGATTACTTTCGGGAACACTTGTACCGCATTTCTTTATTGAGCTTTTCCTAAAGATTGGTATATGTTGTGGCTATGGATAATGGCATAGGAAACAGCAGGTAAAAAGTGTTTTGTACTATGCACTTTAAAAAAAGTGGCTAAAAGGCGACATAGTCTAAATACAAAAAGGCGACACAACAATCTTAAAAGGCGACATGACTTTGATTGATTATCAATGATAAACAATTTTTGATAATTTGTAATCATGACGTATATTTACGTGTTAGCTGCGATTATAGCGAACCCTTCAATTATTGAAACAGTATGACAAAACATTCTATTTTTTTTTCAGTTTTCATATTAGCCACCAAAATATTATGTGGACAGGTTATTGACCCATTCCCTTATAAATTCTCATCAAGTATTTATGACAAAATAAAAATCGATTCAAATCAATGGAAAGGTGGGGTGACATCTTCTGATTTATCTTTTATAGGATTATATAACCAAGCATTAATTGAATGGGACAAACCACGTCAAGCTATTGGTGAAATTTCCACATCCGACAGTTTGGAGTTTGTAAAAAACTACAAGCCAGTCAATGCAAAAAAATATATCACAAAAAAAGCGAAAGAAAATCAGATACTAATTTTCAACGAAGCTCACTACAACCCTCGAAATCGGATTTTTATTACTTCACTTTTGAAAGATTTGAAAAAAGTGGGCTTCAAATACTTTCTTGCCGAAACTTTTAATAACAATGCAACCTTTAATGAAAATTATAAAGCCCCAACTTTAAATGTTGGATATTATTCGATGGAACCTCAGTTTGGAAACTTAATAAGAGAAGCAAATAAATTGGGTTTCATTCTGTACCCTTACGAAGACACAACAGGTAGTAATGGTAAGAACAGAGAAATTGGACAAGCAAAAAACATTGCAAGCTTATTGAAGAAAGAACCTAATGCCAAAATAATTATTTTTTGCGGCTTTTCACATATTTACGAAGACTCTGTTTACGGATGGGAGAAAGCAATGGCAGGACGGCTAAAGGAATATACAGGTATTGACCCATTTACAATTGACCAAATTGTGTTATCAGAAAAATCAGAAATAAAATTTTCAAATCCATATTTTAGAATCGTCAATGCTAAGACATATTCAATATTAGTTGACAAAAATTGTAATCCTTTTAATAAAAGATTTGATAAACAACAAGTGGATGCTTTATTGTATTCACCACCAACAAAATATTTATTTTCAAGACCCGATTGGATTTTTGAAAATGGCAAGACCTCTTATTTTTTAAATTCCGACTCAATAAATATTTCATTCCCTTTGATTGCAAAAGCATACTTGCGAGAAGAAGATATAATAAATTTTGTAGTGCCAATTGACATAATAGAAATAAAAACTAAAGATGACATCAATAGCACTGCAATTGCTGTATTCAAGAAGGGCAGTTCTATTATTCAACTTATTGACACAGCAGGTAGGACACAAATAATTAGAGTGAGGAATAGCCGCAGCTAACATGGGTATTGCCAATAGTGGGGCTTGACAATCAAGCAATCAGCAGCGGTAATTCTGCTGTACTGTGGTTCGGGGCTCGACGAATAAAGCCCAGCTTTAGTTCTTAATATTTAACTTTATCAAAAAGCCAGGCAGCGGTTCCGGCGGACGGAATTCTATTTCCCCACCATCGGCAATACCTGTTCGTTGGCAGCCATTTTAGCGAAGACCACAATTAAAAAAGCTGCCACTTGATGACAGCTTTTAACAATGATTGGAGGACAACTAATTCTTCTTTGTGTGCTAACTTTTTTTGCGCTTTATTGTCTTTTCGTTGATAATAGACGTTGCATTCTTAAAACCAAAGAAGTCTTTGTGAGCATTTTGTTTGACAACTCTTGTAGTTCCGTCGTCCCAATGCTCAACCGTGGTCTTAGTGCCTTTCCCATTGTTACCAAAGTTCCATGTTACTTTTTTTGAGCTCATAATTTCAAATTTTTGATGAACAATTTATTGACAATCCAAAAGTAGAATAAGTGATGATTAGGGAGTAGGCAAAAGACTTCCCATCTTCCCATAAAAATTCCGATTAGTAAGAAATGGATAAACATGAAGAATATAACCTTAGTGGACGTTGGGAATTTCCCGAAGATTTGATGGACTGTATAATTCATGAGATAACGGCATTTTATACTCATTATAATCAAGACAAAAAGGGCTACGACAAAATCGTACGATACAATAACAAAAGAGCTTTTCAACCACTAAAAGATTTCCTTTCTCTTAAAAGTGGCTTAGAAGAAAAAAACATCCCTGATGAGCGATGGCTTCAAGATTTTTACAACAGAATAAAACATGGTAAACAAGTAACCAAAGTTTACTTTGAAACTTTGTTAGACACTTTCAATTATCACTACAACCCTGAAACCAATGAGCATAGAAAAAAAGCTAAAAAGCAACTTGTAAATGATGAACACGTTGAACGAGGAAAAGTCATTAAGCATATAATCTCAAAATCAGTAAAAGATAATTTTCTGAAAGAGTTTGTAGGAACTTACAAGTATTTCTTTGGTGGGCGAATTGACAATCCCAAGTACGATTACATCTATGAAAACGAATTGACAATATTTGAAAACGGCAGCGTTGAAGTGAATAACCCTTTTAATGGACACACATACAGAGGATACGCTACAATGAAAACAGAAGCTTGTTTGCAATTAATATCTTATGACTTTGAGGGAATACAACTTGACGGCATTGGAAACTTATTTACGTTCAAAATAGATAAGTATGCTAAAAAGGTTCTTCTCATTCCTGGTATTATCAGTTCATTTGGTGCGAAGGGAGAAATTATTTTTGCTCAAGCACTTTTATGCACTGAACTTTCTTTCAGCAAGACAGATAAAATTATCAGAGAGTATTTTGACAAATTAGCAACTCCTTTACGATTGTATAGTCCTGATTTGAGAGATGTTGAAAAACTGGTTGCAAAATACTTTCATGCTTAGCGATGAAAAACGGCTGCCAACATGGGGTTTGCTGCAAGTGTGGCGGGACGTTGTTAGCATCGGCAGCAGTTTCGCTATTCAGCTTCAGTCCGGGCTTGACGGAATGCTATTGGGCTTTTAGTTTTTAACTTGTACTTTTAAATCATCAATGAGCAGCAGTTCCGGGCAGACGGAATACTAATGCCACACCTGCAGCAAGCCCTGTTCGTTGCCTGCTACCTTTTCAAACACCCTAAAACTTTGTCGTGGTACGGAGATTAATCATTTTTACGATTTTCTTAGTTAGCATTTCTTGTAAAGCAAAAAGAAACCCTGACCAATTAAATACAGAAGTAAATAAATCCCAAAAAACAGACATTGTTACTGATACAATCATGTGGGACAGTTTAAAAAATTTAACTGTATTCTCTTTTCTTGACAAAGTAAAAAAGGATAAAGCAGGCGGTAAAGAATTAAATTTTCTTACTATCGAGGATGATGGAACTCCGAAAACCTGGGTCAAAAAAGAAGATGTCAATATGTTGATTTCACTTCTAAAGTCGAAAGAACGATGCTTGTGTATTGTTGACCCACTTTCATCGTATTTACCTACAAACGACTATGCCGAACTGGGTGGTTACGCTATGACAATATTGAATTTTTATAAAAATAAAGGAGAAATACGCTTCCCTCTTTATACTTGTCCAAAGACAAATGAAGAAGAAGCTGACAAGTTGCTTAAATGGTGGGCAAACCAAAAGCATTAAGGCAGCAGGCAACATAGGGTTTTGCGCAAGTGTGGCAGATGGAATAACAATGAGCATTTGTAATTCTTCGCCGCCGTTGGTAGCCATCGCCGCCGCCAGCACGAGCCGTTGTTGGTATGCAGGGCAGTTACATGTGCGTTGGCGTACCAACAACACAGCCATATAAACCCCAACACAACACAAAAACAAAACAGTAAGTTTGTGCACACATGCCGCAAGCCTATCCCCAATATTGGCCGCAATTTTTTACCGCCACCATTTTAGAATGGAAACAGTTATTACTGCATGATATTTACAAAAACGAATTAATTAAAGCCCTGCAGTTTTTAGTAAAGCAAAAACGTATAAAACTGTATGCTTTTGTAATAATGAATAACCATATGCACATGATATGGCAACCACTACCCGGCCAAACACTGCAAACCATACAGCATAGTTTTTTAAAACACACCGCTCAGCAAATGAAACTGCATTTGCAACAAACCAATCCTGTGCTGCTGCAGCAGTTTAAAGTAACTGCCAAAGACAGGGAGTACCAGTTTTGGGAGCGTAACTCATTATCAACGGAGTTGCGTTCATCAGAAGTATTGTATTAAAAGCTGGAGTATATACACAACAACCCTGTTAAAGCTGGCTTATGTATTTTGCCGCAAAATTATTATTATTCATCCGCTAAATTTTATGCAACCGGTGTTGATGATTTTAGTATGCTTACCCATTGTGATGAGTAAGCGTTTTATTTAACCGTGTTGTTGGTACGCCTTCCACTTCATTAACCGCCCTGCATACCAACAACGGCCGTGCGGTTTGAAGTGTGGGTGCCAGCAAGGGAGAAAGATTATTTTGGTTTACAAATACATTATGATGAACAAGTACTTTCATAAAGCTGTTGTTGGTACGGCACGCCTGTATTACCTGCCCTGCATACCAACACAATGGCGCAGTTGCGCCAACATGATATTCAAAAATATTTTCCACTGGTTGTAATAAAACCTACCTTCATTCAATGAAAAAATTTACATTATTAGTGCTGTCCTTTTTATTGTCAATAAGCTTTGTATGTGCACAGGCAACAAAAAGTGATACCACATTACGCATTACAAAGCCCACAATAGTAGAGGCAAGCTGCGGCCAATGTAATTTTAAACTTAAAACACAAACCGACTGCAGCCTTGCAGTAAGAATAAAAGGTAAACCCTATTTTGTAACCGGCAGCAATATAGATGACCACGGCGATGCACATGCAAAAGACGGTTTTTGCAACGCTGTAAGAAAAGCCCGTGTAACAGGCATGGTTGTAAATGATAAATTTATAGCAACAAGTTTTGTTTTAATTAAGTAAGGCTCCGGCCTCTTCGCCGCCGTTGGTAACACACCAACTCAGCACCGCCAAGGCTTGTTCTTCAACCAGCCGACAAGCCATACAAAAGCTAACAAAAATATTGATTAAGTATTATCACAATCATTCGCTACTGGTCAAATACCAGGCAACGGCGGAGATGTAAGCGATATAAAACACCGCATTAGTAAACCAACGATGCTCCCAGCACATCGGCCATTTTACCCATTTCTGTTTCCTGGGCTTTACTGCAAGTAACAACAACCAGTACCAATGCATTGGTAACGCCGGGTAACGGGTTTTTAAGGCTGGTTAAAGTGGCATAGTTTAATTCGGTATCTGCTTTTACCACTTTGTTGTTGGTAAAGTATTTTACTTTTTTGTAAGTATGGTTGCCCAGCTTTGCATCGGGCAGTATGGTACGTACATGCGGGTCTGGCGAAAATTTCATTTTATCCAGCGCCAAAAATTTAGCAAGGTCTTTATCGGGGTATTGGTTCACCGAAATTTCTATGCGGCAGTAATCATCCCCGGTTTTACGCATCGTAATCTTTTTCAGCGAAGAATCTTTTACATACCAGCCGGCAGGTATTGTATAAACCATATTGCCGTTAAATACATTTTTTACCTGGGCAGTGGTTTTTATTGCAATAAAAGCAACGGAAATAAATAACAATAGTTTTTTCATAGTTGGTAAACCGGGTTAAGTATTTAAGATATATACATTTTTAGTACAGGTAATTTTTTTGCACCCGCTGGTTCAGCCCTGCAGGGCAGTTGATACAGCATAACGTAAATGTGGCAAATTTATTTTTTCCGGGTTATTAAATAAACATTGTTTTTGCACCCGCTGTATTCCGCCCGTCTTCTGCTAAAATAAATAAAGGCCGTAATAAACGGCCCTTATTATTTACTGCTGTTCTTTTACCAATGTCCATCATGCTTACGGTCTTTATCCTTGTCTTTATATTGCTGGTTATTCTTATCAAACTCATGCTGCAGTTTATCCAGCTCTTTTTGCCGTTGCATTTGCAAAAATTTAATTTGTCTTTCTTTTTCCCTGCCGTTTAAACGCCTGTTGTATCTTACGTCCGCAATCTTTTGGTCAAACTCCCTGTTAACCTGTTCCATTCTTTGTTTGTAAAAAAAGTAACTGTCTTTGTATGCAACGCTTTTGTTTTTATCAAAGGCATTATTATCGTTACGGTCATAGCCTGCTTTTTTTCCGTCTTTAAAACCAGCATCATTCTTATCGTAAGATTGAGCTGCTGCAAAACTTAAAGTACCTGCGGTTAAAATAAGCAGTGTAAAAATCTTTTTCATAATTGTAAATTTTAAAAGTGATTCAATGTATATAAGATGAAAAAAGATTTGCAATGTTTAAAACAGGTATTGCCATTTCGTCGCAGGAAATAGTACGTTGGTCGCAAAAAAATTACAACGGGCATGAATGAAGCTGCCCAGCAGCGGGAATAATAAAAAAGCTGCAGGCATACCTGCAGCTTTTTTATTGTTTACAAGAGTAAAATATTCTGCTCAATTATTCCCACTGTGCACTCAAACTATCATCCCATATTAATTCGTAAAAAAAGATTCACCTTTTCATTTTCGCAGCCTACGGAAACCTGGCTTTCGTCAAACCCGGCTTCCTGCGCCAGTAAAATAAGTTCTTCGCTGCTGCGGTGGTGCAGGTACCATTCGCCAAACAGCTCCATATAATTACGTGTGGGGTTGTGCATGCTGTTAAAGTTGCCAATAATAATTTCTCCCTGCGGCGCCACCCATGCTTTAAAGCGTTTTAAAATAAACACAAAAGCTTTGTCATCAAAATAATCAAACAGCCCGGCAGACCATATTATGTCAAACTTATCTTCGGTTTCAAACTTAAAAATATTGCGGTTAATAAATTCAATATGCGGCGCATAATCACCCAGCAGTTTACCAGAGTATTCAATGGCATGTTTATCCATTTCCACGCAGGTGGTTTTTAGTTGCTTGGGTGTGGTAAGGCTGCTGTACAATTCCAGCAAATCACGGCTGGGACCGCTGGCCACATTAAGCAGGCGCACATCGTTATTAAGCGCCAGCTTTCGCTGCATCATTTTCTTAAAAAATTCTTTACGGTTTCGCACCGCACGGGGTGCTGCATGGTTTTGAAAATAATCATCCCACGACTGAAAAAAAGTATTGCCCGATGTGTTGCCCGTATAAATTTTATCAATCATTAAAAAATCGCCGGCATAACCATATTTTTTAAGCAATGCCATACCATGCAGGGTGTTTTCCAAAAAGTCCTGCCCAAAAAAATGCTGTATGCTTTTCATATCAGCTTCATTTATTTCGCCGCTTTGTTTTAAGTGTGCCACCGACTGTACCATGGTATCAATAAACGGGTAGTAATCGGTACTGAAGCTTTGTTGCTGTTTAATGTTATGCAGCTGTAAAAAAATTTCTTCTTTTGTTATTACTGCTGGTGTTACCTGGTTCATACTTAAGGTTTTTATTAATGCATCAAAGATTGCAATGCTGCATTAACGGCAACAGGGTGTTTACACCTTTTAATAAACGGTCTTTTAACTTTTAAATAAAAAAATAATATTTACAAGCTTATAGAGGTAAGCGGAGACTTATTGAAGCCAGGTGAAGGGTAAGCGCTAAACTATTCTTTGTACACTAATTTCTTTAAACTTTTTAATCAAAATTTTTTCAGAATCTTAACCAGCATACCCGCAATTATAGTATAGCCTTTGTCCGACGGATGCAAACCGTCATAAGTCATGTTAATTGCATCAACAGGATAAGGGTAGTCATCTGTGCCGGGCTGAAAAGGAATGTCAACAAAATCTGGATAGCGATAATTTTTATATTCACCCGTTTGAGGGTCTTTCAAATGTTTAAATTTTACAAGGCGTTCAACGGCCAGTTGCTTTTTATGGTAAAGATCCACAACGGTAAAATGTTCGTACTGCCCTATGCTGTCAACGGCTGCTGCAAATTGCTCCAGTGTAAACCCGTTCTTTTCCCTGTAAGAACCATAGGCGTTATTTTTTGGATTGTTGATATAAACAAAATCGGAACGCTGCATGGGTGTTATTAAAATAATTTTCGCATTTTCATTCAGGCTGCGGATTTTATTAATAATGATGCGGAATGAACCATACAAAGTACCGGTTCCTGTACTGTTTTTATAATCGGATAAATGACCCAGTGTATCTGCATGCCACCAGTCGTTTGTACCTAAAAAAATAGAATACACGTCTGACCTTACCAATCCCAGTTTCTCAATATTCTTTGCTGTGCCTTTCGATGTCCAGCCGTTGTGGCCCTGGTTAATGAAATGAATATTCGGCAATTTTTCTGTTACCATCGTCATATAACCTTTGGTAATGCGGTTGCCGGTTTCATTGGCGTGGTCGTTCAGGTAAGTAATTGAATCGCCAATGGCCGTCCATGTTATTTCTTTCTTTTTAAAAGAAGTAAAAAACAGTATGAGAGAAAATAATACAAGCAGTTTTTTCATGTCATTCTATTTTACAGTGCATTTGCAGTTCATCAAAAAAGCAGCAACCTTTTATGCAACCGGAGTGCTTATTGTATGCAAGCTATAATAATTACAGATAAATAATTAACTTAGTACTATCATCTGTTCTTTAATCATAAATGTTTTTTTATGAAAAAAGTAATCATCGTTATACTGCTTCCTGTATTTACAGTATGTTTTTTTACCGCCTGTAACAACAGTTCACAAACAAATACCGAAAAACAAACCACCGCTTTGCCGGTAGTTGATTCATCTGCTGCAATTAATGCACAGGTTGAAACCAGTGAAAAAATGAAGGCTGCCATTGAAGAAAACGCAAAAACCATGGCTAAAAAAGAGACGGTACTGGCCGGCACTGCTGCCAACGAAGCAACAAAACAGGCATGGTTTAAAATAGATGTTTATTCAGACAGTACCGGCATCCGGAAAATTAAACTATATCCGCACCCGGGCATCAGCAAGCGCTCAGAAGAATTTTATTATGCTAATGGCAAAATGTTTTTCACATTCATTGCAGATGCTGGTTTGGAAAATGAAAATGCAGACGAAAATATGCCCGGCAAAGAATTTCACTTTATTGCAGAAAAGCTAATCCGCTACGATGATAAATCAAGAGATAAGGAATCGAACGTTGCAGAAGAGAAAAAGAAATATGAGTTGACTTTACCGCTGGAAGCAGAAGAACTGTATGCGCTCGCTGGCGGAAAATAAATTTTTCATTAATAATATTCAACACGGTATTTAATACCAATTAATGCAGGTGCACTTCATCTAATTGTGCTGCGGCAGCAGATACATTCGTTAACATTTACAACCATGTTCCTGGCAATTGATGGCACCAGCAAGGTGGTTGTTACTGAAACATTAGTTACATTCACACCATGCTTTTAAAATGGTGCATAATAGGCGGTTTTATTTTTACCTGCAGCTTTGCAAATGCTCAGGTGAAAATGAAAATTAAAAAAAGCAGGCGCAGCAAAACAGAAAGCCAGTTTGCACTTACTAAAAAAGATGTGTTGTTTGAATGGGAAGCCGGGCATGAAACCTTTGACGAAAACCTCAGCACATTGTCTGTTCCAAATGTTATTCTGCATTACGGCATTAATAACCGGCTGGAAGCAAATACGGAAATAAGTTTTGTTGCTGTTGCAGATAAATCAGTTATTCCTTCTAAAAAAATTACCGGTACGGAGCCAGTGGTTGCAGGATTTAATTACCTGCTGCGCAGGGAAGATAAGAAGGGCCCGGCAATCATTGCATCCCTGCAACTGGCCATTCCATTTGCTGCATCAAAAAATTTTACTGCCAATTACTGGGCGCCAGTATTACAAATAGATTTACAGCAGCCGCTTACTAAAAAAATTACCGCAGGTTTTACACCCGGAATTTTTTGGGATGGTTTTGCAACCTCTCCATCTTACAGCTACACCACCAGTTTTACCTGTAAGCCTGTAAAGGAATGGGTGTTATCCGCAGAAGTGTTTGGTTTTTTAGGCAACTATGTCCCGCAGCATAATATAGATGCAGAGGTGGATTATAATATTACCCGGCATTTTACAGTAGGGTTAACCGGCGGCATGGGCATATCTTCGGCGGCACATAAAAATTATTTTGCTGTAAATGGCAGCTATGGTTTTAATACCGGCCACAAAAAATAATTCCACCTCGTTATTTTTTTTCTACACTATTCGTTGTTATATAAACTACTGTTCTTACTGTTTGCACTGTTCTTCTTATTCTGTCAAAAAAAAAAAATGAACCAGTTGCAAATGATACCATATTATTTATTTAAAGCCCTGCATATTGCGTGGCTTTAATTTTTTAATAAAGTATAAAGGCAACCTAAGCAGGTTTTGTTTGCGATTAATAACAAAAACCTGCTTATGCCAAAAGTTTACACCTTTAAAACAATTGTATTTGTATTACTAAGTGCTATTGTAACTATTGCTTTTATTGCTTCGTGTGGTAAAGGTGGTGGAGACAATAATCCCCCGCAGGATCCCTGCGCAGGTGTTACAGTTACTGTAACAGCAACCCCTGCAAGCCCCACAACTTTTGGTGGCTCAGACGGATCAATAAATGCAAGCGCCACAGGAGGCAACGGCCCTTTTACTTACAGCATTAATGGTGGCGCATTTCAATCATCAGGCAGTTTTACCGGTTTGGCCGCTGGTACATATACCATTGCTGCCAAAAACAGCAGTGGTTGCAATGGCAGCACTAATGTTACTGTTGTTGCCCCGCCCAATCCATGCAGTGGTGTTACCATTACTGTAACTGGCACTACAGTTAATCCCACAACTGGTGGTGGTAATAACGGAAGCATTAACGCCACCGGAAGCGGCGGCACAGGTTTTACATACAGTTTAAATGGTGGTGCTTTCCAGGCATCGGGAAGTTTTACAAACCTTGTTGCAGGCAGTTATTCAGTTACTGCAAAAAGCAGTGGCGGTTGCACAGGCTCAGCAAATTTTACATTAACCGATCCATGCACCGGTGTTACAATAACTGTTAATGGTACCGTTACAAACCCCACCACTAATGGCGGCACCAATGGAAGTATAGCGGCAACAGCAACAGGTGGCACCGGGCCCTATACATTCAGTTTAAACAGCGGTGCGTTTCAATCATCCGGCACTTTTACGGGATTGGCTGCCGGCAGCTATTCGGTTACAGCAAAAAGCGCTGCAGGTTGTACAGGTTCGGCAAACTTCTCCCTTACCAATCCTAATCCATGTGCCGGTGTTACAATAAATGTAAACAACTCTGTAGTTAACACCACGCCATGCGTTGCAGCTAATGGAAGTATTACTGCAACTGCAAATGGTGGTACATCGCCTTATACATACAGCATTAACAGCGGGCCGTTTCAAAGCAGCGCTTCATTTTTTAATCTTGCCGCAGGCAGTTATACCATTACAGCAAAAGATGCAAATGGATGCAGTGGCAACAGTACCTCCACAACTGTAAATAATGCTGCTGCAGGGCCGTTGTTTTTAGCAGTAAGGACAGTACTGCAAAACAATTGTGTAACCTGTCATAACAACACCATTGCCAATGGTGGCATGAACTGGACTGTAGATTGCAATATTGTAACAAATAAAGACCGCATTAAAGCAAGAGCGGTAGATGCTATTCCATCATCTATGCCGCCCACTGGTTTAATGCCGGCAAGTGAAAGGCAAAAAATAGTTGACTGGATTAATGCTGGCGGTAAGTATACTGATTAGTTTGTGTTTATACCTGAATGAATAAGCACTCCGCTGATTTTTGTTTAGCTTTACCACAATGGCAACGGTAAATATTATTTTAGATGTGCTTACAAAAATGAAGGAGCTGCACCCGGCATCATCTTTTATAAACAGCCTGCACAATCAATTTTGCAACCGCGGCGGTTTAAGTAAAAAGCAGCTGGAGGGTTTGCTTGATAAAATGAGAAGCACCCCCGAAATATCGCAGGCAAAAATTGCCACTGTTGAAGCTATTATTTTAAAAAAACCTACAAGAGAAAGAGCAAAACCAACTATTAATGCTGCGCCTGTAATTAAAGATGAAACGCTGGGTAAAATGATGGAAGGCATTCTTGCAAAATACCCTTTACATAAAAGAATATTGTTTTTAAAAAGCAGGTACGATAAAAATGAAGCAATATCATTAACTGAAACCGAAGAAGTAAAAAAATTACATAAGCTGCTGCTGAAATAACTTATTTTGGGCAATCAAGTTTTACAGCATACTTACTCCAGTTGTCGTAACAATCTATACGCATGGCTGAATTGCCATTTAAAGAAAGCCAGCTTATTTTGATGTAAGTAATATCCTTTTTAGGAAGTTTTAGTTCGTAATAATAATAGCCCGATAAAGTTTTTTCGCAGCTTTTAAGCAGCCTGGCTTTAAAAGGTTTGCTGCCAAAAACACTGTCTATATTAATCAGTGGTTTTATTTCGGAAGAAGGAGAACTTATAATACTGAAGGATGTGTAACCTGCTCTTGGCCCCTTCAGCATTACATTCCATTTTACCGGTTGGCCAGCCTGCATATAACTGCGGCCTTTAACTGTTATATCAGCCGTGCCCATACGGTAAAAATTAATACTGGTGTCTTCGCTCATTATTAAGCGGTCTTCTTTCCATTTTACAGGAAACCTTTTAGGGTTACCCACAGCCCAGTCGCCTACATTTTCATAACCGGTACTATCAGTAAGCAGCCGCTTTATTACATCATACAATTCTGCTTTGCCGGTTTGGGCATTAACAGTTGCGGTTACACAGCTTATTAAAATAAAGAAAAAAACTTTTTTCATGCTTATGCATTGTTTAAAAAATAAGATTGCATTAAAGCACGGATAATAGCGGTACAATATAACCGGATGTTTTTAGCCTTCGCCTAAAACTACAATGAGTGCATAAATCATACCCGGTAAAAAGAAAAGCAGTGTGAGGATTAAATCAATCCAGAATTTTTTATTGATTTCACCTTCGTGAAGATAAACAGCCAATGGGGGTAATAAAATGGCCAGTATTACAAGCAGCAATGTATTGGTTTCCGCATCGTTGCCCGCTTTTTTTGCAGCTTTATAATCTTTAAGTGATTGTTTCATCAGCTTAAACCGCTGTCTTTTTTCTTTTTTAGAAAGGCTTCTGTATTCTGCCAGCGCTGCTTTTACAGCTTCGGGTGAAGGCACTACCCTTCCTTCTGTATTACCATTGGCGGTGGGAACCACAGCAGCTGAAACATTTGAAAAAGAAAAAATAAAAGCAAGCAGGCTTACATAAACAATTACTTTTCTCATAAAAAAAATATTAGCGGTTTTGAATTGCTTTTAAAATTAAGGTTTTTGTTCCACATTTTTTACCCTTAAAAATAAATACCGGCCGGGCAGTAAAATTACGTCAGGCCTATGCTGCCGGGTTAATGATATAGCTTTCAGCATTTTAAAAAAATCTGCCGTAATAAATGCAAGGGTAAATACGGATAAAATCGGGCAGTTTTGCGCTGCCTTAATCATAACTCCGTTTGTAATTTTATATTGTTATTAATCCGAAAAAAATATTATTATGAAAAACATTATTACACTTATCCTGGCAGTAATTCTTTTTGCGTCATGCGCCCGTTCCATTACCATACACCAGGCAGCAGGCGGCAGTTACAAAAGCACCCGCAGTGTGCGGTAAGCATTACCACCACAAATAAAAAACGGGGCATAACCCCGCTAATATTTTATCCGAATGTTTTTATGCTTAATGCAGTTAAGCCATAAATTAGTGTAGCAATAAAAATACCTTTTGCAGTTTTATCGATATGTGCATTTATATACAGTGTAAAAAGCACTGCATTTGCCAGTAACGATAAGCTAATGGCAATGGTAAGCAGCCTGTGGCCAGGCTCCAGCATCAAATACTGCAACGCCTCGCCATAACTTAATGGCCCCAGTTTTTTATACTTAAAAACAGCAAATCCTGCAAAGGGTGCTAATAAGCCGAGTATAAAACCAAATAAAAAATTATCTTTTTTTACCGGCGCTAAAATTTTAGAGAAAATATTTGAACTCATTTAAAGGGGTTATTTTTTTCTAACTGTTGTTTAAGCGTATAATTAGTAAGATCAAACTGTACCGGCACCACACTTACATAATTGTTTGCAAGTGCCCATACATCCGTTTCTTTACTCTTATCAAAATTTAAAAATTTGCCGGTAAGCCAGTAATATTTTTTTCCGCCGGGGTCTTTGCGTTCATCAAAATCTTCTTCGTATTTGGCATAAGCCTGCTTGCAAATCTTTATACCTTTTATCAGCTCTTTACTTCCTGCGGGTATGTTTACGTTTAATAAAAGATGTTTATCCAGTTTACGTTTTAATAATGCACTTACAATTTTGTGTACATAAAAACGGGCCGCTGTAAAGTCTGCTTCAATAGTTAAATCCAGCAAAGAAAATCCAATACTGGGAATGCTTTCAATGCTGGCTTCCATAGCAGCGCTCATGGTGCCGCTGTAAATTACGTTAATGGAATGATTGGCTCCGTGGTTAATACCGCTTAAACATAAATCTGGTTTGCGGTGCAGTACTTTATCAACTGCCAGCTTAACACAGTCAACCGGTGTGCCACTTGTTTGCCATGCTTCCACTCCATCAAAAATATCCACCTTGCTCATACGCAGCGGATGCCCAATAGTGATAGCATGCCCCATACCGCTTTGTGGTTTATCCGGCGCCACCACCACTACCCTTCCCAAACCTTTTACTGCTTCCACCAGGCTTTTTATGCCGGGGGCAGTAATACCATCATCATTGGTAACAAGTATGGTGGGAACTATTTTTTTTGCAGACATCTTGTAAATAATAAATCAGGTTAATAAATTTTAAAACTCCGGAAACCAAGAACGGCCAATACCACCTGTACGGAAGGGCCAGGGTATCATTGCCAATATAATTAACATGGCAATACCAAAATAAATTAAACTGCGCTTGTGCTTTTGAGCATCTGTATCTGCACGCTTTACCATACTGCGGCCCATGTGTACAAGTATCCACGCAATAATCATCATCAATGCATGCTCCATAGAAAAAAAGCGCAGCATGCTTGTTGCCATTACTTCTTTGGTATTGGCCTTCAGCTGATCGAACCAGGCATTACCAAAATAAAGCACCAGCCCCAGCAATAACTGAATATCGCAGCTTATCATAAAAAATAAGCTTATTTTATTATCGCTGCCGGTATAATTTCTTTTTGAGGCAACCCCGCTAACAGCTTTAATTACTGCCAGTAAACCAAAAAGCAATATAAACCAGCGGAGAATATTGTGAAGGGGTATAACGTATTCCATAATGAACTATTTGCTGCAAAAATAAGGTATGCAGGTTTATGGATGCTGTAAAAAAACAATTCAATCATTTTTTTCATTCAACCGTGGCCGCAGGCGTTTTTTGCTTTTATTAAACACCATCATGCCTTTGTCAATGCCTTTGCGTAATTCTTTCTGCTGCTCTTCGGGCAAATGATAAACGGTTTGGCAGGCTGTACTGCAGCACCCATCGTATTTTTCAGCGCAGGCTTCGCATTGAATAAACAGCAAATGACAGCCATCGTTTTTACAGTTAGTATGTGTATCTGCAGGCTGGCCGCATTGGTGGCATTTGGCAATAACGTCTTCTGTAATGCGTTCGCCCAGCCTGTCATCAAACACAAAGTTTTTGCCTATGAACTTGCTGGGGAGATTGTTTTCTTTTGCCTGTTTCGCATAATTAATAATACCACCTTCTAAATGAAAAACATTTTTAAAACCATTATGCAGCATATATGCACTGGCTTTTTCGCAGCGGATGCCTCCGGTGCAGTACATAATAATATTTTTGTCTTTGCTTTCCTGCATCATTTCCACTGCCATAGGTAATTGCTCACGGAAAGTATCGCTGGGTATTTCAATTGCTTTTTCAAAGTGCCCTACTTCATATTCATAATGATTACGCATATCAATCACAATGGTATCATCCTGCTGCAGCAGCTCATTCATTTGCCGGGCATTTACATACTTGCCTTTTTTTTGCATGCTGAATGATGCATCATTAATACCATCAGCCACAATTTTATCACGTACTTTTATTTTAAGTACCCAAAAACTTTTACCATCGTCATCTACTGCAATATTGAGGCGCAGGCCATTAAGAGCAGGTATTGAATACAGGTAATTCCGAAATGCTTCCACGTTACTTTCGGGCACACTTATTTGCGCATTAATACCTTCATGTGCAACGTATATGCGGCCAAATACTTTAAGCACATCCAGGGCTTTATACATTTCATCCCTGAACTGCTGCGGATCGCTGATGGGAAAATACTGATAAAAGGAAACGGTGGTGCGTTTTTCTGTTTCGCTGTATAAACGCTTTTTTAGTTCCGCCTGGGAAACACGGTTGTGTAATACTGCCATAGTTTAAAATTTGATTCCGCCTGGTGCGGAAAACCTTTTATTAAAGATTGGATGCTTGCAGGGCAAACCAAATTGTATGGCAAAGATAAAGAAAGCCGGTGATTGTTTATGCTGATATCTATTTTACAAATTAATAGTCATACTCTTTCCGCTGCGATCAACTTTTATGCTTCCGCCAATAATACCGCCCAACCCAATGCGAAAACCAGTAAGTGCTTTTTGTCCATTGGCATAACCGGCCACAAAATCAACCCGGAATATTTTAAAAATATTTTCAAGCCCAACAAACACCTCAGCATAGTTGTTGTTTTTGTTTACATAAAAAGCGTTGCTGCCACCTGTTAAATTCCAGTTTAGTTTTTTAAACAGGGGAATTTTGTTAGTGATCAATCCATTAAAATGATGTTCAACATGGGCAAATGAAAAGAATTTTGCCGTGGTGCTGTTGCCGTAATAACTGGCCAGCTGAAACGTATTCACATAATCGCCTGCTGCCGTAGAACGATTGCCGTTAAAATGCTGATAATCCTGTATGGGAACATTATTTGTGTTTATAAAACCGCCTACTCCAATTTTGTATTTGAATTCACCTGCCAATTTTAAATTTTTATTATCGCTGATGGTAAATTTCCACTTATCAAAATCAGCATCGCTGCCCAAAATATTTTTAATGCCTTTGGTATAATTAAAACTGAATGTTGGATACTTTGAACCAATTGCCACTTTATTATACGGAAACTGGATATACTTTTGACCAGGTTTAATGCTTACATCAATACTAAGTAAAAAAGCCTGGTGCCTTGTAAACTGCTGTACAATTTTTTCGTAAGGGTAATTGGGTTGTATGTTTACACTGCCTTTTTTAAATACAGTAAATTTAGTGGTGTTATCCAGCGGCAGCCTGTCTTCATACAATGTATTTATTGCAAAGCGCAGGCCGCTTTCGTAACGTTTTGCAAAACCCACACTGCCAAACCAGTTTTCATAAATCTTCATAAAATTATCGCCCCAAAACAAGGTATTAATACTATTGTTAAGCGGAGTAATGGGGCTTTGTTTATTAAACTGGTTTACCCGTTTTCCGCCGGATAACATCCATGTTTGCCGTTTTATTTTTTTATCTGCTGCCCAGTCCCGTGTATTAAAGCTAACATCTGCCCATGCATTTAAGTGTGTGTTGCTAAAACCATAACGCACATGTGGCTGGATAGAAAAATTTGATTTTAATTTTTTAATGTAGGTGTTATAATAAAAATTAGCATTCACCACTGCCCCCTCGGCCGTGTTGTATTCCAGATTTTTAAGCAGCGACTCAATGCCCCAGCTTGAGGTTCGGGTAGTACTGTAGTGCCGGCGGTTAATCCCTTTCCAAAAAACATTGAATGGTTTTAATTTTCCCTGGCGTTTATTTAAAGAATCCACAGAGCGTTTACTTAGCACCGAATCTTTCTGTGCGTTGTAAATGCTGTCTTTTACCTGGTAATCGTTTTTCTCTTCGGGCTCTAAAGGCACAGGGCGAATGGTATCCCAGTATTCTTTTGGTTTTTTATTTACCGCAGTATCATACTTAATAATTACGTTATCAAAATACTTTTTAGCGTACAAAGGATTTGTATTGTAGTTTGAGTATACGTTTACAAAATTGCCCACTGCATCAATACCAAATTGTTTAAAACTAAAACGAAGCAACTGGTTTTTTACACGCCACACATCCTTACTTACGGGCACATGAATTTGCGTTATTTGCAGTGTGTCAATAATTTCAAGCTGTGCAGTTTTAGTAAGTGTCAGGTCAAAACTATGAATACGCCAGTCTCCTTCTGTTATATAAATTACCCCGGAAAATAATGGCTCATAATTACGCCGCGGTGTTACCCTTATGGTGTTTATTTCTTTTCCGTCTTCAAAAAAACTACCCAGGAATTTAAATTTATAAAACCCTATTGCCCCATCTGCAATAGGAGAAATAAAGCCACGTGGATTAAATTTTTCTGTAAATATTTTTACATTGCTGTTATACAAACTTATAAATGTGGGAAATGTAAAACCAAAACCACCACTGCCGCTTACCCTGCTGCTAAGCACTTCCATTTTAAATTTATCAGGTTGCTGGGTATGTACTTTTGCAACTGACTCCGCTAAATAAATAATACCCTTGCCTGATGAATCAAGCCCCATATCTTTTCTGTCAGCATCCGGAACTTTTTGCCCAAAAATCCTGTCGGGTAAACTGCGCAGTTTCATAATATCCTTGGTATACAAATCACATTCAAATGCATTTACCTGTTTATTATAAAACTCTCTTTTCTTTATTGCATTACGTATAATGGCATATGCAGGATCTTCCCCGCCCGATTTAACCACCACTTCTTTTAACGATAACTTTTGTTCAGAGAGAATGAATGACACTTCTTCATCCTGCTTATTTACTATCACCGTTTTTTCCTGCCGGGTAAAACCAACATGCTGGCAAACCACCGTATAAGTGCCAGGCATTACTGTAAATGAAAATTTTGCTTTATTGTTGGCACTGGCACCGGTGGATGTTCCTTTTATAGTAATGGAAGCATAAGGCAGTAAATCGCCGTTTGCAGTAAATACAGTACCATAAATTTTTTGCGCTGAAGATGTAAGTGAAAAAGATAAAAGAAATAATAAAGGTAAAAGTGTTTTTTTCATGCACATTTATATTAGCAGTATTCTATGCAATATGCTAAAAAAAATCAGCTTTTACAGAAGGCTGTAATTATTTTGCTATAAGGCTATGTTAAATTGCGCCAGCAGTATTTCCAGTTTTACAGGAGAGTGCCATGAATTAACTACTGCAAGATAAAGCGCCAGCCCTTTATTAAAGTTCCTGGTAAAAAAATGTACCACTTTTCTTACAGACTGCATGAAAGGCTGAAAATGGCCTTTTTGTCCATCGATTACCACATATTTTCCGGCAACAT
This sequence comes from Ferruginibacter sp., assembly GCA_044225605.1. Taxonomy (GTDB): domain Bacteria; phylum Bacteroidota; class Bacteroidia; order Chitinophagales; family Chitinophagaceae; genus Ferruginibacter. Next base: position 317,028 of record JBGAIJ010000004.1, read on the forward strand.
TAATAGTGTGTATGCCAAAATTATATTCACTTTTCCTTTCCGGTTCTATCACCATGTATTCTTCCTCTTCATACTCGGTTACTGTAAGCTTTTTTACCTGGTGTATGGTAAGCGATTCCCCATAATAGTTTGCACAGTTTTGAGAAGGACGGTATATTTTTCCATCCACTCTTATAAATGCCCCGGCGGGCCTTGTACCATCAAGATTATCTCTTACAGGATTTTGCGGGTGCGCTGTATAGGGGCCAAAAAGATTATCGGAATAATAAATTCGCAACTGGCTTAGTGCACCTTCATCAAGCAATGTTGCAAACAGCCAGTACAACCCGTTTTCTTTCAGTATGGTGCCATCCAGCAATGGTAATTCCGAAATTCGTTTTTTATTGTAAAACCTTGCAGCCTCCGGGTTGTACTCATAGCTTATTAAACCACCATCCTGCGCATTCTCGGTAAATACATACATTTTACCGTTTTCATTAAACACCATAGGATAAGAAAAATGACTTTCGGCATTTAAAATTGTACGTGGTGAGGAGAAGCCATTATTATCATTATAAATAATCGAACATATTTTTCCATTAAATCTCCCGGTGGTAAAATGCTCTGCCAGTATGTTCAGCTCGCCTTTTGCATCAATAAAACCACAAGGGTCAGCAAAAGAAGTATATATATTGGGTGTATTGTACCATTTTACATTCAGCTTCGATTTTTTGTTTCGTATAATGTCATTTATGCTTTCTTCTATTACACCAATAGACCATTGCTTAAAAAAAAGCTTTGAATAATATTTACGAAAAAAATTTTTACTCATATCAGTATCTGCGTATAGTTTACAGTAAGGTTTGGATATTACCGGTGAAATAGTTTTTTTACAATTACATAGGGATATGAAAAATAGTTTTGGCATTCTGTTATTTGCCCGCCAAACGACAACTTAAAAACATTGATCCCCTGCAATCCTTTATCGTCTGTATTTTTAGCATAACCGCCAAAATCATACACGTTTATTCCTTCTTCCTTAAACCTGCACATATCAAAATAGTGCAGCAGTTTATTGGCACGGCCTGCAAGCTGCTTATTAGTCACATCCTCTAACCTGGAAGTTGCAGCGTGCATTAAACGCACAATTTTATTTTCTTCATCGCATATATAACTGTGTGCCGCTAAAATTTCATTACCGCTATATGCAAAACTCAGGCGCAAACTGTCTTTCATTTCCAGCAGCCGCTCTTCTGTTACTGCATCAATTTTTCTGTAAGCTGCAAACCTGTTATAAAAAACTGCAAACTCAGTTATATCAGGTTTAAATGCACAGTTTATATTCATCCGCTCCGCCTGCTTAACTTCTGTTTGCACTGTTTTTTTAAATGCCCCAAATATGCCGTCAGCAGGCTGTGTTAAGTCATTTTCAATTGTGTACGAAGATTGTTTGATGCTTAATATGCCACGTTGTTTATTTTTAACATGCATACAGGCAGTAAGACCCAGTAGACTTCCTATACTAAAGTCGTACCGAAACCACTTTTCGTTTACAATAAACAGAAAAAATTTTTTTTTTATTACTACCATACAAGAGTACAATACACAGCATTACCTGCAGATTGGCAAAAAATCTCATTCTTAAAAACTGCAGATGCACAGGATAGCGGCACGGTTCATCAATAGATTGAATCTATGGTAGTACGAAAGGCAGGTTGATGCAACAAAAATCATTGTTTTTTGTTGAACCACAAAATAAAATAACCATTGCTGTTAATATATTTTATCAAAACAGCTTCAGGCAGCAGTTTTACGTATAAAACTTCCGCTTAAAGCACCCAATCCCGCTGTAAGAGCGCCAATTATTGCTGTTATAGAAATCAGCATCCATGGATTATCCACTTTTAAAAGCACCATGGATACTTTATGAGCCAGCATATGTTCATTGGCACTGCTGATGTAAAAACTTAATCCGCCCCATAATAAAAAAAGCGCAGTAAAGCCTGCTGAAAAACTTTTAGCTGCACTTTGCTTAATAGCCGCTGCAACAATAAATGCTGCAACTGCAATACTCCACCACGGAAAATACAAACAGGCAGCAAAACTTAATAAAGCGGTTAGTAAAACAGATACTATAAATTTCATTTGTAAGATTAATTAGTTGAACAGAATTGTTATTTAGAAAAACTCATTACCCACTTTACATGTGCATCCTTTTCTTCTCCTTTATTCATTACCCATAAGCTGTAATATTTACCGGCAGCCCAATTGTCTATAAAATTATCATAGTATTTACTGCCGGGGTTACCACTTTGCCCGCCGGGATATACACCGTATGCATTTGTTTTTTGTGTTAACTCCACCACCATGCGCCAGCTTGGCCCATGTGTTTCTTTGGTTGCATTAATAATGTGTGTGCCTCCACCAATTGGTAAATTACTCCTGCTGAATGCAGGCAGTTTGGCTAAATGATCAATATGTGTTGCTTTAAATTTTTCCCATGCCAGTTTTCCGCCTGCTTCTGCCAGTTTAATATTTACAGCCGCTTTTTTAAAGGCTGCAGTAACATCATCTGCCAGTGTTTCTGTTTGTGGCGTTGTAATATTATCTAAAAATTTCCATGCAGAATCTTTTAACACAGCTTCCAGCAAAGTGCTTTCTAGCGGCCGCTCCACATTGTCAGCTGCTTTTGCATATTCATCTGCAAAAACAAGGTTTTCAAATTCTTTCCAAAAATTTATAAACACAGTTGCACCGTTTGAGCCAATATCATTCCGCAGGTTCCATGTTTTCAATATTTCAAAATATTTTTTCTCATCAGCACTCAGTTCACTTTCTTTCATATTCTTAATAACAAAAGGCATTGCCATTGCAGCAAAGCAATTGTAATTATCTGTTTGTAATTGTTTCATTGAGTCGGCTGTAATATTGCTCATAGCATTCAGCCGTTTATTAATTTCATAACCACGGTATAAAGGATAAACTCTTCCCAGGTAGTACGGGTATGTTTCTTCAACAGGTTTTTGATTGGCACTGCTTACAAAACCTCTTTCCGGATTATATTGATATGGCACTTCACTCTGCGGAATCATTCCCTGCCATAAATAACTGCTGTCTGTTCCCGGCATAATAAAATCTCCCTGGCCTTTCCACTTTGCAGGCCAGTTGCCCTGTGTGCGTATAGCAATATCTCCGTTCTTGCATGCAAATACACAGTTTTGTCCCGGTGTTTGTAAATACACTGCTGCAGCCTGGTAATCGGCATAATTTTTTGCATGATTCAGCATATTAAAAATACGCAGTTCGTTACCGGGGTCGTGTGCCGTCCAACGTACAGCATAATTTTTCTTATTGTCAATACGCACACCGCCAAATGTTTTATCAAACATTACCGGGCAAACATTTTTGCCCAGCTGTACGTATGCAACAGAATCAATAAAATCAGGCTTATCCTTAATTTTTATGGTATCAACTCTAAAAGATGTTGTATGCCATGTACCATTAAACAGGTATTCTTTACGGCTGTCATCTTTAAAAGTTATTTCGTAATAATCCCTTACATCCCTTCCGCCATTAGTAAAGCCAAAAGCACAACTGTCATTAAAACCAATCGTTACACCCGGTGCGCCGGGAAAAGAAACTCCGTAAGCATTAAATGAAGGGGTTGAAATCTGCAGCTCGTACCAAAGCGATGGCAGGTTTAATCCTAAATGCGGATCGTTACATAAAATGGGAGCGCCGCTTTTTGTTTTTTTACCGCTTACGGCCCAGTTATTACTGCCGTTTCCAATATCCGGTTTTATTGTTTCCTGCACTGCAGCTATTTTTTTATCAGTTGTTGAATCTGCTGCAGGCGCCACTGGAAAAACAGTTTGTTTTAAAAAGGGTGTTCCCTTTGGTATTATGGGATCTAATGAATCTTGTACATAAGGAAATAGTTTTTCAAAATCTGCAGGGCTGAAAAAATTATGAGCATTGGTCATTTCAAAATCTTCTTCACGTGCAGCCAAATCGTAACTCATATATTTAAGCAGCAATGCAGTTTTAAGATTAGTCCATAACTCCGGCTTATAATTAATAAGCTTGTACTCCAGCGGCAATGTGCTTTGCGTTAATGACCTGATGTATGCATTAGCGCCTGCAGTATAAGCATCACACTCCGCTTTTATTACAGGGTCTTTGCTCATTTCTTTTTCGGCAATTTCTGCAGCATACACCATACCGAGTCTTCTAAACTCCCTGTCATGGTTTAAAGCTTTGTCCCCAATAATTTCACTGGCCCTGCCGGCAGCAGCATGTGTTTGCAATTCCATTTGCCACAGGCGGAACTTAGCATGCAAATAGCCCTGGATAAAATATGCATCATTTTCCTGTTCAACAAAAATATGAGGCACCAGCCGCTCGTCTAAATAAACAGATGCCTTACCGCTTAATTCAGGAAAATTGAGTGTAGCAGAAAAATCTTTGTTTGCAGCTTCTGCATTTTGCCAAAAGCCGTGTTGCGGACTTAGAAAGAAGCCGAATAATGGTGTGTTATTTCCACCAACTTTCCAACTGGTATTTAACACATATATTAAACCTGCAGTAGCTGCAGCGCTGATAATAAAAGGAATGATTCTCATAAGCAAAAATATCTCTGTAATATAGTAAAAACAACGTTTACAAAACACATATGGTTTATTTATTTTTGCTGCATGAAAAAAGAAGAGAGTATTGATGTTAAAAACATTTTAGGACTGCAATTACCAACAGACCCACGCTGGGTAAATTTAGCAGAACTTGAGCTGGAAGAGATTTTAACAGACCATGCTTATTGCGAACAGAAAGCGGCCACTACCTGCATTTCATTAATACAACGTTATTCTGACAGAGAAACTTTAGTACAGGAATTAAGCCCGATAGTAACAGAAGAATGGGGCCACTTCAGGCAGGTGCTTGCAGAACTGCATAAAAGAAAACTAAAACTGGGCAGGCAGCGTAAAGATGTGTATGTAAATAAACTGCTGGAGTTTCAAAAAAAAGATGGCAGTGTGGAAGAGCGGCTTTTGGACCGGTTGCTTACCATGGCTTTAATTGAAGCAAGAAGCTGCGAACGTTTTAAACGCTTAAGTGAAGGTTTGGATGACACTTACATGCGCAACTTTTACCGCCGCTTTATGGAAAGTGAAGCCGGGCATTATACATTGTTTATAAATTTGGCCGAACTGTATTTACCAAAAGACAAAGTGCGCAAACGCTGGGCAGAGTGGTTGCAATATGAAAAAGATGTGATGGAAAGTGCGGAAGTAAGAGGTGACAGGATACATTAAGCGCTCTAAATTGTTCTATTGATTAAAGAGGCGCTCCTCATTAGAAAAATCAATATAGTTACACTTTTGTTTTATAGCTCTTATTTTTTCAAGATTAACCTGCATAAATTTTTTATGCGCCTGCGATGATGAATTAAACGGTTTGTGATTTACCGCTGCATTAATTTCATTCAGTTGCTGCATCAGTTGCTGTGATGGTGCATCAACACATGCGGCAATAAATTTTTCCCACACATAATTAGTGGCTGCATAATTAGGATGCACCATGTCTTCTGCATAAAAACGATAGCCACGCAAATCATCTATCACCAATTCGTAAGCAGGAAAATAAAATACATTTTCAAACTGTTCTGTTGCAGTATGCACCGCATGTATTAACGCAGCTTTACTGCGGTTGTTTTCTATAAAACCTTCCCGCAGGTGGCGCACCGGGCTGATGGTAAAAATTATTTTTACAGCAGGATTAAATTGCTGTAACTGTTTAATTGTTTCGTTTATAATTCCACAAACTTCTTTATTGGTAAGCAACCTGCGGTTAAACCAGCTGGCAGGCGCTTTATGATTATTTGCGGCAACATTACCCACAACTGCATTAGTGGCATTTTCGGTTAATTCATATACCCATGCAGAGCCGTATGTAATAATAATCCAGTCTGCAGTTTTAAAATATTCATGCGCCTGTTGTGTGGATGAATTTATTTTATGCACTGCTTCTTCTGCTGTTACTCCTGAAAAACGGCTATGGTGCTGCCAGCTGTGATACCCTTCGTTAAGGCTGAATAAATTGTTTTCTGTTATAACTTTATTCGAAATATAATTTTCAAATGCTTCTTTTACACTTACAGGGTTGAATAAAATACCATTGGGGTTTTGCAGCACCTGGAATTTATGAGCCAGTAATTTATCGCCAATATTTTCTGTAAAGCAACTGCCTGCCAGCATTAATTTATGCTGATGATTAATTGAAACCGGGAATGGTTTGGGAGTAAATTCTAGCCTGAAATCCATACCACAAATTACACGAATTAGATGAATATTTCAGTGGCCATACGGCTGCATTGCTGCAGCGCTTCTTTATTTAAATGTGGCAGTAAATGCTTCTCTTCAAAATAAGGTATCATTAATTCAGTATCCATATTACCCACCAGTTCATCATCAGCCATTGGGCAACCACCAATACCTTTTAAAGCACCATCAAAACGCAGGCAACCTGCGTTTAATGCAGCATTTACTTTTTCTTTCCAGTTTAAAGCTGTGGAATGCAGGTGTACACCAATTTCAATTCCAGGCAAGGAGTCAACCAAATATTTTGTTACACGGTTAACTTGCTGTGCCGTTGCAACACCAACGGTATCTGCCAGCGAAATAATTTGTATATCCATTGCAACCAGTTTATTCACCCATTCAAAAACTATCTCTTCGTTATACACATCACCATAAGGGTTACCAAAGCCCATTGAAATATAAACCACCAGTTTTTTATTATTTTTTACGCAAAGATTTTGTATCTCCTCCACCCTTCCTAAAGATTCTTGTATAGTGGAATTTGTATTGCGCTTTTGAAATGTTTCAGAAACGGAAAAAGGAAAACCCAAGTACGTAATTTCATCATACACTACTGCATCATTCGCTCCTCTTTCATTAGCAATTATTGCCAGCAGTTTTGTTTTAGAATTTAGTATTTCAATATTGGAAATTACTTCTTTGGTATCGGCCATTTGCGGTATTGCTTTTGGCGAAACAAAACTGCCAAAATCAATAGTATCAAAACCTACTTTAAGCAATGCATTGATATAATCAATTTTTTGCTGCGTGGGTATAAAATGTTTCCAGCCCTGCATGGCATCCCGTGGGCATTCAATCAGTTGTACAAATTGCTGCATATACCAAAGTTATTGCCTTGGTAAATTATAAACTGAATATTTTTTGCAAAAACTCACTTTAGCACCCTCATGTTTTGCAGAAATCCGTACAAAAGGTTTTGCACCTGGCTTAATTGAGGTTATAACAGAAAATCTGCCCAATAGTTTTATGAATGTATTGATACCCACAACAAAGCTAAAAGGCATAGTACAAAACCATTTCCTGTGCTAACAATCCAGCTATATGTTTGTATTGCATTTGTTCTTTAACCATAAACTTACAGGTATGAAAAAGCTATTTTTAACTTTAAGCACTTTTGTTTTAACAACTGCCTGTTTCTGCCAGAAAAAAAAATACATTACTGCGGCAGTATTTAATACACAAACAGCCATGCCATTTTCAAAATTTAAAGGGCTGTTTAAAGAAGCATTACACCCCGGTATTGAAATTGGCCTTGGTAAAAACTTTTTAGTAAAACAAAAAGGCGAATTGTTTGCAGAAGCAAGAGTGGGGTTTTTCTATCACCGGTTTGTGCAGGCTGCCCTGCCCTTAACTGTTGCAGCAGGCTACCGTTACAAAGCAGGCCCAAAATTATTTTTTCTTACTTCGCTTGGTGGCGGTTATATGCACAGCATACCAGCTACAGCAAAATTCAGGTTAACAGAAGACGGTACTTATAAAAACAATAAAGGCATTGGCCGTATGCAGGCTACTGTTAGTTTTGATGCCGGTGCTGGATATACTCTTAGCAAAAACGCATCCCGGCCATTCAGCATTTTTATTAAGTATCAGCAACGGGTTCAGTTGCCTTTTGTAAAATCGTATGTGCCGGTACTGCCTTATAATTCTTTTATGGTGGGTGTATCACAACCATTTTAGTTTCTATCATCTTCTTAAAATTAATTGTATGAAAAAAATATTAATTCCTGTATGCATATTGCTTTTTACAAGTTGCAAAAAAGCGCAGGTAATGTTAACCACAACTATTGGCCCCGCCATTCCGTGGAATGACAGCAGCAGCATTCATCCAAAAAATGCGGCGTATAAAGCGCTTATTGAAAAGTATAAGCGCAAGGGCTTTCCTGGCATCTCACTTTTAGTAAGAGATAATTATGGCACCTGGGTTGGCGCTGCAGGAAAAGCAGATTTATCCAACAATATTGATTTTGTGCCGGGCACTGTTTCTAAAGCTGCCAGCATAACAAAACTGTTTATGGGCACACTTGTTTTTAAAATGATGGAAGATTCTGCAAATACCGGAATCGGTTTCAGGGAACTGAATAAAAAAATTGCTGACTGGCTGCCTGCATCAATAATAAACAAAATTGCAAACGGCAATACCATTACGCTGGGGCATTGCCTTAAACATGAAACCGGCATACCTGATGTAATTGAACAGGATGCTTTTTATCTTGCAGTGCTGAATAACCCCAATAAAAAATGGGAGCCTGAAGGACTGCTGCATTTTATTTACAATAAACCGGCTTTATTTAAAGCGGGAGATACTGCGGTGTATTCAAACACAAATACCATTTTGGTTACAATGATTTTGGAAGCTCAAACCGGTAAACCGCATGCAACGCTTTTAAAAAGTTATATACTAACACCATTAGGGCTTACAAATACTTATTACCAGCCGCATGATGCGCTGCCTGCTTCAGTTGCACAAGGGTACTTTGATTTATATAATAATGGTTCAATTATAAATGTATCAAACCTGGTTACAGGCAGTGGCAATGGTTACGGCGGGCTTTACAGCAATACGTTCGACCTGCAGCGTTTTGCTGATGCATTACTGATAAAGCAAACACTTTTAAAGCCTTCTTCATTGGCACTAATGCAAACCTTTGGAAAAAAAGACGATACCAATTATTATGGATATGGTATTCAGAAGTCTTACATCAATGGTACTACTTTTGGTATTGGGCATAAAGGAAGAGACCTGGGCTATTCTGCAAATGTGTTTTACTTTCCTGCCAAGAATGTGCTGCATATATTTTTTGTGAATTACGGCACTGATGCAGAAAGTAAATTAAAACAAACTTTCAGGGAATTTGTTGATGAGCTGGTGACATTAAGCTTACAATAAACTGCATGGCTTGCAGGGTAAATTCACACTCTGCAAGCCTGTATTTTTTCACGGAGTGCTTTAAAAAACTTGTTCCTGTCCCTTTCCCCGGTTTCGCTTATTAATATAGAGCGGCTTACAAGGTTTTTAAAATTTTCAAAAGTCTTTTCTGTAAATTTTGCATCGGTGGTGCTGATGTACTTAAGCACTATATGATTTATTATGGCAATTTTTTTATCGTCAGTTTCCACCATAATGCTGTTGTTGCCCAAAATAATTTCGTTAATATAAAATTTAAGCGGCGCCCCATATCCTGCTTCTCCAATACCGGGTAAAAATTTCCTGCCCTTTTCAACCTGCTTTTGTAAATGCACCAGCATTGCATCACAGGCATCCAGCACTTTATTTAAATCCTCGTCTGATTCAAAAATACCTGCATCCCTGTAATATTGTATTTGCAGTACGGTGCTGTTTATACTTTCATAATTCCATAATTCGCAACATGGTATTTTATTATATTCTTCAATAATTTTCTGGCCAAGGCTAAAATATTCATCTGCATCAAAAGAGGCAAGGCTAAAATTTTTTCCTTCAAAATCGGGGTCGTTTAAAATACTTTTACTCCAGAAAAACGATTTAAAAGCCGCCAGTTCTTTAGTATAAAAAAAATAAAAAACCGGAATATCTTTTGAGAGGTAAAGTATTTGGCGATTTTTAAAACTGTTGAAATACTGCAGCTGCATGATTAAGCCCTGCTGGTAATTTTTAAAATTGGTTACCGAGCCATTAGCCTCCATATCCGTAAATAATACTTTATCGGTATGCAGTTGCAGCACCTGGTCAAGCGATAAATGGAAATGATCACAAAGCAATTTCAATTCATTCAGCGTTACAGGTTTTTCTCCTCTTATACGCCGGTATACACTGTCGTAACTCAACCCCAGCAGTTCCCCTATTTCATCTACCATTGAAATGTGTGGTGCAAGCGAATTTTTTATTTGCTGAAAGAGTTCCTTCTGAATGGTATTGTCTTCCATAAAAATAAATTTACGGATTTTCCGTAATTATTTCAGCCAATTCGTGAATTTCTGCTATTTCAGAATATCTGATACGTATTAAAACTAACCGGCGCAATTAAAGGCTTCTCAGTCATTCAAAAAAGCAGGTAATGCTTAATCATTATTTTTTGCAGAGTGAATCAATTATGCAGCAGCCTGTATGGCAGATAGTTTTACAAAACTAATCAGCCAAAACCATTTGTTATGAAACAAATTATTCCACTGCTCTTTATCAGCCTTAGTTTTAAATGTTTTGCACAACTGCAAAATAATGCTGCCGCAAAAACAAGAATGAACATTTATATTATATCAAAAGATAAAAAGTTTGAAATACTGCCTTTTACTGTAAAGGCAAGGGCTTTTGTAAAAAGCATTTTCAGTAAAAAAAGAATGCGTGTAATTGTAGTATCAAAAAGTGAGTTTGCTTATAACAGAATTGAAAGCCTGCTGAAAAAGCACCATGCTGTTATAGGTAATTTATGGTTTGACTCTCATGGACTTTATAAAAATGGTTTTTCATCTTTTAGTATTGGTGAAGATAATTTTAGCTATAAAAACATTAATGATACAAACCATACCGGCTTCTTGCGGAAAATTGCCAGGTTAACTGATGAAAATACAAAAGTGGGTATTGGCTCCTGTTATGGCGGCGCCACCTTTATTCATCCCGGCTCCGCTATTGCAAAAAGCGGCCCCATGAATGGCGACAGCCTGATGATAGGAATGGGTAAAATATTTTATGGCAGTACCATTTACGCCAGTGGCGGATGGGTAATGATGAAGCCCGGCATTTTTTCAGATAAGTTTGGTTTTGCCGGTTACCCATTAGGCAAAAAATACCGAACTCCTTACTGGAAACCTGTTTGGGATCATTTGGGAGAATGGTATTCGTACAATGTGCATGAGAACTTTATTCAAAACATAAATACCGTTGCGCTTAATAATGTTGGAGAAATTAAAGTGCGTTCAAGAAATTATTTAAGTCTTACTAAAGCTGTGCGCAAGCAAAGCAAAGTTAAACCGTTTATTAGCGGGCTAATGAGCGCTGCTTTGCCGCTTCGTATAAAATAATCCCTGTGGCAACACTTACATTTAAACTTTCAAAATCCCCGGGCATGGGGATTTTTATTTGCTCATCGCATATTTTCATTAATGCAGGATAAATACCTTTTTCTTCGCCACCCATTACAAATGCACAGGGTTCGGTTAAATTACAATCGTAAACATTTTTAGTGGCTGTCATTTCCGTAGCATAAACTTTAATGCCGTTTAAATGCAGCTCATCCACTGCTTTCATTAAACTGTTTACACGGCATACCGCCAGTTTTTCCAAAGCACCGGCAGATGTTAGCAGCGCATCTTCATTTAAAGCCCCCACTCCTTTATCAGGTATTATAATAGCATTTACGCCTAAAGCATAAGCGCTTCTTGCAATACCACCAATGTTACGAATATCCGTAACGCCATCTAAAATAAGAAACAACGGCACCTGCCCGTTTTCCACTACAAACGATATTACATCCTGCAGGTTTTGATACTGCACTTTTGCAATTAATGCCACACAACCCTCATGATTAAATACATTAAAGTTGTTCAGCTTTTCAACAGGCACTTTATTTATGGGTACAAGGTTTTGCTCTGCCAGTTTTTTTATTTCGTCAATTACTTCACCATGCACCGTAGCCTGCAGGTAAATACGCTCCAGTTGTTTGCCGCTTTGCATGGCATTAATTACAGCTTCCCTTCCAATTATTAAGGAGCTTTTTTTGGGCCTGTGCTGTTGCTGACGAAAATTTTTCATAGCTGCAAATGTAAACTTTAATTACGGCTAATAAAAAACCCTCTCATGTTTGAGAGGGTTTTAAAAATGCATAATTATTTATTTTAAGCCAAAAACTTTTTTTACTTCTTTTACTGCATCTAATTTTTCCCAAGTAAACAGTTCTACTTTTTTCTTTACACTTTTACCATCAGGAGAAGTAAATGTTTTTTCCACTACTTCATTTTTACGGCCCATGTGCCCGTAAGCAGCAGTTTCGCTGTACATTGGGTTACGCAGTTTTAAACGCTGCTCAATAAAATAAGGGCGCATGTCGAAACATGACATTTTCATTATTTTATCAGCTATTTGCCCGTCAGTTAAATTAACTTTAGCAGTGCCATAGGTAACCACGTTAATAGAAGTGGGTTGTGCAACACCAATAGCGTAAGAAACCTGTACCAGCACCTCATCACACAAGCCTGCAGCCACTAAGTTTTTAGCAATATGCCTTGTTGCATATGCTGCACTGCGGTCAACCTTACTTGGATCTTTACCACTAAAAGCACCACCACCGTGTGCGCCTTTACCACCATAAGTGTCTACAATAATTTTACGGCCTGTTAAACCAGTATCGCCATGCGGACCGCCAATTACAAACTTACCTGTTGGGTTTACATGGTATTTAATTTTATTATTGAAAAGATGAGCGTATTTAGGATATTTCGCTTTTACTCTTGGAATAAGGATGTTGATGATGTCTTTCTTAATTTTTGCCAGCATTTTATCATCTGCCGCAAAATCATCATGCTGTGTACTTACCACAATTGCATCAATACGTACCGGCACATTATTATCATCATACTCTAAAGTAACCTGGCTTTTAGCATCGGGGCGCAGGTATTTAATCGCTTTATTTTCTCTGCGCAATGCAGCCAGCTCTTCCAGTAATTTATGGGCAAGGTTTAATGCCAGTGGCATATAGTCCTCTGTTTCGTTAGTAGCATACCCAAACATCATACCCTGGTCGCCAGCACCTTGTTCTTCTTTCTTCTTCCTGTCCACACCCTGGTTTATATCGCCGCTTTGTTCATGTATAGCGCTTAATATACCACAACTGTTTGCTTCAAACATGTATTCGCTTTTGGTGTATCCTATTTTACGGATAACGCCACGGGCAATTTCCTGCACATCTAAATATGCTTTACTTTTTACCTCCCCGGCTAATACTACCTGGCCGGTGGTAACCAGTGTTTCGCAGGCTACTTTACTCTGAGGGTCAAAAGCTAAAAAATTATCGATTAAAGCATCGCTGATTTGGTCAGCTACTTTATCAGGGTGTCCTTCACTTACGGATTCTGATGTAAATAAATATGGCATAGTAATTTTTTTGAAGTTGCAAAGATAAGGTTGTGATTTGTAATGAACAAAGTAAGCCCTGCCTTTTACAGCATTTATTAACCTTTTGTGATAAACTAAATTATATTTTAGAATATACAATATGCAGCCGCATACGGTAATTGGGGTTGCTGCCGCTGCCCACTTTTACCCTGCCATGGGCAATACGGTTGTTGCCCGAAATTACACTGGCAAAATATTGCGGATAGCTAAACTTATACGGCGCAAATAACCGGATGGTATAGTTTGTAGTGCGTTTGGTAACTATTTGCTGCACATAACGGGTAATATTGAAATTGTAAAACTTGATAGGGTTATTAAACACGTCTGTTTTACTTCTTGCAAAACCTCCATGATAGAAATAATCGATACCTGCACTGCCGGGGAAAAAGCTGGCCGTTTTAAAATCAGGGTCGTAAAACACATTCGGATTTAAATCAAAATACACAGGTTTCCACTTTGAAGTACCTGTATCCTGCAAATCCATATATAAAAAGTCCGGAGCAGAAAAAAGACTGTCCTGTAAATAGTTTGTAGGTATTTGCTCAATAATTATTTCTGCCCTGTGTATTATACGGTTTGACAATGTGTCTAAAGCCGGAATTTTTAAATTGGCATATGTACCGGGAGAAGTTTGCAGGTAAATCTCATCACTGCTTGGTGCTGAAACAGGGAACCCACTGCGGTTACGTTTAATATTATCTACGGTGGATGATGCTTTAAAGGAGTTATCAGAATTACCCGATGCAATCATTCTCAATGACGTAAAAGTAGTATCAATGGCACCGCCGTTCTTTCTGCGGAAATGCACTTCCAGCCTTGAAGAAGAATCTGAAAGATTGGTATACATTAAACCATTACCCGAGCCGCTGGCCATAATTGCAAAGCCTTTAAGAAACACCCTGAACAGTGAATCGGAGCGAAAAGAGTTATTGCCGGTAGTTAATGTATCCCTTGCATAAAGTGCATTAATAAATGCAGTATTGGTAAGCTTTATGCGTATATGATTTTTAACAGAGTCCTTTTTGTTAGCATAAACAACATAATTGTTTACTTTGGTAAAGTCAACTGTTGTACTCCCCAAAAGAGTGGAGGCAGCTGGTGCAAAATTTACATTCCTGCTTTGATTGGTGGAGTCCCACAATCCCCCAGTATTTGCATCAATCTGCCTTACCTCCAGTTGCATGGGTATCAGGCTGTCTCCCCAAAAACCTTTATAGCTTAAACATAATACAACCGAATCAAAACCAACAATAGTATCCTTGGCATTACCGTAATAAAAAGGATAAAAACTAGGCTTAAACTCTGCATAAATATTAGCAGTAGTGGTACCAAATAAAGGATCGTTATTTATTTTACCCAGTACATGATCTTCAGCGTTAGTAACTACTGTTGTATCATTAAAGGTATTTTGTGTAGCGTTAATGGCTAACGTTGTTTCAAACGTATTTACATTATCAACTGCAGGCAGTAAATCAGCTCCAATATCTGTAGTATCTAATTTGCTGCAGCCTGTATTAAGTAAGCAAAAAGAAAAAAGTATAATTGCTATAGGCAGAATCCGTTTTTGCACAAAAGATAATTTAATCAAAAGGTTAGTTTTTTCTATTTGGCAAGGTCGGTATATAATTGCAAATAGTCTGTTAAATCAGACTCGGCATTGTACTTCAGTATTTTCTTCCCTTTTACTTTCGAAAATTCATCCACCAGTTTTTTATCAGTATTGGCTGTTCCAAAAGTTATTGCATCAGCATAAGTAGCGCCGCCTTTAAACATTGCCGCATTGTTGGCATCTTTAAAAGGCTCCAGCTCCTTTTTGGTTACATAGTCATTTATAGTTGCCAGCTTTAAAAAATCGGCACCCAGTTTTTCTTTAAACGTATTTTCACCAATGGTGTATACTACTTTACTGTTACTGAAGATGGGTTCTTTTTTATAAGCATTTTTTATAAACATGGGTATAAGCCCAGTCATCCAGCCGCTGCAATGAATAATATCCGGCGGCCAGCCAAATTTTTTAACTGTTTCAAGCGCTCCTTTGCAAAACAGCACAGTTCTTAAGCCGTTATCATCAAACCATTTATCATTATCATCAGTAAACACATGTTTACGCTTAAAATAATCTTCGTTATCTAAAAAATAAACCTGTAAACGGGCATTGGGCAACGACGCCACTTTAATAAGCAAAGGGTAATCATCCGCATCCACTGTAACATTAATACCCGACAAACGCACCACCTCATGCAGCCTGTGCCTTCTTTCATTAATTACACCAAAACGTGGCATTATACAGCGTACTTCCATACCACTGTCATTGCTCTTTACCGCCAGTTTATTCACCATTTCTGCAAAATCAGTCAGCTCCAGGTATGGACTCATTTCATTTGCAATGAATAAAATTCTTTTTTTTGTTGACATTTGCGCTGAATTAAATACTGGTTTAGTTTTAGGGAGTGCAAAAGTACGGATTTTATTTTGCAAATTGAGCTTCCACAGGCATTTGAGCCAAATAACTTAAAAAATGATTGTATTTAAAAAAGCCGCAGAATTAACTGCATTTTTATCGAAAAAAGCCGCACAAGGCAACAAAATTGGCTTTGCACCTACCATGGGTGCGCTGCACCAGGGCCATATATCATTAATTAGCAATGCCAGTGCCGCTGCACAAATTACCGTAAGCAGCATTTTTGTAAACCCCACTCAATTTAACGACCCCAAAGATTTTGAAAAATACCCCGTAACTATAGACCGGGATATTGATATGCTTGAAAAAGCCGGTTGTGACGTACTTTTTCTTCCATCGGTTAAAGAAGTGTATCCAAACGGAATGGCAGGCTTGCCGCATTATAACTTAGGTTACCTGGAAACAGTGCTGGAAGGCAAATACAGGCCGGGGCATTTCCAGGGAGTTTGCCAGGTGGTATACAGGTTGCTGGATATTGTAAAACCTGATATACTTTTTTTAGGCCAGAAAGATTACCAGCAATGCATGGTTATAAAAAAACTTATTGAAATTACGGGGCTTAAAACAAGCGTTACCATTTGCCCCACTTTAAGAGAAGCTGATGGCCTTGCAATGAGCAGCAGGAATATGCGGCTGAATGCTGAAGAAAGGAAAAAAGCGGTTTGCATTTCGCAGGTATTGAGCTTTATTAAAAAAGAAATTAAACCGGGATATTTAGAAGATATAAAAGACAGGGCTGCTAATTACTTAAACACAGAAGGATTTAGAGTGGATTATGTTGAAATTGCCGATGCTGCAACATTACAAATACAGGAGTTTTGGGATGGCAAAACACCCCTGGTAATTTTAGCCGCAGCATATTTAAACGAAGTACGGCTTATTGATAATATGCTGCATTAAATCATTATTGCATTTACTTAAAGCATTCGTTTTAAATAATCAATTCGTAATTTGTACCCAATATGCGCAAACGGCTTTTTTCAATAATACAATTCATAATTTTTTTTGGGCTGGGTATTTTTTTGGTATGGTGGAGTATTCATAAACTAAACCCTGAAGAATATAACCAGTTTATTGGTGCAATCAAGTCTGCTGATTATTCTCTTGTTGCGCCTGTTTTTGCAATACTTACATTAAGCCATATAAGCCGTGCCATACGCTGGAAAATACTGATGGCATCTATGGGCTACAAACCCAAACTAAGCAACACTTTTGCAGCGGTAATGGTGGGTTACCTGGCAAACTTTGCTGTACCAAGATTAGGCGAAGTTTTAAAATGCACCATACTGGGCAAATATGAAAAAGTGCCTCCAGATAAATTAGTTGGTACCATTTTAGTGGAACGTGCGGTTGACCTCATTTCCTTTGGCATTGTAATTATTATATCGCTGCTTACACAGGCAAAAATTGTGGGTGCATATGCAAAAGATGCTTTGGACAAATATGTTTTAAACGGCAACATGGCTTATGTTGTAACAAAGTTTGCCATTATTATTGCGGTGCTTGTACTGCTGTATTTTGTATTGAGGTATGTGTTTAAAAAATACCATCATAATACTGTTGTAACTAAAATTAAAAGCATTTTTACCGGAATAACAGAAGGCCTGCTGAGTGTAAAGAATATGCAGCAAAAATGGCTGTTCATTTTTCACAGTGTGCTTATATGGAGTTGTTACCTTGGCGGCACATACATAGGTTTTAAAGCCATAAAAGAAACTGCGGTGTTACCCATTTTAGCTTCGTTTCCGGTACTTTCTTTTGGAACCGTTGCCACCATAATAACTCCCGGCGGCATTGGCGCTTATCCTGAGTTATTAATGGAAGCAATGAAGCTGTACAACATAAACGAAGTTTTTGGTAAAGCAAACGGGTGGCTGCAATGGTCGGCACAGTTTGTATTAACCTTGGTTGTTGGCTGTGTATCATTAATTGCCTTGCCATACATCAACAAACAAAAAAATGAAAACAGTACAGGTAATACCCAATAAAATAATAACGCAGGAAGAACTGGTGCACCAGTTAAAACGCTGGCGGCTGCTTAATAAAAAAATTGTTTTTACTAATGGAGTGTTTGATATTTTGCATGAAGGGCATATTGCATCTTTAAGTGAAGCAGCGGGGTATGGCGATATTTTAATTGTGGGAGTAAATACTGATGCTTCTGTAAAAAGGCTTAAAGGCGATAGCCGGCCTGTAAATAATCAGCAGTCAAGAGCTTTGCTGCTGGCATCGCTGGTAATAACAGATGCTGTTGTACTTTTTGATGAAGACACGCCCTATAACTTAATAACAACAATTTTGCCCGATGTACTGGTAAAAGGCGGCGATTATACCATTGAGCAAATTGTTGGCGCTAAAGAAGTAATGGCCAATGGAGGCAAAGTTATTATTGCCCCTATTTTAGAAGGTTTCTCCACTACATCTATTATAGAAAGGATGAAAACATCCAAATAAGTTTACCAAAACTTAACGCTGCATTCACAGTATAGTTATTTGAATCAGTTTAATTTCACCAATTAAAAAGGCACGTGGCTAAATCAAAAACAATTATAAGAGATGTAAGCTGGCTATCGTTTAATCACAGGGTGTTGCAGGAAGCTGCAGACGATACCGTGCCGTTAAGGGAACGCATCCGTTTTCTCGGCATCTTCTCCAATAATTTAGATGAATTTTTCCGTGTACGGGTAGCCGCATTGAACCGCATGATTGCTTTGGGCAAAAAAAGCAAAATGCACCTGGAAATAAATCCGCAGCTGATACTGGAGCAGATACAGGATACTGTATTAACACAGCAAAAAGAATTTGAACGCATATGGAATGAAATTTTGCGGGAGCTGAAAAAAGAAAACATACATCTTGTAACAGAAAATAAGCTTAACCGCATACAGCAAAAATTTATACTGGACTATTTTAATGAAGAGGTACGCAGCCATATTGTACCGCTTATGATTGAAAACATAAAAGGCTTTCCGGTACTAAGCGATAAATCCATTTATTTAGCCTGCACCCTTACCAAAAAAAATAAGAGCCTGCCTAAAAAATTTGCACTGGTATCTGTACCGGCAAGGCGGCTGCCGCGTTTTATTATTCTTCCATCAAAACAAAATGAAAAACATATTATTCTGCTGGAAGACATCATACGGTTTTGCCTGCCCAATATTTTTTCTTTTTTTGGTTACGACACTTTTTCATCAGCCATTATTAAAGTAACACGGGATGCTGAAATTGATATTGACAGTGATGTATCCACCACCCTCATTCAAAAAATTGAAAAAGGTTTAAAGAACCGTAAAAAAGGAAAAACGGTACGGTTTGTATACGATAAAGAAATTGATGCCTCACTCCTTACCTATTTAATAAAACGTTTGGGCCTTACGCATAAAGACAATATTATTCCCGGCGGCCGCATTCATAATTTTAAAGACTTTATGGATTTTCCTGCACAGGTTTTCTCCAAAAAAAGCCAGCGGAAAAAACCATTTACACACCCGGCGCTGCAACAGGTAAAACGGGTTACCGATGTGGTAATGACAAAAGATGTGCTGCTCAACTTTCCATACCACGACTTTAACTCTGTAATTGATTTATTAAGAGAAGCTGCCATTGACCCCGAAGTAACCGCCATAAAAATTACCTGTTACCGGCTGGCAAGCCGTTCAAAAATTATTAACGCCATTACCAATGCCGTGCGCAATGGTAAAGAAGTAACTGTGGTGCTGGAGTTAAGAGCCCGTTTTGAAGAAGAAGCCAACCTGGAGTGGAAGAACGAACTGGAAGAAGCAGGTGTAAAAGTGTTATTGGGTGTGCCCAATATGAAAGTGCACAGCAAACTGTGCCTTATAAAAAAAGTGGTGAATAACCGCACCACACATTATGGTTTTGTAAGCACCGGTAATCTTAATGAAAAAACCGCTGCTATTTATGGCGATCATTGCCTGCTTACATCCGACCGCAATATTATGGCAGATGTAAACCGAATTTTTTATTACCTGGAGCAGCCCAAACTGCGTACACATTTTTTAAAAGCCTGTAAAACTTTATTGGTAAGCCCTGTAAGCATGCGCACGCAATTGCTGCAGTTTATTAATAAAGAAATAAGCCATGCAAAAAAAGGATTGCCTGCAGGCATTATTGTAAAGCTCAATTCTTTAAGCGATGAAATGCTGATTAATAAATTATACGATGCTGCAAAAGCAGGTGTAAAAATTCAAATGGTAATAAGAGGTATTTGCTGCATGCTTACAGAAAATAAAAAGTTTAAAGATGTATATGCCATCAGTATTGTGGATGAGTACCTGGAGCATGCCCGTGTAATGATTTTTACCAATGCCGGTAATGAAAAAGTATTTATATCCAGCGCCGACTGGATGGTGCGTAACATTGACCACCGCATTGAAGCCGCCTGCCCCATTTTTGAAAAAAATATTCAGCAGGAGCTGAAAGATATTTTGCAGATACAGCTTAGCGATAATATTAAAGCCCGTTTACTGGGTAACGATTTAAGCAACCAATACGTAAACCCCCGCAACACCAAAAAAGTACGCAGCCAGGTGGAAATTTACAATTACCTTTTCCGCAAGCAGGCAAACAGTTAACCAGCTTGTTTATATGGTAAAGTATGCTGCCGCCTGTTCAATTAACAGTGCGTTAATAAGTTAATACCACAATTCATTCACAGGTATACCCGTTTACGTAAATTCGTAAAAATCGTTTTGGCGGTTAACCATTTAATCATTCAACCATTTAACAACTATTGAAACTTGCAGCAATAGACATAGGCAGTAACGCCGCAAGGCTTTTAATTACAGAAGTAATTACCAATGATAATGGCAGCACCAGTTTTAATAAACTAAACCTGGTAAGGGTGCCGCTGCGTTTAGGTTTTGATGTGTTTGAAAACAGCATCATATCCAAACCAAAAATTGGTATGGTGCTGCAAACCATGAAGGCATATAAACATTTAATGAATGCCTATGGTGTGGAGCATTTAAAAGCCTGCGCCACCAGTGCCATGAGGGATGCAAAAAATGCAGCCGATATTATCCGTAAAATAAAACTGGAAACAGACATCAGCATTGAAGTAATAAGCGGCGATTTGGAAGCCAACCTGATTTACGAAAACCATGTTGCTGAAAACATGGACCGCAACCACAGTTACATGTATATTGATGTAGGCGGCGGCAGCACCGAACTGTCTTTTTTCAGCAATGGCATACTCACTTATAAAAAATCGTTTAACATTGGCACCATACGCCTGTTAAAAAATATGGTGAAGGAGTGGCAGTGGGACGATATGAAAGAAACCGTAAAAGCAGTAACCAAAGGCCATAAAGAAGTGGTGGCCATTGGCACCGGCGGCAACATTAATAAAGTGTTCAGCATGAGTAAGCGTAAAGACGGTAAGCCCCTTACGCAGGAATTATTAAAAGATTATTATAAAGAACTGGGCAATGTGCCCCTTGCCGAACGCATTAGTAAATACGGCCTGCGTGAAGACCGTGCCGATGTAATTGTGCCCGCCCTGCAAATTTATACCAACGTTATGCGCTGGGCCGATGCACAGGAAATTTATGTACCCAAAATTGGTTTGGCCGATGGATTGATACGGCATTTGTGGGAAGAAGTGAAGGAATAAGTTTCTTGTACGCCGTAGCTTAAGCGAAGGTGTATGATACCAGCATTAGTTTTTTATGGCAGCATCGTTGTGAACTTGTTCTGTTATTTTTAAACATGCTAACTATTACGCTTAAGCCATTACAGCACCGTAATGCAGAATACATTGGCATTTACAATACACGTAACCAACAAATAACAAAAGCGGTAAAAATGATAAAAGGCGTCAAATGGAGCCAAACAAATAAATGCTGGTACCTGCCGCTAAATCAAAATAATTATACAGCCATTTGCAAAGCCATTGCAATTACCAAATATTTTGGGCGAGAAGGAACTGGCAGCGCTTTTTAATGCCATTGCTAATAAAAAACACAAAGCCATTTTATTTACGGCTTATAGTGCCGGCTTGCGTGTAAGTGAAACGGTAAATATTAAACACAGTGATGTTGACAGTGGCCGCATGCTGATTAAAGTGCAAAATTCAAAAGGGAAAAAAGACAGGTATGTAAACCTTAGCCCTGTATTGCTCGATGTATTGCGGGACTATATCAAAACAAGCGACCCACGCCCAAAAACATATTTGTTTGAAAGCGAAATAGCTAACCAACCTTATGCAGCAAGAAATGCACAAAAAATATTTCAACGGGCAAAGGAATTAGCAGGAATTAGAAAAGAGGTGAGTTTCCACAGCCTTCGCCATAGCTTTGCCACTCATCTTCTTGAAAAGGGTATAGACATTAAATATATTAAGGACATTCTTGGTCATTTTGATATAAGAACCACTGAGCGATACACCCACGTAAGTAAAGCCAAACTAGTAACTATCGTTAGCCCTTTAGACGACTTATGGCTAAAAGGCGACATACTCTAAATACAAAAAGGCGACACAACAATCTTAAAAGGCGACAAGACTTTTATTGATTTTCAGGCGTAAACAGTTTTTGATATTTTTTAATTGTGGCGTATATTTACGTGTTGGCGGTAATTTTTAAGCGACAATGACGGAGAAACTTAGTATTAGACTTATTGTTTTTGGAACAATTGTAATTGGAGTTACGATTATTCTTTTCTTTTGGAAGAACTACACATTGACTACTTCATTGCAGGTTGACACTGAAAAGTTAGACCACTTTGGAAGTTTTATAGCTGGTGTAGTTGGAACTATCTGGTCACTTGCAAGTATCATATTATTTTACGTCACTCTTAAAGAACAAAGACGAGATTTTGAAACAAATCAGAAAGCAGTAGAACTTCAAGTTAAAGCATTAGAACAACAGATTGCGGAATTTGAATTGCAAAGAAAGGAATTGGAGGAAACAAGACTTGTTTTTCAGGAACAGACTGTTACGCAAAAAATTCAAAGGTCTGAAAACACTTTTTTTCAACTCCTAAACTTTCATAATCAAATCGTCAATTCTATTGACTTAAGGAAAAATAACAATATCGGAGAAGTAATTGGTGTTGGAAGAGATTGTTTCAAAATATTCTATGCACGACTTGAAAATTTTGCCCAACACGAAGCAAAAACAAAATACTCTGGGGACAAATCACAAGTGGACATCTTGAAAATATATGAAGGTCTATTTGCAAAAGAACAAGCAGATTTAGGACACTATTTTCGCAACCTCTACCATATTATAAAATTTGTTCGCCAATCAGAGATAAAAGATGAGCATAAAAGAGACTATACAAACTTAGTAAGGGCTCAACTTTCAAGTTATGAACTTATTCTTTTATACTACAATGCCCTTTCAGTTTACGGTAGACAGAAATTTAAACCATTGATTGAAAAATACGGACTTCTAAAGAATATGAATGACGACTTGATTTTAGAAGAATTCAAGTGCTCTGAAAAATATCTTAAAAGTGCGTTTGAATAAAACTACCGCCAACATGGGTATTGCTGCAATTTGGGCTGGACGTTGTAAGCATCAGCAGCAGTAAAAAATTCAGCTTTAGTTCCGGCTGGACGTTATACATTTGGCTAATGAACAAAACATCATCAACCGTTCAGCTATCAGCAGCAGCTCCGGCGTGACGTATTTCAAATGCCCAAACTGCAGCAATACCTGTTCGTTGTGCGTCACTTAACACGACTATCGAAATAACAACTTAAAATCATAGATATGTTCAGATTGACATTACTTGGACTAATTTTTACAATTTCTTCAAGTTTTAATTACATTGAAGAATGTAAAACAAATAAACATTTTTCTGATTTCGACGGACAAGAAATTGCGGAATTTGACCAATTAAGTACAGAGCTAAATCAATTAAAACAAAGCTTGCCTAACAAAAAATATGCATTGGGACAATCAACAAAGATTGATGATACACAAAAGTATGACACCGTAAATAGAAATAGAGATATTAATTTAGTCAACAAGTCAATTGAAAATGTAGCATGGCTAAAATCGACAGCTTTAAGAACCCAAACTGAAGTTTCCTTTCCTTATCGAACTTCACTTATTAAACTATCTTCCGCTACAAGAAATCTTACTAATGCAAATACATTTACAGAAGTAGAAACAAATATTTTGGAAGGAATACATAATGATATTCAAGCAAAATGTGAAGCAGCACAAGCGAACTTCACAACAGGATTCAAAAATTCAATAGTGACAGTACGAACATCAGACAGGTTAAACATTGAAAGGAAAGGCTTTTTAGTATGTTGGGCGTATTATTTTGATGACAGACATCAATTAAACATCAAACAATGCTTTGCTGAAAATAGCAGCACAACCACAGACTCTCTCTTCGTTCCCGGCGAATATGTTTTTTGGGCAGAAAAGTTAAATAAAAAAGGAGATTCTACAATTCCGGCTGGACCTAAAAAATATGTTCATGTCAACTCCCTTTTTTATAAAATAGATCTGTTTGTGCAATAAATGAAACTACCATTTTATAAAATACTATTCTTTTTTGCAATTGTAGTAATTGTAATTTGCATAGCATTATTCAATCCACCAATCACAAGAACAATAGCCTCAACAAACTCAACGATTGTAAAAACAGTAGCTGCTATTCTCATTTCATCTGCATTGTTCTTATTTCTTCTTGCCAAACAAGTTAAAATGGCAAATAATTTAACTCTCATGGTCTCAATTGCCATAATAGCTACAGCCATATTTATTTGGGTTGGTAAATTGTATTTAGATGTCATAGAAAATAATACATGCTTTTGCAATAATAGTAAGATTTTAATAGGCGCAGAGCTAACTTTTGATAGTGATTCAACTTATACATGTCAACAGTTACTATCACAAAGAGGCTGTAATCCAGAAGGAATATGGAAACCTGAATCTTTTGAGTATGCTGAAACAAAAATTAAAAACTTCTATCTTTTATCCTATCCTTTACTTGTGCTTTCATTAATAAGTATATCCCAATGTATTTTTATATTAACTCCAATTAAAATTTTGCTTATGAGACTATTTACAAAAAAAGTATCATGTAAAAGATTCTACGAAACTAAGTCAAGAACTATTGACATCACAGGACTTAAAACTGGAGTTCCACAGAAGTTTGATTTAGGAGTAGCATCTTTTAAAATAAACACAAAATATCAAGACGCAAGTGAAAAATTGAAAACTCTTGATTTATTGCAGTACGGCTTGTGTAATGACATAAATGGTGTTTCAGATCTTAAGCAAAGAGACAAACTTCTCAAAAAAATAATTGATACTAAAACAAAAATGCTTGAGATTGTTTTGGAGATTAGCAGTGACACCAAAGAAACTCAATAAGCGAACGCACAACATGGGGTTTGCTGCTATGCTGGCTGACGAATAAATCCTCATCTTCCTGTTCGCTATCAGCAGCGGTTCGGTCAGACGGAATTCTATTCGGCTTTAGTTCTTATCTTCAATATTAGTAATTCTATTGGGCTTCAGTTCCAGGCTGGACGTTATAAAATACCAGCACAGCAGCAAGCCCTCAACGTTGGCGGTAAGCTTAGCAACCAACACCCTAATAACATATGACTGAGACCATAGAAAGACAGGATGCACGACTTGTAATCAAAATTGACAACAAAGAACCTATTGAATTAGTTGACTTAACTAAGTCACTTTTTTCTATTGCATCTCAATTCACAACATATGTTCAAAAAAATGGACAATTCAAAGAAGAGCGAGAAGCCAAGTTGTTTGTAAAAGAAATCAAATCAGGGAGCGTAATTGTTGAACTTATTGAATTAGCGACTATTGGAATGATTCCTTTTATGGAGAATTTCAATACAATCCTTGACTTTACAAAATACATTAAGACCACATTTACATATTTACTAAACGGCGAAGGAGAAAAGCCAGAATTACAACCGACAGATTACAAAGAATTATCAGCAATTGTAAATCCTGTTGCAAAAGACAAAGCGTCACAAATTAATTTTTCTACTACAATTAATGGGAATGTTACTTTAAACTTCCATCTTGACTCAACAAAATCAAATGCAATTCAAAATATTGTAAAAAGGGAACTTGACCAACTGAAACTTCCTGCTCAACAGGATGACATACACGAAAAAGTTGTATTGACTTGGTTTCAAGCTAGGGGTAACATTAAAAGCAAGACTGGTAACAAGGCTGTTATAGAAGAAATATCCAAAAAAGAGATGAACGTGCTTTTTGAAGATGATAAGCTTAAAGAACAAATGTTACATAGCGACATTAATCCTTTCACAACAGCATTTATTGTTGACGTTAAAATACTTAACGTGAATGACAAACCGGCTATATATAAAATATTAAGACTTCACGAATATTTTGATGTTGATGAATAAGAAAGCCTACCGCCAACAAGGGGTTTTGTGCAAGTTGGGCTGACGGAATAACAACCGACAATTGTAATTATGTTCAGCATTTGTTTGGGCTGGACGTTCATTGCTGAACTTTTGTACATAACTTCAACATTAAATTTTTAATCAACAGCGGTTCCGGGCAGACGGAATGCTATTTCCCAACCTGAACAAAGCCCTGTTCGTTGGCAGCAATAAAAAAAACCATGCAAAAAACGATTTCACTACTTTTCTTGACACTGATTTCAACTCTTGTATTTGGACAAACCAATTATGAGAAATTCAAAAAGCTCTTTAAGAATAATGACACGACAAAAATAAAATCACTCTTTGCAGAATGGGAAAAGACTAATCCCAACGACCCTGAGCTTTATACTTCTGCAATCAATTTTTATTTCTCAAATAGTAAACAAGAAATTATTTCACTTGACAGAGACCAAAAAAGCAAAGAGAGTTTTCAAATTACAGATAGTACAGGAAAAGTTGCTGGTTATATAAATTCAAATTTGGGTTACCAACCCAACAAACTAAGTCAAGCAATTAAATACGCAAACACAGGCATTAATAAATTTCCCAACAGATTAGACATACGATTTGGCAAGTGTTATTTGCTGCAACAAATTGGAGATTACAACAACTTTACAAAAGAAGTGATTAAGACGGTTGAGTATTCACGAGTGAATAAGAATAATTGGTTATGGACAGAGAATAAAAAACAGGAAGACGGCGAAGGTTTTATGTTGGGAACAATTCAAACTTACCTGAAAGAATTGTATGATACCGAAGATGACAACCTGCTTCCAAATATGATACAAATTGGAGAAGCTACATTGAAATACTACAACAACAATGTTGAAATATTATCAACTACATCAGTTGCTTTACTGCTGACAAAAAGCTACGACAAAGCCATTGACTATTTAAAGCAAGCTGAAAAAATAAATCCTAAAGATTACATCGTTCTGAATAATATTGCGCAAGGTTATAAACTAAAAGGCGATAAGGCAAACGCAATAAAGTATTACGAGTTGACAGAAAAATATGGAGACGAACAGGCGAAACAGCAAGCGAAACAAAATATCAAAGAACTCAAGCAATAGGCTTTACTACAGCCAACATGGGGCTTGCTGCAAGTGTGGTGAAACGTTCGCAGCATCAGCAGCAAACCATGAATATTGAAGGCATTTTTTCAGACCATAAAATAGGCATTACATGCTAAAATTATTTTTACAATTCATATTTTGCCTGGTACTTTTTCAATCTTGTTACGGCCAGGCAAACGGCAAGGTAATTCACAAACCAAATTTTATTGACAGCATTAAAACTGCAAAACAAATTGAAGAGTTAATCTTTAAAATTAATAAAAGGTATGCCGACTTTAAAGTAAATGAAGCATTAAAATACAGCAATGATTATTCGGGAATTAATTGCAAAAAAATATCTGACAGCTTAAAAGTAAAACCCTGGCAGATACCTGACTTTGACAACAATGGCTTAAACGATATGCTAATTGTTGGAAACTGGTCAGATCCTCATATAATTTGTATACTTGATAAAGGAAATGGTAATTATGAAATCAACCCAATAACGAGGCGTAGTTTTCAGGAGTGCACATTTCCAGTTGTAAACAATAACAGGATTAATTATTATTTTGAGAGCCATACAGATGTAGGCGACAGGCACAAACCCCGTAAACTTGAACAAATTGTTTTGGTTTATCAATCCGGCGACTTCATTGAAGAAAACCCTTCACCGGCATCTTACAAAATTGATAAAATAGAATATTCCACTACTGGCTGTTTTGGAATTTGTCCAATATTCAAAATGACAATTAACGCTGACAGAACTGCAAGTTGGTTAGCTGACAGGTTTAATAAGGTTAATGGCAGTGAAGTAAAAGGTAATTATACTTCAATAATCACAGAAGATAAATACAGTGAAATTATTAACCTGCTTAACTACATTGACTTTGTAAAATTGAAAGACAGCTATGCGGTAGACTGGACAGATGACCAATCATCGACATTGACAATTACCTATGACAACAGAAAAACAAAAATAATTACTGACTATGGTTTAATTGGCACTTATGGGCTTAACAGAGTTTACCAAATGCTTTTTGCATTAAGAACAAATCAAAAGTGGACAAACTAAATGCTCCTAAATGAAAAATATTCCAACACTTATTTTAAAAGTAAATTATTGGAACAGCTAAAATTTGTTTAGGCTGTATGGATAATCAAATAAAGGTAACTGCTGCAAACACTGAAAGTTTTGGATAATATGTAGTCTACAGCCAACTGGAGAAACTTTTGCGCCACTAAAACAATTGCATATAGAATGAAAGAACAGGTACCATTTAAAAAATTCCCTGCAGTTTCATCAGCCATTTCCCACCCGTTCCATTTCATCTGCCGCACTGCCTTGTGTGCGTTTACCGGCTTTATATGCTTTGCCAAAGCGGTAGGTAAATGATATACTCAGTACACGGCTGTCCCGCCATAAAATAAAATATTCGGTGGCTTTTGCAAAACTGGTTAAGCCTTCCATAGTGTTGGTATAAAAAATATCACGGGCGCTTAGCCGCAAGGTGGCTTTCTTTTTAAGTACCGGCCTTGCCACGCCAAACGACAACTGGCCTGTGGGATACAACAGTTCCTGCAAATCGTTTCGGGCACGCCCTGTATAAAAGCCGGACACTTCTGCAGTATAAACCTTAGCAAAATTAAACTGGTTACTGATGTTTATGTTTAGCTGGTTGATGTAAGATGTAAAATTTGCATTGCCATTATACCCTTTTAACTGTTTGTAATTATAATTTGCCTGCGCTGTAACCGACCACCATTTAGCCAAAGACAGCTGCAGTGTGGCAGACACACCAATATTATATGCTTTGCCCACATTACCTTCCGAGTACAGCAAAATACCTGTTGCCGTATCAGTTAAAAATAACTGCGAAAAATAATTGGTGATATGGCTGTAAGAGACCGCAGTTGTAAGCAGTTGTTTATACTGGTGGCTTAATTGCAAATTCCAGCTGTATTGCGGCAGAAAAAAGGGGTTACCGGTTTGGTAGGTGTACTTGTTAATAATAAAGAAAAAAGGATTGAGCTTTTGAAAAGCCGGCCGGTCTATACGGCGGCTAAACGTAACAGAAAATGTATTGGCACTGTCGGCCTCATAACTTATAAAACCACTGGGAAAAAAACCTCCGTAACTGCGGCTGAACGAAGAATCCTTTTGCTGCACATTACCTAATTGATGTGCATCGTATGCCGTATGCTCATAACGCATGCCCGCCTGCAAAGCAACTTGTTTATACTTTGTTTCGTAACTGCCATACAGTGCATTTATATTTTCTTTATAAATAAAATAGTTGCTTTTACCATAATCGTTTTGCCAGGTATTGGCAGTAAATTTTTGATAGGCAGCATCATTACCGGTTTTAATCTGCGATGTTTTAAAACCTGCCTGCAGCATGCCGATTTTATTAAAGCGGTTAGTATAGTCCACTTTTGCAGAATTGATTTTTATAGTGGAGCTGATGCTGCCACGGGATGCTTCTTTATAACCTCCTGCTGCCTGCAACTGGTTATTAAACTGCTGATCGTTTTCAATATTGTAACCCAGCCAGTCAGCATCAACTGCAACATCTTGCTTTTTATTTATTGCATGGCGCACATTAAAATTAACCGACCCGTTTTTAAAATGATTATCGCTGCTGCTGGTTGTTGCCACTGCAGAATCAACTGCGTTATTTGCATTAAGCCATGTGGCTGCAGCGGTGCTGTTCCCTTTACGGTGAATTAATGTACCACCCAATACCACACCTGCAGTGGTTTTAGAATTTACATAATAGTCAATACCGGTTTTAATGGTGTTGTTAAATACCGTTCCGGAAAAATATGTAGGCTGATCTAATATGGCGGTGATATTACCGTTGCCGTCATAATATTTCCGCAATGCATAAATATCAGTTAGGTATTTATTAAGGTTCATACTGTATGTTGTAAACAGGTTAAACTTTCCGTTTCGGTAATTAAGCAGCAGGCTGTTGTTGTTTTTAGGATATACTCCTTGCGTGGCAGTTACAGAAGCACTGCCATTAAACCCTTTTACTTTGCTTTTTTTGGTTTTTATATTAATGATGCCGGCATTACCGCTGGCATCATATTTAGCCGGCGGGTTGGGCAACAGTTCAATTTGTTCCACCTGTGCTGCATTCATACTGCTTAACAGGTTATTCAGTTCAGCACCTGATAAATAAGTTTGCTTATCATCAATAAGCACCAGCACGCCGGCTTTGCCCTGCATGGCAATACCGCCATTGCGGTCAACAGTTACACCCGGAGATTTTTCCAGTACTTCCAGTACGGTGGCGCCCACGTTGGTTACTGCAGCGTCTACATTTAAAATAGTTTTGCCCTGCACCTGCTGAACAAAAGGTTTTTTACTGCTAACATTTACAGCCTGCATGGTAACATCCGTCCTTTTTAACTGTACGGTTAGGTTAGTACCATCTGCAGTAACCGCAACAGAATCTTTTTTAAAAGCTGCGCTGCCACTAAGATTTATATTGAATGCATAAATACCGTTTTCAATTTTATCAAAAGCCACCGTGCCTTTAACGTCTGTTACTGCCGTTTTAACAAGGTGGTTATTTTTTAATAATTCAATTACTGCTCCACCGGCTGGTTTACCTTCTGGATTTAAAACAATAATTGTTAAAGAAGCTTTTGTTTGTGCGCCGGCACAAAGGCACAACATACATAAAGCGAAGAGGAGAAAGTTTTTATTCATGGCCTATGCAAAACACTAAAATAAACCCATAGTATGAATGACAGCAAATATTTGGGCTAAGCGGCAGTATAACTGTGTAAAAGCATTGTAAAATAAAAGAGCTGCCTGCACAGGAGAATTATTTGACTTAGAATTACAGGTTCGAATCCACGACTCCGGCTTAGGGCACACCGAACGTTCGATTCAATCTTCGCCACTATCAATACTAATTATACTTCCACTAAATAATCTGTAAATTGTACCATGCATCCAATTGCATAGTTTCGTTAACAATCATTATAAAAACAGTAACCAACCACACAATAATAAAAACAGCACCGTATGAGAAAAATAATTTCATTTATGCACATATCGCTTGATGGTTTTGTAGCAGGGCCAAACGGGGAAATGGACTGGATTAAAGTTGACGAAGAAATTTTTAATTATGCAGGCAAACGTATAGGTGAAGGTGACGCAGCATTATACGGGCGGGTAACTTATGAGATGATGGAAAATTACTGGCCCGGCGCAGGCGACAAACCCAATGCCTCCCGCCACGATATTGAACACTCAAAATGGTATAACAAAGTGCGCAAAATTGTTTTATCAAAAACAATGAAAGATGCAGGGTTGGTTAATACAACAATTATCAGCAGCAATCTGGCAGATAATATAAATGAAATAAAACAACAGCCGGGTAACGACATTTTAATTTTTGGCAGCCCCGCAGCAACACATGCACTTATGCAACTAAATTTAATTGACGGTTACTGGCTGTTTGTTAACCCCGTTATTCTTGGGCAGGGCATTCCGTTATTTACAGACATTAAGAACAAAATAAAACTGCAGCTATTAACTACGCGGCAATTTACCTGCGGTGTAACAGAATTGAATTATATAGTGGATAAGCAATAACAATTAACTGCGTACATAATGTAAATTGAAAACATAATAAAATAAAAAGGCAGCCTGTACAGGCTGCCTTTTTTGTGGAAGATAACTGGTTTGAACCGCTGGCATCTTTCCCGGATACTTTCGGGACATGTAAGCGTTTTACCCTGTAAAATTATTGATGAGCCATTCAATATACTTCCGGCTTTTTTTGTTCTTTATTTCCAGCTCTTTTTTATGGGCTGCTTCTCTTGTTTCAAAATTTTCCTGGTACTTCAGTTCCCAATCCGCCGCCTTAGAAGTAAAGGTGGATATACCTGTATTATGTTGCATTAAACGCAAGTTTACATCTTCACTATAACCTGTATAGTATTTGTTAAGCTTTGCAGAGTATATAATGTAAACTGAAAACATAATAATGTACAAAAGGCTGTCTGCACAGGCAGCCTTTTGTGGAGAATAGCGGGTTCGAACCGCTGACCTCTTGCATGCCATGCAAGCGCTCTACCAACTGAGCTAATTCCCCTTATTTTTTAGAACTTGTAAAACGCTGACATCTTTCCCGAATGCTTTCGGGACTTGCAAGCGCTCTACCAACTGAGCTAATTCCCCAAGTGGATTGCAAATATATAGCCCTATATGTTCGCATCCAAAAAGAAAAGCCCGGTTATAACACCGGGCTTTTTATAATATTTAATCAGGTTAATATTACTCTCCCCAAATTTCATCTTTGCCTTCCAGCCATAGTTTTACTAAATCTGTTGTAACAGATTTTGGCCTTTCCAGTGGAAAGCCCAACGCCCTGTCCCAGCAAAGGCTTGCTAACACACCTAATGCTCTTGATACAGCAAACAATACTGTGTAGAATTCATACTCCACCATTCCATAATGCACCAGCAATGCACCGCTGTGTGCATCTACATTTGGCCAGGGGTTTTTTATTTTGCCCATTGTTTGCAATATAGGTGGTACAGTTTCATATACATTCCAAACAGTTTGCACCAGTTTATCATCAGGCATATGTTTTTTACCAAACTCCATTTGTGCAGTAAAGCGTGGGTCTGTTTTACGCAGCACTGCGTGGCCATAACCCGGCACCACTTTTCCTTCGCTCAATGTTTTTTTAACGTATTCTGCAATTTGTTCTTTAGTGGGTTGATCTGTATTTAACTGTTCCTGCATTTCAAAAATCCACTTAATTACTTCCTGGTTGGCCAAGCCATGCAGCGGGCCTGCAAGGCCATTCATACCTGCAGCATAACTTAAATAAGGATCGCTTAATGCAGAGCCTACAAGATGTGTGGTGTGTGCAGATACATTACCCCCTTCATGATCGGCATGTATCGTCATGTACAAACGCATCAGCTCTTTAAAACTTTCATCATCATAACCCAGCATGTGGGCAAAATTGCCGGCCCAGTCTAATAAACCATTTGGTTGAATATGTTCGCCAAACTTATACTTGCGCCTGTATACATAAGCGGCTATACGTGGCAGGCGTGCTATTAAATCCATGGAGTCATCAAACACCGCTTCCCAATAATCTTTTTTGCTCATGCCTTCTGCATAGCGTTTTGAAAAGCTGCTCTCTGTTTGCAGGGCCATTACACCTACCACAAACTGCGTCATTGGGTGTGTATTTATAGGCAATGCTTCAATGGTATGAAACACATGATTAGGCACATGGCTGCGGCGTTGCCATACATTGGTTATATGCTGCACATCTTCATCATTGGGTAAATTACCCACCAGCATCAGGTAAAACAATCCTTCAGGCAATGGCTCTGCCCCTTCAGGAGCCTTAGGCAATTTAGCCTGCAGCTCCGGAATGGTGTAACCCCTGAAACGGATACCTTCCTGTGCATCCAGCAACGATGTTTCTGTTACCAGCCCGGTCATGCCTCTCATGCCCTGGTAAATCTGGCTTAATGTTACTTCGCCAATTTTTTTACTGCCATGCTCTTTAAGCAAATCTTTTATTTCAGCAGCTACCACTTCTGCCCTTGCCTTAAAAGTATCCTTGATAATTCCCATATTGGTGTTTGAAAATTTAGAATGACTGAAATGCAGGAGAAAAGAAGAGCCTGCATAAACAATTGCCTAAAATTACGATGCCCCACCCTGTTAAACAAAACTTTTAAAAGAAAGTTTATAAATAAAACAGTACTACTTGGGTGCTTTTTTATAAAGGTATAAAGCCAGTGCCCCAAATAGTAAATTAGGCGTCCATGCAGCAAGAAAAGGGGTAAAATTACCTTTGGTGGCAAATACAATTGCAAAACGGCTGAAGAGAATGTACATAACGCTGATGATAACGCCAACTGCAAGGTGCAGGCCGCTGCCGCCTCTTACTTTTCGGGAAGCCAGCACGGCGCCAATAATGGTTAGTATTAACACCGATACAGGAATGGCATCTCTTGTATAACGTTCCACCAGCAGGGCATTCAGGTTTTCGGAGCCACGGAGTTTTTCCTGGCTTATAAACTGGTTTAAAAGCGGCGTGGGCATCTGGTCTTTCAGGTAGTCATCTTTACGCAAATCTATTGGCTTAAAATTATAGGCCACCTGTAGTGATGGTGTATGTTTTACGTTTTCGGTAATGCCTTTCAGTTCCCGTTCCGTTACATTATCCAGCTTCCATTTTTTTGCAATGGTATCCCATGTAAAATTATCTGCACGCAGGTTGTACACTAATTTATTACCGGAAAAACGCTGTACAAAAAATCCGTTGCCAATTTTTGAAGCAGTATCATAGCCTCTTATACCAATATAAGTGTTTGAATCGTTACGGAAATATAAATGCATTTTATAACTGCGCTGGTTGTTATCAGCACCGGTATTAAAGTCAATATATTTTGCCTGGAAGTCGCCCCACTTTTTATTGGCAACGGGTACAATATAACGGTTGCCCCACCATAATAATGTTGCAAGTATTAAACCACCTGCAATAAACGGCACCATAAACCGGCGGAAGCTTACGCCGCTGCTTAGTATAGCCACCACTTCGGAGCGGTTGGCCATTTTTGAAGTAAAGAATATTACTGCAATAAATACAAACAACGGAAAAAGCATGGCATCAATACGGGGAATAAAACCAAAATAGTAATCCGTTATTATGCGCCACACCGGCAGTTTAGATTTTACAAAGTCATCTGTTTTTTCACTTACATCCACCACTACAACAATAACCGTCATCAGTAATATGCAAAAGAAAAAAGTAGACAGGTATTTTGACAGTATGTAGCGGTCAATTTTTTTCATAATCCGGTGCAGGCCCGTATTGCAGCCATATAATTGCGGGCAAAGATAGTTTTATTAAAACGGGTTATTGAAAAGATTTTGCAAAAATACAGCTGTACTCAGCCCTTTGCAAGGTTGCTAATAGCCTGGGCAGCAATCCAGCCGGTGGTCCATGCATTTTGAAAATTAAAGCCGCCGGTTATGCCATCTATATTCAACACCTCGCCTGCAAAAAATAAACCCGGCGCTGTTTTGCTTTGCAGCGTATTATGATCAACCTGGCTTAAATCTATACCGCCTGCTGTAACAAACTCTTCTTTAAAAGTTGTTTTACCTTTTACTAAAAACTCCTGCGTGCATATAGTTTTAACCAGTTTGTTTTGTTCTTTAGCAGGCAAATCTGCCCAGCGCATATCAGCATTAATACCGCTTTGCTGCAGCAAATATTCCCACAACCTTGCAGGCAGGTTAAAAGGGTTACGATTACTTATTTTTTGTGCGGCAACAGCAAAACGTACCTGCTGTATTTTTTCTTTTAGTGAATTTTCGTTGTATTGAGGCAGCCAGTTTACAGTAATGGTGCAATGCCAGTTGGTGGCAGCTAATTCTTTTGCGGCCCATGCCGATAACCGTAAAACCGCCGGGCCGCTCATTCCCCAATGTGTTATCAATAATGCCCCTTCGCTTTGCAATTTGGTACCTGTAATTTTTACCACTGCATTCTCCACAGATACACCCATTAAAGCAGTAATGTTATTGCCCGGCATATTGAATGTAAATAAAGATGGTACGGGCGCATCAACAGTATGCCCTGTTTTTTGCAGCCACTCAAACTGGTTTATTTTTGGGTAACCGCCACTGGCTATGCAAACATAATCTGCAGTGATAATTTCGTTGTTTTTAAAATTGATTAGCCATTTTTTATTATTGTAATTCAATTCATCCACTTCCCGGTTCATTAATATATCAACACCATATTTATTAGCTTCTTTTATAAAGCAATCAATAATTGTTTGTGATGTATTGCTAACAGGAAACATTCTTCCATCTGCTTCTGCTGTAAGCTCCACTCCTCTTTCTTTAAACCATTGTATTGTATCTGTTGTAAAAAAATGATGAAATGCTTTTTTTAAAAATGAAGCGCCACGGGGATATTTCTTAATCATATCTGCAATGCTGAAGCAGGCATGTGTAACATTGCATCTTCCGCCACCGCTTATTTTTACTTTGCTTAACAGCTTATTGCTTTTTTCAGCAATAATAACCTGCAGGCCGGGGTTAATACGTGCTGCATTTACAGCACAAAAAAAACCGGCTGCACCGCCGCCTATAACCACTAACTGTTTTTTATTCATTAACGGAATTCGTATCTTGAAAATTAAAAGTAATTTACTAAAGCAATATTCTAAAACTTTATTTAATGGCCAGTTCTGTTAACAAAAAACAATTAAAGCAAATGCCCGTAATGCCTTATGAAAAAATAAGGGATTATTTAAAAACAGGCGATATTTTTTTCAGCAGCGGCAGTTATACTTTTTCCGGCATTATACAGCGGCTTACCAAAAGCACCTGGAGCCATGTGGCTGTTATTTATAAAGATGAAGAATTAAAAAGGGTGCTGGTGCTTGAAGCGGAGCCGTATGTGGGCATCCGGCTTATACCACTATCAAAATACCTGCATGATTATAAAGGAAAGAAGCGCCCCTACAAAGGGCAGATAGCCATTGCTAAATTAAATACCGACGTACCTAAAGAAAATTTAAACAAGGGCATCAGCTTTGGACTGGATGAACTGACACGGCCGTATGATAATTTTGAAATTTTCCGTATCATGATACGCATACTGTTCCACATCAGCAGGCGGGAACGTAACCGTAATTATATATGCAGTGAACTGGTAAGGGATATTTTTGCAAAATCAGGAGTTGTTATGCAATATAGAGACACTTACATAAGCCCTGATAATGTTTGGAGCGATGAAAGAGTGGAAATGAAATACAGGATACTCTGATTAATAATCGCTGCACAAATTACTGTTTGCTTTTTCGGCTGCTTCAATTTCTGTGAAAGAAGAAAGTATATCCGGCTTACCTTTTTGTATGGCTATATTATGTTCGTAGTGTGCAGCAGGCTTACCATCTTCTGTACGTACCGTCCATCCATCTTTATCATGATATACATTTTTAGTGCCCATATTAATCATCGGCTCAATGGCAATTACCATTCCTTCTTTTAATTTAGCACCTGTGCCACGTTTACCATAATTAGGCACTTGAGGTTCTTCGTGCAGTTTTCTTCCCAGCCCGTGGCCCACCAGTTCTCTTACCACACCATAACCGTATTCTTTTTCTGTATGATATTGTACAGCAAATGCAATATCTCCCACCCTGTTGCCGTGCACTGCTTTTTCAATGCCTTTATACAATGATTCTTTTGTAACTCTCAGCAACTGCTTTACTTCACCAGTTATTTCTCCCACAGCAAATGTATAAGCACTGTCTCCATGAAATCCGTTTTTAAATACGCCCACATCTACAGTAACTATATCACCATCTTTCAATGGTTCTTTAACAGGAAAACCATGCACCACTGCATCGTTAACAGAAATGCAGCATGCAAACGGAAAATCCTGGTAACCTTTAAATGAAGGCTCTGCACCATTATCTCTTATAAATTTTTCTGCAAACGCATCCAGCTCAAGTGTTGAAATACCGGGGCGGATAATTTTAGCCACTTCTGCCAGTGTTTTGCTCACCAGCAGGCTGCTGATACGCATCAGCTCAATTTCTTCTTTTGTTTTGTAATGAATCATAACTGTTGTTAAAACAAACCCCGGCACAATCATGTGACGGGGCTTAATTATTTTTAAGTCCCCAATTAAGGGGAAGATAAATTAAACTGTAGTGGCAGCCTGCCTTCCCTGTATACGGCCACCGCTCATTAAGCCATCGTATTGGCGCATGAGCAACTGTGTTTCTATTTGCTGTAATGTATCTAAAATTACACCTACCATAATCAGCAGCGATGTGCCGCCAAAGAAAGTAGAGAAACTTTGCTGCATACCTACAAAAGCTAATTGGCACAATCCCGGTAATATACCAACAACGGCAAGTAAAATAGCGCCGGGTAAAGTAATGCGATCCATAATAGTACCAATATAATCTGCAGTGGGCTGGCCTGGTTTTACACCGGGAATGAAACCATTATTACGCTTCAGTTCATCGGCCATTTGCTTAGGATTGAAAATTAAAGCGGTGTATAAAAATGTAAAGCCAATTACTGCAACACTGTAAATAAGCATGTACCACACATTGGTATGATCATTCAGGAAACTGCTTTTATCTGTTTTGCCAAGGCCTGTAATAAACGCAACAAGGAATAATATAGCCTGTGCAAATATGATGGGCATTACGCCGGAAGCATTTACTTTTAATGGTAAAAAATTTCTTGCACCACCAAACTGCCTGTTGCCAACAATTTGCTTGGCATAATTTACCGGCACCCTTCTTGTTCCCTGTATCAGCATTATTAAACCCATAATAACAGCTATAAGGAAAACTATTTCCACCAGCATTATTAATAAACCACCGGCACCTCTCGTAGAGCGGCTTGTCCATTCCTGTGCAAGCGCCTGCGGCAGGCGGGCCAAAATACCCACCATAATAATGATTGATGTACCATTGCCTAAACCTTTATCAGTAATTTTTTCGCCCAGCCACATTACAAACAATGTACCCGCAGTTAAAAGAATTACAGTAGAAAATTTAAACAGTGTGGCACCGTATGCAGGAATAATGGCAGTACCATAAGTTTGTGTAAGGAAGCTGATGTATGCTATTGCCTGGAAAGCAGTAACACCTACAGTAAGGTAACGTGTCCATTGGTTAATTTTCTTTCTGCCGCTTTCGCCTTCTTTTTGAATTTTGGCAATTTGCGGAACAAGAATAGTCATTAACTGCATAAAGATAGATGCAGAAATGTAGGGCATAATACCTAATGCAAAAATGGAAGCCCTGTTAAAGGAGCCGCCAACAAAAGTATCCAGCAGGCCTAAAATACCGCCGCTAGATTTACTGTTTTTTGTTTGCTCAGCAAGAACGTTAGGATCTATACCGGGTAACACCACATGTGTGCCAACGATATAAATGAATATAAGCAGCAGTGTAAAAGTTATTTTATTACGTAACTCTTCAATGCTCCAGATATTCTTAAGTGTTTTTATAAACTTCTTCACAGGTTTAAAACTAGTTTTATGTTTGCTCCAATTAAAAAAACCCCGCAGTTGCGTGGGTTAGGCAAATATCGGAAAATTATTTCACTATCTCTACAGAACCACCTGCTGCTTCAATGGCTGCTTTAGCTTTAGCACTTACAGCATTTACTTTAAAAGTAAATTTCCCTTTTACTTCACCAGTTCCTAAAATTTTTACATTGTCAAACTGGCTGATGAGGTTATTGATATAAAGGTTCTGCAGGCTGAATTCTGTAATGCTGTATTTTTCAGCAAGGTGATCAACCTGTCCGATATTAAACACTTTATATTCTACACGGTTAATATTTTTAAAACCACGTTTTGGAATACGGCGCTGAATTGGCATCTGGCCACCTTCGTGAGCCTTTTTGCTTTTGTAACCGGCACGGCTTTGTCCGCCTTTATTACCTTTTGTAGAGGTGCCGCCTTTGCCGCTTGCTTCACCACGGCCTAATCTTTTCTCTTTGTGAGTTGCGCCTTTTGCAGGCTTAAGTGCATGTAATTTCATTGTACCTATTTTAAACTTACGCCCCGGGTAAACGGGGCTCGCTTGTTAATGAATATATTTTTACAGGAGATATTAAGCTAACTCTTCCACTTTAATAAGATGGTTAACTTTTTTAACCATACCTAATATTTGCGGAGTAGCTTCAACTTCTACAGTAGCATTTAATTTTTTTAAGCCTAAAGCCACCATTGTTCTTTTCTGGCGCTCCGGCCTGTCAATAGTGCTTTTAACCTGTGTAACTTTTATCTTTTTCATTTTACTTATGGTTAATGGTTCATTGTTCATAGCAACAAACCATGAACCATGAACTATGAACTAATTTATCCGTTAAATACTTTCTTTAATGATACACTGCGCTTTTTTGCAACAGTAACCGGCTCACGCAAAGTAGCCAATGCTTTAAAGGTTGCTTTTACCACGTTATGCGGATTAGCAGAACCCAGGCTTTTTGCCAATACGTCTGTAATACCTGCAGCTTCCAGCACAGCTCTCATACTGCCTCCGGCAATTACACCTGTACCATGTGCAGCAGGCTTAATATAAACTTTAGCAGCGCCTTCTTTACTTAATTGGTCGTGAGGAATAGTACCATGCATTACAGGAACTTTAATCAGGTTCTTCTTTGCATCTTCAATACCTTTTGTAATAGCTTCCTGCACTTCTTTAGCTTTACCTAAACCATGGCCCACAACACCAGCCTCGTTACCCACCACCACTAAAGCAGAAAAGCTGAAAGCACGGCCGCCTTTTGTAGTTTTTACCACACGGTTAATTGCAACCACTTTATCTTTTAACTCCAGGTCACCAGCTTTTACTTTATTTAAAATTACGTTTGACATTTATAAACGATTTGCGATTTTGAATGATTAATTAGAATTGAAGCCCGCCTTCTCTTGCACCTTCTGCAACTGCTTTTACACGGCCATGATAGATATATCCGCCACGGTCAAACACTACAGTGGTAATACCTAAATCTTTTGCTTTGGCAGCAATAGCGGCACCCACCATTTTGCTTTTTTCAGTTTTAGGAGCTTTTTGGGCAGCAATGTCCTTTTGCTTAGATGATGCTGCTGCAATAGTTACACCATTTGCATCATCAATTAACTGTGCATAAATATCAGTGTTGCTTCTGAAAACACTTAACCTTGGTTGTGCTGCTGCACCGCTTATTTTTTTACGGATGCGGTAGCGTATTTTCTGCCTTGCACTTGCTTTACTGTTCATGATTCTTTTATTTTTATTTCCGATACTGCCGGAAAATTATTTACAATTATTTACCTGCTGCTTTACCTGCTTTTCTTCTTAGTACCTCACCTTCAAATTTCACACCTTTACCTTTGTATGGTTCTGGCTTACGCAGGCTTCTTATTTTTGCGCACACCTGGCCAAGCAGTTGCTTATCTACACTTTCCAAAGTAATCATTGGGTTTTGTCCTTTTTCCTGCGCAGTAGCTACTTTTAATTCTTTAGGTACTTCAATTATAATATTGTGAGAATAACCTAAAGCCAAATCTAAAATATTACCCTGGTTAGCTGCTTTAAAACCCACACCCACCAGTTCTAATTTTTTTTGATAGCCATTAGTTACACCTGTAACCATGTTGTTAATTAAAGCCCTGTACAAACCATGCATAGCACGGTGACGTATTTGATCTGTGGGGCGTCCAATTTCAACATTACCATCTTTCACTTCCACTTTAATATCCCTGTCAACCAATTGCTTTAATTCGCCTTTGGGGCCTTTAACTGTTACCACATTATCAGCACCAACAGTAATTGTAACTCCTGCAGGAACTGTAACCGGTTTTTTACCTATACGTGACATATTGTTTATTTTATTTTTCTGACCGGTCAGCCTGCTATAGGTTCGGCTTAAGGTATCAGAAAAGATTTTAAGAATTAATAAATGTTACAAAGAATTTCACCACCAACGTTTTGTGCTTTTGCCTCTTTATCTGTCATTACACCTTTAGAAGTTGAAATGATGGCAATGCCCAAACCATTTTTTACACGCTTAAACTCTTCTGGTTTGGCGTATGCACGTAAACCCGGGCGGCTTATTCTTTCTAAACTTTGAATAACAGGCAGCTTGGTGGCAGCATCATATTTCAATGCAATCTTAATAACACCCTGCTTGTTGTCGTCTTCAAATTTATATTTTAAGATGTAGCCTTTATCGTACAAAATTTCAGTAATACGCTTTTTTAAATTGCTTGCCGGAATTTCCACCACACGGTGGTTTGCCATTTGAGCGTTGCGTATTCTTGTTAAATAATCTGCTATAGGATCAGTTACCATTGTTATGTTGTAATTAGTTTAAAAAAATTATTTCAATGCGATATCCCTGTATTGTTTACCAGCTCGCTTTTTTTACTCCGGGAATTTTTCCCTGCAAAGCCATATCACGAAACTGGTTTCTGCAAATACCAAAATGTCTCATGTATCCTTTTGGACGGCCCGTTAACTGGCAACGGTTTCTTAAACGGATGTAAGAAGCATTTTTAGGTAACAAATCCAGTGCAGCGAAATCACCGGCAGCCTTTAAAGCTGCTTTCTTTTCTGCAAATTTGGCAACCATAGCTTCACGCTTTCTTTGCCTGGCTTCTACTGATTTTTTTGCCATGATATAGTCTTATTATTTTTTAATGTTTTTAAATGGCATACCCAGCTCTTTCAGCAATTCATACGCTT
This sequence comes from Ferruginibacter sp., assembly GCA_044225605.1. Taxonomy (GTDB): domain Bacteria; phylum Bacteroidota; class Bacteroidia; order Chitinophagales; family Chitinophagaceae; genus Ferruginibacter. The sequence continues at coordinate 359,698 of JBGAIJ010000004.1, forward strand.
CTTCGTTGGTTTGCGCTGTGGTAACAAAAGTGATATCCAAACCGGTAATTTTATTTACCTTATCAATATCAATTTCAGGAAAAATGATTTGCTCAGTAACACCCAGTGTGTAGTTACCGCGGCCATCAAACGATTTGTCGTTAATGCCTTTAAAGTCACGTACACGTGGTAAAGAAACTGAAACCAGCCTGTCTAAAAATTCATACATTTTTACACCACGTAATGTAACTCTTGCACCAATGGGCATGTTTTTACGCAGCTTAAAGTTTGAAATATCTTTTTTAGACATTGTTGGTACTGCTTTTTGACCAGTAATGTTGCTTAATTCATCAACAGCAATGTCAATTAATTTTTTATCAGCTACGGCACCGTTTACACCACGGTTAAGGCATATTTTGCTTAGCTTGGGAGCCTGCATTACAGTTTTGTAACTGAACTTTTTCATTAAAGCAGGTACTACTTCTTTAGTGTACTTATCTGCTAATCTTGCAGTGTTTGTTTTTGTGCTCATTATTTGATTACCTCCCCTGATTTTTTAGAAATTCTAACTAGTTTACCATTTTCCCTGGTACGTTTAACCTTAGTGGCAGCACCTGCTTTAGCATCCCACAACATTACGTTGCTGATGGCAATGGGCGCTTCTTTTTTAATAATACCACCTTTAGTGTTTTGAGATGTTGGCTTGCTGTGTTTGGTTACGATGTTAACACCTTCCACCAATACACGGCCTTTATCTAAAATAACTTCCAGTACTTTGCGTGGCTTTTTCAAATCTTTGTCCTCGCCGGAAATAACTACTACGTTATCGCCTTTTTTAATACTGAACTTAGGTTTAAATCTTGTACTCATTTTTTTATGCTTTGCAAAGTCAAAAATCAAAAGTCAAAAGTCAAAATCTGATACTTGCTCCCGGCTTATGTTTTTTACTTTTTATTTTTTACTTTTTACTTATAATACTTCCGGAGCTAATGAAATAATTTTCATGTAACCCTTATCCCTTAATTCTCTAGCTACGGGCCCAAAAATACGTGTACCTCTTGGCTCATCAGAGTTGTTTAATAACACCACTGCATTATCATCAAAACGGATATAAGAACCATCTTTACGGCGCAGCTTGTTAGTGGTACGTACAATAACAGCTTTACTTACTGTACCTTTTTTAACACCACCGGCAGGCATTGCATCTTTAACTGTTACAACGATTTTATCACCAATTTTGGCATAATCCTGGCCGCTGTTACCTAACACACGGATACATAAAACTTCTTTTGCACCGCTGTTATCCGCTACGTTTAATCTGCTTTCTTGCTGTATCATTTGCTTTAGCTTTTAGCTATTATTACTATTGTTTATTATCAGAGGCTGTTTGCATAAACCCTGGGTTTACCGCTGCAGCTTGAAAAAAAATTATTTTACTTTTTCTACCACTTCCACTAACCTCCAGCGCTTGGTTTTGCTTAAAGGGCGGGTTTCCATAATTTTTACGGTGTCGCCAATGCTGCACTCATTTTTTTCATCATGCGCATGAAACTTTGTACTTTTCTTTACAAACTTTCCATAAAGCGGGTGCTTTACTTTTCTTTCAACATTAACGGTTATGGTTTTATCCATTTTGTTGCTGGATACCACACCTAATTTTGTCTTTCTTAAATTTCTTTCAGCCATTGTACTGCTTTTTATGGTTTAATTAAAACCCTAATTGTTTCTTTTTTAATTCGGTTTTAAGCCGGGCAATGTCCCTTCTTAAAGAACGGATGCTCTGTGGGTTTTCCAGCGGAGCCACTGCGTGAGCAAATGAAAGCTTTTTTAAACGCAACTCATCTTCCTTGATTTTAGCAACCAGGTCAGTCTCACTCAACTCTTTTAAGCTTTTTACAAAATCAACTTTCTTAGCCATTGTATTTAGTTTGATAGTTTCCTAATTCTTACGCCTGGTAATCGTGGCGTTTTACAAATCTTGTTAAGATGGGCAGTTTTTGCGCTGCCAGTTCAAACGCTTCTTTAGCTACTTGTTCAGGTACACCATCGCATTCAAAAATAATACGGCCCGGTTGTACAATAGCAGCCCATCCTTCGGGGTTACCTTTACCTTTACCCATCCTTACCTCTGCAGGTTTTGCAGTAATTGGTTTGTCAGGAAATACACGAATCCATACATTACCTTCACGTTTCATGTGACGGGTTAATGCCTGACGGGCACTTTCAATCTGGCGGTTAGTTAACCAAACACTATCCAGCGCTTTTAAACCAAAACTTCCAAAGGCCAATGTTGCTCCACGCTTTGTGTCGCCTTTCATTCTGCCTTTCTGCGTTTTCCTGTGCTTTGTTCTTTTTGGTGATAACATTGTATTTTAATTTGCTAATTCTAAAATTTGATTAATTTCTTCTTCCGCCACCGCCACGGTTATCTCTTCCGCCGCCTCTTCTGTCATCTCTCCTGTCTCCGCCACCTCTTCTGTCATCTCTTCTTTCAAAACCGCCTTGTCTTTCGCCGCCTTCTTTACCTGCACCTGCAACTACGTTCGGGTTCAAATCTCTTTTGCCTAAAACCTCACCTTTACAAATCCATACTTTTACACCAATCTTTCCGTAAACAGTTAATGCAAATACGTTAGCGTAATCAATATCCATCCTCCAGGTATGTAAAGGAGTACGGCCTTGCTTAATTTCTTCGCTACGTGCAATTTCAGCACCGCCTAAACGGCCACCTACTTTTACTTTAATACCTTCTGCACCCATTCTTAAGGCAGAAGCTATTGCCATTTTAATAGCTCTTTTATAGTTAATACGGTTTTCAATCTGGCGTGCAATTGTATCAGCTACAATATTTGCATCCAGCTCTGGACGGCGTATTTCAAGAATGTTTATCTGCACATCTTCTTTACCGCATAATTTTTTCAACTCTTCTTTAATCCTGTCAACCTCTCCACCGCCTTTACCAATAATGATACCTGGTTTAGACGTATGAATAGTTACAATGAGCTTATTCAGTGTACGTTCAATTACAATTTTTGCAATGCCGCCTTTGTTAATACGTGCATTGAGGTAGTTCCTGATTTTATGATCTTCAATCAGTTTTTTAGAATAATCCGCTTTGCTAGCGTACCAGTTACTGTCCCATCCACGAATGATTCCTAACCTGGCACCTATTGGATTTGTTTTTTGACCCATTGTATTTGCTTAAAATTTTGTAATTAGTTTTTTATTGCTTTAGTATCTACAATTACAGTTACATGGTTGCTGCGTTTGCGCACACGGTAACCACGGCCCTGCGGAGCTGGACGCATACGTTTAATAACTCTTGCACCGTCTACAAAAATGGTTTTAACCACTAATGCACTTTCATCAGCGCCTTCGTTTTTAGCTTTCCAGTTGCTAATGGCACTAACTACCAGCTTACGTAAAGGCACAGCCGGGTGTTTTGGATTGTGTTCCAGTATTGCCAAAGCTTTTTCCACTTCCATACCACGAATTAAGTCGGCCAGTAAACGCATTTTACGGGGCGATGTGGGATAGTTATTCAGTTTTGCTGTTGCTTCCATTGTTATTTAGTTGTTAGTTGTTAGATAATAGATGTTAGAAGAACTGTCAACTAACAACTGTTATCTGTCAACTTTTGTTATGCTATTTTTTTACTTGAGTGTCCTTTAAAGTTTCTTGTTGGTGCAAACTCTCCCAGTTTGTGGCCTACCATAAATTCAGTAGCATAAACAGGAATGAATTTGTTGCCATTGTGTACAGCGAATGTGTGGCCCACAAAATCAGGAGTAATAGTGCTTCTTCTGCTCCATGTTTTTATAACACCTCTTTTGCTTTTACCATCATTCATTGCGTTTACTTTTTCAAGCAACTTTGTTTCTACGTAAGGACCTTTTTTTAACGAACGAGCCATGTTTATTTATTTTTTGTTGATTCTCACTCCTGCAACGGAATGATATTTTAACAAGTGATTACTTACTTAATTTTTTACCGTTTCTGCGCTGAATAATCATTTTATCAGAGCCTTTGCCTCTTGTACGGGTAATTTCGCCTTTTGCGTATTTACCGGTACGGCTGCGTGGGTGACCACCTGAAGCTTTACCTTCACCACCACCCATTGGGTGATCTACCGGGTTCATAGCTACGGCACGGTTACGTGGGCGGATACCTTTCCAGCGGTTACGGCCGGCTTTACCCATGCTCTCTAAGTTATGGTCGCTGTTGCTAACCACACCTACAGTTGCATAGCAATTAATTAATACCTTTCTTAATTCGCCGCTTGGCATTTTTAAGATGGCGTATTTTTCTTCTTTATTGCTTAATTGAGCTGATGTACCGGCGCTGCGTACTAAAATACCGCCCTGGCCAGGCTGCATTTCAATATTGTGTACGTTGGTACCTAATGGCATGTGCTTAAACTGTAACGCATTACCTAATTCAGGTGCTACGTTATCGCCGCTTAATACAGTTTGGCCAACCTGCAAACCTTGTGGTGCAATAATGTAACGTTTTTCCCCATCAGCATAATTTAATAATGCGATGAATGCGGTACGGTTTGGATCGTACTCAATAGTTTTAACTACTGCAGGCACATTCTTTTTATTTCTTTTAAAGTCGATGATGCGGTACATGGTTTTGTTACCACTTCCCATATAGCGCATACTTCTTCTGCCCTGTGCGTTACGGCCTGCTGTACTTTTTACTTTTTCAACCAATGTTTTTTCAGGAACATTTGTTGTTACCTCTTCATAAGCATTACCAATTCTCCATCGGGTACCTGCTGTTGTTGGTTTATATTTTCTTAATGCCATTTTAAAATGTTTTATTCAACTTTTGCGGCAGTTGCTGCCATTCATTACTTAATTAAATTCCGCTTCCGTAAATGTCGATTGTTTCACCTTCTGCTACTGTTACAATCGCTTTCTTTTTTGATGGCTTACGGCCATGTACAAAACCTGCTTTTGTATAGCGGCTTTTTGCTTTTGAAGGAACCACAATAGTGTTTACTTCACTTACCTGAACACCATAGAATTGTTCTACAGCTTTTTTAATTTCAAGCTTATTAGCCTTTTTGTCAACCACAAATGAATAGCGGTTTTGTTTTTCTGAAAGCTTATTTGCTTTTTCAGATAAAATCGGCTTTATTAAAATATCAGACGGTTTCATGTCTTCTTAATTTGATAGTTTGTGTTTGCTTATGCTTCTTCTGTTACTGTAAATACTTTAGCGGCGCTTTCTGTCATTACCAAAACGTTGGCGTTAACCAGGTCGTAAGTATTAATATCCCTTACCAGTGTACCATTCACTTTTGGAACGTTACGCAGGCTTAAGTACAGGTTTGCGTTATCTTCAGGCACTACAAACAATGATTTTTTATTGTCAACACCCAGGTTTTTTAAGATAGAAACAAATTGCTTTGTTTTAGGCGTATCCATGGTAACATCTTCCAGAATTACAATAGCATTTTCTTTTGCTTTGTAAGCCAGTGCACTCATTTTAGCAAGTGTCTTAACTTTTTGGTTAAGCTTAATGTCGTATTTATGAGGTTTGGGGCCGAAGATAGTACCACCACCTTTATACAGCGGGTTACGCAGGTTACCTTTACGGGCACCACCGGTACCTTTTTGTTTGTGCAGCTTTTTAGAAGAACCGTGCACTTCCATACGTGTTTTTACCTTGTGCGTACCCTGGCGTTGTGCAGCCTGGTATTGCTTAACAGCAAGATAAATAACGTGGTCATTCGGTTCAATACCAAAAATATCTTCTGGTAAGTCAACCGTTCTGCCGGTCTTTTTTCCTTCTTTATTTAAAACATCTACTTGCATCGTACTTATTATTTATGGAGCCGCTGCCCCAGTTACTTATTTTTGAATTAACACAATAGAACCGTTATGGCCGGGTACTGAACCGCTGATAAGGATGTAATTTTTCTCCGGGAAAATTTTCACCACTTTCAGGCCTTTCATTGTAACCCTGTCCTGTCCTAAACGGCCGGCCATGCGCATGCCTTTAAATACACGGCTGGCATCAGATGAGTTACCGATAGAACCGGGAGCTCTTTGCCTGTCATGCTGACCGTGAGATTGCTCACCCACACCAGAGAAACCGTGGCGTTTTACAACACCCTGGAAACCCTTACCCTTGGTAGTGCCAATTACTTCCACTTTTTCGCCTTCGGCAAAAATGTCTACAGTAATGGTTTCACCCACGTTTTTGTCAATTTCGCTATTGCGTATTTCTTTAATTACTTTTTTTGCAGCCGTTTGAGCTTTGGAGAAATGCCCGGCTTCTGATTTTGAGGTATGCTTTTCTTTCTTATCGCCAAATGCAATTTGAAGAGCATTGTAACCGTCTGTTTCAACGGTTTTCTTTTGCGTTACAACACATGGACCAGCTTCGATAATGGTAACAGCAGTTTGCTTACCGGTGGTATCAAAGATACTGGTCATGCCAATTTTCTTTCCAATAATACTTTTCATTGTATCTATTTTATGCCCAGCGCTCCCGGTGCTTTGTCAAGCTCAGCATGACAGGAGATAAGCGTTCACATTTTTTCTTTTAAGAACTTACCTTTTGCTTTCCACCATTACGGCGGAAGTTCATCAGGCCTTTATTTCAACATCAACACCACTTGGTAAATCCAGCTTGCTTAAAGCATCCACTGTGCGGCTGCTGCTGGTGTAGATATCTAATAAACGTTTATGCGTACAGAGCTGGAATTGTTCACGTGCTTTTTTATTTACGTGCGGACTGCGCAATACGGTAAATATTTTTTTGTGTGTAGGTAAAGGAATTGGGCCTGTTACCACTGCACCTGTACTGCGTACAGTTTTTACGATTTTTTCTGCAGATTTATCTACTAAGTTGTGGTCGTAAGACTGTAATTTGATTCTGATTCTCTGTGACATATGTAAAGAACTTTAAAATTTCCGTTTTAAAATTTGGAGTGCAAAGGTAAGGGCTGTATTTGTAACAGCAAAGTATTAAGGAAAGTTTTTTTTGATTTTGAAGGTTTTGGGGATAAAAAAGCAAAAAAAGCCCGAAAAATTTGAACGGAATTAGTTGGCATGCTAATAAAGCTCAGGAACAACCTATGCGTTTACTGTTATATAACCATAAAGCAACTTATCATCTGTTTTTGAGGGGCGTTTGGCTTTTTGCAATTGCTTAAGTTGCCAAATATTACTCCAAATTAACAGTACCTGAACTTATATATTCAATTGGGAGAACAGGTAAGATATTTATTGTTTTATAATTTTTATCAAGCTTCCGTCTGCAAGCAATAATTTGTAAATACCTTTTGCAAAATGGTTAATATTGATGTTTTGATAATTATTGGTGATATTAAATATCATAACTGTTTGACCTATGGCATCAGTTATTCTTGCATTTGTATTCAACAGTTTATTCTTAACACTGAGCGTAAAAACATTGTTTACAGGATTGGGATAAATACTGGCAGCATATTCCCGGGTTATGTTAAGCTTTATAACTGTCGAAAACTTAGCTCTTCCATCAATATCTACCATTTTTAAACGATAGTATCTTATTGTATTTATATCAGGGGAATTATCAATAACATGATAATTGTTAATATAAGATCCGTTTTTGGCTGCAACCACAGTAAGTTCACTAAATATCCTGCCATCATTACTATATTCAACTATATATTTTGAAAGATTTACTTCATCTGCTGTCTGCCATTGCAACAGCACCTCCCCGCCATTTTCCCTTCTTCCGTTAAAACTTATGATATTAACTGGTAAGGCAATGGATGAAGGTGTTATTTTGCTTATAGTCTCATTTCCAAAATTGGCAGTATAAATAATTCCAGTTGCATCAATAGTTATTGCTTCTGGTAATGTTAGAAAATTGAGGCTTACCCAAGCCAGAGTTGATGTGCCCGTGGGGGTTACTTTACTTATTGAAGAGGATACGCCATTATTTGCAGTATAAACATTTCCTGATGCATCCACAATTAAACCAGTTGGACCAGGAGCAACTGTAGCAAAAGGATAAGTAATAACACCAGCCGGGGTTATTTTACTTACAGAGCTAGTTATCAATTCAGTCGTATAAATATTCCCGGAAACATCAATAGCTATTGCATTTGGGTTTGCACCTACAGCCCAAACCTGCACAACAGTTCCTGAAGCAGATATTTTGCTTACAGTACCATTGCCAGTATTGCAGGAATAAACGTTTCCTGAAGCATCAAGGGCAATTCCATAAGGATTGGCTCCAACAGCGAGCGTTGCCCAAGCTTGTGTTACAGCACCTGCAGGCGTTATTTTACTTATTGTACTGTTACCTTTATTAGCCGTGTAAACATTACCAGATGCATCAACGGCTATGCCCCGTGGAGCAGAGCCTGCAGCAAGGATTGCCCAGTTTAATGTTGCCGTACCTGCAGCAGTTATTTTACTTATTGTATTATTGCCAATATTGGCTGTATAAACGTCGCCAGATGCATCAACAGCAATACCTATGGGTAGTGCTTCAACAGCCAATTCTGTTGTTGTTAGAACACCAGCCGGCGTTACTTTACTTACTGTACTGAGATTATTAGCAGTATAAACATTGCCCGCAGCATCTGTAACAATAGCTCGTGGCCCGGATGCGGATGGCAGTATAGCCCAACTTTCTATTACAGTTTGTGCACTAAGAATAGTGTGGCAGAGAAATGTAAACCCGATGAAAAAAATCAGCTTTCTTAAAAGAGATGGTTGTGGCAATAAAAATATTGAATTTGAACCGCCTGGGTATTCATTAAACCGCAAGTTTTTATTTTGTAACCTGGTAAAATGGTACATAAAATGCTATTTAATCTTATTATTTAACCTTGTAATAAAGTACGTTTAAGGCATTAAAAATAAGAAATAAAATACACATACAAAAAAACAATATACTATAAACCTCTTTCGCCCCGGTTCGTGGCACACGAAACGTTCGCTTCAATCAACATCAAACACTTCGTACAAGTTAGTTAAAAAGTGAAATTCATCCGCTGCCGTTTTATAAAACTCCCTCCGCACACGAAACGGAAAGAAGGCCGCTCTGTATGCACACAGCATACTAACAGTATGGCAACTCCCACCAAACGCCATAGTAAAAGCATTAAATCATACCCAAACAGGCACAATTGAGCCTGAACCGGAAACCATACTTTTAACTGCTTGTATATTGCAGGCATAATTTTTATGAATACTGCAGAAACCCATACACCCCTGGTAATAAAGCCGTGCAACGCTGTGCAGCTGTCCAAAGCCTACGGCGTGTCTAAAAAAGTATTGTACCGGTGGCTGCTGCCATACCAAAATTGCATTGGGCTGCGTAGCGGCCACAAATTTTCAATAGAGCAGGTAATCGCCATAATAGAACGCATTGGCTTACCTGCCCAATCAATTAAGTAAGTGGTTTACTAATCTTTTTTACTTACACTGCCGCTGCTGTTAGTATCTGAGTTTACAGTGGCGCCGCCAACGTATTCAACATCGCCGCTGCTGCTGGCTTTGGCATTTAAAGTTACACTGGCATGCACTTCGGCAGTACCGCTGCTGCTGGCAGATACGGTGGTGGTTTCGCTCATTAATTCAAAAGACTTTATTTCGGCACTGCTGCTTACCGATGCATTATAGCTTTTTGTGTTACCGGTTAACTGTACAGAGCCGGAGTTGCTTGCCTCGGCGGATACCTCAGGCGCATCCACGTCTGCTTCAATATCGGCAGAACTGTTGGCATCAAAACTTACTTTGCCGCTGCTTTTAATAACATCCAGCACTTTTACATTTGCGGCAGAGCTGGCTTCCACCCGGTTTAAAGCCGGCACGGTGATATATACTTTTACATGCGAATTACTGATGCTGGTATTGCTTTGTATACCCACATACAGCACATTGCCGGACACACTGGTTTTTACATACTGGATAATATTATCATCTGCTTCCACCTCAACAGCCTGTGCACCAATGCGTACTTCTACATCAATTGCATTACTGGCAATAATACCCGTAAAAGAAGCAACGGCTCTCTTTTGGGTGGTAATAGTACCGCTGCCGTGTTCGGAATGAAAATAACAGGATGATAAAAAAACTGCTACAAGCGCAGTAATGGAAATAAATTGTTTCATGGCTTAAATATTTTGTAACAAAGATAAAACCTCGTAATAAGCACTGCAACAATCCGCCAACATTATTTACCTTCGCCGCAATATGACGGAAAAAATTCTCATCCTCGATTTTGGCTCTCAATACACCCAGTTAATTGCCCGTACCGTAAGGGAAGCAAACGTGTATTGCGAAATTGTGCCTTACAATAAACCAATCAGTTACCAACCGGGTTTAAAAGGAATCATCCTTGGTGGTTCCCCTTTTTCAGTTAACGAAGAAAAAGCACTGGTTATTGATGTAAAAGCAATGGCGGATAAACTGCCTGTTTTGGGTATTTGCTATGGCGCACAGCTTACGGCAAAACTGTTTGGCGGGCAGGTGGGCAAAAGCAGTAAAAGGGAATTTGGCCGGGCTATTTTTAAAAAAGATAAAGAAGATGTGTTGCTGCAAAATGTATCGGCACAAAGCCAGGTGTGGATGAGCCACAGCGATACTATAAAAGAATTGCCTGATGGTTTTGAATTATTAGGCACTACAGAAAGTATTCCTGTTGCTGCTTTTAAGCGTACACAAAACGGTGCCTGCCCCTTATATGGTTTGCAGTTTCACCCGGAAGTATATCATTCTGCCGAAGGCAAAACAATTATTAAAAACTTTTTGGTAAATATTTGCGGCTGCAAACAGGACTGGACGCCGCAGCATTTTATAACAGATACTGTTGAATCTTTAAAAAAGCAAATAGGCAACCGCAAAGTAATTATGGCGTTGAGTGGTGGGGTTGACAGTACAGTTGCTGCCACGCTGGTACACAAAGCCATTGGTAACAACCTGTATGGCATTTTTGTAGACAATGGTGTGCTGCGCAAAGGCGAGTTTGAAAGTGTGATGGAAATGTATGGCAAGCTGGGCCTGAATGTAAAAGGCGTGGATGCTAAAAAACATTTTTATGATGAACTGGCAGGTAAAACAGACCCCGAAGAGAAAAGGAAAACAATTGGCCGCTGCTTTATAGAAATATTTGACCAGGAAGCCCATAAAATTGAAGGCGTAGAATTATTAGGGCAGGGTACTATTTATCCTGATGTGATTGAATCGCTTTCGGTACATGGCCCTTCTGCTACTATTAAAAGCCACCATAATGTGGGAGGATTGCCCGATACCATGAAGCTGGAGCTGGTGGAGCCATTGCGCTTACTGTTTAAAGATGAAGTACGCCGTGTGGGGTTAGAACTGGGTATTCCGCCTGATATGTTGTTCCGCCATCCTTTTCCGGGCCCGGGTTTAGCCATCAGAATTTTAGGAGATATTACTGAAGAAAAGGTACAATTATTGCAGGAAGCAGATGCCATTTATATTAACGGGCTTAAAAAGCATAATTTATATGCAACCGTATGGCAGGCAGGCACCATCTTGCTGCCGGTAAAAAGTGTGGGGGTTATGGGTGATGAAAGAACCTATGAATTTACTGTTGCTCTCAGGGCAGTAACATCGGTAGATGGTATGACGGCAGACTGGGCACATTTACCGTATGATTTTTTAGCCAATATCTCCAATGAAATAATTAATAATGTACGGGGCATAAACCGTGTGGTGTATGACATAAGCAGTAAGCCGCCCGCTACTATTGAATGGGAATAAGAAGACCGTAATAAGTTATGAAGAAGCAATATTTTATTGGATTACTGGCAGTATTAGTTTACAGTACTGCTGTACATGCGCAAACAGATTCAGTTAAAAATTTTCCTGTTTACCGTGTTGGAATTTTTGCACCCATGTTTTTGGATTCTGTTTTTGCCAATGGCAATTTTAAATACAAGGATGGTATTCCTAAATTTATAATGCCTGCTGTTGATTTTGTACAAGGCTCTTTAACCGCATTTGACTCCATGAAAGTGGGAAGGGAAAATGTAAAGGCGTTTGTGTATGACACAAGGTCATATAAACAAAACATTCCCACTCTTATCAAAAATAAAAAGCTGGACAGCCTTGATTTAATAATTGGTTCTGTAAGGGATGCTGACTATAAACAACTGGCGGAATTTGCGCTGCAGAACCATACACCTTTTATTTCTGTTACTTACCCCAATGATGGCGGCATTACAGGCAATCCGTTTACAGTAATATTAAACTCTACATTAAAGGCGCATTGCGAAGCTATTTACAGTTACCTGCTGCAAAACCACGGCACCGATTTAATTTATTTGTGCAGGCAAAAAGGCAGCCAGGAAGATAAAGTAGCGGGGTACTTTAAACAACTGAATGAACAGGATGGCAAAGCTTTGCTGAATATTCAAACATTAAATACTGACAGTGTTTTTACAACGGCAGCATTGCAACCCAAGCTGGACAGTAACCGCCAGTGCATCATTATTGGCGCCAGCCTGGATGAAAACTTTGCTAAAAACCTTGCAGGCGCCTGTTACAATTTATACCCCTCCTATCCTATTACATTAATTGGCATGCCCAATTGGGATGGCTTTGCATCATTATACAAAAAAGATATCCTGGAAGATTTTCCGGTTTATTTTACCTCTCCATATTTTAACAATAAGTGGGACAGCTACAGTAAGATGCTTACAGCAGCTTATCAAAAAAAATACAAGGTAAAACCGGGAGATATGGCTTTTAAGGGTTTTGAAGCGGCCTACATGTTCACCAAACTTTTTGCTCTTTACCCCGAAGATTTTATGAGCCACATTAACGATAAAAAAATAAAAGTGTTTTGTGATTATAACATAAGGCCGGTAATGTTAACTAAAGAAACCAACATACCGGACTATTTTGAAAACAAACATCTTTATTTTGTTAAAATTCTAAATGGCGCCAAGGCAAAAGCCTGGTAAAAATTCTTATCATAATAAAAAACCGGCTTTATTAAGGCCGGTTTTTTTTGTGCTCAAATTATTTAACCAAATGCTTACGCTGAAACGAATAAAGTATCACAAATAATAATGGAATACCAATACCAATAACCATACTCATAACACCAGTATATTGTGCTGTACCCATAAGAGCAAAACCTCCAATGAGTGGTGCCAATTCACCCACTACATACATCCAATAACCATCCTTTTTAAATTTGCGCATCCATAAAGCCCCTAAGAAACAAAGTATTATACCAACCATTCCAATTATCATCAGTGGTATCAAATTTTTTTGTGCTAATTCAATTGCAGCCTTTCCTTTCTCTATTTCTGATATTTGTTTTGTACTTAATTCCTGTCCAGACGATAATGCTTTATCCATAAAACCAGACAACCATTTATTTATCATTGGCGTAAGCAGGGTAAGAAGTCCGAAAATAGCACAGCCTATAAAAGTTAAAATGGTAAGTACATTTAAACCTCCCGGCAATTTCTTTTCTTCTTCATGTGGATTTAATAAATCCTGTGTGTTCTGGCTCATAAAAAAATTTTATGCCAAGTTAGATGGTTTACAAGCCATTTCAAAGCCGCTGCTGTAATTTATTTTTTCAGCTTAAGGTAATCGAGAAAGTAAACTATTTTAATAGTTACTTCATTACTGTGTGGGTTATTAATTGTTCTGCCAAAATTTTTAAGATAAGTGGCGTTGCTGTACGGATCGATATATACATTGCTGCCCAATGCATTTTTCCATGCTACTGTAATGCGGCTGCCCAGTAAAAAATCCCAGGTATAAAACATGTCTATATTAAACGCATTGTAGCTAATGTTTTTACCATTAATAAAAGCCACTTCGTCCCAGTATCCGTCCGTTTTTAATTTATAAAAGTTGGTGTTGTTTACTGCATACCAGTAATGCCGCAAACGTATTGTGGCATTCATTCGTTTTGTAAAGCCATATTGTGCACTTACAATGCCCGTATTTGTTTTTGTATTACGGCGGCTTATAACAGGTGAGCCATCAGGATTATTCATTAATGCCCAGCCCCAGTTACCTCTGTCCTGCACAATATTCATATTAGCGCTTACCTGGAATTTATTTGAAAAACGGTAACGTAATCCTGTATAAGCAGTCCAGTAAGGATCTTTAGGCAATGGCGATTCTGCACCGCCAAGTGAATAACTGAAAAATAATTTTTTGCGGCTGTCTGTACTGCCATTGAAGCCAATATAATAATACGGAGTGCGTTTTAAAAAATATCCGTTGTAAACGGTGGAATTAATAAAAAAATCATTGGACCAAAGCGGGGACGTTTGAAACACTGCTGTAAGATCCCAAAAGTTTTTAAACAGAAAAAACGCAGAAGCCTTTGCTTCAAAATTACTCCAGCGGAAAGGCGCATACAGGTTTTTGTTTATAGCATTAATGGTATAAACCTGGTTAATAAGTTTCTTTGTTGGCTTTAGCTGGTTGTAACTAATATTACCTGAATAATCAATGCTGTTATTATTGGCCAGGTAACCCATGTCGTTTGGATCATACTTATCATCTTCTACATTAATCAATGCCTTGTAATGTATAAGGCCGCTTACTTTGCCAAAACCTGCTGTAGTGGTATAACCATTTTTATTAACCTTACTGCCCCACACGGTACTGTATCTACCCGTCCACGTAAAATTGTACGTATTTTTTTTATCAAATAACGAAACATCCACACTGCTTACATTGGCATTGCGGCTGTTTCCCCTGCGCAGCACATTGGTATTGGTAAAGCTTACTGAAGAACGGTTTTTAAGCGCTTTATCAAACACAACAATATTATAATTAGCAAGGGGCTCAGTTAAAATTGATGAATCGAAACCTGTATGCCTGTTGTTAACCTTTGCATACATAGGTGCGGTAACAGCATTAAATACTCCAATGCCTAAATTACCTTTTGTACGGCCCGAAAATTTTGTAGCATTATATAAACGGGTAATACCGGGGTTTTTACTAATTGTATAATCCGCATTACTGCCGTACTTGTTTAAAACACCTGCTGCACCCGATGGGGCTGCACCAATACGCCTTGAGTAAAACAAACCGGCTTTATTAAAGAGCTCTGTGCCTTCTGTAAAAAAAGGACGGTAATCTTCAAACTTAATTTCAAACGGTGTAAGGTTAAGCTGCAGGTTATCGCTTTGCACCTGTGCAAAATCCGGTATCAGTGTCATATCAAGTGTAAAACTTTCGCTTACACCATACTTAACATCCATACCACCACTTTTTAAATTTTCTGTTACGTTGCCATTACTTGTTGGCGCAACTCTTACACCACCGGAAACATATGGTAAAAATGAAAGACGCAACGGCGGGCTTATATTCTTTATACCCGTCCATGTGCCCCACTGATTTATATCGCCGTTTAGGTTGGGGTTTACCGGGTTCCATATGCTGTTTTCATTATCCTTACGGCAAAAACGGGCAAAGTTTATTCCCCAATCCTGTATATCTTTTTTAGAAAAACGGATAGCACTAAAAGGTATTTTCATTTCAGCCACCCAGCCGTCTTTTTTAATACTCACTTTACTTTCCCAAACAGCATCCCAGGTTACATCATAAACAGGGTTGTTGTTTTGTGCTCCTTTTGCATCAAACTGCACACCTGCAGCGCTTACACGAAATAAAAAAGCATTTTGACGATCCAGGTACGTATCAAAGCCTACAACAAATATGTCAACATCCTGCCGGTCTAACACATCACGGGATGTAAGTTGTGTACGGATATTTTCAGGATTATCATACAAATAAGCGCCTACATAAACTGCTGAGTTATCATAAGCAACTTTTACCTGTGTTTTATGAGCAGAAGGTTTACCAAACTCAGGGTGTGAAGTAATAAAGTTTCCGGTGGGAGTTACTGTTTGCCATGCAGCATCATTTAAATCACCATCAATTTTTATGGGTAACGAAAGCTTTACTGCATTAACAGATCTTACCTGTGCAAAGGACACGGAACACAATACAATTAAGCAAAAAGAAAGTATGAGGCGCAAACTAAGTTAGCATTGGTTAACAACAAATATAGTTAATAAAGCCCTGTTATATTAGCCGAAAAGGGCATATTTTTTCAGGCACTCCTGCGGCTTATTTCTTTTTTAATAAGCCCCAGTTCCCTGCCGGTTTGGCCGGCAACAGAACTGTTTTCCTGTGCCCGGCGCATGAGATAAGGCACCACATCTTTTATGGGGCCAAAAGGTAAATATTTACTTACCAGACAACCGGCTTTTGCAAGATTGAATGTAATATTATCACTCATGCCATACAGTTGTGAGAAATGTACGTGGGGATGATTATGCGGCAATCCTTTTTTATCGAGTAACTGTGCTGCAAGTAAATTGCTTTGCTCATTATGAGAAGCCACAATAACTGCAATACGATCGATATGTTCAATAGAAAATTCAACTGCTGCATTGTAATCCCGGTCGCTGCTGGCTTTATCAGGCTGAATGGGCGACGCATATCCCATTGTGGCAGCTCTGGCTCTTTCTTTTTCCATGTAAGCACCTCTCACCAGCTTTGCACCCAAAATAAAATTTCGTTCTGCGGCGGCTTCACAACTGTCTTTTAAAAACTGTAAACGATCATGCCGGTACAACTGTATAGTATTATAAACAACCACTTTTGTTTTATTAAAAGCGTCCATCATTAAAATAGTCAGTGCATCCACAGGATCCTGTATCCAGGTTTCTTCTGCATCTACCAGTACGCCTATATTTTTTTCTGCTCCTGCTTCACATATTTGCAGCATACGCAAACGCACCCGGTGCCATTCTTCTTTTTCTGCTACAGAAAGTGTTTCCACAGCATATAAGTAACGCTTCATTAATGTACCTGTGCTGCTGTTCATTAAAGTGTCCAGTTTTTCCAGTAAGCCAAACCGTGCAAAACCGGTTACTTTAATGCTCATAAAAGGAATATTTGCCTGCGTGGCAGCATAAGCAATTACTTTTTTAAACTCATCACGTGCATGTTCAAAATTTTCTTCCCCTTCAATTCCTTCCACCCCGTAATCTAAAATTACCTGCACATTATATTCTTCTAATTTGTCAGCAACTCTTGCTGTTTCTTCCAACGTTTCTCCGCCAACAAACTGCTGAAAAATAGTTTTGCGGATAGCTGTTTTTGTAAACGGCAAATGCCATTTAATAGCCCACGGCGTAAGTTTTAACCCAAGGTTTACCAGCCAGGGTTTACCCATGCTAGAAAAAAGAAAATGTGCTTTTTTAAGTTGCTGGTCGTTTTTATACGCAAAAGCTGCTTCGGTATTATCGAAGGAAATAATATTGTTATGCTGACTCATAATTTTTTTGCAATTCGTACGCCGAAATTCGTATTAACAGGGCGAATTGCCAAATTAAACACAAGCTTCTGTGTTGTTTCATTCAATTGCTGTTCTGTTAATGTTTCTTATACAATTATCTTTGCAAAAAAATTCAAGATGGATAAAAAAGCAAGTGAATCGCTGGTGATAATGACAGAGCTGGTGCTGCCGAATGACACAAATAATTTTGGTAATTTAATGGGTGGCCGCTTAATGTACTGGATGGATATTGCGGCAGCACTTGCAGCAATGAAACATTGCGGCGCCCCGGTGGTAACTGCTTCGGTTGACAATATTTCGTTTGAAAGCCCCATTAAAATTGGCAACGTAGTGCATATTGAAGCAAAGGTAACCCGTGCATTTAACAGCAGTATGGAAGTGCATATGAATGTATGGGGCGAAGATGCTATTCAGCAGTATAAATACAAGAGTAATGAGGCGTACTATACATTTGTTTCATTAGACCCTAACAATAAACCAAGGCCTGTAAACAAAGTAATACCGGAAAGCCCCGAGGAACAAAAATTATATGACGGTGCTTTAAGAAGAAGGCAGTTGCGGCTGGTGCTTGGCGGAAAAATGAAAGCAGAAGAAGCGGATGAGTTGAAAGCACTTTTTAAGCAGTAATTTTATTTATCTGCAATGCTCATTAAATGATGTTTTCCTTTAAGCATAAATTTTTTACTTTGCTCAATGGCATCCATTACGGTGCTTAATATATTTTCCGATGTATCGTTATAGTCTATCTGCAACGGTTCTTTAAACGTAACAGATAACAGTGTGCCTTTCTTTTTAAATTTCAACCCCTTTTTATTGAAAGCACGCCAGTAACCGCTTATAACAACCGGTATCACAATGGGCTTGTGCTGCTTAATAATAAAAGCAGTTCCCTTTCGGCCGGGTGCAAAAGGTTTAGTAGTTCCCTGCGGAAAAGTTATTACCCAGTTATGCTGTAATGCCCTTTCAATTTTTCTGGTATCACCGGGATCAAGCCCCCTTCTCACCTCTTGCCCTTCTGCACGCCATGTGCGTTTAACTGTTACCGCTCCGGCTAGTGTGAATAAACGGCTTATAAAGCTTGCCTTCATGGTTTCTTCTGCTGCCACATATTTTACTTTTGTAAATGGCCAGAGTAAATAATAAGGAATGCCCAAACGATTTTTTTTACGCCAGCTTACAGCACAAAAAATGTGTAAAAAAGTAATTACATCAGCAAAATAAGTTTGATGATTGCTTACAAAAAGCACATTTTTTTTGGGAAGGTTTTGCAGATGTTCAGTTCCGTTTATCTGCAATTTGTTTACCAGGTTAAGCCCGGGATAAGAAAGAAAACCCACAACTGCATAAACTGTTCCTTTAACAATTTTCCATTCTTTAATATCTGCAAGCCATCTTTTCATTGTGCATATTTTGGCAAAGAGTTTTGCAATTTAGCAAATCTGTATGTAACACTTCGTGAATATATTTGCTGATGCAGTTAAACACAGTAATATTTGATATGGATGGTTTGCTTATCGATTCTGAACCATTATGGGATGAAGCAGCAACAGCTGTTTTTTCTACTTATAACATTAGTTTAAGCAGCGAGCAATACGCCACAACAACAGGTTTACGTACCCGTGAGTTTATACAATGGTGGTTTTCTGTTTATAAAATTGATGAGAAAAATATCGCTGTTGCAGAAGATAAGATAATTAAAAAAATAACAGAGCTGGTTATACAAAAAGGAAAGCCAATGCCCGGTGTGGATCATATTCTTAATTTTTTTGAAAACGAAAATTTTAAAATCGGGCTGGCATCTTCTTCACCACAAAGTTTAATAAATACAGTAGTGGATTTATTAAAAATAAGAAACCGT
This sequence comes from Ferruginibacter sp., assembly GCA_044225605.1. Lineage (GTDB taxonomy): Bacteria > Bacteroidota > Bacteroidia > Chitinophagales > Chitinophagaceae > Ferruginibacter. The sequence continues at coordinate 378,872 of JBGAIJ010000004.1, forward strand.
ATTGCTGTACTTTCTTCAGCTGCAGAACTGCAGTATGGCAAACCACACCCCCAGGTTTATTTAAATTGCGCTGCGGAATTAGAATCTTCACCAACGGAATGTATTTGTTTTGAAGATTCGTTTAACGGTATGGTTGCCGCTAAAGCTGCCCGTATGAAATGTATTGTTGTACCTGAGGCAAAAAATGCAAAAGACAACCGCTGGCATGCAGCAGACCTGAAAATTGCCTCTCTTAACAACTTTAATAAGCTTCTGCTGCTGACACTTTAAGATTAATTACAAAGTATTTAATTCTATCACTTATTACCGGTTTAAAAGGCATTTTTTACATTTTTTCCACATATAGAATTTTAAAAAAAAGGCTACTTAAAAAAAGCGTACCAAATGCTTAATTTTAAGTTAAAGTTATTACCTTTAAGCTTCTTCGGCCTGAACTGTACTGCTATTTACCAAAACATGAATGCCGCATACACTCAGGTTTCAAACAAACTAAAACCATTTAATTATGCAAAAAACAGCTACACTTAAAAAATTTAAGGTGTTTCTGTTCAAAACGTTGCTGCTTAGCATCGTTTTGAGCATTTCGTTTAAAGTCTCCGTTGCACAGGAGGGTTTAGCGAAACCAGCTAGTGCCAAAAAGGGTGAGGTAACAGAAAGGCCTGTTACACAACCTCAGGTACAGCAAACTGCTACCAGCCCCAAAAAACTGGTAATGCAGCAGGCGTTTGCAGCAAACAATGCTGAAGGCCCTACAGATGTTCCGGCAATGAATAAGATTATTGCTGAGAAAACAAAAAGCATGCAGCCGGGTATTGTGCCCCCTGCACCTAACTCTGCAGCGGCTGTTTGTACTTTCAACGGATCATTACAAAGCGGCGATGCGCAACTTACTGCCGCAAGGTTTTTCCGTGATGGTGTTCCTTCAACTTGTGCTGCACCAAAAGGGACTTGCCCCGGTTCATTCGCAGGCGGTCCATTTTATTATGACAGCTACACAATGCAAAATCTTACATGTGCCAGCCAGTGTGTAACTGTAACTTACCAGGCTAATGGCACAAGCGGAGATTGCTTTGTAACTGCTTACAGTGGAAGCTTTAATACTGGCAACCTTTGTACAAATTACATTGCTGATGGTGGCTCCAGTTCATTAGCTGGCGGCGCATCTGTTACATTCTCATTTACATTAGCTGCCAATCAAACTGTTGTATTGGTAGTAAATGAAGCAGTAGCTAATACTGTTTGTGATTCTTATGTAATGACAGTAAGTGGTATTAACTGTACACCTCCTCCTCCATGTGTATCTCCAACTTCATCTGTTTTAAGCCAGGTTGGTGGTATACCAGTAGCTACTCAGGTATTTAACCAAAGCTTTGGTGCAACTGTACCTCCAACCGGATGGGCTGTTTTAAATAACAGTGTTGCAGGTGGTTTAACTGGTTGGTTCCAGGGTAATGGAGCTGTTTTCGGTCCTAATAGCGGTACTGACTACATTGCAGCTAACTTCAATAACACTTCTGGTAACAATACTATCAGCAACTGGTTATTTACACCAGGTGTAACTCTAAAAAATGGTGATAAATTCTCTTTCTTTACAAGAACAACTACAGGTTTATTCCCTGACAGGCTTCAGGTTAGAATGAGTACTAATGGTACAAGTACAAACGTTGGTACAACTCCAACAAGTGTTGGTGATTATTCTACTTTACTGTTGGATATTAACCCAACTTATACTGCTACAGGTTATCCAACTGCCTGGACACAGTATACTTTAACTATGTCCGGCTTACCTGCGGCTGGTATTTCTGGCCGTTTAGCCTTCCGTTATTTTGTTGAAAGTGGTGGACCGGCTGGTGCCAATTCTGATTACATTGGCATTGACGATGCTGTTTACACAACATTTACCACCAGCCCGCCAGTTACATGTACCGGTTCAACAGCTAACTTAAAAGTTGACATTAATGGTGGCAATGCGCCTGCTTATAATGTAACTATTAACGCAGCACCCGGTGGTAACTTTACAGTTCCAAATTATGTAAGTGGTTCTAACATTCCTGTTACACCAACTGCATCTACTACCTATACACTTGTTTCTGTAATACAAGCAGATAATCCTTGTTGTATTGGTACTGGTAATACAGGTACAGTTACTATTACACCAAGCGCTACAACTACACAGCCATTGTTAATTACTGCTGCGCCAAGCACTCCGCTTTGTGCCGGTGATCCTACTTTGCTTACTGTTACCGGAGCTCCGGCAGCAGGTGTATCTACTACTGCGTCTGGTCCTATTAGTGTAGCTATTCCAGATAATAATGCAACCGGCGTATCTACACCGCTTACTGTTGCTGGTATACCTGCCGCTGCAAATTGTACCGGCATTGGCGTATTATTTAATATTACTCATACTTGGGATGGTGATTTGACTTTATTCCTTAAATCACCCAATGGACAGGTATTGAATCTGGTAAACCAAAAAGGTGGCTCTGCAGATAATTTTGTAAATACAAATATTACATCTACTGCAACTACTGCTATTCCTGCAGCAGGTGCTCCTTATACAGGCACTTATATGCCAGATGGTTCTTTAGCTGCCCTTGCTCCAACAGGGTTTACTCCCACTGCAACAACCTTTACTCCGTTATACGCAACAAATGGAACATGGTTATTTGCTGCCAGGGATAATGCTGGTGGTGATGTTGGTACAATTACAAACTGGACCTTAACATTAAACTATGCAATACCTGCAGGCCCTCTGCCTGGTGGTTATAGTTTCTATTGGACTCCAGCAGCTGGCTTAAGTAACACCACTCAGCCAACTGTAGCAGCTTCACCAATGCAAACTACTACATACACTGTATTGGGTACAGCGCCTAACGGCTGTCAAACCACTGCGGCAATTACAATTAATGTTAATCAGCTTCCTGCAATTACCACACCTCCTGCAAACGTAACAGTTTGTGCAGGTGCTACTGCAACATTTACTGCAGCTGGTACAGGAGCTGGCGCTGCTTATCAATGGCAGGTTAGCACTAATGGTGGTACAACCTGGACCAACCTGACAAATGCTGCACCTTATTCTGGTGTAACAACAGGAACATTAACAATAACACCAACCACCGGAGCAATGAACGGCTACCGTTACAGGTTAGTGGTATCTGGTACTTGTCCTCCTTCAGCAGCTTCAGCAGGTGCAATACTTACTGTTAATGCATTACCAACTATTGCTGTTACCCCTGCAAGCCCTGTTTGTGGCGGAAGACCGGGTGTTAACGGAACATTGTTAACAGCTACTGGTGCTACTACTTACACCTGGGCACCTACTACAGGATTGTATACAAATGCAACTGCAACAACCGGCTATACCGGTACGCAAACTGCAACTGTTTATGCAGCTCCTGTTGTTAATACTGTTTATACAGTTACAGGAACAAATGGCACAACAGGATGTCAAAATACAACACAGGTTAATGTTGTATATACACCTGCAGCACCAATTGTTAACCCTGCTTCTGCAACAATGTGTTTGGGAGATGTAGCAGTGCCGCTGGCAATCACATCTTCACTTGCACCAGCACCATTTACTAATACCTATAGCTCTGGTACTATAAGTGTTCCTATTCCAGATAACACTCCATCAGGTTCTACCAGCACTATAAATGTTCCATTACCTGCAACAGCTCAAATTACCAATATGACTGTAGCAGTAAACATATCTCATACATGGGCAGGTGACATGGCAATAGCCTTAAAAGCACCGAATAACAATGTATTGAATCTTGACTGGTTTATATCTGGAACAGGCGGTACAGGCGCAACAAGTGGCTTTACCAACACACGTTTCAGTTCATCAGGTACTGCTGCATTAAGCTCAGGAGCCAATCCTTATACCGGAGTATTTAAAGCTGATGCTGCAGGCGCTACTGCAAGTCCTTCAGCAGTTCCAACAGGATTTGGTGGTACGCTTGTTAATAACTGGAACGCTCTGTATTCAACTCCAAACGGAAACTGGACACTGGGTGCTTATGATGGATTTGCCGGCGATGCTGGTACATTAACATCATGGTCATTAACATTCGATTATTTATATGGCCCGCCTGCATCTGGTGTTTGGACTCCTAACGGAACAGGTGCCGGTCTTTACTTAGATGCCAATGCAACACAACTTTATACAGGTACTTCAGTTAATACTGTGTATGCTAAACCGGCTGCAAGTACAACTTACTCTGTAAATGTTACAAGCGCTGGCTTTGATGCACTTCCTGTATTTACCAATGCTGCACCTATCACTATAGTAGACGGTTCAGCAGGTAATCCATATCCTTCTAACATTACAGTATCTGGTTTACCAACCAGTGGTGTAAAAGTTAAGAATGTAGTGATATCAGGAATTAGCCATACATGGTCTGATGACATTGATATATTGTTACAATCACCAACAGGTACAAACGTTACATTAATGTCTGATGTAGGTGGTGCTGGAATTTTAAACAACGTTACTTACACATTTGACGATGCAGCGGCTGGTACTATGAGTTTTACTGCTGCAAATGCAACAGGTTCATATCAGCCTACAAATAATGGTGCTGCTGATACATATCCTGCTCCTGGTCCTGGTGCTATAAGCGATGCAACACCTGCATTGGCTAATTTTACCGGAAACTTCAACGGAGTTTGGAAACTGTTTGTGGTAGATGATACATTCGGCGACCAGGGAAGCATTTCTGGTGGTTACAGCATTACATTCTTCTACCCAACAGTTGGTTGTACTTCAGCTTCAACACAGGTTCCGGTTACTGTTAACATCCCTGTTACAATAACTGCACAACCTGTAAATGCTGCGGTTTGTACCGATAAAGTAACAACATTCAGTGTTACTGCAACAGGCACAAGCCCAACATATCAATGGCAGGTTAGTACAGATGCTGGTAATACCTTTAGCAACATTGCTAATGGTGGTGTTTATGCCGGTGCAACCACCGCAACATTAACCATTACCGCACCTCCTGTATCAATGAGCGGATATATTTACCGTTGCCAGGTAAAAGGTGCTGCACCTTGTGGCTTTGTAAATTCATTACAAAGAACGCTTACTGTTAATCCTTTACCAACTATTGGAATAGCAGCTGCACCTTATACTAAGTTGTTGCCAGGCATCAGAACAACATTATCATCTACAGTAAGCCCAATTGCGGCCACTTATACATGGCTTAAAAATGGTACTCCGGTTTCTGGTGGTACCAACGCAAACTTAACTGTTGATGTTGATGGCATTGGTGATTACAGTTTACGTGTTACGGATATTAACGGATGCGTAAATACTTCAGCTACTATTTCAATTAAAGATTCAGTAAGCGGAAAAGTATTTATCTATCCTAATCCTAACAGTGGACAATTCCAGGTAAGGTATCACAGTGTTGCCAACAATGCTGGTTTACCACGTGGAATAAATGTATACGATGCAAGGGGTAAGAGAATAAGCACTTTAGGTTATTCTGTTAATGCTCCTTATGCAAGAATGGATGTTGATTTAAGAAACTACGGTTCTGGTGTTTATTGGATTGAAGTGGTTGATGCTAACGGTAATCGTTTAGCAATGGGCCGAGCCGATGTAATTAGATAATTATTTAAAAAATTATCAATAAAAGCCCCCCGGTTAACCGGGGGGCTTTTTATATTCAGTACCAACCACTTAGTAATGCTTATAGATTGTGGTGCCCAATCGCATTAAGTGCACTTAAAACACAGGATAATCGGCCATATTTTGCTATCTTTGCCGCCCCGATTAAAAAAACACGGGGTTATTTTATGTCATTCAATATTTTAAAACAATTAAACGCAGATGCACAGGAAGGTGCAGCAGCTGAAGCTGTTGAAACTGCTGCGACAACAAATGTGCCTGTGACGGAAGCAGTTGCCACTGCCCATGATGATTTTGACTGGAATGTGGATAAACGTAATGTAGTTAGTTATTCTAAAGAAGAAAAAGCTAAATACGATGCTGTTTATGACAACACTTTCAAACAAATTAATGATGGTGAAATGATACAGGCTACTGTTGTATCATTAACCAAAACCGATGCTGTTGTAAACATTGGTTTTAAAAGTGATGGTTTAATTTCCCTTAACGAATTCAGGGACATTCCTGGTGGCGTTAAAGTTGGAGAGCTTATTGAGGTAATGGTGGTTGAAAAAGAAGACCGTGAAGGTAATCTGCACCTGAGCCGTAAAAATGCACGTACAACAAGAGCATGGGAACGTATTGTTGAAGTACACAAAACTGGTGAAATTGTTACCGGTTTGGTTACCAGCAAAACGAAAGGTGGTCTTATTGTGGATGTGTTTGGAATGGAAACATTCTTACCAGGTTCTCAAATTGACGTTAAACCTGTTACCGACTACGATCAGTTTGTAGGTAAAACAATGGAATTTAAAGTGGTTAAAATTAACGAAGCCATTAAGAATGCCGTTGTATCTCACAAAGCACTTATCGAAAGTGATATTGAAGCTCAAAGAGCTGAAATTATGGGTAAACTGGAAAAAGGCCAGGTACTGGAAGGAACTATCAAAAACATTACTGACTTTGGTGCATTCCTTGACCTGGGCGGCTTAGATGGTTTACTATACATTACTGATATTTCATGGGGACGTATTAACCACCCAACTGAAGTATTAAAAATGGATCAGAAACTGAACGTGGTGGTATTAGACTTTGATGATGACAAAAAACGCATCAGCCTTGGTTTAAAACAATTAACTCCTCACCCTTGGGATACTTTACCAGAAACACTGAAAGAAGGTGAAATTGTAAAAGGTAAAGTAGTAAACATTGAAGATTACGGTGCATTCCTGGAAATCATGCCGGGCGTGGAAGGTTTAGTACACGTAAGTGAAATTACATGGGCTAACACTCCTATCAATGCTAAAGAATTCTTTAAACTGGGCGACGAACACGAAGCTAAAGTGGTAACACTGGATAAAGATACCCGTAAAATGAGCCTGAGCATTAAACAAATGAGCCAGGACCCATGGAGCAATATCGAAACAGTATTCCCTGAAGGCAGCCGTCATAAAGGTGTGGTTAAAAACATTACCCCTTATGGTGTGTTTGTTGAACTGGCTACCGGCATTGGTGGTATGATTCACATAAGCGACCTGAGCTGGTTAAAGCGTTTTAACAACCCTAATGAATATACCAAAGTTGGTGAAACCATTGATGTTGTTATTATGAACATTGATAAAGATGGCCGCAAACTGCAGTTAGGACACAAACAGATTGAAGAAGATCCATGGAACACTTTACAGGAAACATTCCCTGTAGGAAGCGTACATGAAGGCCATGTAATTAAGAAAGATGATAAAGGCGCTGTGGTACAATTACCTTACGGATTAGAAGGTTTTGCACCAGCCCGCCACTTGCACAAAGAAGATGGTAAAACAATTGTTGCTGATGAAAATGCACAGTTTGTTGTAATTGAATTTGACCGTAACGACAAACGTATTGTTTTAAGCCATACCCGTATTTGGGAGCAAGTTGCCGAGGAAGAAAAACAAGCTGTAATTAAAGAAAAGAAAGCTGAAGCTGAAAGCACTAAAAAAGCAGTAAAACAACTGCAAAGCAAAGTGGAGAAATCTACTTTAGGCGATTTAAGTGCATTGGCAGATTTGAAAGCTAAAATGGAAAATGATGCAGCAGCAGGCGATGCGCCAAAAGCAGAATAAGTTTAAAACGCTTATAAATAAAAACCCTTCAGTTAACTGAAGGGTTTTTTAATGGGCAGCTGATAATCTACTCTATTATTTTTACTTCGGTTCGGCGGTTTTGTGCACGCCCTGCTGCTGTTTTATTACTGGCAACCGGCTTGGTCATACCATAGCCTTTGGCAGTAACCCTTGTTCCATCAATACCTTTGGAAAGAAGATAATCCCTTACAGCATTGGCTCTGTCCAAAGAAAGTTTAAGATTTTTTGCTGCGGCACCTACATTATCCGTATGCCCTCCCAATTCAATCTTTTCATCGTCTTTACGGTTTAAGTACGCCACCAGTTCATCAATTACAGCATATGATTCGGGCAGCAGAGTTGATTTACCGGTCTCAAAGTTACAATCCTCCAATACAAAACTTTTTGCCGGAAGGTGTTGTATATCCACTACAAAAGGATCTTTATAATAAGCATTGCCTTTTAATGCAGCTATTTCAAGCACATCTTTACTGGTTGAGTCTTTAAAGCCTAAAACAAAAATTTCGTACGTATCACCCGATGGAAGACGGATAGAGAATTTCCCTTTATCATCAGTAATGCCCTGGTACTCTTTTGTATTGGCCTTGCTTTTAAATACCACAATTTCATTGTTCAGGATTTTACCCTTAAAATCCGTCATCGTAACATTTACAGGAGCGTCTTTGGGTATGGCTGCATTTTGCACAGTACCGCCGTTTTGGCTTAATACTGTAACCGGCAAAAGCAAAATCAGGAGGAAATAAAGAAACGGTTTCATTTTCATATTTGATTTGTTATGCTTTTAAAGATAGATAACTTTCTAAGATTTTCAATTATTGTGCCAATGCATCACTCTTTTTGCTTAAGGTAATGAGCAGTACTTAAAATTGAGTATTCCCCGGCAATTGCTGCATAAATAGTTTTGAGTATTAAATCATCAAAAATGAACAAATACTTACAATCAATCAGCCTTATCCTTTTTACGTGTTTTTGCAACTATTTTGCTGCGGCACAGGCCGTAAAAAATAAAAAACCTGTTCCACCTGTAGTTGCGTCCAAGCCTGTGCCTAAATCTGCTACAAAGCCTTTGCCTGTAAAAGAAAAAGTTAGCCCGTTTAGTAAAGGCACATGGAATTTTGCTAACAGAACCAATATTGACTACACTCACTACAAAGAGCTTACGCCAGCTACCACCAATGACTTCAGTATTTACGTAAATCCAAAATATTTTTTTATTGACCATTTTGCTGTTGGTATTACAGCAAGGGCAAGTGCTTATAAAACCACTAGCTTAAGCTCCAGCTTCAGCTCATATTATGCATATCTCAATCTCACTTACGGAACTACCATCAGCAATAAAATAAATGTATTTGCAAGCGTTGGTGCCGGGCCCGGCCATAGCAAGTCTGAATTCACTAATGGCAACACTACTACCCTTGTATCAAAGAGCTTTGATATTTATGGCACTGTTGGAGTACCCATTTTACTGGAGCAGGGCAATGCTGCTTACTTTACTCCTTTTGCAACTTATGATGCGTATCACAATAAGCCGGGAACACATGATGTGCATGAAAAATCAATTTCCTTTGGCTTAAAACTGGAAACTTATTTAAATGCGGCCAATACAAAAGTGAATACGGGCAAAACTGAATTGTCTAAAGGCAGTTATACAAAGGGAAGCTGTATGTTAGACATTAATAGTTTGAGCAACCTTAGTTTTTCCAAAAAAAATGAAATGCAGGGTAATGTGAAGTTTGCACCGGTTAAAACAAACAGGTTTAGTTTGGGTGCAGGTGCTTATTATTATTTTATGGATAATGTGGCCGGCGGGCTTAATATAGATATCAGCAGTACTAAAACAGATAATGTTGCTTCGGTGTCTAAAGATAAATCCTGGGAACTGCAACCCGTTATTATGGCCAATGTACCTGTAGAAACAGCCTTGCGAAATCTTTTTATACAGGCTGGTTATGGTTTTGGCAAATCCAATTATAGTAACCTTAAAAAGAAAATTAGTGAAGTAAGTATAAGAGCAGGATATAACTTCTTTATTACAAAAAATATTTCCATTACTCCAAAAATTGGCTATAACAAATACAAACAGGTAACTGCAAATGGCAGCAGCGTTGGCAGTATTTCCCAAAGCAAAGGCCTGGCAACTGAGTTAGGCATACGCACGTGGTTGAATTTCTTAAAAAAACATAAATAATTAGTTGCTTCAAAAAATAAGGGACCCGGTTTTAAAAAACCGGGCCCCTTATTAATTCCTCTTATAATTTTGTTTGCAATTTTATTACCATCTCATTTTTCCAAGTGGTAAAATCACCGTTTATAATATGTTTACGGGCTTCTGTAACCAGCCATAAATAGAAAGCCAGATTATGTACACTTGCAATAGTATAAGCTAAAAACTCTTTTGCTTTCATTAAATGCCGCAGGTATGCTTTGCTGTAAAAATTGCTTACATGGCAATCGATGCCATCATCAATGGGTGAAAAATCCCTCTCCCATTTTTTATTATCAATATTAATAACTCCATTACTTGTAAACAACATGGCGTTGCGGCCATTACGGGTAGGCATTACGCAATCAAACATATCAATCCCCAAAGCAATGCCTTCTAAAATATTCCATGGTGTACCCACTCCCATTAAATAACGGGGTTTATCTTTTGGCAAAATATCGCAGCATAAAGCAGTATATTCATACATCATTTCTGTTGGCTCGCCCACACTTAAACCACCAATTGCATTGCCCGTGGCATTTTGTGCTGCCACAAATTCAGCAGATGCCGTGCGTAAATCTTTATAAGTGCTGCCCTGCACAATAGGAAATAAATTTTGTGTGTACCCGTATTTATCCGGGGTTTCGCTAAATCGTTTAAAACATCTTTGTAACCAGCGGTGTGTTAAGTCCATTGAGTTTTTTGCATACTTATAATCGCTGGGGTAAGGCGGGCATTCATCAAATGCCATAATTATATCGCCGCCAATAGTGCGTTGTATGTCCATTACATTTTCCGGTGTAAACAAATGTTTGCTGCCATCAATATGGCTTTGAAAAATGGCGCCTTCTTCTGTAAGTTTCCGGTTATTAGCCAAAGAAAAAACCTGGTATCCGCCGCTGTCGGTTAATATCGGTTTGTTCCAGCCATTAAATTTATGCAGCCCCCCGGCAGCTTCTAAAGTTTCTAAACCGGGGCGCAGATACAAATGATAGGTATTGCCCAAAATTATTTGTGCTTTTACATCTTCATGCAGTTGTTGCTGTGTTACTGCCTTTACACTGCCCACTGTACCCACAGGCATAAATATGGGTGTAAGAATTTCACCATGATCGGTCGTAATTTTTCCGGCCCGTGCATTTGAATTGTTATCCGTATGCTGTAACTGAAACTGAAGTGCTGCCATTTATTGTTTATACTGTTGTTAACGAACTGTGAGTATTAAGCTGCCAAAAACCTCTGCTAATGCGTTATTTTTGCCACATGAATTTTACCCATTGGTGGCAACTGCTTTTTTATAGCTTTTGCCTCATAACCCTTATACAGCTTTTTTATTATTGTTTCTTTTTTTTGCGGCTGGCTTTTTACAAAGCAAAGCCGAAATCATCATCCCAAACACATCCTGTTTCTGTAATTATTTGCGCCCGTGATGAGGCGGCAAATTTAGCAAAAAATTTGCCCGGTGCATTAGTACAGCAATACCGCACCAGCAACGAAGTAATTGTAGTGGATGACAACTCGTACGACGACAGTAAATATTTGCTTGAAGAACTGCAAAAGGAATTTAAACAATTACATGTTGTTTTACTGAAACAGGAAGCTAAATTTATTCCCGGCAAAAAATTTCCATTAAGTGTTGGTATAAAAACCGCCAAATATGAAGTGCTGTTATTAACTGATGCCGATTGCGTGCCCGCCAGCGAATTTTGGATGGACAAAATGCAGCAGGTGTATGATAATGATACCGAAATTGTATTGGGCTACGGTGCCTATCACAAAAAAAAGGGTTTGCTGAACAAGTTAATACGCTGGGATACTTTTCATACAGCACTGCAATACTTTTCGTATGCGCTGGCACATACTCCTTACATGGGTGTTGGCAGAAACTTAAGTTACCGGAAAGAATTATTTTTTCGCCATAAAGGCTTTACAGCGCATAATCATATTGCCAGCGGTGACGATGATTTGTTTATTAAAACTGCTGCAACAAAAAACAACACAAAAATTTCTGTTGACCCGGAAACATTTACTTTAAGTGAGCCAGCTAAAACATGGGGGCAATGGACAAAACAAAAAAGCCGGCATTACAGCACTGCAAAATTTTATAAGCCCGTACATAAATTTTTATTAGGATTGTATTCATTATCACAATTCCTGTTTTTTCCTTTACTGGCTGCATCTATAATTTTTTATGGATGGCAGCTTTCATTAATTGTATTCGGCATCCGTTTTTTATTACAGGCAGTTGTATATTATGCTGCCATGAAAAAGCTGAATGAAAAAGATTTGTTTCCATTATTTTTATTTTTCGATATATGGATGTTTTTTTATTACCTGTTGTTTTCATTTGCGTTAATTAAAAAACCTAAAAGGGGCTGGTAAAGCCTGCTTTGTTCACTAAAGGGAAATAAGGCAACGAAAATTTTTTACTTTTATAGAAATGGAAATTCTGCAGCACTACTTTACTGATTTTACACCGCAGCAAATACAGCAGTTTGCTGCATTAAAGAGTTTATATACAGAATGGAATGAAAAAATTAATGTCATCAGCCGTAAAGACATGGATAATTTTTACGAACACCATGTACTGCATTCACTTACCATTGCCACACAATTTGAATTTACAGAAGGTATGGAGGTAATGGATCTGGGTTGCGGGGGCGGTTTCCCCGGTATACCACTGGCTATATTTTTTCCCGGTACACATTTTCATATGGTGGACAGTATAAATAAAAAATTAAAAGTAGTGCAGGCTGTTGCAGAAGCTGTTGGCTTAAAAAATGTTACTGTTCAGCATTCAAGAGCAGAAGATATTAAAAACCGGAAATTTGATGTAGTGGTAAGCCGTGCAGTGGCACCATTAAAAGATTTATGGAGATGGAGCAAACCATCACTAAAGAAGAACAAAAATGCACCCGGGGCTGCCAACGGGTTAATATGTTTAAAAGGCGGTGATTTAACACAAGAGATATTTGAGAGTGGCTGCAAACCAAATGTATGGGAAGCTGAAAAAATATTTCCACTTCCATTCTTTAAAGAAAAATACCTGCTTTATATAAAATTGTAACAATAGTACCCGCTTTAGGGTATTGGCAATTACTTTGTTTTACCGGAGTTTTGCATATTAATTATGAAAATACCCGTTGCAATTGTAGAAGACAATCATGACATCAGGCTGGCCCTGGAGCAAATTATAGAAATGTCAGATAGCTGCGAACTGGCAGGATCCTGTGTAAATGGAGAAGAAGCACTGATTAAATTACCAGTTTTATATCCAAAAGTAGTGTTGATGGATATTAGCCTTGGTGGCATAACCGGCATTGAAGTGGTAAAAAAGCTTAAAGTAGAGTTTCCGGAAATTTTGTTTATGATGTGTACCATTTATGAAGATGATGAACAATTATTTGAAGCTTTAAGCGCTGGTGCTAGTGGTTATATTCTTAAAAAAACACCTCCTGCAAAATTACTGGAAGCAATTATTGAATTAATGGAAGGCGGAGCCCCAATGAGCAGCCAGATTGCACGTAAAGTGGTGGCAGCATTTCAAAATAAAAAGAGCGGCTCACAAAACGACGCTGCGGCATTAGATGTATTATCGAAAAGAGAAAAAGAAATACTGGAGATGATTGCAAAAGGTTTACTGTATAAAGAAATTGCAGATGGACTCTTTATAAGTACCGAAACAGTACGCAAGCATGTAAAACACATTTACGATAAACTCCATGTAGATAACCGCATTGAAGCCGTAAATAAATTTTACGGACGCTAACAAATTTTAACAAGCACAATAAATAAAATTGCCCTGGTTACTCAGGGCAATTTTATTTGATAACAATTTACATTTTTGGAGGTGGTGGTGGCGGTGGATTAAACTTAGCTGCTGGCACTATATTTTTAACCGGCGGTGTTGATTTTAAGAACGCAAATATTGCTTTCAAATCTTCCTCATGAATGTTACGGTAATTTTGCCAGGGCATGTGCGGCAATAAAGGGCGGCTATCATCAAGCCCTTTGTACTTTCCTTCTGTAAATGCTTTTTTAAATTGAGCTTCTGTCCATGTACCAATTCCTGTACTGTCACTGGTAATATTTGCTGCATAAGTTTGCCCCCAAGGTCCAATAATTGTTGTTAATTCATTCCATATTGGCAACCATCCGTTCTTTGTCATAGCAGCATCAACCGGGGGTAATTTAAAATCTTGCGGAAAACCGGAAAGCCTTTTTTCCATAATCAGTTCCGGGCCTTGCGGCCCCATTTTCTTAGGGCTATGGCAATCATCACAACCCATAATGCCAACAAGGTATTCGCCCCTTTTTACCGGGTCTTCCGCAGCAGCAACCGGCTTAGCAGTTTCTTGCTGATTGCAGGCATTAAATGCAATTACAAACACGCCAATAATGGCAACGGCCAAAAAAGTTTTTTGCATAAAGTGATAGTTTAGGTTTATTAAAATAATAGGGCAAAACGGTTGCTTTGCCATAATAGACTGACATACAAAATAGATTTTCTTTTGATGAAATGCAATACTCTTTTGAGGGCTTTTATCTGGTACATTCATTAAAAAAGACCCAGCTTTCATTGAGTCTTTTGTAGTACCCGGAACCGGAGTCGTTCTGTTCTGTATGTCAATTATTTATCTTAAAAGTGTGTCAAGATTATATCATAGCAGCATTATGAATTCCAAATTCCGCATCTGTCCTTTTTAAAGTGTAAGAAATTTCTCATACGCTAAACGCTTATTTAAACTTATTCAACCAACGAAATGATCTGCATTTTTTAAATCGTTTTGAACTCATAAAATAAAGTTTAAATCCAGCCTTGACAATGTATTATAAGGTTTAGTTTATTTCTTCTGAAAATTCAACATCTCCTTTTCTGAAAGGATTCTATTAAATACTTTGATGTTATCTATATAACCTTTGAAAGTATTGATACCATCCCCAATAAACCGAAGCGGAAAAAACAGTGTTTGCACTTTGGCAATTTTATCTTTACCCCCGTTAAATTCCTGCATAGCTCCTTCCAGGCGTTCAATCAATACACCATTTACATACAAACTAGTGCCAACATTATTTCCGGTGATAACAATATTTGTCCAGGTATTTTCGGGTACTTTGTAATTAAAAAAGTAATCGTATCCTTCTCTGCTAAAACCAATCTTACCGGTATGTTGTTGACATAATTTTACATTTGCATCTGACGATGAAAATAAAATTGCATTTTCGCTGTTTCCAGCTTCGGGGTTTATGTTAAAGGAAACTGTATAATCGTAACCGATTCCCTGCACTGGAAGCTCAACAAGACTTTGTTTATTAAACTTCCAGCCTTTACATTTCTGCTTTGTCCCCAACTTTATTTTTTTCATTGAAATAGCATTGCGTCCATTTCCACTGCCATCAATAAAGAGTGATGATGCTGCTTTATAGGCCAATACAAGATTGTCCTTTGCAGTTATCTTCCCCCCGATGTTAAGACCCGGGCCTTCACCAATTTTTTTTGCTGCCAATGAAAAGTCTGAATAAGCTACCATACTGTCTGAGCGGCTGCCAATCCACATTTTTTGCGACAACACCTGCAATGCAGGAAACACCCGGTCGTGTACATCCTTTTCTGTAATGCCATTGCCTACATGATCATTCCAAACAGCAAATGAGCCTCCTCTAATTAAGTCATAATCTTCGGGAAAAACATCATCGCCAATGATGCTGGGTGTCCATTTTTTGTAAAGATTTTCCAAGTCGAGATAATCATAATAATATCCTGCTTTTGGAACAATATACAACCAACCATCGGGCGTACTAATCCCTTTATAGCCGAGCTTAAACATTTCTTTTGGATCTGCATATCCGTTATACCATAAATTGAGCGTTACATCTTTAACTTTTACAGGTGTCTTCCCGGGAGTATGTGTAAGCGCACCCCACATGCGCACTTTTTTGCCAAAACTTTCTACATACTTAATACAATGATCGGTAAAGGCACGGAAAGCCTCGGCTTCATTTTTGGCGTATTCATCTGTACCAATATGTACTTCGGGGCCAATAAACACCGGAGACGGGCCCTGCAAATATTCTTTAAACACAGTGTCTACCACTTTGTACGTAAGGGGATTATTGATGTCTAAATGATCTTTCCCGTATTTGCTGCTAGCAATCTCTGGAATGGCCTTTGAAAAGGACAAAGCATGTGCAGGCACATCAATTTCGGGAACAATGGTTACTCCATATGCCTTACCGAGTTGCTGTAATTGTATAAATTCCTTTTTTGAATAGCTGCCATCTTTTGCAGTAAGACCGGGATACGTTTTATTTTCCAAACGAAAAGCTGAATAGGTAGCATCCCAGTTATTATTAAAGAATTGGGGAAAGCCATTATCGTTTAAGTGAATTTGAAAATCATTCATTTTATAATACGACAATAACTTTACATAGTTGCGTAAAAAATCAATCGTAAAAAATTTTCTTCCTACATCTAAAACAAAACCACGTACAGCAAATTTTGGAAAATCGAATGCATTACCCTTTGGCACTTCCAGTTTATTAGATGAAGTTTCCAGCATTTGCAAAATGCTTCTTGTTGCCCAAAAAGCTCCAATGGATTCGTCAGCTTCAATCGTTATATAATCATCAATAAGTAAACGATAGGCTTCATTGGCCTCAGCAATTTTTTCATTGTTTAATTTAAAATAAATATCGCCTGTGGCAGGTTTTCCAACCCGTATGGCAAAGTGATGAAATGGATAAATTGTATTTAAATCGTCTAAAAAAGTATTTAAATGAACGGTCATTTTTTCATACTCCGTCTTATTAGCCACAACAAGATTAGTGGTGGTTTTTAATTTAAAAAAGCCTTTGCCGCCAGTCCATTGCTGCAAGGCAGGAATAATAAATGGCCGTTCATTTTGCGCCTGTACCGAAAGATAACTTGCTGTAAAACACAACAGGCACACGTTTATAGATACAAATTTATTTTTCATAGAAAATTTTTATTTTTTTTTGAATCTGATTTATGGCTGTATTCTTTATTTACTCTTACCTGTTTTCAAATGCAAATTTTTGCCTTTTCTGTATTGACCTGTGTCCATTACATTTCCTGTGCCGGCTATCTTTACGCATTAAATAAAAAAAGTTGGCGGTATTGCTACCACCAACTTGCTATACACCCTTGCTATATGAGAAAGTTAACCACAGTTTTCACCAGTACATTCCTATGTTAGCGGTGTGTGGTATTCAATAGTTTTACCTTTAAGTAATAAGCTCCCGGCACCTGGATACGCATGGGTGTTCTTAATGCATAATCATATTTGCCCAATGTGTAAACGCCTTTGTAATGCGTATCTGCCGTGCCTTTATAAAAATTCCCTGCTGTGTTGCTGGTCCATGAAGTGGTACTGTCTATAGCAACATATTGTGAGGGGATTCTGTAATACATATTGTAGCCATTACCCAATGATGCTATAGGAAATGGTACCAGCGGAAATCTTAATGACATGGCCGTATCACTTGCTGTAAATGTATCGGGTGCATAATCCTGTAAATTTTGCAGAAACGGCGGATTAGGGTTTAAACCGCTGTTAGGCCTTTTGGCAATTTCTCCATTTTTAGGATTAAACACCACACCATTTCTATCCATTACTTTATATATAAAAATATTAGGAGTATCAGCAAAACGTGTAATTGTATAAGAAACAAACGGATTGTTTACACCATTAAAAAGTACACCGTTATTATTGCCACCCGCTGCACCTGCACCACTGGCAGTATTAGCTATTAAAAGTGATAAACTGAATGCCCCGGTTTCAGGGTCAAGTTCAATTGATTTGCCATCTACCAGGTTAATCTGCATAATATTTTTCAGCACCTGTGAGCCGGCAGAGTTAGATACTTCCAAATCCATAGTATAAGTGCCGGTGGGCAAATAAATAGTGGCGCTATTAGCTTCAATAGTGCCATTGCTTTCATTTACTTCAATTGGTGTAAGTTCTGCAACACCACGTTTGGCACTAATTTTTGCATAATTAGTATCGGTTTGCGGATTATAAGCCGCTGTCCAAACAGGCACCAGGTATTTTTTTGAAAACAGGCTGTCAACAATTTTTCCGGTGGCATCGTAAATATGCACCCACTTCACATGCATGGGAACACTTGACCCATCGGTGATTAGGGAATAAGAAGTGGCTATTCTGCCCTTTGTAATAGTAAACTGGTTTACTGCATATTGTACTGTAGGGCTAAGAAAACCATCGCCATATTTTGTACAGGATATAAAAAAGCTTGAACAGGCAGCCAGCAGCAAAGCCATTGCTATTATTATTTTACTTTTTTTCATGCTGATAATATTTTTATTTTTTGGTACCGTAAAAGAATAAAATATGTGAATCATCCAGGGCATTCATTACTCCGTTTTGAGTGGTTATGCAGGATGTTTTAACTAAAGTATGCACGCCAATAGTATTGGGTACAAGCCCTGCGGGGGTAGTGGCGCTCAGGTTATAATGGCGCCAAAGATGTGTGAAATAAACCACTTGAGGAACTCCTGAAACAATTTCATTATAACCAAGAGCGGTATTCCTTGTGTATTCGAAAGAAACAATAGCAGTATCGCCGGCAAGTTCTGTAGGATAAAGTGCACCCATATCCGTAAGATTTGCATATTTAAGTGGTTTGTTCACCAGGTACATCAGTAGTGAATCCCTGGTGCCCTTTATGTTATTCTTTACATAATACATCAGTGAATCCAATCCAAATTTGGCACTGGCATTTATAGTGGCCTGAACATATTTAGTCCTTTCATTCAGGTAACTTAATACACTGTAGTCTGAAGGAGCAAAAAAAGTAAAGCCCTGGCTGTTGAATTTGTCTTTTAAACCGGCGGTATCTATAATTCTTACCAGCGTATCATATAATGGATTGCTTTTTAAAACATCAAACGTAAGTGTATTGCTGTATTTATTTATGTCCTCAATATTTCCCCCAGTGATATAATCTTTTTTGCATGCTGTTAAAGAACCTATTACAGCAGCGATAACTATAAGTCTGTTTATTATTTTTTTCATGTGATGCGTCGTTTAAAATTATTTTCTTCAATTGTTATTTATGAGTAGCCCACCATTTATTTTGTGTCAGCAGGTTATCATAAGGAAATAAAGTGCCCATGTCTAACGGCCAGTAATACCCTTTATTAATATTGTTTACCCTTCCGTTTGCCGGGTAACCCACAGCTTCCAGCCAGTTTTGTGCTTCTTCTGTTCTTATTAAATCATAATACCACTGTCCTTCTCCAAACAATTCACGGCCTCTTTCCATTACAATTTCATCAAGCATATCATAAGTGTTACTGGGCGCCAGGTAACTGTTTACACCAGCTCTTATTTCTGTTTTAGAAACTGCAGCTCTTGCTCCGGCAAGGTCGCCGGTAGAAGCCATTGCTTCTGCATCCAGTAAAATAATATCGCTAAGGCGGAACAATACCAGGTTGTTATTCAAGTAAGGCAACGTTTTAGTATCCGGTTTTTGGTATTGAAAATTGGTGTACTTCAACAGCATATAACCGGCAACATCGCCACCAGAAGCAGGCACATGTGTCCATACGGTGTTATACCTTGCATCTGCATAATCATAGAACCAGTCAACCATGCCATTATCCGGCGAAAGCCAGCACTGGCTGTTTGCATTATCCACCACACTGCCTTTAAGAAATGTGCCAAAAAAACCAAACAGTGCTTCTGACCAACCTCCCTGGTTTGTAAAATTGGGGTCGTTGGCATTGTACTGCATGGGTAATTCAAAAATACTTTCGTTGGATTGCTGTCCTTTCCAAATGTTGCCATACGAAGCCATTGGCTCCATTGTATAACCGCCGTTATTAATTACATCCTGGCACCAGGTATGTGCGTTTGCATAATCATGCTTCCATGCATAAATATGAGCCAGCAGTGCAGATACTGTTCCTTTATTGGCCCTGATGGTATTTGCCGTGTTGCCACCGCCGTAAGCAAGGCTTGCTGCAGCTATTTTAAGGTCATTAATACAACTGTCTAAAACTATACCTTCGGCTGTACGTGGCACAGGCGGAATGTTTCCGTAATCAACATCATCATAAGTTTTGGTTACATAAATCGGGTCGCCCCAAATGCGGATTATATAAAAATAAGTGTACGCTCGTATAAACAAAGCTTCTGCAATGTAGCTGTTGCGTACTGCTTCGCTTTTAAATAGCGATGCCTGCATTTTAGGTACATTTTGTAAAATAAGGTTTGCCTGTGCAATAACCCTGTAAAAACGTGACCAGTTTTGCAGGTCTTGAGTTAAATATGGCACATAAGAAAAATTATACGGCGGGTTACTGCTGGCCCTGATGGTTTGATAATTCCATTGGTTTGCTTTGGGTATAAATGTGCCGGAAGCAAGGTCGCCATTTACAAAATAAGAACCACCGCTTCTTACAGATGCCCTTAGCTGCCCGTACATGGCCAATGATGCCTGCTCTACGGCAGATTGCGACGTCCAGAAAGCAGCGCCGTAAGTGGAAGTGATAGGAGCTTCGTATAAATATTTTTTACACGATGCGCTGGTAATTGCAATCACAATTAAAAGCGATGCAGCTATTTTATATAAAGAAAATTGTTTTTTCATTTTGCAATTTTTAAAAAATTAAAATTGAATATCTACTCCAAATGTGTATCGGGTTGGTGTGGCATACAGCCCGCCGGTATATTGGCCTAACTGATCCACCAGCTCAGGATTTGGCATTGTGGAATTTTTAAAAGTAACCACATTGTCAACTATGCAATACACTTTTGTTCTGTTCACTTTTGCCTTTTTCAAGATAGACTGAGGCAACTGGTAACTCAACACAATATTTTTCACTTTAAAGTAGCTTCCATCTTCATTGAACATACTGGAAATAGGAATAAACTGGTAATAGCTTGGGCCAAATGGATTGATAGAAGGGAAATCAGCTTTATAATTAGGATCCTTTGCTTTTTCCGGTGTCCAGTAATTCAATCCGCTCAGGTCTGGCAACCTGTTATGAGCAAATGAATAAATGCTGCTGCTGTATCCACCAACAATACTGCTAATCTGGCTTTGATAAGAAGTATTAATTACAGTTCTCTTCCAGGTAAATACACTAAGCACACTAAGAGAAAAGTTTTTGTAACTAAAATCATTTACCCATCCCCCGGTAAATTTCGGGTTAGGATCTCCTGTTGGAACACGGTCGCCATACTGGTTGCCATTGTCTTCATCTGTCCACACATCACCAATATGGTTTACATCTTCCCAAATTGGGTCGCCGGGCACCACTTTATGATTGCCTTTAAAATAGGTAATTACATTGCCGGTTAAAGGATTAAAAGGTATCTGGCTTTGGTTGTTGTATACGCCAAGATATCTCATCTGGAACATTTCATAAATAGGCTGGCCTACTGCATATATCCTGCTGGTGCCATAATAATCCTGCACTACAAATGTGCGGTTGTTATTAGGTAATTTAGCAATGGCATTTTTGTTATAAGAAAGTGTAAACTGCATGTTCCACTGCAGCTTACTTTCCCTGCGAAGATTTTTTGTAGTAAGCGTAAGGTCAAGACCACGGTTACTTACCCAAAGGTCATGCGCATTAAACTTGATGCTTTGATAACCTGTATAAAACGGCAGGTTGAAATTATAGTAATCATCTTTAGATATCTTGTCGTACACATCGGCAGATATACCAATTCTGCCTTTGAAGAACTGTGCATCAATACCTATATTTTTTTGCTCTGTTTTTGTCCAGGTTAAATTATTTTTTGTTAAGCCGTTAGTATAACTGGGTTGAATGGCAGTTGCCCCGTTATACGTTCCCGGAATATTGTAAGAATTATATGGTGCATAAAAATCACCTGACTGCGTACCTGAAATACCATAACTGGCCCTGAGTTTTAAAAAGCTCACAATACCTTTATTTACCAGCTTATTCATAAATTTCTCATCAGACATTATCCAACCTGCACCTGCCGATGGGAAGTAGCCCCACTTGGAATTATCACCAAACCTTGAAGATGCATCACCACGATAAGAACCATACACTAAATATTTACCATCAAAATCATACTGAACCTGGCCCAGTAAAGACAACATAGCATCTGCACCATAATTGGAATAGCCCGAAATATCCGCCTGCGGTATACCACTAACCACCTGTATATTATTGCTTGGTACATTATAACCGCCAGTATAACTAAAATTGGAAATATCCCTGGTAAATTGCTGAGAGCCGGTAACAGCCAAATTATGTGAATGGTTTTTAGTATCAAATTTTTTGGCATAACTCAAAGTATTTGAAAGGAAGTAAGTTGAGTAAGTGCCTTTGTCAGACTCTGCATAAGACGATTGCCCTGAGCCGTAAGCTGCAGCTACCTGGTCTAAATCAGACGGAAGAAAATAATCCCGGCCGGAGCTGGAAACATTTGCGGACGCCTGTAATGCATACCTGAGGTTGTGTAACAAACTGTAATTTATATTGAGTGATGCGGAATAGAGATCATTCAGGTTTTTGTTTCTTACCCTGCCGGATTGTCCCGAATAATTAGAAGAATCAAATGCTGTAACCCGGTATAAAGAAGAAGGCTGTGAAGATCCGCTCACTGGTGTGTTATCGTCGCTGTTATTGTATTTTTTTCCACGCTGCCTGTCGCTTCTTGAAAGCGTTACAATAAACTGTCCGTTTAGTTTGGGATTGATTTTGAAATCAAAATTTCCCCTGGCACTGTATCTTTTGAAACCAAAATTTTGGATGATCCCTTTTTCATCATAATAGTTCATACTAATGCGGTAACTAAAGGCATCTGTACCAGAAGACATTGTAGCATCAATATTCTTTACCGAACCACTTTTGTAAAAAAGCCCCTGCCAGTCTTCTGCGTTATTAAAATAAGGGTTGTTATAGTCAGTTAATACCTGTGGAAGATTTGCCAACTGGCTTGATGTGGCGTACTGCTTAATAATGCTCATTTTCAATTGTCTTTCTGCAGCACCTGTAACAGTGTTAAGTAATTGTGGTTGAACAGTAATACCTCCATACACATTTACTCTGAATTCAGGCTTTGGAGAACGCCCCCTTTTTGTTCTAATGTAAATAACGCCATTAGCTCCTCTAGAGCCCCATGCAGCAGTAGCAGCTGCATCTTTTTGAACATCCACAGATTCAATATCGTTGATATTAATACCGGCTAAATAGTTGGTGCCCGTAGCATCAATACTGTTAGTAATGTCTTCGGGGTTTGTGGGTATGCCATCAATAACGTACAAAGGCCCGCTTAATGCACTTGCCTGGGCAATATCTGGATTACTACCAATATTTGTATTTACTCTGCTGTTGCCACGCACAACCACTGTTGGGGCAACACCAGGTTCTCCTGAACCAACCTGCACATTTAACCCTGCCACCCTGCCTTGTAACAGGTTGTCGATACTTGGCGAGGGCAAATTTTCAATGTCTTTACTTAACACAGAAGAAATGGCCATAGTAGCAGTTCTCCTCGTTTGCCTTTGCACACCCACCACTACCACTTCATCCATACTTTTTTTGGATGAAGATTCATTCATTTTAACAGTAACAGAATTTTGTGTTTCACTCACGGTAATGGTAACTATGTCGTAACCGACATAAGAAAAGATAAATGTTAATTTCCCCGCAGGAACTTTAACCTGGAATTTTCCATCAGCATCGGTTAAAGTGCTGGCAGTACTGTTTTTAACAGTAACTGTGGCCCCCTTGAGCGGTTCGCCTTTTTCATCTTTTACAATGCCTGTAACCTGTCGTTCCTGTGCCATGCCAATAGCAGACAAGGCAAGGAAAAAAATTGTTACAAAGGCCTTTTGTAAGAATAAATTTTTTTTCATTTAGCAGTCGTTTAAGTAAATGATAATAATGTGGTAATACGATACTAAGATGCTGATATTTTGTTATAAAAAATTACCGCAAAAATTTGCATTCAAAATAATAGCTTACGCAAACGTTTGACTTGAGGTAGACAAACGTTTGCGTAATTTTTAAACATAGAATCGTTTCTTCACCAATTTTACCCTAAAAGGCAACGGAATTTCTTCGAACTACTGAATAATGACCTGGAAGAATATAGCAGGATAAAAATTGCGGAAACAGTTACGCAAAAATCAGTAGCTATTTGCTGTTGCTTTATTGTTGTATATGCACTACAAAAAAACGCTGTGTACGCAGGCAATGCGGTACACAGCGTTTATAGTAGCACTTAATGGTGCAGTAGTTTAATTTACTTTCAATTGTTTTGTTGCGTCGGTAACGGCTGCCCTTACCTCAGTATTACCACCTCCGTCAAGTGTAAGATCAACCGGTTTATTAGTTTTCCAGTTTCCTCTTGTAAAATCCGGTATGTCTATTGTTTTGGAGCGGTTAGCTACAGATTTTTCGCTTAATGGTGCAATGGAACTCCACAACGCTGCATCATACACATCCTGGTCAAGCCGCAAGCCATTGCGAAGGTTGTCAATCAGGCGCCAGTCCATAATAAAATCCATGCCGCCATGACCACCAATTTTTTTTGCCATAGCGCCAATATGCTTAACAATCGGCAGTGTATATTTTTCCTCCAGCGCTTTATATTCATCATCCTTTATCCAGTCCTCTCCAAAAGCTATTTTTGCAGGGTCCGGCCATTTGCTTGCTATTCCTTTTGTTCCACTCAGCAAATGAATCCTGGAATAGGGCCTGGGCGAGGTAACATCATGCTGCACCATAATTGTTTTTCCCTTTACCGTTTTTATCACTGTTGTATTCATATTACCACGGTACCGCTTATCTTTAAATTCATTGTAAAAACTGTCTTTGGCAGCAAGCTCTTTTGCAGTTATCCCCATCAAAAAATCGTTGGATGATAAGGATACAAGATAATCCATCTGGTCTCCCCTGTTAATATTCATGCATTGTGCCACCGGCCCCAAACCATGCGTGGGATACAGGTTGCCGTTGCGGCTTGCATTTTCCCTCAGGCGCCACATTTCAGCATAGCCATGTTTATTAAAATTCAAATCCAGTAAATTGTGCAGGTAAGCGCCTTCGGCATGTACCAGCTCGCCAAACATTCCATTACGTGTCATGTTAAGCGTTAGTAATTCAAAAAAATCGTAGCAGCAGTTTTCCAGCATCATACAATGCTGTTTTGTTTTTTCAGAAGTTTCCACCAGTTGCCAGCATTCATCAACCGTTTGTGCCGCAGGCACTTCTGATGCAGCATGTTTGCCATGCATCATGGCATATACTGCCATTGGTGTATGCAGGCTCCAGGGTGTTGTAATGTACACCAGGTCAATATCGGGGCGGTTGCACAATTCTTTCCAGGCTTCTTTACTGCCGCTGTATTCAGTGGCTTTGGGTAAACCTTTTCTTTCCAATATCTTTTGTGCTTTGGCTACTCTGTCGGGGTATTGGTCGCATAAAGCTTTTATTTCCACGCCCTCAATAAACGACATACGGTCTACTGCACCAGGCCCACGCATTCCCAAACCAATAATGCCAATACGTACTTTATCCATTTTAGGAGCGGCATAACCACACATGTTAAATGTGCCGGTGGTATTTTTTGAAACTGGTAGGTAATCACTTTCATCGGTAACTACTTTGGCAAATGATGGTGCGCCTGTTACTATTGCACCTGTACCCAATGTAACATTTTTTAAAAAACTCCTGCGGTTTGAAGACATGAATAAAATTATTTTATTGGTAAAAGATAAAATTCTCAAAAGAAAATTACAGCATTTACCAATGAGAAAGATGAACAAACGGTTGCGTAATTTTTTTGATTGTCATTAAAAACTAACAACAGAAGAAAAATATTTTAGCTATTAACTAAAATCAAAAATCTATTGTTACATGAAAACCACGTGCCCGAAAAATTCCGGTAAATGAAAATTTGGTTTTTCAGAAAGTATGGGAGACCATGTTATAAAATGCGGCGCAGGTAATTTGTCGCCGCATTTATAAAAGTTAGCCCTGCATTTTTTTCCGGTAAGTGTATTGAATGTATTAAAACAAAACGTTTTTAGCGGAATGGCAATTGTTAACTCCCAATGATAATTACCCTGCTGGTTATTGATAACAGCCTGGCAGTTTACCTGGCTCACCAGTATTTCGGGCAGCAGCTCACGGGAATTTTTTGTTTGCCCATAGCCAACTAAAGCGGTGCCAATACAATTGAACTCAAAATTATAATAAGCTTTATCATCAAAACTGATGAAGAACTCCACACAACTGTCTTCCCAAACAGAACTGTTAATGGCGGTGTTAACTGCTCTTACATACCGCTCTGTTACTTCATACTTTAAAAAAAGCATTTCATTGTTATAAGCTATGGCAAATGAAACTGCCGGAAGATAATTGTATTGCTCCCACGGAACACATTCCAATTTATGCTTTGTTAAACCATCCATTAAAACGGCAATGTCTTTTATGGATGTAAAGGCATCAGTATTTTTTAATTGCTCAATGTTTAATTGCATTGTTATTATTCAAATCCATTTTTTATAATTACTGTTTCTCCTTTTTTCATTTGCATACTCAGTATATCGTTAACAAGCTGGTATGCTTTCTTTTTTTCTGCAATAAAAAAAGTTTTAAAAGGCAGTTGCAGTTTCATTATGCCGTCTGCAGTTGCTTTTACAGTTACTTCATCAACAGTGCCGTTTTCTTTTTTAGCAGAAACCAAAAAAGCGCCTTCCGTTCTTAATGTATTAAAAGAAACATTTTTCCAGCTAACAGGCGTGGCAGGAAAAATTTCTATATAACCTTTACTGCTTTGCACCAACATTTCATGAACGCCTTGTGCAAAAGCAAAATTTCCTTCTAAAGTAAAGGGGCGGTACGTAAAGCCGGAATATTTTCCGCCATGCTGGTCGCCATTAAGATGAAAGCTATTGATGGATACAAAATTGTTTGCAAATATGCTCAGCATTTTAGCTGCATTATCAGCTTCTTTTGCACGGGCATATAAACATGCAGCCCAACTGAAAGAATAACCACACCATGCCCTTGTTCCTTTTTTTTCCAGCCACCGCAAACTTTTATCAATTACTAAAGCATCTGCTTCATCACCGGTATTTAACAGGTTTAATGGATACAATGCCAACAGGTGTGAGTGGTGCCGGTGAGACTCATCAAGGTTTTGCCCCGGCGCAATTGTAAGGCCGGTTTCATTGGAGTTTAAAGCAGGATATAATTTTCCATCAGCCAGTATTGATGACAGTTTTTTATCGCCGGTTTGCCTGCACACGTCCGCATATTCACTATTAAAACTTTTTACCAGTGCAAGGTCAAAATTTGTAAAATTGCTGAACCATGCGTTAATGCTGTTGTCATTATACTCAGGTGTTGAGCTTAATGGTAATTTGTATTTTTTTGTAACAGTATCCTGTACACGCAATTTTGAAAAATAATTTTGTACTGCATCAAAATACGGCTTGCATCTTTCTTTCAAAAATTGTTCATCCATACTGTATTTCCATTGCCAGTAATAATGATGTGTCATCCATGCAATTATAGTGGGGCTCATGGCATATTGTATCCAGCCACCCATTGGTTTGCCGCTGATGGTGGATACGCCGGGAATATTCAATCCATTAATATCAAAATATTGTTTTGTCCATCTTTCATTTTCAGGTTTTACTTTCCATAACCAGTTGGTAAAAGATGATGTAAGATCAAGATGATTTGAAGCATACCCCGGCCAGTAACTTAGCTCCGTGTTTAAGTCGTGGTGCAGGTCTCCTTTCCATGGCGGCAGGTTTCCGTTATCTGCAGTCCATATTGCCTGCAATGAAATAGGCGGTGTATTTGCTCTTGCAACAGAACCAAATTTGTACAACTCCAAATAATATTGTTTGTTAATTACGGTATCAGGAATAACAACTGATGAACGGCTCCAGTAATTACTCCACCATGCCACATGCGTATTCCATGCTGTAGTTATTTTTTGTGAAGAAGGGGCAGTGGAAAGAACTGCCTTTTTATTTTTTGTAATTGTCCATTCACCACTAATTCCCTTACCAGCTTTTATCCATTGCACCAGCACTTCATAATACCCGCCATTGTATGTGGGCTGATGGTAGCGTAAAAAGTTATTTCCTTTTTCAATTGCGCCTGCTGTGTAACCCAAGCGCTCCAGCCCTTGTCCTTCAACAGTATTTCCTGCTGTGCCTTTTGAGCCGGAATGATAAGATGGAATTTTTATTTCAGGAAGAATTGCTTCATTACAATTTTCAAAACTAAAATAACCTATTTCATTAGTTGCATGAATATAGTTTTTGATTACTGCACCGTTTTCAAAACGTATAGTATTTACGGCCGTTTTTATATCCAGTACATTGCTTATTACTTTTCCCAAACTTTTTGTTTCAAACTCCAGTGCCGCACCCGGTATTTTTGTTGGTGCAGGATAAGTATCGTATGGGGCATCGCCAATTTCTTGTACTGTATCGTAAGCACCTTTTTTTACCTGTTCTGTTACCCAACGGAATTTCAGTTTATCAATTTCAGGCATAGGCCGGTCATCCCAAAGGTCCACACGGTCTAACGACAGTCTTAATTTATTTTCTTTTTGCCATACCAATGCGCCCAGCCATCCATTACCCAATGGTATGGCTTCGTCCCAACGTTGCGCCAGTGAATTAAATACCAGGTTGTCTTTAGCGGTTGGTTGTGCAAATGAAGGCACAACAAACAAAAACAAAAAAATAATAGTGTAAAAGATTTTATTAAGGTTTGTCATTTATAATTTTTATAGGGTGATTATTTTTTCTTAAAAGGAACTTTAATAATTACTGTTTCTCCTTTGCCTTTTGTATTGGCCCTGCTTTGTATTGTCCACAGGTCAAGCAAATTGTCGCCGTCAATGATTGTGCCACTGTAATCTCCCCAGGCCACTCCGTCTGTTGCTCCTTCTCCTTCGCCTGCGCTTATAATTTCTCTTATCGTTCCCGGTTTGTCTTTAGCTTTTCTCCATGCAAACCTGGGGCTGATAAAAGAATTACCATTCACTTCCTGGAAACCTATCAGCACATCATTTTTTTTATTTACGCCAATGGTTGTTTGAATATAATTGGATGTATCGCTTTTGATTAACCCTGTTTGAATAATACTGCCAGTATTTGCATTTACCTGGTGCCATTGCACCGCAGAGCGTCCATCATAATTAACAGCCTGCGAAAACCAGATAAAACCATTTTGAAATACAAGATTTTTAGGATTACGGTCGCCGCTGGAAACTTTTTGTGTGGTACCTTTTTGAGGAGATTGTGGCGGATAATTGATATGCATTAAATGATGCGGTACTTTTGCTACAAGCTGGCTGTAAGGTTTTCCATCAGCATCTTCTGAAACTTTACGTATAACAAAACTGTCCTTTTCTATTGCAAAAAAGTAAAGGTCATCAACATCATCCTGCATAAATACCGGGTGGCCCAGGCTGCCTTTAAAATGATAAATAGTAGCTGGCTTACCGGAAATAGCATCGGCCATCCGCATAACAAAAGTGTTTTCTTCTCCTCCCGGGTAAGAATACCCAATCCATTTTTTACTGTACCCTATTCCTCCACCATCTACTTCGGCAGTTCTTGATACCGGGTAAATATTCCAGGCTCCTGTAGGGTCGCTGGTTTCAGACACACTGATATTAACAGGTTTGGTTTTAGGTTTATCATAATACCACCACAGATCAAAAACAAATACTTTATTATGAATATCGAAAACCAGTTTGGGATCAATACCATTATTAAAACATTTTTGAGAAACACCTTGTACAAACTCTCCCTTTTTAGTGTAGATGAGCAGGCCGCTGTTGCTGCCTTCCATTACATAACCACCGCCCACTGCAATTTGCGGATCCACCTGGCGGTTGCCATCCATCGAGCCGTTAAAAACCTGGTATCCGTTTACCATTTTCGGGTTTCCGCCCTGTTTTCTTTCAGGGCATTCGTTGCCATTATTAAAACTTTTTTTATGAATGGGTGTAACCACTTCTGTATTGGACGGGTACACTTTTTCATTTACGGTTTGTGCATGAGGCTGCTGCAAAAAGGCAAGCAGCAAAAATGCTGTTAATGATTTTTTCATTTCTAAA
The DNA here is from genome assembly GCA_044225605.1 of Ferruginibacter sp. Taxonomy (GTDB): domain Bacteria; phylum Bacteroidota; class Bacteroidia; order Chitinophagales; family Chitinophagaceae; genus Ferruginibacter. The sequence continues at coordinate 408,947 of JBGAIJ010000004.1, forward strand.
GTTTACTTATTAAGTTGTTCAATTACTCTTACTTCGCCGTCTTTTTCTTCTTCAGTTAAATTAGTGCCGGGCTGTTGCGTAAATGCCTGCAGTGCCCATTGCATAATTTTACCGGAAGGATATTTTTTTGCCTGTGCCTGCAACCACGCCATTGCTTCGTCTTTTGATTTTGTTTTTTCAATAGCCCATGCACTTACCAGTTGGTTGGCAGGCAAAAAATTCATTACGGTATTATCCACCCTTGGTGTAAAGGAAATTATCCTGTTAAGCAATTGCTGAGCCAATGTATTTTTATTTAACCTGAGCAAACAATTGTAGCTCATCCAGTCTTCCAGCCTTTCGTCAATATCTTCCTGGTAAGGTTTACCTACTCCCAGGTTTTCCGGCCACAACCTGGCCTGGTCAATAAACTGCAATGCTTTTTTATACTGCTGATGTTGCATTTGTTCCACCGCCTGCATCAGTTTTGCTTCATGATATAATTGCCTGCCAATGGTTGCGCCTTCAAAAGGAAGAATATTCAACCGGGTAAGAAAAGCATCTGCAACAGCATATTTTTTATTGAGCAATAAAGTTTTGGCATACAGCATGCCAATAATATAGTTATCACTGTGGTTTTTATAAAATGATTCCGCAATGTTTAATGCTTGGGTGTATTCCTTTTTAGCAATAAAATGTTCTGCCAGCAGTTTTGTGTAGCGCCATTGCTGCGGATCCATTTTAATTGCCTGCTGAATATCTGATTCAGCAGTATTATCATTCATCAAAGCTGCTCTTGCTGCATAAAAATTTGGGTCTGAAGGCTGATTACCGCAGGCTAAAAATAATTTCTTTGCCCTTTCTGTTTCATTTCGGTTCCAGTAAATCAATCCCAAATGATATTTTAACAACCACTGATTATTCTTATCAATTAAAGCGGTTAATACTACAGCGGTTTCATCACGAAAAGGAAAATCAGTTGCTGTTTTTACTGTACTTACATCAACCGGTGTATTTTGCAGGAAGGCCTTCCAATAAATAATTTCCGCATTTGGCGGCGCTAGAGAAAATACTTTAAGCGCCTCTTCATTGCAATGCAACTGGTAATACCAAATGCCCAGTTCAAGAAAAGTTTGTTGCGGCAATTCACTTTTTACCTGTGTAATAAATTCATTTTTTGACTGCATTGAATTATCCATGCAATATTTTTCAAACCTTACAAAATGATTCAGCGGATCAATAGCGCTGATGGAATTCAATATTGCAGTGGCGTTGGCTTCTTTTTTTTGATGGCGGTTAATTACTGCAAGCAATTGCAGCGCTTCTGTATTATACTGGTTATAGCGTAATGCTTTATCAGCATAATCAGTTGCCTTTTCTGTTTCGTTTTCACGAAAATAAATTTTAGCCAGTTCTGTATATGAAGCATCACGGTATTCAATACCAGCAGCAGCAATGTCAAAGCCATCTTTTGCATTAGTGATGTCGTCGAGTTTTAAACTGGCCAGTGCATAATAATAATTTGCTGCAGCATCATAAGTATTAATAGCTAATGCCTTGCCTGCAACTATTTTTGCTTCTGCATTTTTAAACTGCCTGATTTTTAACTCAGCCATGCAGCATAATGCAGGCGCATAGTTGGGGTCTTTGGCTAAACAGGCTAAAAGTTTTTCTTCTGCCTTTATATAATCCCGGTAGCTGATATAATTTTTGCCCTGTAGGTACAAACCATAAACCGAATTATTATCAAAATCTTTTGGTATTTCTATTGGGCGGTCAAGGTCACCTTCTGCCGGTGATGAATTCCAAACTAATTTATTTTCTCCAATAATTAACCGAAGATTATTTTTATCTGCAGTGAGTTTAATAGAATCGCTGAACAATACCATCGGCTGCACTGCAATTTGTTTGGAATAGATTGATTTGCCATTTTCAAATAATTCTATTTTGTCTTCCAGTTTTTGCAGTGGAGAAAAGTAAATTTTTATCCAGCCTTTTTCCTGGATCACATTAACTGCTCCGTATTGATTTGCTTTTACAAAACCTTTGGTTTGCTTAACAGGAAACCAGTATTCCGTCCATACATCTGCCTGGCCCGGCAAAAAAGAACGGTGCTTAAAAGGCGTAAGCATGCTGCTTTCTCCAGACTGGTTGAACAATCTTCCGCTTTGTACTTCTGTGTATTGCCCGTCTTTGTCTGTCAATAATTTTTCCCATATCATTCCCTGCTGCGATAAGCCCCATATCCATAATTTTTTTCCGGGCTTATCATCATGTGTTGAATAGCGGGCCATTCCAAATTCATCATTGTGCCAGTAACCGCCAAAAAAATCGGTGTACTTGCCAAACACATGATATGATTTGTAACCCCCGAAATTGTTGTTTTCATAAAAATGCAGGTCTTTGCCATTTTGCTTATTAATGGGCCAATCGCTGTATTCTCCCTCATGGCCTAAATAATTTTTACCGGGGTAAACATATTCTAAATTACCGGCGGTTTTAATGCCGGTATTCATCCACGTATAATAAGGCTGCTCCATGCCCGATGAATTTAACCAGAACGAACTGGTGGTTATATATGCTTTATCTTTAGGCAGGTTAATATCCAGCCGCCACGATGTTCTTGTTAACAGGTCAAGCAAACCGATAACACAACTGATGCTTCCATCATCTCTTTTTATAACAGTATAATCTACCGGTGTGGCACAACCGGGCGTATGGCCAATAATGCCGTAGTTGGCTTCAATGCCACCACTGGTCCACGGCCCACGCATGGCAATATCACGGAATTTAACTACATGGTTGTAGTAGATAAAATCTTTGCCTGTTGACTTTTCTGTTGCAGACCATATTTTTCCGCCTATCTCCGGCAAAATCATTATCCTGATATAATCATTTTCCAGTTCCACCACTTTCCATTCTTTTTGAACAGGCTTGTCTGTAAATCCATCAAACCTGAAATAGGGATATATTTTTGTATCGGGTTTTGGAATGGGGTCGGGGTCAGAAAACGGGTAGGTAGTGAATACTTTTTTATATTCTCTTACCACTGTGTTTTGTTGTGCAGCGCAATAAAGGCTGCAGCTCAAAAAGAAAATGGAAAGTGTTTTTTTCATGCAAGTATTTTTTCAAAAAATTAAGGTTTGCCGCAGCTTGCTGCAGGTAAAAGCAAATGCAGTTACATTATAAATTGTACTTCTTCGCCTAAAAGGCAGCTATTTTTTGTAACGGAAAAATTTAATCGTTACCCGTTTCATCATCTTTATCACTGCCATAACCATTCTCATCGTCGTGTTCTTCCATCTCTAGTTTTTTCTCTCTTAAATTCCAGGGATAATTATTCTTCACCTGTATATAATCTTTCAGTTCATAAGTGCTGGTTCTTCCTTTGGCATCTGTAACCTTTAATTTAACAGAATAGCTTCCGGGTTTACACGCAGAATAATTTACGATGGGGTTTTCTTCATTGGAAGCAGCAGGTATAGCACCCGGGAACTCCCAATTAAATGTTGCACCTTTCCCTTTAACAACGGAATTATCGTAAAAAAATACTTTCATCTGGTCAGCATCTTCTTCATCAGCATCTTCACCTTCCACGCTCAATACATTTTTTGAAAGGGCAATATTGGCTTTTGGTGCTGTAGTTTCATACAGGTCGTTTTCCCAAATGCCGCGGTAGGTGCCTAGTCTTATTTTTTCCTTATCATAATTCAAATAAATAAAATTGATGGGCGTATACGGCAGGTGTGTGCCCACTGTTTTCCATGTGCCGGTAGTGTTGCTTTTATAAAATAACCCGGGGTAACAGCCAAGATATACACCTTCGTTAGTGCCCCGCTGAAAAGCCATTGTTTGAATTTCATATTTGGGCAAATCGGCGGAATGGTCATCTGCCCAGCTTTTACCAGCATCATGTGATACTAAAACTTTGGCTTCGTTTTGAAAACCACCAACACCTAAATAAATTTTTGTTGGGTCATCATCATTAATGGCAATATCAGGAAAGCCATATCTTTTTGCAATGGTATTATTGGGGGTGATATTGCTCCAGCTTTTACCACCATCTGCAGTCATCCATACTTCTTTGGGGTTGCTGCTTCTGCCTTTGCTGGTGAGCACATACATATAATCCGGGTTAGAAAAGCTTACACGTAAACGCCGGATGTAAAATGTATCAGGAAATAGTTTCAATGTGTCAATTGTTCTGAAGTTATTATCTGTTCTTATCACACCGCAATTTTTAATGCCCCAATGATCACTGTTTTCATTGATGGAATAACTGGTATAAATAAGATGCGGATGAAATTCAATATTCCTGTTGGGGATATATCCAAAGCTCACCGGCGATTTTTTTGTAACCGGCGCTTCTCTTAATGTGGCGGGCAGTTTAATAATAAAATGAGAATAAGGTGTGGCATATAAATAACGGTCATCAAAAGGATTGAGTGTTGCACTCATGGCATCACCACCGCCATAATGAAACCAGTCTTTGCCATACAGTTTTTCATTAAACACCATTGTGCCGCTGTGGTCCACACCAACAGCCATTACATCAGATTTAAAGGAAGTGCTGAACCCCCAAAGATCCTGCCCGCTGAAACCTTCCACCCTGTAGTGCAATCTTGTTTTCATATTTACATACTGCAATCCACCATCATTGGCAAGCCATATATCATCACCGGCAATTTTTGCACATTGAATATCTCCATGAATACCATAAGTGCCCTGCTTGCGTAAAATATTCCAGCTTTTTCCTGCATTGTAACTGATGATATTACTTGACGCAGCCATTACCATAATATTGGCATTAGTGGGTGAAATAGCGAATGATGTGGCCCAGCCCACCTGCTGAAATGATGCAGACCAGAAGGAACTGTCCTTCATATCAAAATCATACTTCTCTTTATCTTCATCTGAACTGTAAGGGTAAAATAAAGAATAGTAATCGTCTATATACCTGTAATTATTGGCCTGTGGCACTAAATGAAAACTTTTGCCTTCATCAGTACTTTCAATAAAAGTGCCCGCCATTTGGTTTTTCACCACTTGCTTTACGGATGTTTTTACAGCAGCATCTCCAAAGATGGTGATGTATAAATTGCCAGGGGCTGCCGGAGAAACGGCAGCGGTGATATCATGCAGGTGAACCAGTTTGTTTTTATCAGGCATGCCTGCTGTTATTTCTTCAAAAGTATCCCCGGTGTTTTCAGAACGGTAAATAAAAAATTGTTGTCTTTTTTTAGTGTAAGCGCCGCCGGTATAAACTATGTTTTCTTTTGTGGGATGAAATTCTATGAACTGTGTCCTGAAACCGGTAAGCAAAGGTTTCCAGGTATTGCCGCCGTCGGTGGTTTTAAATAAAGTGTCTGAATTAGAAGCCACAACCACGTTGGCATTAGTGGGAGAAACTGAAAGCAATGTATTATCATCACTCCATTCAGGCCCGCCTTTGGCTGCCAACTGTGCCAACATATTTAAATTGGTAAATTTCCAGGTTGCGCCATTATCTGTAGATTTTAAAATACCCACAGTAGTGGCAGCATACACAATTTTATTATCAGATGCGGCAATTTGTATCTTCTTTACATTTTCAACAGGCATATCCACGGTTACGTTCTTCCACGTTTTACCTTTATCAACTGTACGCCAGATGCCACTGCTCATACCACCCATTAGCACCATATTGGGATTTTTTAAAGATACATCTAGGCTACGCATTACACCGAGGCCCGGCGCTTCTACCGACCCAACAACCTTGTGTATACTAAACGGGCCAACAGGTTTCCACGCTGTGTTTTTATTTTGTGCATTGCCTAACAAAGCGCAGCAAATAAACCCAGCAGTCAAATATTTTCTCATGCTTATCATCATCTTTATTTAATAATCAACAACCATCCTTTTCCTTTTTCAACTGGTATCTCATCTCCCGGTAAAAAACTCCGTGCAGGCTGAAAGTTTTTTACTTCCGGCGCAGTAATAGTTGCTTTTGAAGGGTCAATACCTAATTTATTCCAGTCTATATTTAGTTTAACTGTTGTATCATTTGCAGCCCAGCTTGCAATGGACACGAGTGCACTTCCATTCTTTTTATACACTGTTGCCAGCACATGGTCGTTAGAGGTTGTTACAGGGCAATTCGGGCTCCAGTAACCGAACATTTCAGAACCTTTCATGCCAAAATCGTCCCACACTTTCCAAACCGGCCGTGGATTTGCATTATCACTCCATGGCAAACGGTTCGTCATGCCATACACCATGCCACGCCATGCATTGCCACCATCCTGCAACATTTCTCCCATCAGCCCAAATGGAATGCCGCTTACTTCTGTTAAGAAAAAGTCGGGATTGTTTTTTTGATAATCGAAATATTCACCAAACCATAATTTATTGAGGTAAGGAAAATGTTCCATGTATAAGTTGGCGCTGTTATTAAAACCGTCGCTTTTGTTATACTGGTTGGCACTGTGCAGGTCTAATATTCCAGGGTGGCCATTTTGTGTAAGTACTCTTTTAATACGTTTCATTGTTATCCTGTCAAAAGCCACATCGTCTAAATAAATACCGTCTATACCCACATTTTGTACCAGCCAGTTCATGCCTTCCACATAATAATTATGCCAGCGATTCATGCCGCTGTTTACAATTGCAGCATCTTTTATTTCAGGCACAAACCATGCAGCAATATAATCATCACCCACATGCTCCTGCAACCAACTGAAACCACCGCCTTTGCCAGCAGAAAATATTTCGTGGCCAAGACTGCGTAATGCAGGCAACTCGTAAGCTTTATTGCTTAGTTCACGAATGGTGTTATAAATTTTTACTTTTAATCCTTTGCTATGTGCCTCGTCAATATAGGCTTTCATCTTTTTAAATTCTATAAAAGGATAATTGATATAAGGATTGATGGGTGTGGCATGATGGATATTGATTATTTTAGCGCCTGTTTTTTGTATGGTATCGATTGGTGCATACCTGTGATAAAATCTTGCATCCCATTGAAAATCGGTGTTGATGGAATGGAACGGTGTAATGAGTAAATTGAAATTATAATACAGCACATCACCTTTCTTCATACTACGGCTGCCACTATACGCATTTACCAGTATTGATTTTCCCTTTTGAAAAATATCGATGCCACCTTTATTGCTGTTGCCCCATGATGTGGGCAGCAGCAATGGTTTTTGTAAATAGAAATTAGTGTTTAACGGACGGCTGTAATTTTCATCACGTAAAGAAAATTGAACACCTGCATTTACATTGCCTATCCATGCGCCATCCTGGTTTTTGTGTGCCACATCCCATTTCCATAACAGCGTATCGGGGCGGCTGCCACCTTTCAGGCCCAAGCCCATCAGGTATTTTGCATATTCTGCCTGCATGGGTAAATGAAAACTGATATCATTAAACGCCACATCTTCCAATGCAGTAAGCTTAACTGTATAAGATAAAAAACCATCAAATTCCAATGCAGCATTTACATCCATTTGTAATGCTGCTGATGTGTTAGCGCATTGCCATGCCACTGTGCCTGGTTCCTTTTTAATGAAATTAATGCCATTGGTTTTCCATTTCAGTGGTTGTTTTCCGGCAGTATCAAAAAAATGAAAATGCAGCGGCTCGGTAAAAAGGTCATTGGATTTAGTACCAACGCTTGTCATTTCAGGAGTAAAAAAAGTTTGTATTTGTGCAGGAAACCCATCTTTGTTCAGCAAAACTTTTCTGCCAAGTAATGAAATAACTGTATCGGATACACTTAAAGGCGTGTAAGGTGCAATTACTGAATTTTCCTGCGCCATTGCAGAGTTCAGCCATTTTAACCTCGTCATGTTCTCCGGTTTATAAATGCCGCCATTAGCTGTTATCCCTTCTCCCACTTTAATTTGCAAGGCAATTTCTTTTGTAACTCCTGCAGCATGCACAATGGCTTTGCCAGCGTAAACTCCCGGCTGCGCTGTTTGGGGCACATCAATTCCACACCACATAGCCTGCACTTTTCCTTTATCTATATTAATCTTGCCGGAGAAAATGCTGCCATCATATTTTACACCATTGGTATTGATGCATGAAATAGCACTGGAAGCAATTGTTTTTCCATTTTTATTGGTAAGATTACTGAAGCTTACTGTTACATCCTGCAAATCCTGTAGTGCAAATATGCCAAGCTGAAAAGCCAGGTATTCGCCACGCATTGCAGTAGCAGTAAAGGAATTTTTCAGGCCTTTTAATATCCATCGTTGCGGCAGGTCATTCTTCATGCGTATAGCATATTCCCTTGCTTCGGGAAAAACTAAAAAAGGCTGATTACTGTTTTTATCCGTAAGGTTTTTAGTTTCGGCAGCAGTTGCAATCACTTCCATTGGGTAAAAACTGTTGAACGCATTGATGCTTTGTATTTCTTTTACCATGCAGTTTGCTGCAATGTTTGCTGCATCAGCATTTGCCAGCCATTCAGCACTTGCGGTGTTTTCAGGCTTTTTATAAATTCCTTTAGGATAATTTGAACTGCCTTCATTTACATACGGCATGTAATAAACGTAATAAATGCCCTTGCCTGAAACGGGTTCAAAAAAAACAGTACCATCTTCCCTGTTGATGCTGGTGGTTTTTACATTGGTTATTTTTTTTCCTGTTTTTGCATCCTGCACAATAATTCTTTTTTGTTCAGGGTTTACATCTCTTCTGCGCCAGCCAATAACTGCTTTGGCAATATTACCGCTGCCTGCAAACTGCAGCACTGCACGGTGGTTACCCAGCGAATCCGGGTCCCAACTGTTGTTACCGCTGGTATATTTTATTTGTTGTGCCTTTAGCGGATTGCAAAGCAATACGCATAAAAAAACTGAGAGGGCTGATGTGATTAGTTTGAACATATAAAATTGCCGTTGTTTTTAGTGCTGCAAAAAATAAATTAATAAACAGGTTTTAAGCCTTTTGATTTCCAGTAATTAATAATAGGCTGGAATGGCCCGTTTTTATGTTGTGCTTCAGAAAAGCTGTCAATAAAAGGCCCGATGCCATAATCAATTGCCTTTTCGCCAATAACAGGGTAATCAAAAGATTTTACATCCGGCCGGTGGTGTATCCTGTCATCATTAACAAATGCTGCAAGGTCCAGCGCTTCTTCATCTTTTAAGAAAGGTTTTTCCCAGGTGGCTTTATCCTGCGGCATATTTGCTTTTAACCATTGCGCCTGTTTAATAACACGGTGCATGCTTGAACCAGGCTGATAACCGTTGGCACCCCACAAAGGCGGATATTGATAAGTAATATTGCTGGCAAGCATTACACCCTGCCCGTCGGCAGCATGACATCTTGCACAGTGCTCAGTAAATAATGCAGCCCCACGCTCGGAACTTGCTGCTACTTCAGGAAATTTTATTTCAAGATTTTTTTTGCCTTTAAATACATTTTCTTTTGGCGCAAAAGTGTTTATCCATTTTAAATAAGAAAGAAACGCCACCATTTCTTTACTGTCTAATGGCAATGGTTTTCCGCTGTGCGGACGTGTAACACAATTGTTCACCCTTTCTGCAAGCGATAATACTTTACCTTCTCTTGCACGGTACTGCGGATAATCGCCAAATGAACCGATAAGATTAAGAGAATATAATTTGGTACCTGCTTCCTGGTGGCAATTATTGCAATTCATTTTATTGCCCAGGTATTTTCCATTAATGCCATTGGGGCCGATATAATATGCAGTATTCAGCATCAGCTCTCTTCCATAACGTACAGCGTCGCCAAATTTATCATGTGGTATTTGAGTGGTATCCACTTCTGTTAAGCGGCCTGCTGTATCATTTGCAACGGTTGTATTGTTTGCAACCGTAGTCCTATTTTCATTACACGAAAACAATATTTCGGTTACAGCAAACAATAAGCCCAAACCAGTTGCGGCCCAATATATTTTTCTCATATCCTTTTATTAATTATGTTCCTTAATTGGTTTTAAATAAGCTCCGAGTAATTTCTCTTCTAAAAATTCTACACGGTATGGCGGTATGGCAGAGTTAAGCGTCCATAACAGCGTTCCGTTTTTATTAGCCAGTACAGTGATGTGTTTTTTTGAACAGCAACACAATACCAAAGAATCGCCGATCATATAAGCACTGCCCATTCTTTCATTATATACTTCAACAGGTAATTTAAAGTGAATGTCAACCTTAGCAGTTTGTGCAGCTTCATTCAATGTAACTGCAAATACTTCTGATTGTTTTTTTTCAACACCGTTGTCAAAAAACATCATACTGCCAAAGGGGTTTATATGCACGGCATGTGCCTGGGAAAAATCACTGCCGGCGGGCATAGCTATTGTTCCGCCTTTACCATACTTCCATATTACTTTTCCGGTGTGTGCATCCAGTTTCCATATTTGCCCGCTGTTATAAAACGAAATGATATAGTTGCTGTCCTTATCATAATTTAAACTGTTGGCATGCATCCAGTCTTTTTTTGTTTTTATTAATTGCGGATCTTTCAATGGGTCCATTACATCAAATACACTCCATTGCCATATTTTTTTCCCATTCCTGTCCAGCACAATAATACCATCGCCATTAATTGTATCTTTTTTTGCACCGCCAATTGAACTAAGGTCAGTTATGCGCTGGTCTACAAACAATGTTACAATAGCATTGTTGTTTGGTTTTAGTATTTCATGATGAATAGAATATTTCAGATCCCCCTGTCCTTTTTTTAAATACAGTAAGGTATCGCCTGATAAATTCACTTCTAAAATTTCACTGCCATAACTTGTGGGTTCATCATTCTTTCCCAATATGCCTATAATGCTGGTGTCTTTTGTAAAATGAATTACTTTGTAACCGGTGCCATCAATTGTGTGATACCATCTCAGCCTTCCCTGGTAGTCCACTATATAAGCAATGCCGGGTGTTTCTCTTTTATTCATCAGCATAAAACCCTGTTTAAATACTGATGGTAATAATCCTGTGTTGTTACAGGTATATTTAAATTGCTCCTGCAGCCATTCAGGCAGTTTTCTTGAACGGAAAGAATAAATTTTACTTACTGCTTTAACATCATTCTTTACTGTTATAAGCTGGTAAGAATAATTGGTTTCGGGAATAATGTTGGTAAGTACCAATGAATGCACAGTACCGGTTTTAGAAACCGGTGTTAACATTTTTTCCTTTACACCGGCACTATCCGGCCAATATTCTGCATATACAGCAGCAGCCTTTACTGTGGTTACATCTATTTGAATTTTTAATTCATTATTATTATGTGTACCCACATTTATTGCTGCAATTATATTACTGTTATTGCTTGAACAACTGTTAAATACAAGGACAGTAACAACTAACACCTGCCATCTGAAAAAATATTTCAGCATGTTATAAAATCTTTTTTTGCATCAAAAAAAAATCAGGAACAGGATAATATATCGCATTCCTGATTAAACGGACATCACAGGATCAATCAATTTATCTTCCTGAATTATCCAGATTAGGATTTAGGTTAACCTGAGATTGAGGATAAGGAAAATATTTATTCTTAGGCATTACGATTGTTGCAGGCTGGCCAATCCTTGTAAGATAAGCGTTCACAATCACATCGTATTTACCCATTCTTATTAAATCTGAACGGCGTTTGCCTTCATAGAAAAATTCCCAGCCACGTTCCTGCAAAATAGCATCTCTTAATGAAGCTTGCGTATAGCCTGCTAAAACTAAAGGCACAGCATGCGACCTGTTTTTTACCTGGTTAATAAGGTCAATACACTCCTGTGTGGGGCCGCTTATTTCATTCAGCGCTTCGGCCCTGCTCAACAGCACATCTGCATACCTTAATATATCAACACTATGTCCATCATAATAAGTTGTGGAACCGGTTGAATCTGCATATTTTTTTGTTGCCACATCTGCCATATAACTAACACCTGCTGGCGGAACTGCGCCAATAGAAGGCGGTTGTTTATATACCAGGTTATCTACACCGGTGTACAAAGGGTAAAAACATTTTTTTCTGTCGTCTGCATTATTGTAAGTATTATAAAAGTCCCAGGTAACAGCATAATACTGCCACCTGTCTTTTACAACAGGATGGTTTAATGGCCCAAAGTGATTCAGTAATTCTGTTCCGTTAAGATTAGCATCGCTCAATACGGAAAAAATATTTTCGCTGCACCATTTATTGGCTTCGGTAAATAAACCCAAATAAGAAGGATACAATGAATATGTATTCATGTCTATTACCTGTTTGGCAACATCAGCTGCTTTTTGCCAGTCGTGCCTGCGCAAATATAATTTTGCCAGCATAGTAAGCGCTGCACCTTTGGTGGCACGGCCATAATCATTACTGGTATAAATTGCATTGCTTACATAATTAACAGGTAATACTGCTGCTGCATCTGTAAGGTCTTTTATTAGCAATGCTTCAATGTCTGCAACAGAAGTTGGTGCAGGCTGGCTTGTATAATTTGGATTGGCCACTTCATTTTCTGTAACTAAAATTACAGGGCCCCATGCGTCTGTCAGGTCCATATATGCCAGCGAGCGTAAAAATTTTATCTCTGCTAAAAATTGTTTTTTCTCTGCATCGGAAATCGACGTCATTGGAGAAATATTTAAAATAGCATTGTTGGCATTGGCAATTAATTTATAAATCTGCCTCCAGTCTTCGCCCAGCAAACCGTTTGATGAATTCCATACTGCCAATGAAAGCTGGCCGGGGTCGCCGCCATAACTGCAATGCCCCAGGTCTGTGGTAAGATCGGTTAATGCAAAATGCCTTACCGTCCAGTAATCAAAATTATCGCCAACAGAAGGGCCTTTAAGCCTTGCATAAACAGAGTTTACCCCGGCAATAGCATCTGATTTGGTTACAAAAGCATTGGCACTTGTAAGGCTGCTGTAAACCTTTGGATCCAACGTTTTATTACACGAGTACTGTACTAAAACAGCGAGTGAAAAAATTAATATTTTATACTTGTTCATTATTTGCGATTTTATTGTTTGTAGTAGATTGAAATGAATGATAACGTCATCACTTAATTAATGAATAGTTAGTTTTAAACCAAACACAAATGTTCTGAATGCGGGGAAGGAGTTGAAATCTATTCCGCCGCCAATATTGCTTGAGTGTGTGTTTACCTCAGGGTCTGTACCTGTGTATTTGGTAAACGTAAGCAGATTTTGACCGGATAGGTATACACGCAACCCGTCAATAAACTTAACCTGTTTAACTAAGTGAACCGGAACACTGTAACCCAGCGTAACAGCTTTCAACCTAACATAAGATGCATTTTCAACAAACCTTGAATTTACATAACTGCCGTATTTGCTTAAAAAGTATCCTTCACGGGGTATATCTGTATTTTCATTTTTACCCGGAACAAAACGGTTTAATGCATCGGTGCTTGTGGTTGATTCTAAAACCAAACGGTTCATATTGTACAGGTAGTAACCAAATGCACCCTGGAAGAATACATCCAAATCAAAACCTTTATACTTTACACTGTTGCCCAAACCTGCAGTATAGTGCGGATTGGTATTGCCAAGGTAAGTAGCATCATCAGGTGTGATTGCATTGTTACCAGTTAAATCAGCATATTTTGGGTCACCGGGTTTTGAATTGGGTTGTGGTGCATAAGTTTCACCGGTTTTAAGTACACCAATATATTTGTATCCATACAATACACCCAGCTCTTTGCCTGGCACCAGGCGTGTAAACTCCCTGCCAGAAACTGTTCCGCTTGGGTTGGCTGTATTGGCGCTGATGCTTGTAACATTAGGCGCCAGTGATAATAATTTTTGTTTGTTGTAAGCAATATTGAAAAAAGTGCTCCAGGTAAAATCACCAGATTTGTAATTGTCTGAATTTATTGATAATTCAATTCCCTGGTTTTGCATAGAGCCCACATTAATGGTTTGTGTTGAAAAACCCCACCACTGGCCAACAGGAACTGCTAACAGTAAATCAGTTGTTTTCTTTTTGTAGGCATCCAGTGTAACATTTAACCTGCCTTTTAAAAAGCCCATATCAAGCCCTATATCGGTTTGTATTGTTTTTTCCCACTTTAGGTTTGGGTTTGATAAAGATGCAGGCTCAATACCGGCATAAAAATTATTACCAAGAGATGTACCATAAGCAGAGTAACGGCTAAGGAAACCATAATCACCAATACGGTCATTACCTGTAACGCCATAGCCTACCCTTAGTTTCAGGTTGGAAAAAGTGTGCAGGTTGCTGATGAATTTTTCGTCTGTAAATTTATAGGCAAGCGCACCGGAAGGAAATACACCATGCCTGTTGTTAGGCCCAAATCTTGAAGAAACATCATCCCTGATGGTAAAAGTGGCCAGTAATTTGTCGTTGTAAGAATAGTTAAACCTTCCAAAATAAGAAGTGTTTTTAGTTTCAGTTCTGCTGCTGGCAGGTACCGCAGCGCCCTGTACAGTTGGGTTTGAACCTGCATATAGATTATAGAACAAAAACACATCAGTAGAAAAACCACTGCTTCCTGCCGCAAGGTAATCATACACATCTTTTTGGTTAGATGTACCAACAACAGCCGTAATGGTATGTGGTATGCCAAAAGTATGTTTGTAAGTAAGGTATTGTTCAACCAGCCACCTGAAGCTGGTGCTCATTTGTTCCTGTGCAATACCATTATTTGCTGCGCCGGCAGTTAATGTTTTTGGGGTGTATTGCCCGGCTGTTGACTGTCCAAATTCTGAACCGCCACTAATATGATATGTAAGATCTTTGACAATATCATAATCAATAAAAATGTTGCCATTAATAAGCCTGTTGGTAGAAACATTGGTTGGCTCAAGCACTGCGGCAAGTGCATTATCTTTTCCTAAATACCTGTAGTAAGAACCATCAGCATTGTAAACAGGAATTGCAGGAGCTGCAGTAAGAATAGAATATAAAGGTGCAGTAATATCTGCAACATAACGCTGCAAATGGTTATTTGTGCTGGCGGCATAAAAATTACCGCCAACTTTTACACGGTCGCTAAATTTTCTTTCAGCACCCAATCTCACAGAATATCTCTCCATGCTGGTTGACTTTAAAACACCTGTTTGCTTTATATAATTACCCGAAAGGTAAAGTTTTGAACCTTTGTCGTTGCCACTCATGCTTATGCTCCTGTTTAAAATAGATGCCTGCTGTGTGGTTTGGTTCCACCAGTTGGTATTGGCAATAGGAAAACTTGAAGAAAACACAGGAGGCTTTCCATCTTCTGCCGCAGTAGCATTTTGTATATCTGCATATTGCTGGCCGGTAAGCAAACTGGGTTTATAAGTTAAATATTGTAAACCGTTAGATCCGTCTGCATCTATCTGCATTTTGCCCGGTTTGCCTTTTTTTGTAGTAATCAGTATAACACCATTACCACCACGTGCGCCATAAATAGCAGTTGCAGATGCATCTTTTAACACCTGTATATCTTCAATATCGTTAGGGCTTATAAATTTTCCGTTATCACTAATAAATCCATCCACCACATATAATGGTTCATTGGTAGTATTAATAGAGTTACCTCCACGTATAACAACAGACATAGCGCCACCGGGAGAAAAATCTGATTGCTGCACTTTTACACCGGCAGCACGGCCCTGTATTGCCTGGGCCACATTGGCAGTGGTGCCGCCTAAGTTCATATTATCACTCTTAATAGAACTGATAGATCCTGTAAGGTCTTTCTTTTTGGCAGTACCATAACCAATTACCACTACGTCGCTTAATTGTTCGGTTGATAATTTTAATTTTACTGTTACATCAGTTTGCGAGGACTGCAACGCAATTGTTTGTGTTTCGTACCCCACATAGCTTATTACCAGGATGGTTTTAGTTTTTGCAGAAGGCCTGAGTTCAAAGCGGCCCTTTTCATCCGTGGTAGTGCTTTTTTTGTCCCCTTTCATTGCCACAGTTGCTTTGGCAAGCGGGGCATCATTTTCGTTTAGTACAGTTCCGGTAACAGAGGTTTGGGAAAATGCAGGGGTAAACACAATTCCCGTTAGTAATAAAAACAGCAGTTTAATTCTTAGCATATGCAACAGTTTTTTAAAAGTGTACAACAAAGTAGAATTAATATTTTCAAATTTTTATCCTTGGCAGATAGTGTACATTTACGCAAACGTTTGTCAAGCCTGCGCAAACGTTTGCGCAATTTTTTCACCAAACCCCTTTTAGGGTTTAACTTGTGCTGATGGACAATAAATTAGTAACAATAAAAGAGATTGCAAGAAGGCTGCGTATCTCACCTTCAACAGTTTCACGTGCATTGCATGATCACAAAAGCATCGGGCTTCGTACAAAAACAAATGTGCAGCAGCTGGCAAAAGAATTGAATTATGAACCCAATCAAACCGCTATATTTTTTCAGCAACGAAAAACTTTTACTATTGGTGTGATATTACCCGAATTATCTGAATCATTTTTTTCTACCGCAATAAGCGGCATAGAAGATTGCGCCAGTAAAAACAATTACTCTGTTTTAATGGGCCAGTCGCATGATGATGAGGAAAGAGAAAAGCAACTGGTGGACACAATGAAGAACCATCGTGTAGATGGTTTGATTGTTTCAATTGCAAAAAATACTTCCAATCATGATCATTTCAGCAATTTAAAAAACTACAGTATTCCTGTTGTTTTTTTTGATTGCATCCCCTCTATTGAAAACATTCATTATGTGGCCTGCAATATGACATCAGGAACTACACAGGCCTATCTTTTTTTAAGAAAGCTTGGGCATAAAACCATTGGCATGATCAACGGCCCTACTAATTTACTGGCCAGTAAAGAAAGGATTGACGGCTACCGCAATGCACTAACTAAATCAAGGCTTAAATACGATCCGTCGTTAATTGTATCCTGCGACCTCAAAAAAGAAAGTGTTTATAAAGCAACAGAGAAATTAATGTTGCTGAAAAACAAACCCTCTGCTATCATTGCCTTTAATGATTATGTTTTGCTGGATGCCATACAGGCAGCCAAGAATATGAAGTTAAAGATCAATAAAGATATCAGCTTTGTAAGCTATGCAAATTTACCCATCAGCTATCACTCTGCACATCCGCCACTGGCGTCAGTTGAACAGTTCTCATATCAACAAGGGCAAAAAGCTATGGAGATATTATTAGACCTCCTGGCAAAAGATAAATCAGAAAATGAGAATACCACTTTTTACAAAATAATTTTAGAACCCCAACTCGTAGTGCATAGCAAACAATAATGCAGTTTGTAAATTACACAAACGTTTGCTTAAGATTCCATAAAATTCAAGCATTAACTTCGGAATTAATTAATTATTCCTGTATATGCTTAAGTCTATACTACAAAAATACGGCCTGACTGAAAACAACACCCTCATTACTTCTTTTGGTAATGGCCTCATCAATTCTACCTGGCTGGTAAACTGCAATAAGGAGCAATACATTTTACAAAAAATAAACGATGTTGTTTTTCCAAACCCTGCAGCTATTGCAGAGAATCTCCGTCAGCTTAAAATATACTTTGCGGCTCATTTTCCCGGTTACCTGTTTGCAAGCCCCATTTCAACTTTAGAAAATGAAGAAATGGTTTTTATACATGGCAAGGGGTATTACAGGATGTTTAAATTTGTTACCGATTCTGTAACATATGATACTGTGGACGATCCTGTTATTGCCTTTGAAGGCGCCAAACAGTTTGGAAAATTTACCAGGGCGCTTTCCCAATTTAATATCAAGCAACTGCTTACCACCCTTCCTGATTTTCATAACCTCAGCCTGCGTTACCAGCAGTTTCAAATTGCACTGGAAACGGGTAACCAAAAACGCATTAAATCCTGTGGAACTTCAATTGATTTTATTAAAAGCCAGAAAAACATTGTTGATATTTTTAACCAGATTAAACTAAACCCTCATTTTAAAAAAAGGGTTACACACCACGACACCAAAATAAGTAATGTATTATTTGATAAAAACGGTAAAGGGTTGTGTGTTATTGATCTTGATACGGTAATGCCCGGGTACTTTATCAGTGATGTTGGTGATATGATGCGAACTTACCTTTCTCCGGTAAGTGAGGAGGAAGAAGACCTTACTAAGATCACTATCCGGGACGAATACTTCCAGGCCATTGTAGATGGTTATTTAAGTGAAATGAAAAACGAGCTGAGCCCTGAAGAGAAAAACTATTTTGTATACGCCGGCAAATTCATGATCTATATGCAGGCAATACGTTTTTTAACAGACCACATCAACAACGATATTTATTATGGCGCCAACTATGATGGGCATAATTTAATCCGCTGCAATAATCAATTAGAATTACTAAAACAATTACTGGATAAAGAAAAGCACCTCCAGTCAAAAGTAACAGATAGTATTATAAACATACCCGTATAAATAAATTTACGCACTTCTTATTTATGAACAAGATTGACCTTACAGATTCATTAGAAAAAATCCCTGTAAAAATATTTGCCAACTCTAATGACGGCTCTGCTTTTGTAGCAAGGCAGATTGCCAGCCTTATCACTCAAAATGAAAAGGAAGGAAAAAAATTTGTGATTGGCCTGGCTACAGGCTCCTCGCCCAAAACATTGTATGCAGAGCTGGTGCGTATGCATAAGGAGGAAGGGTTGAGTTTTAAAAATGTAATCACTTTCAATCTGGATCAGTATTATCCCATGGATAAAGATGCGTTGCAGAGTTACCACTACTTTATGCGCAAGAATTTATTTGAGCATACTGATATTAACCCGGAAAATTATCATTTGCCAGATGGCATGATTGCAAAAGATAAAGTAAAAGAGCATTGCCTTAACTATGAAAAACAAATTGAAGCTGCTGGCGGTCTCGATCTTCAAATACTCGGCATGGGCATAAACGGCCATATTGGTTTTAATGAACCCGGCAGTGGTATTTACAGCAAAACAAGGTTGGTTACTTTAGACGACAGCACCCGTATTGCCAATGCCTACGAGTTTGGCAATATGAGCGAAGTGCCACGCATGGCCATTACTATGGGCATCAGCACTATATTAAAGTCTAAAAAAATAATTTTAATGGCCTGGGGCCAAACCAAAGCCCCCATGATTCAAAAAGCTGTTGAGCTGGATGATACTGAAGGAATACCTGCATCATTACTGCAAAATCATGATGATTGCACTTTTATTGTTGATGAAGCTGCAGCAAGCGAACTTACAAGATTTAAAAGCCCATGGCTTACCGGCGAATGTGAATGGACACCAAACATGGTGCGCCGTGCAGTTACTAACCTTGCCTTAAAAATTAATAAACCTGTTTTAAGTTTAACCAATGAAGATTATAACGACAATGGTTTAAATGACCTGCTTACTGAAAAGGGCAATGCTTATGAAACCAATCTTGAAGTATATTATATGCTTCGGGATTCTATTACCGGCTGGCCAGGTGGCAAGCAACACGCCAATGGCATTAAACATCCCGAACGCAGCACACCTTTTCCCAAAAAAGTGGTGCTATTTTCTCCGCATCCCGATGATGATATTATTAGTATGGGCGGCACATTTATGCGCCTGCACGACCAGGGGCATGAGGTGCATGTAGCTTACCAAACCAGCGGTAATATTGCAGTAACCGATGAGTTTGTAACCCGATTTATAGATTTTGCTGTAGGTTTTGAGAACATGTTTGATATTGATGAAACCAAAAGCAAAAAAATACTGGATAATGCCACAGCCTTTTTAAAAACAAAAAAATCAAGTGAAAAAGATACTGCAGAAATTCGTGCCATTAAAGGTTTGATAAGAAGGTGCGAAGCCAAAGCCACCTGCAAATATGTTGGGCTTAAGGATGAGCAAATCCATTTTCAGAATTTACCTTTTTATGAAACCGGCACCATTGAAAAAAAACCGATGGGTGAAGCTGATGTGGTGTTAACAATGAATTTATTAAAAGAGATACAACCGCACCAAATTTATTGCGCCGGTGATTTTGCCGATCCGCATGGCACACATAAGGTTTGTTTTGATGTGGTGCTTGAAGCACTCAAACGATTGAAAGATGAAAGTTTAAAGTTGAAAGCTGAAGAACGCTGGATTGATGACTGCTGGTTGTGGTTGTATAAAGGTGCATGGCAGGAATGGGATATTACCGAAATAGACATGGCCATCCCCATGAGCCCCGACCAGGTGATAAAAAAACGACACGGTATCTTTATTCATCAGTCACAAAAAGACAGTGTACCCTTTCAAGGTAGTGACGACCGTGAATTCTGGCAGCGTGCAGAAGAACGCAACGCCAGCACCGCTTCGCTATATGCAAGGCTGGGACTTACGCAATATGCTGCTATGGAGGCTTTCGTGAGATGGATATTCTAAGTATAAGTGCAGCAATAAACCAAATTAACAATCCAGGCGTTGCCTTCATTCCGGGCTTATAAACTCTAATGCCAATTTCTTTGAACATTTTTTAAAAACAAGCATATGCAAACACCCAATAACCCAAAGAATGCTATTGTAATCATTGGGATACTATTTTTCATTTTTGGCTTCGTTACATGGCTCAATGGCACACTTATTCCGTTCTTAAAACTGGCCTGCCAGTTAAAAACAGATATTGAGGCTTTCTTTGTAACCTTTGCCTTTTATATGGCATATTTCTTTTTAGCCATACCCTCATCCATCATACTTAAAAAAACAGGCTTTAAGAATGGTATGGCGCTTGGCCTTTTAATCATGGCCGTTGGTTCCTTTATTTTTATACCGGCATCAAATACAAGAAATTTCGGGCTATTCCTTACAGGGCTATTTGTACAAGGTACAGGGCTTGCATTATTGCAAACTGCAAGTAACCCTTACATCAGCATTATTGGGCCAATTGAAAGTGCCGCACAACGCATTAGCATTATGGGTATTTGCAACAAAGTAGCCGGTATGCTGAGCCCGCTCATCTTGGGAGCATTGGTTTTAAAGAATGCTGACAGCCTTAAGAATTCCATAGATACCACTACTAACGCCGTTGAAAAAGAGCAATTGCTGCATGAATTAGCCGGCAGGATATTCACCCCATATATTATCATGGTTATTGTACTGATACTTTTAGCGATAATGATCAGACTATCATCATTACCTGAAATTGAAATGGAAAAAGAAGATACAAATGAAAGAGGGACAGGGAAAACAAGTATTTTTCAGTTTCCACATTTACTGCTTGGTGTGGTATGTATCTTTTTATATGTAGGTGTTGAGGTAATGGCCGGTGATGCAATAGGTGCTTATGGCCGCCAGTTAGGAATGCCATTGGATGAGACAAAATACTTTACCACTTTTACTTTAGCGGCTATGCTGGTGGGTTATGTGATAGGAATATTTACCATCCCCAAATATATCTCACAACAAAAAGCTTTATCTATTTCTGCAATATTGGGAATAGTTTTTAGTATACTGGTTTTTATAAGCTCCGGGTACCTTGCTATCTTCTTTATTGCGCTGCTTGGCTTAGCCAATGCACTAATGTGGCCAGCAATTTTCCCCTTAGCTATTGCCAACCTGGGGAAGTTTACAAAAATTGGCGCAGCCCTGTTAATCATGGGTATCTCAGGCGGTGCATTATTGCCATTACTATACAGTACATTAAAAGATAAAAACATTTTAAATAACCAGGGTTCCTTCCTCGTTTGCATTTTACCGGCCTACATTTATATATGGTTTTATGCAGTAAAAGGTTTTACAGCAGGAAAAACGAATGTTGCGGAACAATAACAGGTGATTTTTATTGAAATGGCTATTGCCTATTTAATTTATAAAAACGCTGCCAGGGATATAAATAAATTCATACTTACTGGCAGGATATTTATTTTTTGAAAGACTATTGTAACTGGTCTTTTGTAAAGCAATTTTATAAATAAAAGCTTGAGCGAAAAATAAAAAAGATGCTGCCTGTACGTTTATTAAAACAGTATGCTGCTATTATAAAATACTTTTATACCCTGATGTTTATTGTTGTTTGATTGCAGTTTCAAAAAAACTGCCATTGCTTCACCTGTGTATCTTGATGTTCTTTTTTTACGATTTCATCAAATTGTTTCAGCATTTCGGCATGCTGTGAGGCCACATCTGTTGTTTCGCCACGATCTGTTTTCAAATTATACAATTCCCATGGTGCATTGGGATTCTTTTTTAAATTTGATTTCACGGCTTTCCAGTCACCCATACGAATAGCAATCTGTCCGCTTTTTTCGGGAAATTCAAAATAGAGATACTTGTGTTTCACCTGTTTGCTTTTATTACCCAGCAATTCAGGCAAAAAAGAAATGCCATCAGTATTACTAATCTTCTGCTTTGTCAATTCAGCCACTGTTGCAAAAAAATCAAATTGCGCCGAAATAAGATCACTGGTTGATCCGGGCTTTATTTTCCCTGGCCATCTTACAATAAATGGCTCACGGATACCCCCTTCATAGAGGTCTTGTTTGCGGCCACGCAATCCCCCCGTCAAATTAAAATATTCAGCCTTTACACCACCAACATTAAATGTTGTTCCATTATCACTGCTGAACATAATAATTGTATTATCATCCAGTCCAAGTTCTTTTATTTTTTTTAAAATAATACCAACCTGGTCATCCAGAAAAGTAATCATTGCTGCATAAGTACTCAGCGGATATTTTGTGGCTGCATAACCATTCTGACCATAATAAGGCCTTTCATCAAACTGACCAATGTATTTTTTTATGTAGTCATCCGGTGCCTGCAATGATACATGAGGAAGAGTGTAAGGCAGGTATAAAAAGAAAGGACGCTTCTTTGAACGATCAATAAAAGCCAATGCTTTCTCCGTCATTTTTTCCGGTGCATAATCTTTGCCTTTAAAGTAATCAAAATCTGCATCTACTGCTTTTGTTGAATCTATTTTTTTATGAACGTTGATCCATGGCTGATTCAATGTATCCCATTTGCCATTTTCCCAGATATGTGATGGATAAAAATTATGCGCCTGCTTTTGATCGAGGATGCTGTAATAATAATCAAAGCCATGCTTTGAGGGATCGCCTTCTGTATTGTTCATGCCCAATCCCCATTTACCAATCAGTGCTGTTGTGTATCCTTGTTGCTTTAAAAAATCAGCCACCGTAAACTGATCTTTTGCCAAAGGCATTTGCCCCCGCTCTGCT
Organism: Ferruginibacter sp.; assembly: GCA_044225605.1. Classification (GTDB taxonomy): domain Bacteria; phylum Bacteroidota; class Bacteroidia; order Chitinophagales; family Chitinophagaceae; genus Ferruginibacter. The sequence goes on from JBGAIJ010000004.1 coordinate 432,044, forward strand.
GTATCTGCAAAACCACCCAATTCAAAATTGCCACGGATATAAGAATGGCCGCCATGTTTACCTGTCATTAGCATGCATCGTGCCGGTGCACAAACAGGCGTACCGGTGTAATGTTGTGTAAACCGCATGCCTTCCTGTGCCATACGATCCAGGTTAGGTGTCTTTATTTTTTGCTGTCCATAACAACCCAACTCACCATAACCCATATCATCAGCATAGATGTAAATAATATTGGGAAGCTGATGAGCAATCGTTTTTCCTTTCTGCTGCTGTGCATTCGTTCCTATTGTAAAAACTGCAATGAGCATCATCAGGCCCATTTGCCTTAACATCAATTTTTTTTGCATCACAGTTTGTTTTTTTATTAAAAATTTAATAATTGAATTTAGCCTGATCCTTTTATTATTCATGTGCCCGCCTATTCGTAAAATATTTTCTATAAACCGAGTTGTTGAATCAGCTTTTCATACTCGGGGTTATTTGTATTTAATTGTTTCAACTTCACTGCAGCCTGTTTTGCCTTTTCAGTCTGCTTGCTTTGTACATACAGCCAGCACAAAGCATAATTCAATTCAGCATCGCCGGGTGAAAGAACAACGGCTTTCTGCATTTGAATAACAGCTTCATTTATTTTTCCTTTTTGCTGCAGCAGTAATCCATAGTTATAATACACCCTGGGGTTCTGTGAATGAAGTACGACTGCTTTTTTCAGGCTTTCTTCTGCGCCTGCTTTATCATTCATTTCATTGTACAGCAAAGCAAGATTATAATAAATGCGATCGTTCCCGGGATCAATCTTCAATGCTTCCTGCAAAACTTTCAAAGCCTCATTATTCTTACCGCTTAAATTAAAAACTACTGACAGGTTCAAACGGGCTTCATTCATGGCAGTGTCTTTCTTCAGGGCCCGTACATAATACTGTTGAGCGTTGAGATAGTCATTTTGTTTTAAATAATAATCACCTGCCATTAAGCTGCCCGAAGCAAAATCTGTTTGGTACAAGACATAATTTTGCAGTTCATTTTTAGCAGCAGCAAAACTGTTTTGATAAGCGGAAGGAATTTGTGCGGCCGGCAGTGTAATCATTAAATTTGCAGCAGCAATTCTAACTGCTCTTACTTTATCACTCAGCAAAGGCAATACACTATTTATCCATACATCAGGAGGGAAATTGGAAAGGCTTCTTAAAGACCTGTACCGCACTTGTGCATCAGTCTGCTGCAAACCTGTCAACAGAATTTGTAAACTGCTTTGTGTTGTAATATTTTTTAGATAATACAATGCTGTGGCTTTAATGATGGCCGGGGTTGCTGTATCATTCATTAAGCGGAGCACATGGCCTTCTGTTGCTGCATTTTCTTTGCTGGCAGGAATTAAATCTTCTGAAAAATGATAAGCCCGTTTTAAACCATACCATTTCTTCACTGCATCAGCAGCCCATGATGCCGGTTTATCTGAATGGCATTTATTACAGGCATTGGGAGTACCATATAGTACTGAAAGATCAGGACGGGGCACACGCAAAGCATGATCATGCCGCAGATCATTACCCATATAAACCGTACCCGGCATGTGACAGCTTTTGCACAAACTTGCTTCTGTATTTACCGCATGAAATGTATGAGAGAAATCATCATACTTTTTTGCATGGCATTGCAAACAAAGTTGGTTACCGGTAAATACATTTTTTTCTGAGTGAGCATTATGACAGTTAGAACATTTTACACCTTGACGGTACATTTTGCTTTGTAAAAAAGAAGCATAAGTATAATCTTCGTCACGCATTTGCCCGTCGGCATAATAAAAATCCGTGGAAGGAATTTCAGGAATATAATTATCCAGCAGTTCGTTGCTTTGAATAAAGTTATTTGAAATTTCCCCTGCACGCATGTGACAGGGGGCGCAGGTATTTATTTGTGTTATTTGATCAGCATTACGTGTAAGCAATAAAAAAGAACCGGCAGTCTTTTCTCCGTCTTTATATTCCGAGCTGTTGATATACTCAATATGCTTTTTACCGGGGCCATGGCAACTTTCGCAACTTACTGTAAGCACACTGTGCGTTGTATGATAACTATCAGTAGCAAAATCGTAATTTTTTTGAAGATTAGTGCTGTGGCAACGGGCACACATTGTGTTCCAGTTTTGTGCACTGCCCGTCCAGTGCAGCCAGTCGTGCGAAGGGATTTTTTGCCCGGCATATTGATGAAACCATTTTTTATTTTTACTATCCCAGCTTTGCCTTGTTACCTGCATTTTTCCATCGGGAAATTCAACCAGGTATTGCTGCAAAGGGTAATAACCAAATGTATATTTTACCTGGTAATCATGATTGGCTCCATCTTCGCCCTGCGTATTGATGATATATTTTCCATCTTTTTTAAAGAACCTGCTGGTAATTCCATCGGCAGTAAAAGTTTGGTTATTAAAACCTGCAGGCATGGTGGAATCATTCGCCGGCTGTATTGCTTTAAAATGGTCGGATGAAAGCCAGTGGCTGTATTCAGTTTTGTGACAGGACTGACATGCATTATCACCTGTAAATGCATTTTCAGAACCAGGATAATTTTCTTTTTTGTTTTTTGGTGTGCATTGCTGTACAAGAAAGCTCCCTGCAATTACAAAAAATGAAATGCACACAAGGGTTATATTTTTCTTTCGCTTCATCAGCATATCAGTTCATTTTTCATTGCATTTTTAATTTGCATTGGCTGCAACAAACCTTGTAGCTTTTAATTTACCCGGACTATTTGCATTATCATAAAATTCCTCATTCTTTGCCAGTTTCTCAAAACAAATCGTTTTAATTTAATAAAGTTGATAATTGAAAGCCATCATTAAACTATCTTGATATTGCTATGCAACTACTATAAATCCGGTTTGCCAAAAAATTTCAGTATTTATTATTCATCTGGCATTGGCACAGGCTTTCCGGTACTCTTTAACAAAGGCATCGGCGATTGCCATTTTCGTAATTGTTGTGCAAGCAAAAAACACAGCTCTTTTACTTTTGCAGGATATTGCGGTGCAAGGTCATTCAACTCTCTTAAATCATTTTTCAGATTATATAATTCTTTACTTCCATTACGCATATTGTAAATAAGCTTCCAATCTCCCTTACGAATGGCCGACCTGTAATTAATACCGGGGCCATCACCCGGTATCCATTTGTTGGGAAAATGCCAGGCAAATATTCTTTCTTCCGTTTCTGATAAAGGGTTTTTTAAAAGCGGTACAAAACTTTTTCCATCTACCTGTTGTATTGTTTTATAATTTTTAATACCAGCCATTTCTAAAATGGTTGGAAAAAAGTCTTCAATAATCACAGGGTTGTTACATACCGATTCCGGCTTAACCATTGCATTCCATTTTACAATCATCGGTTCATGAATACCGCCTTCATACACAGAACCTTTACCTGCCTTTAACGGAAGATTTTGTGTATTGGGTTTTCCTACTCTTGGCGGGGCTAATGCCAATCCCCCATTGTCACTCATAAAAATGATGATGGTATTTTTATCAATGTTATTTTGCTTCAGAAAATCCATTATATCACCCAGGCTTTTATCCATGCCTTCAACAAGCGATGCATATTTTGCTTCAGCACTATCCATGCCTGCATCAATATATTTTTGGAAGAAACGTTTATCGGCATATAAAGGAAGATGCACCGCATAATGCGCCATGTTTAAATAAAATGGCTGCCTGTTTTTTATCGGACCGCTCATTGCTTTTTTAGCTTCAAGCGTTAATGCTTCGGTTAAAAAAGTGTTTGTCCCATAATACTCCTGCAAATCGGGCACTGCATTCGTACTTGTTTTGCCGGGCATGTTTCCATAATTTTCTTCGCCCAAATAACTCTGCGGATGACCAATAGAATTTCCGGAAATATTTACCATAAAACCCATGTTGTAGGGGTTGGCGCCGGGTGTGCCTGCAGGCCCCCAATGTGCTTTGCCCACATGAATAGTAAAATAACCGTTTTCTTTCAGTAACTGTGGTAGCGGAGTTGCATACGCTGTGTTTGCAATACCGGCCACAGGTGACATGCCCTGGTAATTCCAGTTGGCAGGCAAAAACTGTTCGTCCGCATTATCTGTGTTGGTATTTTTTATGGGTGATGTCCAGTTAGTAATTCCATGATGTGATGTATTCATACCCGTAAGCAGGCTCACCCTTGTAGGTGTACAAACGGGAGTTGCGTATGCGTTGGTAAATTTCATTCCTTCTTTTGCCAGCCGTTCCATGCCCGGCGTATGAAATTGTTTATTCAATGGATATATGCTATCACCAAAAGGAACGGAAGTATCCATCCATCCCATATCATCCACCAAAAAAACAATGATATTGGGCCGCTGTTTTTTATTCTGTAATTTTTGTTGTGCAGCCGCAAACAAAGAACTACAGAGTAAGGTAATTATCAGAATATTTTTTTTCATTTGAATGTAATTACCTGTCATGCATAATTCGTTTGAAAAGGTTAGACAAGTTCTTAAAAGAATATTCAATCGAAATAAATGCAACGATTTTTATTTGAACATTATATCAAAAATTCACTGTGTTCAAATGCTTATCAACTAAAATGCCATCAATTGGTTTTAAATCAAAATTTACTTTTCGCTTTGCTTTCAATTTTATAATAAACAATTCCATCGTTCCCTGTAATGTTTTTGCATCACCCACATTTACAAACGTTGGATAAAGCGCTTTTGTTTCGTTGGTGTGTAAACGATCATTGGTCATGTTTTCCATTGATGCGGTATTGATTGAAGTGATACCTGCAAATTCAAAATCCTGCGCATTATAAGGCAATGCAAAACTCAAAGCATTTACTGACCGCAAATCAATTCCTTTTACATGTATTACTGCGATTTCATCTTTGTCATACATTTTTTTATCGGTACTTATTTCCAGCCTGCCGGTTAAGCTGTCTTTTTCATCTGTATTCACACCGCCATCAAGGCGTGTGGCCGCATTGGAAATATCATAGGCATCAATCAAATCATTTTTATTTACATCACCTTTGCTGACATAGCCTTCAAAATCGCTGTCGCCTTTTCGCAAACCGGTGTAATTGATATAAGAAGTAAGATCGTTGTTATCGATGCGGTGATCATTATTAATATCGCCGGGAATATAACTTTCCGAACCGGGCACTTTAAAAACATACAACTCCCTTCCCGAACCAAACCCATTCACAGCATCTGACACAGCAATTTTAATATAACGGACTGACGGATGATTGCGGAAAACATATTCTTTTACATCACCGTTTTTTGCCCAATCAAAAGAATCAGCTTCAGTCCAATGCATTTTATCTGTGCTGTAAAAAATCTTTCCTTTCAATAAAATACCATTGCCCCTGCTGCGTGGCAGGTATTGAATTTTATCCAGTTGATTTACGGACTGCAAATCCATCACAATGTCAAAAGGAATAGCTTTTGCATCCCACTTTGTATGCCACATGCTGTTTTCATCAAAATCAAATAAGCTGGAAAGCTCGGAACCTTCTTCAGACGGGCTGGAAGATTCAGCCACAATTTCTTTAATGGCAAATTGCAGCGGATTAGGTTTTGTACGTGCAGAAAAATTTGTCCATGCGGAATGATTGGTTTTATTTACTGACCGAAGTTTAAATGTATAGTTAGTTTCCGGTATTAAATCGCTAAACAAAAGGCTTGTGTCTGTAATATGCGAATAAAGCTGGCCGGCAAATTCAATTTCATAATAATCTGCATTGGGCATTTTTTCCCATGCCGGTGTTAACGAATAAGCCTGGGCATTAACCTCGGAAACATGCACATTTATTGGTGCATTTACTGTGCCTGTTGATTTCAAGAAATGATTTGCTGGTGCAAAACGAAATCCATTTACAGTTAACACCACAGCATTGGATGTAATATCTGTTGCTGCAATTTTTACAAACAACTGCGGATTTTTTTTGATAACAGTTTTTTCAAACCCACTTCCTTTTGTTGCAAATTGGTTTAAATCAGGCGCCGCATCGTAGAAATAAACATTAGTGCTGTTTAAAAATTTTTCTTTTGATGTTGCTTTTATTAACCGCACAATTTTATTTCCAACAGTTACATTAACTGATACTGGTTGTTGTGTTACATTAATCCGGAATTCAGTTATTTTATTTTTTTCAAACCCATCAAAATTTCCTTTTGCCGGATGAATGGTAATAATTGCCGCATTGTTTTTCACTGATGATTCTATCAACGTTGCAGTTCCTTTTCCTTCTTTGTATGCTTGTGTAAACCCGTCATCATCATATTCAGTAAAAGAAGATTTGCCTGCAGGATATATTTCATAAATGCGCAAACCTTTATCAATTTCTGAAACATTATTATTAGGGTTCGCCATTGGAATGATTGCACCATTTTTCACAAACAAAGGCAATTTCCAAACCGGTGCTTCAAAATTGTTGATGATGCATCCTCCGTCATAAACATTTCCTGAAAAATAATCAATCCATTTTCCTTTGGGCAAATAAATACCATCCCTGGTATCGTTACCATTGTTACCTGCTTTTGTTGCTTTATAAATTGGAGCCACCAAAAAAGAAGGCCCGTACATGTATTGATATTGCGTTGACTTACCCAATGTATATTGGTTCACATCATCCAAAAACATGGCACGTATCATGGGTAATCCGTTTACAGATTCTTTGGCAATGCTGTAAGTATAAGGAGTTAACTGCGATTTTAATTTCAGGTAAGTGCGGTTGATAGAAGTTGCCGGCTCTCCTAATGCATAAGGATATTTTTCATTGCTGCCCCATCCATCCATATTCAGTTGCATAGGCGTAAAAGTTTTCCATTGAAAATCTCTTATGTTCACAGCAGCATTTTTTCCGCCGAAAATTCCATCCATATCCGAAGTAATGTTTGGCTGGCCCGATAATCCTGAACCGATATAAGTTGGAATGTGAAAGCGGATATATTCCCACACGCCACCTGTTTGGTCTCCACTCCACACACCTGCATAGCGTTGTGTTCCAGCCCAACCATCCAGTGAAATTATAAATGGCCGGGCATTGTTTCCATCCTGCTGCATAATGTTCGCCACATCAGTAACACCATTCAATCCAAAAGAATAACCTTGCCCAACCCAGGCAACATCTGTTTTTAAAACCCTCACTCCTGCTACACCCACTTCTTTCACAATATCTCTTTGCAACAATGCAGGAATATTGCTTACCGGGTGTAAATTCGATTGTGTCCACAAACCAATTTGCACTCCCTGCTGCCTTGCATAATCGCCAAAAGATTTCAGGTTAAGAATGTTACTGTCTAAAGTGTTTGTTTGTCCATAGCCTGCGCCGTAACCATCGTTTGGCAAAATCCAGCCGAGAGGTAAATCGTGTTTTTTGTACCGGTCAATTACTGCCCTTGCAGAAAACTGGTAATTATTTTTTTCACCGTTGAGTGACTCTTTTATTCCGCCATTTTCTTTCTGGCTTTCCCGGTAACGCTTGTCATCTTCAAACAAAATTCCGGTTGAATCCTGCTTCCAGTAGTCACGGTTGTAAGCGTTTAGATGGCCTTCATAAAATCCAAATTTTGGCAGCAATACAGGATGACCTGTTAACTGATAAAAATCATTCAGCAGCGTAACGGGTTTTTCATCCACCATAAAAAATACATCCAGGTAATTTGTTTCATGCGAAAGGGAAACAACGTTTTTTTCTTTTGCGCCAAAATCATATTTACCTTTTTTAAAACTGTACCACATAAATCCATAACCATTGGTACTCCAGTAAAATGGTGTGGGAGAAGCTACGCCGCCATCCGTCCAGCTATTTTGATTTTCGATAGCAATAATTTTTCCTTTGTGGGAGAATCTTCCGTTTTGCACACCACCGCCATAAAAATATTCCTGCGGATTTTCTTTAAGCTTCAGTATTGTTTGTTTGCTGTCAAACCTAACCGGCTCTGTTGATTGCGCAATAAGTTTATTGTTTTTGTTGAAAATTTTTAAGCAGGTTGTAGCCTTGTCCAGTTCAATGTTTATTCTATTCGTTGCAATGATGATTTTATTGCCCTTATCATTTAGCTGCAATGTAGAAACCGGGTTCCGGGGATTATCAACTAAAATTTTTGCTGGCGGCTGTGCTTCGGGGTCATGAAATGCGCTGCCTGTTTTATCATATAACCACCGAAAAATATTATCTCCATAAAAATCAAGCAACATTTTTTGCTGATTGGAAAGCTTTATTTCAACTGTAGTTGTATTCAGCTTTTGGGCACTTACAATTCTTACTGTATCAGTCTGTGTTCTTGATGCTGTATTATCCGGTTTTTGTGCTGTTGCATCAAAAGCTGCAAACATTGCAATCTGCAAAAATAAAATCGCCGTAAACTTTTTTTTCTTAATCATTATCAAACAAAATTTAAAAAACAATACATAAGCAGTAATTACCTAAACTACCAAACACTTCATCGGGTATTTTTTCAATGCTCACTCATTTATTCCTGATGCCTTGCAGCAAAGCTTCCAGTTCTTTCACTTTTTCCGGGTACTTTTCTGCAAGGTTATTTTTTTCTCCAATATCCTCTGCCAGGTTATATAGCTGAGCAGTCTGTTTATCAAATGCAGGAATATATTTCCAGTTATCTTTTACAATGGCCAGGTTGTTGAAGCCTTCTTCCACCAATACAGATCGGCCGGTGTTTGTTTTCCCGGTTAATGCATTCCAATAGTTTTGGCTGTCGAATGCTTCTTCTTTTTTAATTGGCAGATTGAAAAATGCAGCAAATGAAGAAAGCAAATCCATTTGGCAAACCATTGCAGCGGAAGTGCCGGGCTTTATAGTTCCGGGCCAGCTTACAATAAACGGCACCCTTGTTCCACCTTCGTAGGCAGTGGTTTTCCAGCCACGGTAAGGCCCTGCCGGTTTATGGTCTCCATTTTTTTCAACAGCTTCATCTGCATAGCCGTCATCAAGCACGGGACCGTTATCACTGCTGAAAATAATGATGGTATTTTTTTCAATACCGGCTTCTTTCAATTGTTTAAGAATTTCACCAACAGCCCAATCAAGCTCCAATATTGCATCGCCTCTTAAACCTAAATTGCTTTTGCCTTTAAACATAGTTGAAGGCATACGGGGCACATGCGGTTCGGTAAGTGCATAATAAAGAAAGAATGGATTTTTTTTATTGGCTTCAATATAATCCTTTGCTTTTTGTAAAAAAGTTAATGGCAGTTCTTCATCAGTCCACCTGGCTAACTTTCCGCCGCTCATAAAACCAATGCGGCCTATGCCATTTACAATGGTATTGTTATGCCCAACTGATGCCTTCATTTTTAATAATTCAGGATTTTCTTTACCGGTAGGATCATTGCCAACTTTTTGCCTGTAATTAACAGTAATGGGATCCGCAGTATCCAAACCGATTATGTGATGATTTTCGAGGAACACTGTTGGCACCCTGTCGGCAGTTGCAGGAAAAATAAATGAGTAATCAAATCCAACTTCATTGGGGCCGGGCTTTATTTCTCCATTCCAGTTCTTTGCCACTTCATTGCCTAAACCCAAATGCCACTTACCAACTATACCGGTTGTGTATCCTTTTTGTTTAAATACTTTTGGCAGGGTTATTTTTTCTGAAGGTATAACCAAAGCTGCATCGCCGGGCAAAATATTATGCCCCTTCTCTCTCCAGGGATATATACCTGTCATTAGAGCAAAGCGTGATGGTGTGCATGTAGCAGACGTGCAATGCCCATTAGTAAAACGAATGCCCTGCTTTGCCAGTTTATCAATATTAGGTGTGCTGATTTTTGTTGCTCCATTACAGCTTACATCACCATAACCTAAATCATCAGCAAGAATAAAAATTACATTTGGCTTTTGCTGGGCATAAGCTGCAAATGCAAATAATAAAAAACTGATTGTTGTTATTAGTTTCATGTGAATATTTTTTATTGTTTTTGGCCACATAGAATGCTCTATAAAATTTTCATATCATACGCCTCACCTGGAAATTTTTAAATCCATTGTAGTTTCTTCCTGTTTGTATTTATAACCTGTTCTCTTTGCGCAATAGTCCATTTATCATCTGCACAAACCCTGAATACTTTGGTGGTAACATTCCATCTGCTATATGGATCAACAGTAATTGTTTGCAGGTTATTAAAAGTTGTGTACTTAAGACGGGCATCCCTGTTGGCGCCAGCATCCAGTGGATTGCAAAAAAGATAACCTGAAGTAATTGCCGTGCCTACATGCAGCAATATGCCATTGATAAAAAACCCCTGTTGGTATTGTGTGGCAAAATTGATTCCCTTACTGGTTTCGTTTGTACCATTGAAAAGGCTTTTGTAATTGGCATCAATAGCATGGTGATTAAAATCTATAATTTGCTTATAAGTAACTGCTGCGTCCGCAAATTTTTTCATTTCTAAAGATAAATAACCTTACAATGGCTTTTTTATGCAAACGTGTGCGCAAAATCAGCCATTATTTTAATACCTATTTTAACGATTATCATTGCACAGATCATTACCTGTGGACAAGCAGGCATCAGCAAAAACGGAGGACCGATAAATCAATTATTTTTTTAAAAATTTTCATCAACAAAAAAGCTATGTGAAATTTCTTTCACATAGCTTCTATAAACTTTTTACATTATTGAGTTGTTGCCGGATTGCCAGGTGTTTTTCATCATCAATTCTTTATAAACTCAAAAGCAACTAATGACATAGGTGATACAACTGTTTGAAATTTTTGTTTAACCTTTTGATTGAACTGTTCAATCTTAACGGCATTTGGTTGCAGCACAGAATTATAACTGTTTCCTGATGCAGGAGCTATTTTAAAAGCTTTTGAAGTTGCTGCAAACTTCTGCCCTAATTTTTCAAAATTTAGCAATACCGTATTTTGAAGCTTATCAAAATTTAATATCACCACTGTCAGCTTATTTTCTTCTGCATTCCATGCGGCCAGCATTACTAAATTATCTTTTTTATCACTGGCATCTTTTTTAACTTCTATTGGGTATTGCATATCAAGTTGCGTCATTAATGAATAAGCAACTCCGGAAGCGCTTAGATAATTTCCCGACTTGGGATTGTTTATAAGACATTCGCCCCAGCCATCTGCAAGGTTGGTAAAGTTTGCAGTGAAAAAAGCAGCACCCATATTTTGAAATTGTATATATTGGTCTGCCATATTCATAGCATATTCCCAACGTGCCGACCGTGTAAATAAAGTTTCATCAGAATTATTTTCTGATTGGTTAAGTCCATCTGCATTATTTTCAGCCCTTGATAATGGAGCCCTGAATTCGGTATGACACAGCCGGATATTTCTTTTATTTTTAAGGTTGTATTCTGCAATTATTTTTAAGTCGTTCTGCATTTCTTTTATCGATCCGCCCCTGTTTGTAACTAAATCAATATAAGGTCCAAAAATGTCAAGCATTTCTTTAAACCTTTTATTAAAAATCCAATAGTTGCCTGCGGCAATTTTTATAGTTGGGTCTTTTTGTTTCATTGCAATAGCAAAGGCTTTGCAACGTTCGGCATAAGTAATGGCATCGTAGCGCCGGTAGGGTTCGTTATCCAGTTCCCAGTATTTTACATTTAAAGGTTCTTTTCTGCCATAAGCAATTCTGAGTGCGTTGTTTGGGTTATTGCAAAAATCAACCCAGTCGGCTGCATTGTATTCATTATTAAACATTACAGGTACACAAAAGAAAGGATCAGCGCCAATGGCGTTGCTTAAGTCCACCATTTCAAAAGTGCCAATATCGTTTACCAGTTCACAATCCCACCATGTATCGTAACTTACCGGCCTTTTCTCTCTTGGGCCAATACCGGAGCGCCAGTTATAGAGCGATGCAAAACATCCACCCGGCATACGCATGGTTTTAGGACGCAAGTCTTTCTTTATTCTTTCCAGGGCTTCTCGTTTCCAGCCGTGTAAATTATCATCTGCCATAAGTGATAGCTTATCAATACCTACACTTCTGCCTGCGGGTATTTGTACGGCAAAACTATACCAGCCATCTTCAGCAACGGGAGGAAGCGTACATTTATACATTGAGAGCTGGTTGCTGTTAACAGGAAAAGAATTTTTTGAAGCTGCATTAATCAAAGTACCATTTTGAAAAACTGCAACGGCAACTTCTGTTGTTTCCTCACTTGTTGCTTCATCACTAAAAAAAATACCATTAGAAAGCAACCCTGAAAAATTATAGCTTTTGCCTTTTTGCAAATAAATACTGTCTTGTAATAAAAAGGCTGGTGTATTGTTTTTTGATTATTAAGAGAAATAAAATATTTACCATGACCGGCAGGCCAGTAGTTATTATTTACCAATGGCAATGATGTACTGTTTTTGCCGCCAATGTTTATATACCATTTTGGCTCCTGGTATCCCGTGTGCCACCAGTTAGCAGCCTTGGCGTCTCCTGCATATGATTGATACCAGCCATTGGATTCGCTGATAGGCTTTGTGTTTTCAAAATCGCCATTAAAAAGTAAATCGGCCCAAAGTAAATCGCTGCGGCCAAAGCCAAGTTCAAAAAAACTGCCCCAAAGATCTTTGCTTATAGCTGTTTCTGTTGTTCTGTTATTATAAAACGTAAAACCTGTTTGTGCATTTGCGCAAAGTTGTGCTGACAATATAATTACGATACAAAAAAGCAGTTTTTTAAAAGTCATAATGTTAAATAGTTTTTAAAAAGTTTAATTATCTGTGTTAGAAATGCTGTTTGAACAAATTAAAATGATTGGCAATTTTACTCAGTTGCAATTTTGTGTATTATAATTTCTGTGTAATATCTTAAAACAGGTTTAGACAAATATGTGCGGAAAGGATTATGGAAATAATTATTTATTAAACAAGCCTTCACTCTTTAAAACTACAAATCACAGGAGGTTTGCAGTGACGTAACACAGTTAGGCCTCCAAATTTTAATTTGTATTTATTCAAGTTCATAACGGTTTCAGCAGGTAAAAAAATTTTTTATTCAATTATCCACCAAGTGTAAGAATTGGGCAATAGTGTCACTTTTAAGTCTGCTTCATAATCACGGTTCAAGGTATATAGTTTAGATTGCCCTTCTTTTTCCCGAATACTGGCGGTGGTTTTTAAACCAGTATAATACAATGGCAGTTTTATGGTTCTTATTATTTTTTCGTTAGTTGGGTTAAATAATAACAGCAAGCCTTTATACTTCAATTTCGGATTTACATGCAGTAAGCCATCCCAGTCTCTTCCATCTGCTCTTCTCAAATGAATAATATCAGAGTTGAGTATATCCCGGTATTTTTTATACCAACTGATAACTTCTATCACGGTTTGTTTTGTTGCTTCAGTGTCATATAATCTTGGGCCACGGTAGCAGGCCTGCACACCTGCGCCGTAATATTGCATCATCAGTTGTTCATAATCTTTTAAATGCTCACTCAATGGTTCCAGCACCGCTTCCGAACCACCACCCTGGTATTTTGTAAGAGGAACAAAACCCCAACTCATGGAAGCTGTTTTTTCCCAGGTGCCATCAAAAATATTCTGCCGGTTTAAAATCTTTTGCTGTTCTCTTGGTAAAGAAAAATTCACTTCTCTATAACCAATACCTATCTTATTCGTTCCATCAAGAAAATACCAATCCGGTGCATTGATGTAAACTCCTTTTTCATTTAGCCAGTGATACAATTCTTTTTGAATTTCCATTTGCCGCCATTGCGAATCATCTAATCCTATATGCCCGGGATGTGTTGTTGATGCACACACATCTCCTGGATAAGGGCCATCATTTTCCCAAATATTAAATCCTGTTTGTGTAAAGAAATATTTTATTTTATCCCGATAGGCTAACCCCCATTTACTGCCAAAACAGGGCGCATTGCCAAAGAATGCGCCACCGGGTTTGCCGGTTTTAGGATTGATTACATCATCTTCATCACTTATTCTTCTTGAACTGAATAATGAATAACCGCCGATCATAATTCCTTTGCTGTGTGCATAATCCGCTAACTGTTTCCATCGCTGAATATTTTTTGCAGAAGAATCTTCCATATTCAGGTGACTGCCGAAACTTAAGATCAATGCTTCATAGCCGGTAGCAGCGCATTGGTCAATCGCATTTTTTACTTCTTCATCATTCTTGCTCACCAAATGCATGAAGATTGGGTTCATGGTTGTCCAGGGTGCAATAGTGTTGTACATTCTGCGTATAGCCAATCCTCTTCTCTCCCGGTCATAACTATCCATCAATAGTTCATAGGTACGAATAGAATTAAAATTTTCTCCCGGTTTTAATTCTATACCCGGCGCTTTACCGGGATATACTTCCAATAAACAGGGCGTCTGGTAATTGTAATTAACCTGCGATGTATAAGAACTATCGGTTTTCCAATGCGTAGTTTGATCACTGATACTATACCGCATTGCATTATTAAAAGCATAATTCGTTTCAATATAAATACCCTGTTGTGTTTTCATTTGTTCTGGCTTACCCACTACTGCGCTCTCTTCTTCTACTGTGGCCAGTATTTCATTTACCACTCTATCGAGTTTATAAGTGACACTTCCTTTATTTTCTATTTCTATCCATTTGCAAATAAGGGGTATGCCATCATAGAGTTCGTAAACAACCTTCATCTTAATTCCCTGCAATGAATTTTGTGTAGAGGAATAAAAAAATGAAAGTCTTTTGCCGGCGGGTTGTTGTTTATTCATTGCCCACCAGTTGCCGGCAGACCAATTAATAAAAGGCTGAACATCCCCTGTTTCATATTTCTCAAACTGAAAATCATTTTCATTTGCTGTAAATCTGTCAACCCATTCCGGCAACAGGTAAGCTTTTTCTTTTTGGCCATATAATCCTCCAACGTTATAAGCTTTTCCATTTATAATTAGCCTTGCCTCAGGTGAAACAGCACGAAGCAATTGTTGTCCATTGAGCATATTCTTAAAATCAACACAAGCAATATTGGGTGATAACCGGAAGCTTCGCTTTACCAAACCATTATACAGAATGATATCTTTTCCATTAGCTGACTGGTATATTGCAGCTTTTTGTTTAATGGGGGTAATCATCCAATCAGCATTATACTGATTTTCAAACACAGGTTCCCATGCAGGTAATTTATTACCGTTTTGTGCATGAACTACAAAATGATTCAGAAGAAATGTAAAAAAAATAAAGACAATAATTTTTTTACCCATGTATTGAAGTTTTTTAATACGCCATATTTCGTCTGTAAAAATCCTGCCGGCTTACCTGTCAGGTTATAGCCCCGCAAATTCACAGCAGCTTCCGTACGAATCTTATCTTCTGTTTTAAATCCATAAAACCGCACCGGTCAATTCCCATTTTTAGAATTTACAAGTGATGTGTATTTTTTTGTGAAATACACTTCACCTTAGTTAAATCCGCCCTGGCCACGGTAAAGCTTTACAGGTTTATCAAGTTTTACTTTTACAACAGTAATATATTTATCCAATGCATTCTTCGGTACATCGATGTACACCAAACCAGGCACATGGCTCCAGGAAATTTTCCCTACAATTTTATGTGTAAGTTTTGTGTTACTGCCCAGCACAGTAATATCCTGAATTTTATTATCCAGTCCTTTAATCATGATGTTGCCGCCTGAACTTCCGTGCAGGAATAAATACAATGTGGTTGAATCTTTTGATAAAGTGGTGGGACCGTAAAAATGTCCCTGCGGAATTCCTCCAACAGTATTAAAAATTGCTTCGCCATTACGTTTGTTCCATGCACCCAATTCTTTCAGCACATTCACCTGTTCAGCAGGAATGGTTCCATCTTCCATTGGCCCCATATCAAGCAACAGGTTTCCCCCGTTTGAAACAGCATCTGCAAAAATGCTGATTACTTCATACGGGGTTTTCCAGTTGTTATCATGATGATAGCCCCAGTTATCATTTGTGGTCATGCACAACTCCCACCAGTTGAATTTTGGCCTTGATACAGGGAAATTTTGTTCAGGCGTATCGTAATCGCCATAACCCTGCAATCTTCCGTTGATGATTGCCTTTGGGTTGACTGATAAAATCTGGCTTCTTACTTTTTGTGATTCCCATTCTTCCGCACTGTGTTCCCAATCACCATCAAACCACCAAAGATCGGGTTTGAACATGGCATTAATTTCCCTTATCTGTCCCTGGAAAAATGCACGGTAACGGTTCCAGCGGTCGTAATCATTTTCAACTTTATAACGGCTGCTGTCTTTTA
Organism: Ferruginibacter sp.; assembly: GCA_044225605.1. GTDB lineage: Bacteria > Bacteroidota > Bacteroidia > Chitinophagales > Chitinophagaceae > Ferruginibacter. Next base: position 448,268 of record JBGAIJ010000004.1, read on the forward strand.
AAAAGCCGGGGTAATCAGGATGGCTCCAGTCAAGCAATGAAAAATAAGCTCCGCATTTGATGTTGCGTTTACGCAGTTCATCAAAGAAAGGTTTGATCATGTCCTTTTTTGCAGGTGTTGCCTGTACAATACTCAGTTTGTTCATCTTTGTATCATACATTGAAACACCATCATGATGTTTGGTGGTGATGACAGAATATCTTGCACCACTTTCCTGTATCAAATCTGCCCATGCCGCCGGATTATAATTCTTCAACGTAAATCCTTTGAGCTGTTTCATATAATCAGTGTAACTGATTTTCTTATTATGAAAACTCCATGATTCATCAACACCATCCACTGCATAAATTCCTGTATGAATAAAAATGCCGAGCTTGGCATCAGCAAACCATTGCATTTTATCTTTAATGGAAGCGGCATCTGTTTTTTGCTGGGCATTTGTTTGCAATGAAGCAAGAAGAGCAAAAGCAATCAATAACTTTTTCATGTGCCAATTTATTTATTCATACTGTGTTCAGATGTAATAACTGCAGGTTCTTTTTTAAAGAAGTCAAACACCACAATTTCATTGTTTCCTTTCTTTAACCAGGAAGCCGGGCAATACAACCGTTGCTGCGGACCAATATACCAGAAGCGGCCAAGGTTGTGGCCATTTACAAACACAACTCCTTTTGTATAATTGCTTACATCAAAATAAGTATCGCCTGTTTCATTCAATGTAAAACTTCCTTTATAGAAATTACAAAGTTTATCAGCCGGGGCTGCAGCAGTTCCGGGTTTAACTTTGCTCATGAATGTTTCATCCATCGGTAACAAAGTTGTTTGCCAGTTCATCAAAGTCATGCCGTTTAATGTAACACGGTCAGTGATGCCTTTGCGGTCAATCATAAACTGTGCAAAGTTGATGTGCCCCATTCCTTCCACCACAATTTCAAGAACAGGATTTGCTACAGTTGATTTGGGTAAATTAACTTCCCATTTGCCGCCGTCACGATAAACAGTATCAATAAATTCCCCGTTCAAATACACAAGCGCATAATCATGCGGCTCCCATATTTTCAGCTTACCGCTTTTATGACCAATCAATATTGTTTTATACACAGCCATTCCCTGGTTCTGACCAAAATTTTCAAATGGTTGTGGCTGTGGAGTTTTAATGCCTGCTAAGTTATAATCCCAGATGGAGTGTGTGCGTTTCATTTCAATTGCAGGAATTTCAATAGTCTTAACAGCAGCAGGAATTTCAGGAATTTTGTAATCAACATATTGCTGAATCAAACGCTTCAGCATAAAATATTTTGCAGTTGCATTACCCTGCTCATCAACAGGCGAATCATAGTCATAGCTTGTAATATCGGGCTGGTATTGAGTGGGCGAAAAAGCGTTTGCTCCTGCTGTATATCCGAAGTTGGTTCCGCCATGAACGACATAAAGGTTAAATGATTTTTTATTTTTCAGCAGGTACTCCATTTCCTTTTTCAAATCATTTGTATCTGGCCTTGCAAATTTTTCGCCCCAATGTGTTAACCAGCCGGGATATGTTTCTGAACTGAACGAAGGGACATTAGGATTTCTTTTTGTTGCCTGGTTAAAATCACCATCGCTGCCGCCACTGTCCAAACCAATAGCAGCACCATCAATACTTCCAGCCTCCAGCATATAAGGTGTTGCACCATCAGCAGTATAAAACGGAACATTAATTCCACCCTTCAGCCACAATTTGCGTAACACTTCTAAGTATTCTTTATCATTTGCATAACTGCCGTATTCATTTTCCACCTGCACCATTACAATCGGTCCGCCCTTTGTACATTGCAACGGAGCAACTTCTTTTGCTAATGCATTGATGAAACGTGTAACTGCATTCATATAACGGCTGTCCATACAGCGTACTTTGATATCAGGAATTTTCAGCAATGAAGTTGGCAATCCGCCGAAATCCCATTCAGCACATACATACGGACCGGGACGCAGCATCACCCACATACCTTCTTCCTTACACATCCGTACAAACTCAGCAATATTCCTGTTACCGGTTTTAAAATCAAACACACCATCTTTTATTTCATGATAATTCCAGAAAATGTATGCAGCAATGGTATTGCATCCCATTGCCTTTGCCATTTGTATGCGGTGCCGCCAGTATTCGTGCGGAATACGTGCAGGATGCATTTCCCCACCAATAATCTGGAATGGTTTCCCATCAAGCAAAAATTCTGTTTTACTCAGTGAAAACTGGTGTTTCACCTGTGCATTTGCCTGCAAAAGAGCAAAACATAAAACACTTGCAATAAATATTTTTTGTACCCGGCTTTTTGTTCGCTGATTAAGCATCGTTGCGTCGCACTCTTGTACATTTTGTTCTTTCTTCATCACTTCTTGTTGTTAATTTATATGGTAAAAATTATTTTTTCTTTTACTCAGCTGTTGATACAATACTTATCATTCATTACTCTATCCGTCCAACGAGTACGCCTGGCGTGACGAACTATTCACTATTGACAACTCACCATTTCATACAGCGCCTTTATCTTAATCGCTGGTATCACCTGAAGTAACCGAATCGTTTTTTATAAATCATCTTTTATTCAGCATAAAAATAAAGCCCCATCTCTGATAGCATTGGTTCAAGCCTGGAAGATAAAATCTGCAAACGCACCCGGTCAGTTGAAACTTTATCAAACTGAAGCAACCGTTTATATCCAACGGTTGTTCCTTCAGTTGCTTTTTTCCATTCCGCACCTGTCCAGTATTCAAGAATAAATTTTTCAATGCGCTGGCCTTTGCGGATATTTTCCTGCAATGCAAGCACATTAAATGTTTGCTTGCCGTTGAGTTTTATTTCAACTGTATTCTGCTTCAAAGGAATTGTTGTAGCATCATTTCCATCAATTAAAAGCTTCAACTGTTTGCTGCCGCTAATTGTTCCACCTTTCAGCAAATTATTTTTAAAGATGTTTGTACGAACAGCATTCCATTCCAGTAAATGCTTCACATCATTCTCCTGCAGCAAACCTCTTTTATCGGGAGGAATATTTAACAGCAGCACACCATTGCGGCCAACAGAATGAAAATAAATTTCTGTGAGTTGTTTTGCTGATTTTACTTTTCTATCTTCTGCTTCATGATAAAACCAACCCGGCCTGATAGACACATCTGTTTCTGCAGGATACCACACCAACCCTTTTGCATGAATGATTTTATCACGGCTTCCCAAATCACTGCCCGTCATATCGCCCTGTGGTTTGAATGCAATTTCTTTTTGTGAATCGCCGGCAATTTTTGCAGGGTCAAGATTGTTAGCAGGTACCACACTCCATTCTGTTTCCCGTCCATGGCCTGATTCCGTTCCAACCCAGCGAACATCGGGCCCCATAATTGCAATGGTTGCAGTTGGTTGCAGTTGGCGGATTACTTTATACCAACGCTCAAAATCATATACCTGTTTTTTACCGTTTGGCCCTTCACCGTTAGCACCATCAAACCACACTTCATCAACCTGGCCGTATTGTGTAAGAAGTTCTGTTAACTGATTTACGAAGTAATCATTGTATGCTTCTGTTCCGTATAAAGAAGTGTTTCTGTCCCATGGTGATAAATAAATTCCAAAACCTATTCCCTGTTTCTTACATGCTTCCGCCACTTCTTTCACCACGTCACCTTTTCCATTTTTCCAGGGGCTGCTTTTCACTGAATGATCGGTGTACTTACTAGGCCACAAACAAAAACCATCATGATGTTTGGCGGTTATAATAACCTGTTTAATTCCTGCTTCCTTTACTACACGAACCCATTGGCCGGCATCAAGATTTATGGGATTAAATAATTGCGGGTCTTCTTTTCCATTTCCCCATTCCCTGTTGGTAAAAGTATTGATGCCAAAATGAAAGAACGCTGTTAACTCTAATTGCTGCCATCTTAATTGCCTTGCTGATGGAACAACATTGGCAGCTTTACGGATAACAGCATCTTCCGTATCACTACTATCAATGATGGCATAGTTCGATTTTTGTGCAGCCGTTGAAAAAGCATTCAGCAATAAAATACCACAGATTACAAGCGGAGAAATAGCACCTGGACAAACATAACAGTTCCTTTTTTCATTGCCAGATTTTCGCTTAAAATTATTCATTTATGAATGCTTTATCTGCAAAGTAAGTTTGTTTCGCTATAAATAACAGAACAACCGATTGCGCAAGTTTAACCCCTGAAGGTTTTTGAAACTTCCAGGGGTTGCGGCAAATCACCTCACAATAATTTCATCAATAAACACCCATGATTTATTGCCATGATAATTATGCCATGCAGGTAATTCTTTTGTTCCGGCTACATTGAACCTGATGAATCTTGCTGTCTTATTATTTGGGTCAAATACAAAATCTTTTATTTCCTGCGGCACCTGGTAGTTACTGTCAATTGCCTGCTCACCGCATAAAGTGAAATTTATTCCATCGCTGCTGATTAAACATTCAATCTTCGCTGGAAAAACAATCCAGGATTTGGTGCTTTGCAATGCACTAATGATAATTTGTTTGATGTCAGTTTCTTTTTCAAGATCAAGCGTTAACACAATATCTTTTCCTTCCCATCCCAGCCAGTTAATTTTATAATCATCTGTTCCTTTTACACCGTTGGTAAGCATACTGAAACCTGTGCCGGTGTATTGCTCGGCAGGAGCAACAGAACCAGTTACCTTTTTTTGAAAAGCAAGATTACCTTCCACCTGCACATCAATAAAACGCAATGTGCTGTGATAGAAAATATCTGCAGTTAAGCCATGTTCATTCAACTCAACAATATTGTTTTGTTTGCATACTGCATAAAAATCTTCCAGCAATTGTTTACGTTCAGGTTTTAAAATGTATTTGCCGTTTTCAATTTTATACCAGCCGTTTTCGGCAAACATCTGTGTTTTGGCAATTTCCATATCAGCATATTGCACGGGCAGTCTTGCAATTTTTACATGCTGCAACAAAACTGCATCATCTTTTACTGCTGCTTCCGCTTTATCAAACAACTGGTAATAACGTGCAATTAATTCAGGTGATAAAAAGGTTTTCGCATTCCATACCGGCGAACCATAAATGTCAAGACGCTGTTTTGATTTTGCTGCTTCGCAATGCAGCAATGTGAAATAGGATTTTAAAAACGGGGCCGCCTGTTTGTAATAGCCTTTCATGAAATCATCGATGATGGCATTTGCATCGGCATTGGGGCTCCAGAGTAATTTACTCAGTAAGTATGCTTTCAGTTCAGCAAACTCAGCGCCTTTTGTGATATTGCATTGCTGAAATTGTGCTCTTACTCCATATTTATTAAAGAACTGAATGTTTGGCTGCAATGTGTGAAACAAAGGAAAAGGGCAGAGATAATTGGTGAACTGAATTTCATAATCCCACAGCATAATGTTGCTGCTGATTTTACTCCACGCTTTAATGTCGCTTACAAAAGATGCACTGGTTGAATCCTGTTCAATAGGCAAACTGCGGTTGAGTTCTATAGTGCAAAGCGTAATCATTACATTCTTTGCAGGCTTTGTGTGCAAAGGAGCTTTTCTTGTATATTGATAAGCAAGCGTAGTAATAATTTTATCAGGAAACAATGCTGCCACCTTATTCACAAACTGAATAACAGAACCAGTTGGCCCACCATCCACATCATCATTCTTTTTACATTCACTGCACTGGCAGTAATCGTAATTATCATTCTGGCTTACACTCCAGTATTTGATATTGGGGTGAGCAAGTATATCTTCTTTCAACTGCTTTACTGCAATTTCAAAAACAGCAGGATTGGATAAACACAATTGCCCGTAATGAATTCGCTTGCCGTTTACCAATGAAAAATATTCGGGGTGCGATTGAAAATATTCTGATGAAGGAACCAACCTGTTGAAGGTATGTACATAATATCCCCTCCATTCACCATCATTCCATTTATCTGCAATGGTATGCAGCTTGCGCCAGTTTTTGTACGAGGAATCATAAGGAAATTTTCCGTTAATAACACGAATGATATTGTAAGGAACCTGTTTATCATTGATCGTTCCAACAGCTATTGTTTTGTTGGAAGGAACATATTCAGCATCGGGGGAAAACTTTCTGCAACCAAGATAATCTTCCAAAAATGAAACCACACCGTTCATTACTCCTTTGCCAAAGCCGCCTGTAACAATCAGTTTTCCGTTTACAGTGCTGATGTGATAACCGTCTTCTTCCAGGTTGTTTTTCTCTTTGTAACGGTTGGTATTACCAATAATAATTTCCTTTGACTTCGGTTTAATTGCATCATTGATTACAGGAAGCAAAGCACCAGACACACGGGAAATATATTCCTGCATCACCTGCGCTGCCTGCTTTTCTGTTTCAGTTTCAGCTGCGGGAATAACAATGGAGTAATTGCTTTTGCCGTTTGTTACCAGTTGCAATTTAGCTTGCGCAAACAATGCAATGTTTGCAAATTGAAATATGAGTATAAACAAATATTTCATGAGTTCGTTTTTTTGTTTGTTTAATTGCAGATGAATGGTCAATAGCTTCGCTTACATCACACATCTTTGCGCCCTGCATCATTCCACCACTTTCAGCACCCACACATAATCCGTAACAGTTTTAAGGTTTGCAGGAACTGTAATTTCAGTTGCACCGGCAGTTGATGCCCATTTTAGTTTTTGTGTGCTGCCAAGCATGGTAACTTTAGCGCCTTTCTTTAACTGCAGTTCTTTCAAACTAATTTTTGCTGTTGGAAAATCGAACAGGAAAACATATTTGGTATGGCCATCTTTGCTTTGTGTAAACCTGATTTTATCTCCTTCACCAAATACTTTGTACATGCGGCTGTAATAAATAGCATCGCCATTTACTTTAATCCATGATCCAATTTCTTTCAAACGCTGGTAAGCAGCAGGGTCAAACTCACCTTCGGGAGATGGCCCGATATTCAGCAAATAATTTCCGCCTTTACTTACAATGTCAACCAGTTTTTCAACAAGTTCGTTTGTTGGTTTATACCTGTCATTGGGAACATAGCTCCAACTGCCTCCCATTGTCATGCAGGTTTCCCAAGGATAAGGAAGACCATTAGCAGGTATATGCTGTTCCGGTGTAAGGTAATTTTGTTGTTCACCGGGCACAGCCCTGTCAACAACAATCAGCTTCGGTTGTTTTGTTCTTGCCATTTTTGCAAGCCTTGGCATATCTAAATCCTGGCTAAGGGAATTAATACCGAATTGATGTTCAGCAAAATTTTCTGCAATATCTTTCTTCTCTTCTTCATCAGTTTTTTTACGCACCCAGCCGCCATCAAGCCAAAGAATATCCACCTTACCATAATTGCTCATCAGTTCATCAATCTGTGTATATGTATAATCAACAAATTTTTTCCATTGCTGGGGATAGTGTTTTATCGGATAATTTACGTTGCGGTCAACCGGCGGAAAACGATCCCACCAGTAATAGTTGCTGTGCCAGTCGGGCTTGGAAAAATATGCACCCACCCACATATTTTCATTTCGGAAAGCATTGAAAATTTCTTTGGTTACATCACTCTTGGCATTAGAAGAATAAGGACAAGCTGCATCTGTAATTTTGTAATCGGTAGTTTTTGTATCGAACATGCAAAAACCATCGTGATGTTTTGTTGTAAAAACAACATATTTCATTCCTGCATCTTTTGCTGCTTTTGCCCATTCAGCAGGATTGAACTTTACAGGATTGAAAGTTTTTTTCAGGTTTTCATAATTTTTCTTGTAAGTAAAATAATCACTTACCGAATCTTTTTTTATTCTTGCACCTGTAGCCCAACCCACATCTTCGGGACATAAGCTCCAGCTTTCAACAATTCCCCACTGACTATATGCACCCCAGTGCATCAGCAAACCAAATTTTAAATCTTTCCATTCTTCCAAACGATGCTGAATAGCTGTATCAGGATCGGGAAAATATTCGTTATGCTGAGCTTTTAGCAACTTAGGCATTGCACTTAACAACAAAAAGAAAGCAAGCCCCAGGTTCATCAAAAATTTTTTCATATCTGCTACTGTTATTATTACCAAAAAATATTGCTTTGTCAATTTTACGCAACGGATGTTTCATGTAAATGGCCGGGGATGATAAACATCCCCAGCCATATTTAGAAAAACCAACTAACTGTTGTTTTAATTCATCCAATAAACCTTTTTAGCTGCCTCAACATCCGGTGCTGCGCCGCCTGTTGCCTTCATCCAGTTGTCACGGTTGTTTGTTTGCTCATCGGCAGGGTAAGGCATTTTATTTACATTCGGTTGTACATAAGTAGCGGATTTGGGCGTTAAACCTGTTCGTCTTACAATAGCCCATGCTTCGGGAATTTCAAAAAGGGTTGCCAGCCATCCTTGCGTAACAATCTTTTTCAAATTATTTGTATTATCGCCGGCAACAAGTGCTACACGTGGATGAGCAAGAAATGTTGCAATTTCTGTTCCACCAAGTGTTGGCCGGGTTCCAGGCCAGATGCCACCGTTTGAACTGGTTACATAACTATACCAGAAATTAATTGAAGAAGTAAGCCCGGCTTTGTATTCAGCATCTGCTTTTGCAAAGTCTGCTGCCACACCCATTCCTCTTGTATAAATTTCTGCTTTCAGAAAATGTACATCAGCTTCTGAAATAATGATAAAAGGCAATGACAGGTAATCACGTACCAGGTAAAAATTAAACCCTGCAAATTTATTTGCCGGCAATGTGTTTGCTGGAGGTGGTGTTGCCTGGTTTGGATAATAAACTGCTAAATCATCCTGCGACCTGTCTTGTGGCTGTGGCACCCATTTACCGAAATTATTTGGTGTAAACCAAACACGTGTTCGTGGATCAAAAATACCTGAACCATCATCTGCATTAGTAGAAGATATCTGGCCCCAAACATTATCGCTCATACGAATCTGGCTTACTGATAGTTCACGGAAAGTGTACCATATCCTGTCTGGAAGGCTGATAGCGGCATTGGTGATAGCAGGCGATACCAGTTGCGGATATAACCCGAAGTTATTCTTGCGCATGGTTGCCTGGTCGTTTGCATAAGACTGGGCATTGGGCAAAGGTTTGTTACCTCCAACAATATCGTTAATGATAGCACTTGCAAGTGTCTGTTCTTTAGCATACAAACGCACTGCGTAACGAAGCCGGATGGAATTACCAAATTTCACCCATGCATCATAATCGCTGGCCAGAAATGATTCATACGCACCTAAAGCAACCTGGTTGGATGATGCTGTACCTGTTTTCATATCATTTACAGCAGCAGCCATATCGTTTAAAACAGATTTATATACAGAAGCCTCATCATCGTAAGCAGGACGGTAGCTTTCAGTACCCTGCTCAGCCAATGCTGCCTGAGAATAAGGGATACTTCCATACCTGTCGAGCATTTGCAGGGTTCTTGTACCCATTAATATGGTAGCCATTGATTTTACATTGGTGTAAGTTTCAGGGCTCGGACTTTCGGCCACCAACTTCAGCAGTAACCTGTAATCAGCTAAATCCTGGTAATAACTTGTCCAAAAAGAGCTGATATAGTTGGTATAGGGAATAGTTACATTATTTACCCCCATCTGATTTAGACTACCCATCATATAGCATACCTGCAATGTATAATCTTCGTTGGTTGCCCTGCGGGAAAGATTATTAAACAACCCTGCAGGCGAAGCTGTTGCAACGGCAAGATCTTTATACGGTTTATTTAACTCTTCAAAATCCTTGGTGCAGGATATACCTGTTGCCAGCATGGCAGCACCAAACATTCCAAGTATTAATTTATTTTGAATTTTCATAACAATTTTATTTTTTGGTGATAACTCAGTTAAACCACTTTTGTTTACAACGATGTTTTGATTGTAAAACCAAATGAGCGTACCCGTGGCATAGAAGAATATTCAATACCCTGGATATTACCGATACCATTTACACCTTCAGGATTTAAACCTTTTGGAATAGTAGTGAAGATGTAAAATAAATCACGGCCAATTAATGATAACGAAAGGTTTTGCAACACTTTTGTTTTCTTAACAATATTACGCGGCACCTGGTAAGTCAATGCAAGCTCTCTCAGTTTCATCCATGAGTTTTCAAATACACTTGCAGAAGTAGGGCGGCCAACATGGTTCCATGCTGAGTAAGTACCTGCATAATACCAGAGATAATGTACTACGTCTGTATTAGGCGTACCATCGGCAAACACACCACCAAAATTTACACCTACATTTCCGCTGGTACCATCGGGATAAATATAAGATAAGCCCCCGCCGTTACGTTCCTTCAGCGTTTCCTTAATTGTACCGCTGCCCATTGCCGCTGCATAAGTACCAAAATAAGTATCACCACCTATTTTCGCATCGGTCAGTATATACAATGAGAAGTTTTTATAACGGAAGGTATTGGTAATACCTCCTGTAAGGAAAGGTTGTGAGTTACCGATAGGTACTTCACCTGAAGTTAATACCCATTGTGTGCCGGCATAGTAAGTATTACCATTGGCTGTATAGGTTAAAGGCTGGTTAGTAGTACCAACAGCACGTTTTACTACACGTTGCCCGTTAAGATAAGTAAAATCCCTGCCATAAAGTGTACCATAGTAATCGCCTACTTTTACACGCTGAGATATACCGTTTGAACCGAAGTAACTACCAAGGTTCAGTTCATTAATGCCGTCAGATAAAGCAAGTACTTTTGTTTTTGAACTTGCTGCACTTAAAGAAACATCCCAGCTAAAGTTTGCTTTTTTAACAGGGCTGCCATTAATCACAAACTCAATACCTCTGTTACCCAGCGATCCGGTATTAATTGAAATGGCACTATAGCCTGATGATACAGGAAGCGGATTGTTCAGTATCTGGTTAAAGCTCTTCATGGTATAGAATGTGAAATCAACATTCAACCGGTTATCAAGAAAGCCAAGGTTTAAACCAAGTTCATACGAACGGCTTCTTGCAGGCTTGATTCCTTCCATTTTAAGTGTTGATGGAAGACTTTGCGCCAACTGGCCATTATAGGCTACAGTTTCTAACAGGTTATGAATAAAATATGGATCGGCATCGCTTCCTGTTTCAGCATAAGAAAGTTTCAGCTTACCAAAATTCATCCAGGACATATTGTTGTGAAACCATTTAGTACCATCAGTAAACACATAACCAAGGTTTACTGAAGGATAGAAATAATGATTGCTTGCTAAAGGCAAGGTGCTCGACCAGTCGTTACGGGCTGTTGCTTCTAAGAACAATTGATTTTTATATGACAGGTTGAGGAAAGAATAAACTGAATTGATCTTTTTTGCATACTTTATTTCATCGGCCGGTGAAGGATTATTTACACCATTGTTTAATGCAAAAATAAACGGACGCAGGAAGTTACCGCTGGTTTGGCTGCCAACAGTATAATCATTACGATAGTACGTTTCGCCACCAACAGTAAGGCTTGCATTCACATCTTTCATAAATAAACCGTCTTTATGAAAACGTGCAAACGCATTAAGGTTGCGGCTTAAGTATTTTGAAGATGACTCACTGTACAAGCCTCCTGCCAAACCTAATACATCGGTTGGATAGTTTTTAACAGTAAACACATCATTCGAATTGTCAACGCCACCCAATGCAGTTACGTTAAGCCATTTTGTAACATCTGCCATCAGTTTAATACTTCCTACAAACTGGTTGCGGTTATACTCTGATTTGTTTTTAAGAAGGCTCCAGAACTGGTTATTGAGGTAACCGGTATTCCATGGATATGCAGGTGTATTGGCAGTTGAACCAATATTGGAAATGCTTACCTGCTCGCCATTGGCACCAAATTGTTTTGCCCTTGCCAGCTCCGGATCATAATCTCTCGCCATTGAATAGGTAGGTGCTGCCTGCCATGCAGCTCCGGTTTGCGGAGCATTTAAGCGGTACATATTCACATAGCTGGCTGTAATTTCAGCCGTCATCTTTTGCGTTACTTTTACTGATGAGCCAAGATTAAATGTATTCGACTTTGAATTACTGTTAATCATGTTCGGCTTTGTATCAGTACGGGTATAAGAGAACCGTGTTGTTGAACGGTCTGTTCCACCCGATACAGCCACATTATGTGTAATTACATTACCATCAGGGAAAAATGCTTTCCAGTTATCAGGTTTTGCAGAATAAGGACGGAGCACACCATCAAAATTCATGATAGGTTGATTATCAAATTTCGCACCCCAGGAATAACTGCCGGGGTAACTGAAATAAGTGTAAAAATCATAAGCATTTGCATAAGGCATAGGGCCGTGTGAGTTATTCACATAATTACCTGTACCATTAGTGTTATTACCCACCTGCATACGCTGGCCACCAGCATTAAGCGGAAACCATTTGGTTTGGTCGGCACTGGTCATTGATGCCACACCACCCTGGCCATATTCGTTTTGATAATCAAGAATACTGTAGGCAATGTTGCTTCTTTCTGAGAATGTATAATCAAGGCCAAGGCCTGGTTTACTGGTTCCTTTTTTTCGTGTAATTAGGATTACACCGTTAGCGCCACGGGCACCATACAATGCTGCAGCAGACGGGCCCTTTAAAACCGTTATGTTTTCAATATCATCCGGGTTAATCATATTCATACCTGTACCCCAGTCATTATAACCCGAAACATCAGCACCTGTGGTGCCTAATACCGATTTGCCGGCACCGCCATTACTAACGTTTACGTTTAGCGGATCGTTATTAATAGCTACACCATCCACAATAATCAGTGCACGGTTATCGCCGGTAAATGTAGTATTACCTCTTATAACCAGCCTGGTTGACCCACCATCGGTACCGCCGCCTGCCTGTGAAATCTGCAAACCGGCTACTTTGCCCATAAGCCCTTGACCGATTGTAGGCGCCTGTGCCACGGTAAGATCTTTACCTGTCACGGTTTGTGTAGCGTAACCCAGCGAACGTTTTTCACGTTTTACACCTAACGCTGTTACAACCACGCCTTCTAATTCATTTACCTTTTCTTCAAATGTTAATTGAACAGAGCTCTGGTTACCCACTTTCATTTCTACTGTAGTATAGCCCACTGCGCTAAACACAAGTGTTTCTTTACTCGATGCCAGAATAGAAAATTTTCCTTTCCCATCGGTTTGGGTGGCAGTAGAAGTTCCTTTAACAGAAACCGTAACCCCCGGTAATGGACTTCCTGAAGAGCCGCTGACAGTACCGGTCACCTGTTTTTTTTCTTGTGCTGTTACATTTAAAAAGCACAATGCTGCCAAACTAAATAGCAGCAATCGTTTAAACAACATTTTCTTCATTTCAGTTTGTTTATTGGTTAAGAAATATGCGTTTCATTCATTATTATTGAATTTGAATAGCTATGCTTCAATCTCACTCTCTTTCATCTTCTTTTTCAACTTTTCCGGATCATCAAAGTGATCCATCACCAGCGCTGCTGCGCCTATTAATTCAGCCTCATATCCCAAAGAAGAAACTTTTACCTCTGTATACTCCGCAATTTTTGGAATACAGTGTTCATTAATTGCCTGCTGAATCGGCGCCAGCCATATTTTTCCGCTTACTGAACCACGACCACTTAGTACAATCAGTTCTGGATTGAGCAAATGAATTAATATGGCAATTCCTCTGCCGATATTATACCCGGCTTCCGACAGAAGCTCAATCGCAAACTTGTCGCCTTTTATGGCAGCTTCCATAATGGCTTTTGATGAATCAGCCGTATGCTCCAGTGATAAATCTTTCAGCATGGACACTTTCCCTTCTTTCAATCCATTAATTGCTTTTTCTGTAACTACAACAAGAGATGTTTCTGTTTCAAGACAGCCGCTTTTTCCGCAACTGCACATTTTATTATTGGTAAAGAGAGGTATGTGGCTAAACTCGCCTGCAAAACCATTGTTACCACGAAACAATTCCCCGTTCACAATCATACCCAGCCCAATTCCCCATCCTACATTAACCACCATTGCATTCTTTTTTCCTCTTGCAGCGCCAAACTTCAGTTCGGCCAACGCAATTAAGCTGGAATCATTATCAATAAAAACAGGCATGTCAAGACCGGCTTCAATTTTGCTTACAATGCTGGCACCCTTTTCTGTTTTAAGAAAAGAATGATTAATGCCTTTCCGTACATCAACAAATCCCGGCATACCTACACCCACACCTGCAATCATTCCTTTGGGAATACCTGCGGCAGAGAGATAGTCATTAATATGTTTAATGAGGCTGTCAATAGCCGAGTGGTTATTTGCAAGGGGCAGTTCTATTTTCAGAGGATCGAGTACATAGTTGTTATGCATGTCGATAATGGCAATTCTTGTAATAAGCTGATCCATTGCCACAGATACGATATACATTAATGTACTTTTAAGAGAATACATTTGCGGACGACGTCCACCTGTGGAACTTGCATAACCCGATTCTATAACAGCTCCTTCGTCTATTAATTCGTTCACCGCTCTTGTTGCAATAGGGAGACTCTTTTCGGTAAGAATACTTATATCTGAACAGGACAGTTCAGTTTCAAAATAAAGACATTTCTGAATTTGTCTTTTGTATAATATATTCTTCAGCGACATAGCAATCAGTTTTGAAATTCAAAGTAAATATATAGGAAGTTCGGAAACTTTCATAAAAAAATACAAAAAGATTTTAAACTTCCTTCTTTTTTTAAAAACTTTTAAAGATTAGTATAAAAACTTACAAAAGTTTACATTTTTTTATGAGGAGAGTTGTAAAAAGATGCGAATCACTATCTGAGCCTTGGGGAACAAAACCTCCGGGTTGCTTTAAATTTGGCTTATCTGAATGTTTGCACAGGCATAATATCAACTACGTCAATTTTAAATCCTTCTTTTTATTACCGGCTGATTTTTAATTCTGCCACACCCATTCCTGCCATCTCAAAATTTTCATCTGCGGCTAAAGGTTTACCTGTTTTAAGTATAAGTACTTGTGATGGCTTTACATTTTTCCAGGAAAACTTTGTTTGCTGAACCGCTGCTTCAGGATTGTACAAACGAATAACAAAACTTCCATCAGGCTGCGGAGTTACACTTGTAACAACAATACGGTTATTAGATAATTCAAACAAACCTGCTGTTAACTGTGCATCTTCTTTTACAGGGAATGCATACAACGGCTGTGTGAATGTTGTTGCTGCTTTTTCTGTTTCACTGTAACTGAACATGCCATGTGGCTTCAGCACATAACGGTAATGACTGATGCCATCCTGGTCGGCTTTATAATTTGTGTGCCAGTAATTGTTCATGATATAACTGAACCATGTTGCAGTTGGCGCCCCGGTTGTTTTCCATTCCTTGTGAGTTTGATTGATGGTTTGACGTTCGTCAATGATTGCGCCGGGTTCAACAAGCGGTGCTTCAAATAACATCCACTGCACACCTTTGCCGGCATTTGAAACATCCACCCACCTGCGACCATACAAATAATCCATGTTGGAGCCGGGTAACTGATCAGCTAAAAATTTCATCGTACCATAACCGGCATCCAATGTTACATTGCTGAATGAACTGTTGAATGGAAAACCAAAGTGCACGCCTTCTTTTTGCCTGGTGGCTTTTTTATCAACAATGTTATCAATCATCACTTCATTTGTTCCTGTGCAAATGGTGATTCTTTTTTCCAACCTGTTTGCTCCCGGTGCATCACCAATCATTGCAATGGAAACAAGTACCGGCCCTTTCTCCAGTATTTTAATCTGCAAACGTTGATTGGTTTGTGCTTCATTGGGATTCATTCCCGGCACATACCAATAACTGTTCAGTCCCTGGTTATTAAACAAACCTGCATAGTTAAAAGATGAACCTTCTGTAAAACCAGTGATGCTTCCTGTATTATCCCAGCTTATATTTATTTTTTCATTGGCAACTGAATAATCCGTGATGATAAAATCATTTTTTTCTGCATCGGGTTCTTCATCAGTAATAATATAAACGGATGTTCCTAACGCCGGTACATTTTCTGCCATAAACACAACTGTTCCATCGCTCAGCATTTGCAACGGAAGTTTTTTTCCTGCTGCATCTTTTACTGATTTTCCATTGACAGGTGAACTCAGCATCACTAAACCACTGCGTAACCATGAAGCGGTGTTTACTACTGCAATTTTTTTCGATTGCTGGCTGGTGAACAATTGTAAAAGATTTTTTTCTAATTGATTTACCTGCTCATCAGCATCCAGCATAAACTGCTTTTTGATTTTCCATTGTTCGGTTACAAACGGAATATCCGGTTGCGATATACTGTTATAAGCGCCCCATGTATGTTCATGAAACAACAAAATATTTTTCCATGCTTCATAAAAACCTGTACCGCTGTATTGTTTGGGATTAAGAATAGAGTACAAAGTGGTTAACTGCTGCAGCCGCAGGCTGTTCATCCTGTTCTTTCCTTCTTCGTATGCAGTTGAAACAGCGCCATCTTCCCAGTAAGGAGTAATATCACCTTTCACAACAGGAATACTGCTGCCATAACGTTGTTCAAATTCTTCAAACAGCTTATCTGTTGTATTTAAAATAATTTTTGGTGATGCATATTTTTTATTCCACTGATCAACAAAATCAGAAATGGCTGTATCAATAGGCCCGTTGTCTGAAACAACATTGTATCTCCACTGCACCATTTCATAAGGATAATGTTGTTCTGCCAACTCATTCATATAAGCAGCAATCTTTTTGGGTGCTTTGTCGAACACACCGCCTACAGGCGTTCCATGCCATGATGAATAGCCTTTGCCTGCAGTCCAGAATAAAACCTTTTCTTCACCGGATGGTGATGCCCACCACACAGGCTTATCAGCCCATGTGCGTACAAAATGGCCAACACGATCACCGAGATAAGGATGGCTTTCGCCAAGGAAGTTTGGACCACTTGAAAAATATTTGATTCCACCTTTAGAAAAACCGGTTACGGTTGTCCAGGCATAACCGGGAATATCAGAAATCATCGCACTGTTAATCTTTACACCATATTCATTTCTTAATTGTGTGGCATAATCAGTGTAATGAAACACTTCTTCCGGCTCACTCATGCCTGTGAGAATATTGGCATACAAACCACTTAAACAAATACTTCCTTCTTTAACTGCTTTAAAGAATTTTTCTTTTTGAGAAGCTGATGCCTGTTTTAAATAATTTTCAACCGGCCACAATGATTCAATATTCCATTTGAATCTGGCTTCATAAGGCAGGTTCTTTGTTTTTTCAATCATATACAAAGCATCGTCAATGTTCTTCATGTGTATCCGCAACACTTCGGGCTGCAGGTGCGAATAACCAATATCTGTATGCGAATGATGGATAAAATGTATTACACGCTGAACAACGGGTTTGATTACAACATATTTATCTGCCAGAATTTTCTTTCCTGCAGTTACATGAATAAACACGCTGTCATCATGCTGCACAGGGTTTGCCGGAATATCAAAATTGTTGATGCCGTTCTTTACAGTGAACGAATACGACTCTTTATGATTTACCTGCACTTTTATTTGCTGATCTTTTCCAAAATGCAATGCCGTTAACACAACAGGTTGCATTCCGTTTCTGAGAATAAACGGCATGGGTGTTACATCTGCTTTTTCTTCAAAAGAAAATTTAAAGGTCATGTACCAGTCGTTGCTGCTTTGATTATGGCCAACAACTTTCAGCTGAACAGGTTTGCCCGGCGTCAGTTTATTTACGGGCAAACGCAGGAATGCAAGACCGTGTGCATCATTGGATGCATCTCTTTTCATTTGCTGAAATACTAATCTTGAATTGTCGGCTGTTGCAAAACTCCAATCTGGATTTTGATTGTTTGGCGTTGTGGTGAAGGTTAATAATTTTTCACCGTTCACATACAAATCAAAATTTCTGTTGCCCTTGCTTGTGCCTGATGAATGTGCTGCCACCCAACTGAAGTACACGTATTTTCCTTTGCTATTTTTGGGCAAAGGTGCTGTTTCCCATTCAATGGTTTTGTGTCCATCGGTACAACGGGTGAGCAGTGCGGTATTGGCATAATCGGGATAAACAGAAAAGTAACCAATATTTTCACCACTGATTTCTTTTGTATACCCATTAATCCAGTCAATCTTTCCAAAATATGGAACCGTCATTTGTGCCTGTACAGTTACAATCAACAGTGAAAAAAGAACAGGCAATAAAGTTTTTCGCATACAATCGTTTTTATTATTCCGGTTGATGATTTAACGCTGTAACTTTTCAATTTCTTGCAGGCATTTTTATTCTGTTTCAAACAATTTTTGTTTGGTATAAATAAACGGTACAATACAGAAGAAAGAGGAAATGAAAAACGTTGCGGTTATTCCCTAGTCCATTACGGGTTCAGGATCTTTATACTGTTCTTTTAATTCCTTTAGCTTTTTCAGCATCATCTCCTGAATTTTTTTATATGCAGACAAACCATATACATTATTCATTTCATTTTTATCTTTTTTCAGATCATATAATTCCCATTCCTTGTTCTCATAAAAATAAATCAGCTTATACCTGTCAGTTCTTACACCAATATGTTTGGCCACTTTGTGTTCCTGGTTCTCATAAAAATGATAATACAATGCATTATGCAAATCTCCCTTTTGTTTTCCTTTAAGAACAGGAACAATACTCTGGCCCTGCATATCAGCAGGAATTGGTAAACCCGCCATATCAAGAATGGTTTCGGCAAAGTCAAGATTCTGCACCATGCTGTTTGTTACAGATTTTTTTGTTACACCCGGCCAGTTTATAATAAGAGGTGTTCGAAACGACTCTTCATACATCCAGCGTTTATCAAACCAACCATGTTCGCCAAGAAAAAATCCCTGGTCGGAAGTGTAAATAACAATGGTATTCTTATCAAGACCATTTGCTTTCAGGTAATCCATTAATCGTCCAACGTTATCATCAACACTTTGCACACATCGTAAATAATCTTTCATGTAACGCTGATATTTCCATACCGCTAAATCTTTCCCCGTCAGATTTGCTTTGTTGAAAGAATCAATCACCGGCTTGTACGCTTCTTCCCATTTCATTTTTTGTTCGGGAGTAAAACGATTGAAAACACTTTGCCACATAGCCTCAAGCCCTGCTTGCTTTTCTTTAGGAATTTCAAAACCCAGTTTAAGATCATAAGCCCAATTCATGATACGGGCAATTTCCATTTCCTGTGAACGCTCTGCTTTTGTTTTTGTATTGTATTCATCAAAATAATTAAAAGGAACCGGGAACTGAACGCTGTCAAACAGGTGATAATATTTTTCTTCAGGCATCCAGTTACGATGCGGTGCTTTTTGCTGGTACATCATAAAGAATGGTTTGCCCTTGTCTCTTTTATCCAGCCAGTCAATTGCAAAATCAGTTGTAATGTTGGTAACATACCCGGGAATTCTTTTCTTCACACCGTTCTCAATAAAATCAGGATTGTAATAGTCACCTTGTCCCGGAACTATATTCCAATAATCAAATCCTTGTGGATTTGAAACGAGATGCCATTTACCAATTACTGCTGTTGAATAACCGTTATCATGTAAAAGTTTAGCAACAGTTTGCTGGCTGCCGTCAAATGTGCTGTGATTATCTTTAAAACCATTGATATGGCTATGCTTTCCGGTTAACATTACTGCCCGGCTTGGCCCGCAAATAGAATTTGTAACAAATGCTCTTGTGAATAACATACCACTTGTTGCAAGTTTATCAATATTCGGAGTATTGTTCAAACCATATCCGTAAGCGCTGATTGCCTGGTAAGCATGATCATCACTCATTATATAAATAATATTGGGACGATTGCTTTGTTGAGCAAATGTTTGAGATGCTGTAATGATAGCAACCGTTAATGCAATAATTATTTTTTTCATCGGCTTACAATGCATCATTGCAATTTATAAAAGTTTGAAATTTTACAATTTTACTTTTGCTGCCGGCCTTACTTCTGTTCCTGTTTGTTTTGTAAGATCATCGCCAAGTTCTTTCCGGTATTTATCAACAATCACCATCAGTTGCTGAACAATTTCAGGATGTTGTTCTTTTACATCCAATGTTTCTCCGGGATCGGCACGCAGATCATACAAAGCTAATCTTACACTATCGCTTGCATATTTGCCGGGCCATCCCTCATTGGCAATCGCTGTTGGCTTTTTATACGTTTGAGAAATGCATGGAAGCGTTAATTTCCATTGGCCTTTTCTTACACATTTTAAATTATTCCTGTCATAATAATAAGCCAATTCATCACGTGGGTTTGCTCCTTTTTCTTGTTTTAATAATGAAATGATATTAACGCCATCAATTTTTTTTGCAGGTTGTTGTGCTTTACATATACCCACGATTGTTGGGAGTACATCCATATTTGCTGCCATGTTATTACAAATGGAGCCTGCTGCAATTTGCCCCGGCCAGCGAATAATAAAAGGCACTCTCATTCCGCCTTCCCAGGCGCTGCCTTTTCCTTCACGTAAACCACCCGTGCTGCCTGCATGATTACCGAAAGTCAGCCACGGGCCGTTATCGCTGGTAAAGATCACAATTGTATTTTTTGTAAGCCCGTTTGCTTCGAGTGTTTTCATTATTTCGCCTACCGACCAGTCAATCTCTTCCATCACATCTCCATACAGGCCGCCGCCACTTTTTCCTTTAAACTTTGCCGATGCTGCAATCGGCACATGCGGCATTGAATGTGCAAAGTAAAGGAAGAAGGGATCTTTTTTATTCTTATTGATAAACTGCACCGCTCTTTCTGTATAGCGTGTTGTAAGAGTTGCCTGGTCATCAAGTGTGTTGATGGTTTTTATTTTTTCATTGCCGTCTATTAACGGGAGTAAAGGATATTTTCCCCTATAAGTGGAAGTATCCAGTGGTTTTCCATCATAATCAACCGGCCACATATCGTTGGAATAAGGCAGGCCTAAATATTCATCAAAACCTTGTTGTAAGGGAAGATACGGTTCTGTGCATCCCAAATGCCATTTGCCCACCATGCCGGTTTTATATCCTTTTGCTTTAAGCAGTTCAGCAATAGTTTCTTCATCGGGGTTTAATGCAATTGGGCTTGTTGGAAATAAGGCGCCTGAAATTCCAATACGATTTGGATAACAACCGGTAAGTAACGCAGACCTTGAAGCACTGCATACAGCCTGTGCATCATAAAAATTTGTAAATCGCATTCCCTGGTTTGCCAGCTTATTAATATTGGGTGTGTGATAAGGAAAGCCACCATAACATTCTAGATCGCCATAGCCCATGTCATCAGTTAATATCAGGATAATATTAGGCGTTGATGGTTTTTCAGGTTCCTTTTCCCTGAAACCTGACAAGCTTACTACTATAAATGCGTAAAAAAGAAATCGAAAAAGTATTTTATCTTTTTTCATATAGCTGTTTTGAGTTTTTATTTGAATTGCTTGTATAAAATTGCAACAATAACCTGTAACAGCAATGAAAGAAATTTATAACCCCTCAATCCTGTTTCACTTTTATCTATTATATCAATTGCTTTCAACCCTGTTACACATTACTGGACAGCATCAAAAAAACATACAAAACCCATATCAAATTTTTTACTGCTTCAAATATAAATCCAGCTTTAAGTTAGATGGATTGTTTGTTTTTAAACGGATATATCTTAAAAATTTTCCCGGCACATAAGCTCCCGTTGTAAAAGTTGTAACAGGAATATCTGATGCATCACCAACGGCTTCGCCTGCATTCTGCCAGCTTTGTCCATCAGAAGATGTAGTGATGGTAATGTTTTTACCGCTTTCATAAATCCTGATGCCTGTAACATTTTCAGCTTTCCCCAAATCAATCGTATACTCATTTTTATTCCAGTCATTTTCATTAATTGCTTTTGTAAAAAATTTCCTGCCAAAAGCTTCGTCATCAAAAATGCTTAATGCATTGTTTTCCATTACAGCAGCTACCGGTTTACGAAGTGTAATGGCTACAAGGGTTACAATATCGTTGGGGGTTTCAGGTTTCATAATCTGCAGGTTTTGCCCGGCCATTTTCCAAACTGCCTTTTCGTTTACATTCAGCAGTGAGATGCTGGAAACAGCATTGTCTTTCATAAGCGGCAATAATAAACCTTCCGGCTTCCAGTTAAATACATACAGGTAAATTTTATTGTTTTTATACACAGCACCAAAGTCACGATTGGGCATCCATGGCCCACCCTTTGTACCATAGTATGCTATGCCATATTTTTTCAGCCAGCTTCCAATGTTTAACAACGTATCTTTTTGTGCCTGATCAAATTCTCCATCAAATTTTGCGCCCCAGCTAAGCAATACATTACCATTACCTGCGGCGGCGGCAAGCATTTCTCTTATAAGCGTTTTTGTCGTTTTCATTGGCGGCTCACGATCAAAAGCCCAACTGCCATTGAGCGTCATACAACTTTCCCATGGGCGGCTTTGATACATGCCAATTCTTTGCTCAGGAGTATCATAATCACCGGGAACACTGGCCCTGTTGTTAATGATGATGTGCGGCTGTAATTTTCGAATCATGCGGGTGAGGTTTTCGGCATCCCACATATCAGCAGTGTACATGCCTCCAAACCAAAGCGCATCAAACCAAAAAATATCAATCTTCCCATAATTAGTAAGCAATTCACGAATTACATTGTACTGGTACCCGATATATTTTTTATGCGTGGGTCCTTGCACTAATTCCTTTCCCGGCTTTGCTATTACAAATGGAGGTTCTGGCGTACGATCGACCATGGTAGTATCATAAGGTGCATAATCCGGATGATACCAGTCCCGTTGCGAATAATAAATGCCGATGGGCATTTTTGCTTTATGGCAGGCATCTACCAATTCTCTTAAATAATCTCTTTTGAAAGGTGTGTTGGTAATTTTAAAATCAGAGAATTTTGTATCCCACATATGGAAACCATCATGATGTTTTACAATAATCACCATATACTTCATGCCTGCATCCTTTGCAATCTGCACCCATTCGGCAGCATTAAACTTTTCCAGCTTCCAAAGTGATGGCCATGTTTTTTGCCAGGCACTATCAGGGTAATCTCCATTACTGGGATCAGGCATTTTATGATTGATTATAATTGGCCAGCTAAGATCTTTGTTTACGTAAGAGCTGAGTCCGTACGAAATAAACATACCATAACGGGCATCGTTGAACCATTGCATATCTTTTGCCGAAGCAAAGTTGCTGGCGTTCCATTCCGCCTGGGTAAATGGCTGATAAGAATGATTATTTGTTTTGTTTTTAAGGTACCGTGGATCAGTATCAAGAACACTCCACTGCCCAAAAGAAAAAGAAAATGACAACAAAAAAATAAGTGAAAAAATAGTCTTATTCATTATTTAGGAATTAAGATTTTCTATAAATATTTCTGTTAGTAATCAATCAGTCCAACAAATTTTGCCGAAAATGACCTGTTTGTCCTGTGTTTATTTCAAACTAAAACACACATTAAAGGTGTTAGATTCAAATATGGGGTGATCCGTATTGTCCTTTGTTGGATTGTTAATAGCTGCTGCTGCAAATAATGCAACAGGCTGCCCGTTCTTATCAGTAACCACAAAAGGGCGTTCAAGATGTGCCAGTTGAATTTTACGGCCATCTTTCATTTTTATTTCCCGCAGTGAAATTAACGGGTGGGCTGCAGGTTTCCATTCAAGTCCATCAACTGAAGTAATTAATGCAAGTGCCCCAAATTGAGAAACAATTTTATTACTGTTTGAAAAATTTTTTACAGCAGCATAAAATCGTTTTCTTTTTTTATCGTACCATATGCACGGGTCTTCGCAAGCCATATCGGCCGATGTAAAAACTTCACCAGCCATAGTGAACGGGCCATCAGGTTTATCACTCTTTGCCATCCAAAAAGTCATATTGCCAACATTGGGCTTACGGGATTTATACATCATGTAATATTTACCATCCGGCCCCTGTGTAACCGTTGGGTTTGTTGCTACTTCAAAAGTGTTTTTATTATCGGGCCACATAATTGGCTGCTCACATTTTTTGTAATTACCCTTAATAAAATCTGCTATTGTTTTTGCTTTTATTACGCCAACTTTTTGAGTACAATTATATCGCAACCATTCTTTCCAGTCTTTAGTCATGTTGGTTTCATTACTAAACTTCATAGATGAATCGTATGTATTGCCGGTATAATAGAGATAGTAATCATCACCATATTTCCTTATTTGCGGATTGTGCTTTGTAAACCGCTGCCAGCTGCCGGGGTCATCATCACCTTTTAATATTGTAGCTACATATTTATAAGGGCCTTCAAGTTTCTTTGAAACAGCACAGGCTATTTCAGAATATTTATTCCAGCCTTTAAACCCGTTGAAAATATAATTCATAGAATCGTTTTGCACACTTCGCTTACCATGTGCCCACCGGGAATAAAACATATAAAATTTACCATCTTCTCCCTTAATTACCGTGCTGCACCAGGTGTAGTAGTCATGCGAATAAAATATGTTTGAAGAAGAGTCAACATCTTTTATCATTTGCTGAAAATCCAGGTCATCCTGCGCATAACATATCACAGACAAAGGCAAAATGAACAATAAGAGTAAAAAGGTTTTCATAATTCTTCGGGAAACTAAAGTTTTTTACTGATTGTAAAAAACAGGAAACGTTAAAAGACCGCTTCTGTTTTATACTTATACCCATGTAAGATATGAACTAATATTACCAACCTGTATTCATTTAACATCTTTATGAAGAAGTTGGTAATAAAGCCAAACATGAAATCATTGTTTCGATATATTTCGAAAAACTCGTTTTGACTGATTCCTATATTGAACCACCAGGTTGAATAATGGCCGTCAGGTTAATTTACAATATGGATGAGGGTTTGATTGAAAATAAAAATGGACAAACCGAAAAATGATTCGGTTTGTCCATTTTAGTGCCCAGAACTGTACAATTCTCGAACCACTTTATACCAGATTTGACAAGACTTGCGAATCTTATGATTGCATAAGAGGTTGTGAGTCTTTTGTTTTTGGGGCCTTTTAACGGGTAATAGTGAACACTATTTGATGGACTAACAAGGAAAACAGCCAGGATAGTTAACCTGATTTGAAAAAGCAAATTGCAATAAAACACATCTTGGGAATGGAAAATAACAACCGGATTTTGAACGAAATCACTACCTGGAATGATAAGGTAAAGGAATTGAAAGGGGTATTTGGTAATCATGTGGCTGATAACCGGTACCTCATTCGGGCAAAGTTGGAATACTTTAAAGAAATAAAAG
Organism: Ferruginibacter sp.; assembly: GCA_044225605.1. Classification (GTDB taxonomy): domain Bacteria; phylum Bacteroidota; class Bacteroidia; order Chitinophagales; family Chitinophagaceae; genus Ferruginibacter. Next base: position 473,520 of record JBGAIJ010000004.1, read on the forward strand.
TCAGGTACAAAATGCTGGAAAATCAGGATGAGAAAATTGCCAACAAGATTTTGGCGACGGAGATACGGCGCCTTAAAAAAATAGCTTTCCCGAACAGAATTGAAAGATTTATACGGGAGATTATTGAAAATGGCCGTTTCATTTTTCAGAAGGGTATGAACTATGTCCGCTCAAAACAGCAAGTGGTAACGGAAAATGAATTTAGTCAAAAGGAAAAATCATTGCATTTGGGTAAACGTGAAACGAATTTGAATCAAACAGCCGTACAATACAACAAAAAATTAAAGGCTGTTAAAAGTGATACACTATTACCCAAACTAAGAAGCAGTAACGGAAAAGGGTTAAAGATGTAACCTCTCTTATTGCCTGATTTTGGAAAATTTAAACCTATAAAACTGAGAAGTATGAAAACTGATAAAAGCTATATTGAATTTATTCAAGCAATAAAAAAACAGATTGTACAAAGCCGATACTTTGCAGCCAGGCTGGCCAACAGGGAGCAGTTGATGCTCTATTTTAAAACAGGGTTAATGATTTCGGAGAAGATAAAAGCACAGAAATGGGGGGCCAAAGTTCTTGACCAAATCTCGGCTGACTTGCAAAAAGAATTGTCCGGACTAAAAGGCTTTTCGCCGGGAAACCTGAAGAAAATACGGCTATTTGCTGAGGCTTATGCACCCCACTTGGTAATTGGTTCGACAGCGTCGAACCAATTAGGGTTGACCACCTCTGATGAGGGCTTTTCAATTAGTTCGACACTGTCGAACCTAATTGAAAACAAGGCCTTTTATGAGGCTTTTACTGGCATTAGCTTCTCTCATCATTTTACAATTATCACCAAAATAAAGGGCTGGGAAGCTCGGATTTTCTATATACAGTCTGCGGCGGTCAATTTTTGGTCGCTAACTGTGCTGGAACACCATATTGAGAATAACCTGTTTGGAAAAGAAGGTAAGCTCCCCAATAATTTTGATGGTACTTTGGCAGAAACCCTGAAGCCTTCGGCTCTTAAAGTTTTTAAGGATGAATACCTGCTGGATTTTATTGCCGGTGATGAACTGGACGATGAACGCCATATTGAACAGCAGGTAGTTTTAAACATCCGCAATTTTATTTTGCAGATGGGAAAAGGATTTTGTTTTATTGGCAACCAATACCGGCTTGAAGTGGATGGCGATGAATTTTTTATTGACATGCTATTTTTTAACCGCTACCTGCAATGCCTGGTTGCTTTTGAACTGAAGAAAGGAAAGTTTAAACCTGCCGATGCCGGGCAGCTTAATTTTTACCTGAATGTGCTGGATGAAAAAATAAAACTTAAGCAAGAAAACAGCAGCATTGGTATTGTGCTTTGCAAAGAGAAAAATAATACAGTGGTTGAGTTTGCAATTAAGAGTTTTGATAAAGCTATGGGTGTGGCTACTTATAAAACATCAAAACAAACACCAGTGCAAATGAAAGGGATATTACCGGATACGGATGAGTTGGGAAAGTTGTTGGAATAAGTTGAATTAATTCGCACTCGACTTCAATTTCTCCACTTCCTCCCCAATCAACCTTTTCACCTCCATCTTAACCTGGTAAAAATTATCCATTACCTGTTGCTGGGTTACGGTAGAAACTACGGGGATGCTTTTGTAAGCAGCTACTTCAGCATTTAGTTTTTCTGCATCATTTATAATCTCCGCATGGAACATTTTGAGTTTTATTTTTTCTAATGGGTCGTCGGCAACCATACCAACAAACTCACCGGAAGAAAGGGCGGCAATTTTACTGGCGGGTATGGCGGCATCCAATTGTTTGCTGTGGCTGATAGAAGTGTCCATACGGTTGACGGAAACACTTTGCCTGTCCTGCATTATTTTTCCGAAACGTTCTGATAGCAATTTTGAAGTTTCTCCCATTACCTGGCCACTGATGATGTTGCCGGTGATGTTTACAATCACATCAGCCTGCTCCCGGCCATAATCTTTTTTTAACTGACTAAAATCCTGCATAGCTAATGTAGTGGCAACTTTATTACTTCTTGCAGTGGCAATCAGGCTATCAATATTATTGAAGTAGATAGTGGGAAGTTCATCAAACACCAAACTGCATTTTTGCATTCCTTTTTTATTCACCTGCCGCACCAACCGGGAAACATAAAGTGATAATACTGCACCGTAAATCTGTTGCTTCTCCGGGTTATTGCCCACACAGACAATTTTAGGATGCTTAGGGTTGTTAATGTCTAACGTAAAATCATTACCGCTCAGCACCCAATACAATTGCGGCGCAGCAAGCCTTGCCATTCCAATTTTTGCTGAAGCAACCTGGCCTTCTAATTGCTCCATTGCATCGTTTTGATAAGCGGTTATGAAAGGGTTCACCAGTACTTCAATTTCAGGTTGTGTGTTCAGTACCGGAAACAATTCGTCATATTCCGCCTGCATCAGTTCTATTACATGTGGCAGGGTGCAATATTTTCCATCGGCATATTTTCGCAGAAACCAAATAACAGCCGTAACAAAATTGATAGGTGATTCCACAAAAAAATCTCCCTGCTTGTTTATCCATTCCCTGTTCAACCCCAACAAAATCGTTCTGGCACTTTCCGTGGCATCGGTAATATCATTCATACTGTTTGGGTCAAGCGGATTGCAGCGGTGTGATACAGAAAGGTTATCAAAGTTGATTACATAGAAAGATGGCCTCACAGAATAGTTGTGTTTATTTTGCTGCAGCCAGTTGTAAACAATCTTACTCAGGTCGTCATATTTAAAATCATACACAAACATGGCAAAGCCTTTTTCAATATGCTGTTTAATTACATGCTGAATAACAAACCAGCTTTTACCGGCGCCGGGGCTGCCAATAACCAGCAAGCCACGAAAGGGGTTGATGATATTTATCCAGCTTTTTCTTAACCGCCCTTTCAAATTGTAACGGGCAGGCAAGTTGATAGAAAATTCATTGCTGATTAATCGTTCTTCCTGCGGAAACGTTTCGTTGAGTGAGTTGAAAACATCGTTACCCAAATTGAAGCGGATTAACCGACTCAATAAATTACCGCCTGCCAGTATAAACAAAAAACCAATGCCGGTGGCCGTGATGTAGACAATGGCAACAGTTTGCACATCGTACCGCAGTTTGAAAAATAACTGGCTTGAAAAATAAAGCAGCAAACCAATCAATAAATAAGCGGTAATGCTTTTCCAGTTTATCTTTTCGTCTTTCTTGCCCTGTGCGCCAAATAGTGAAATAACCAATAGCCCCAATGCCATAAGTTTTGATGTGAGCTGACTGCTGAATAAACCTGTATTGGAAATATTCTTCATCAACCTGTCGGTGATGGTGCTTTTAAGTTCCCACTGCTCAAACGCTACATAGCAGTAATGATAAAAATGTAGTAGCAAAATAAAGATGCTGGCAAATCTTGTCAGGTCAACAATCTTCCGCAACCCCTGTTCATTCTCCCCTGTGTGTGACATAAAGCGATTTTACATTTTACAAATTTGGTTTCTTCTTTTTCCGTTTCTTTTTTAGCAGGCTGTAAGGTGTATTGTCGTATTGTTCTTTGGTGGATAGCAGCACATCTAATGGGCTTTCAGATTTGGTGGTAAGGGGAATTGTCATATCCTGTTGTTTATGTTGGCCCATTTCTTTTTGAAGGGAACCGCCGGAACGGCTGTCTTTTGTTTCATCCTGTACCTGTTTTTTTTCTTTACCTGTTGCAAGCCTGCTTTGTAAGGCTGCAGCACTATAGCCTTTGCCTAAATCACTGCCATTAAAAACAACTTTGTTTTGATTATCAACGAAAGTGATACCGTACAACCGGCCTTCAGCATTTTGGCGAAGCACAGTGTAAATATTTTTCTGCTTCAATTGCTCCATCAATTCTTTCATTGTTACCGGTGATTGTGCAATACATTCATCCAACTTCGTTTTCACAAAAGGTTTCATTGATTCTTTTGCCGTTTCGTTGGCAGTAAATTTCTTCTCCAGGTTATTCAGTATTGGTTTGCAGGAAATAGAGCTTGCTTTGATTGGCACACCAACTTTATTTCCAACTGCATCAAGCACACGGTAAACCAATCCCCGGTTCTTGTAAATCCTGCCTTCTTCTTTACCCCTGTCTGCTACTACATTGAATTGTTTGAGTGCGGCATTAAACTCAGGCAGTGAAGCAAACTTGTATTGGCTGAAAACTGCACTCACAGTATTTGAAATACTTCGCTTGGTTTCATCTTTTCCATAAATCACTTTTTCTGCATCAACGGCTTTGATGCCGGGGCTTTTTAATTGTTGTTGCCGTTCTGCTTTTACCAACCCATAAGTCTGTTCAATCTCTTTCCTTGCTTTTTCAGATTGATTTCTGCCGATGTTGTGAGTGTTAATCCTGCTGCCATTTGCTTTGATAGTGGTGCTTACAATATGAATATGCGGATGCCCGGCATCTTCATGTTTGTAAACTAAGTAAGGCTGTTCGCTAAAACCAATCTTTTGCATGTAGTCAGATGCAATCTGCAGCAGCCTGTTTTCCGATAGCTTTTCTGGTGGGTCGAAGTTGAGAGATACATGAAGGGTTTTGGTAGTGGCTCTTTCATTCAAACTATTCAGCCTTTCAAAGCCTGCCAACTTTTGGTAAAAGTTCATTTGCTTTGCTTCTTTTAAATAATTAGCTGCATGAAGGCAAATAGCATTTCCTTTCTGTACTTTCTTTTCGTTGTAGTTGAGTGCAGCTTCAATACTTTTCGGTGTAGTTATTTTTGCAACCATTGGTCATAGAGTTGGTTCATCCGTAATTTTATTTCTTCCACTTTACTGATTAATACTTTTTGCAAACCATCGTACTGTTGCACCCAACCCCTGAACTCCGGTATCTTATCAAGGATATGAAGTTTGTGTACTGCCTGGTTAAAATTGTTGCCGATAGCATTCAGTTCTTTTTTCAGGTTCAGCATGTCTAACAAAAAATCATCTGCACTTTCATTTCTGTACTTTACTGTAACTGGTTTTTGCAATGCTACTTTTCGCAGGTAGCTGCTGGTATCTTTCTCGGTAGTTTTTTGCTGAAATTTTTCAAGCTGGTTGAACTCTGTTTCGTTCATCCTCACTACCACCATTTTCCTTCTCACTTCACTTTCTAACTTCTTCATAATATTTCAAATTCTGTTTCAATACCCCGAAGCGACTCCGGAGTGAAGGGCAAGATGACCCAAACGTATAACGTTTGTACATCTTGCCATGTGCAAGACACGGCACATTATGCCTTTACAAAATCTATCCGTTGAGAATATCTTATGTTCTTGTAAAGTCATAGTAAAACGAGTGTAAAAAATGTACCAGCATTTCTATTTGTTTGGCTAAAATTTAGTCAGGCAATACTATTTTTTGTTTATACTTGCAGTATGAGAGATGCATTAAAGAATGTATTTGGAAAGGAACTGATACTTGTTACTGGAAACTGCTATTTATACACTATTCAGCCTTATGAAATGAAGAATGTTTTAGGTGCCGTAGTAGCACTTTTAGATGAATATTCTTTTACCAAAAAAGGGACATCTGAAACCTTTAAACTATATCGTACTAAGGAAGGTAATTGGTATGATTTGGGTGAAAATACAGACATTGCACAAACCCAAGTATTTCTTGAAATAAAAACTGCCATAAGTATTTTTGAGGAGCAGTTATAAAAAGCTAAATCTGCCGATAATACTCTTCGTTTATTATCTTTTTTAAGCCCCGTTCCTGGGTTTTGACATGATTAATAATATAACCTTTATATCCGGCCATTTTCATAAGAATCATATTTAAAAGCGTTAAGAGCCGCATAGAAATCTCAAAGCTATCCATCGCATACTTTTTCTTTCCTTTCCTTACATTTAAATTAATATTCCCATGCAGAAAGTCGTTTCGATATTCAATTACTTCTTCATCAACCGGGGTTAATAAAATATTCAAAACTGTAAAGGGGCTTTTAAGCTTTTCCCTGTTTGTAGGCGAATTAATATTTGTAATTTTTGAAAGTATAATTTCATAACCACTAAAGCCTTCCATTTCCTTATATTTCTCAAGAATTGTAATAAGTTCTTTTTTAAATGAAGATGCCAAGCCTGCATCTTTTATTGGCTTTATAGTTTTCATTTTTTTCGACCAAAATAACTCCGATAGACCTTCAAGTGCTACTGATAAACCTGCTGGCATTAATAACAATGACCGGCTTATACTTTCTGTAATCAGCAATACTATTGCCCTAATGTCATCTTCCTTGTGAATGAGATTACAAAGTGTTGAAAGTTGAACCGGTGTTATTTCTGTAATCTTGCCATAGTAAAAGTCGGCAGTTTTATTTCTTTTTACCCATGCGTATGGGTTTGCATTTACAGGGGTATAAAATGATTTAATACTATCCCTGCTCTGTGAATATTCATAATTAACCTGCCTTCTGTGCTGTTTATTTCGGTAATAAAAAGTATATTCTTCATCCTGCAAAAGATGTCCTGTAAGATAGCCAAGTGCCACAGAAACAGACCAGGTTATTTCTGAAAAATCATCAATAGTAAGTTTGTCCAGGCAATCCGTAACAAGGTATCTTTTTTTATTATGTTCTACTTCAAATACATGAAAGTTTTTTGAGCAAACTTCTAATTGAACAAGTCCTCTTGTGCTTACCCCGCCATCATGCCCGTATGATTGGTCGGAAATAATATTATGAAAATGAAATGATGTTTTTATGGGTATAACTTTTCTAAAATAATACGCTGTTTTAGAACGGCTGCTTTTACTTTTAAAATCATGTATTTTAATCTTGATATTATGGTTGCGGCTGGTTGGTGTAAATGAAGCACCTTTATTGGATATAAAAGCATCGGTAACTTTAAACTGTATGTCTTTTCCTGAAACTGCTGGCTTTACATGGTCTCCGGTATCTAAATGCAAATAATCAAATGATGAAACTTCCAGAATAAACCCTTTAGGTTTAAGCTTCTTTAAATAGCCGGTTTTCTCCTTTGTTTTTTTGCCAAAAACTATCCTTACTTTCTTTGTTTTTGCAAGGCTTTCAATTAGCTGAAGTTCCTGTATGATATGTTTATATATTTCAGGCATTTAAAGCAACTGCATTTTCAATAGTTCAGATTGTATATACTCTTGTGTTATTCTTTCTTGCTCCAGCCTGATATTATTTGATTGAAGATATTCATACATTTTTACCTCAGCGTCTGAAAGATTATTAAGTTGTATTTTTCTGTAAACAGAATGTTCGCTAAACTGGCTAAATGTTTCGTACACATTTTTGTCCATCAACAGGCTTTTTGCATGTGGATAGTACTGGCGGATAATGTTCAGCATTTCAAAGCCTGCTGCATCCATATCAAACCAGCAAAATAGCTCAGCAGTTGAAAGCCATGTGATGTGTTTTGTAACCCTGCTTTTGAACCCTTCTCCAAAAATTGCAATCGCATTTTTTATCTTTGGAAATGAAAGGAAACATGCTTTATTCTCAACAAGAAATACCCTTTGGGGTTGCCAAGACAGCAATGCTGAATCATCAATTGTAAGGGCTAATTCATTGAAGCCAACGGCAGGTTTTAGCTCTTCGTCTAATATTCTTATTTGTGCATAGACATTTGGCTTTTTAACATAGTACCTGTTAAGAAAACTTGTTTCATTACTGTTAACCCATTCTGGCGGTAAAATTTCATCAAGCAGTTTTCTTAAAAAACCAGCATTATTTTCAATAAACTTAGAATGAACACTTATTGGAAGTTCTCTTAAATATAAATCATGCGGTGGTTTATTATTGTTAAAATATTTGCAAACTTTAATCAACCCAGGCATAATTTCAGCCTGAGCCAAAAGAAATGAGTTATTATCTTTAGCCCAGTTAGTTAATTCCGGAAATGATGATACTAAGATTTCAAATGACTGAAGTAGCGTTGAATAATCCTTTGTACGTTTTGTGTAAAAAAGGAAATCGTCAAGGCTTTCAAAAAAGATTTTTGAAGGTATTTTTTGCTTTGTTCCTTCAACCATTTTTTCTTTCCATTCAACAGTGTATCCCTTTCCTTTTGATTGTTTTGAATGTTGATAGAGCGGCACCAATGAGGCTTTCAATTCACTGTAATTTGTTCCTGCCAATTTTTTATCAGACGGTATGGCTAAGGGGAAAATATTTTCTCCTTTTAAGGCAGCTGTAACTACTTTATTAAACAGCTTTTCAGATTTTTTAAAAAGTTCATCAGGGGTTATCATTCTTTTGTTTCAACTAACTGTTTAAAACTTTCTTTCTTTTCATAGTATTGCTCCATAGTGAGGTTATAGAGAACTGAATTTTTCTTATTCTTTATTTCAACAAAGTGAACTGCATTTATAAAAGGTTCTGCAATATTTATTTTATCAAGCGGTGTTACCACTAATATTTGCAAATTCAACTGTGCACAAAACTCCATTAAAAACTGGCTTTTCTCAGGGTCTAATTTGCTGAAGGCTTCGTCAACTGTGATAAACCGCAGGCTTTTATGCTGCTTACCTTGCTGAAATATACCGAACTGGTGGGCAATGGCTGCCCCCAAAATTGCATAGGTAAATTGGGCTTTTTGCCCACCGGAATAGCTTGCAGTGTTATCGTGATATTGCCCTGGTTTGTTTTCAGAAACGGAATATTCCCTTGCATTAAATGTCAGCCAATTTCTTACGTCTGTTACTTTTCTTCGCCAGTTTTCTTCATTTTGCAACTCTGTAATCAGCTCTTTTATTTTCCTGAATACTTCTACTCTATACGCATCATCTTTTTGTGTGGCAAAATCTAATGTATTGGGTATTGCGTCATTAAGTTGTGCTTCAAAAAGCCTTATCTCATTTTCCCCTCTTACAGGCCTGCATTCCAATTGCAGATAGGTATCTGGATATTTGTTAAATGTTATTCGCTTGAGTGGTTCATTTAAATCTTCTATCATTTCTTTAATCTTGCTCACTTCATTTCTAAGCCATTGCCGGTAACTGGTGAGTGCATCAAGCATACTTTTATCCATATAATCCCTGAATCTTCGTTTATTCTCAACCAGCCTTTGTGTTTGTATTGTTTTATATAAATTTTCAAGGTCATCAATTGCCGAAAGGTCAGCACTAATATTCATTACATCGCCACTCCAGTTTGGAAATTCTTTGATAATTTTTTCTTCCGGGTTTACAAATGTACTTATCAATGCTATGGTAGCGTTTTCAGTTTTATGAACAGCCTCTACTGCGGCTTTTTGTCGTCCTTTCAGTTTAATACCCGCCTGAACAAAAGCATTATTGAATTGGGACAGTGTTTGTGTCTCTGCTATTAAAATATCTTCTTCTGAAAGAAATGAAGAACTTGCTTGTTCACCCGCCTCTGTCAAATCTTCATAACCTAATCCCAGCATTTTTAAATTCTTGGTATTGTATTCACCATCCAGGTTACTTATTTTTCCTATTAAAACATCTCTTTTTTCATTTTCCTTTTTTAATTTTTCCTCAACTTCCCTAATCTGCTTTATAATTATTTCATAAGCATCAGAAGATTTTTTTAAATCCTGTATTTGTTTATTTAGGGAATTAATTTTTTCTGCATGTTGCCCCCAATTAATTTCGTCAAAGCTTTTAATAATCATTAACTGCGTAATTGTACTCACTTTACTTTGTAAAACCGCAATACGGGGCGTAAGTTCCTTTATTTCATCTGTTAACTTTTGATGCTGCTTTTCTCCATCGTATTTCTGCTGCTGATAATACAAAACGGTAGCTTTATTGCTCCAGCCAAGACGATATTTACCCTCATCCCATCTTCCGGGGCGGTCATCCTTTTCATGGCGGTTTATATTGCGCATCAATCCATTTGAGGTAATGGCTTTTGAAGAACCGTTAAACACTTCTAAATCATCTGTGCAATAGTAATTAAAGCGGTCAAGCAATGTAGTTTCTATCCATTGCTTATATTCAGATTCTTTAAAATCAAGTTTATTAATTAATGCATCGTCCTCTGCAGGCCATCGTACAACACTATTTGAAGGCCTCCTTTCCACTTTTTGATATACCAGTTTAGTACGCATATCATTTTTATGAATAAACTGGTTTGCAGCTTTGATAAACTTTTCAGGCACCAGAAGTTGCATAGAAAAGTTGTGCAACAGTTTTTCAATTGAATCTTCCCATCGTTGTTCTGTAGCTTTCACTTTAATTAACTCTCCTATAAAAGGCAATTCATCTTCTGTTGTGTCCAAAATATCTAACAGGCGGTTACGGGCATTAATTAAGTCATCAGGAATCCTGCTTGTTCTTGACAAAAGCGATGTGATTTGCTGTTGAAAATTTTCAACTTTCTGTTTAACATTTTCCTGTTCAATCTTTAGCCTCGTTCTATGTTCGGTAAGTTTTTCAGCTTCTGCCGGAATGGAAATATTCAATTCAAGGAGCTTATCACTATTACTCCTGAACACCTGTGAATCAATATCCGTATCAAGGTTAAGTTTTTTACTAAATTCAATGTAGCTGACATTTTGAGCATTCTTATTATTTCTTTTTTCAGTTTCGCTATCAATCTCATTTTGAAGAAGGGCAATACGGCTATCAATATTGAATGCTGCCTTTTGTGTTATTAGTTGCTCTTTTTCTTTAGTGAGGCCATCAACCGAAGCTGAAACTACTTCTTTATCTTTTTTAGCGAACTCAATATCCCTTTCAAGCCGTTGCACATCTTTTTCTAAAAGGCCGTACTCAATTTTGCCTAAATAGTACGGCATTTGCTTTTCTATAAATTCAAGGATGTCTTTTTTTTGTCGAAGTTCAGTTAGTTTTTGCGTATTCTTTATAACCGGCTCAAGTAACTCAAGCTGCTTCTCATCTTTCTGGATTGCCTTATGGCTTATTAATAAATTACTATACTGCTCATACAGGTTTTTGAATTGTTCTTCAGCATCAGCTTCTTCCAGCATATCCTGCCTGATAAAATTCGTTAAATCTCCCAATACTTTTATGCCAACAGTTTTACTAAATAGAGACAGCGCTTTTTCCTTTAAGCCAAACAATTCACTAAACCTGGCAGCATACTCTTTAAAGTTGTTATACACTTCCGTTTTAGCATATTGCTTTACCAGCTTTTTCTTCCAATCACCTTTAAAATCGAAATGTCCTTTACCAAAATGTTCGTCTACAGTAAGCAAGTAAGGAGACACAATAAATACCTTTTGCAAACCACCATTGGCATACCATCTTACCTGTGCCAATGTTATAGTATGTTGCGTTCCTGAATTTTGAAAACAGGCAAGTAATACGGAATAAGGATTGTCTGCTTTATTACGCAACTGTTCTGTATTGATTTTACTTTCTGCATCAGAGAATGTTTTGCCATAGTTTCCCCAAAAATAAGTGCTTTCATCCCGTTCTTTTTTTGATTCCGCACCTGAAGATTGATTATAAAACCGCTGATTGGTAGGAACAAGTATAGTCAGCAATGCATCTATCAGAGTAGTTTTACCGCTACCATTAGCCCCTGTAAGCAAGGATGTTCGTCCGTCTGGCTGTAATCTGTATGGCTTACCATTAAACGTACCCCAGTTAAAAACTTCAAGGTAACGCAAGCGGTATCCTCCATCTGAATTATTGCTGAATAGTGTTGACATAATTAGTTAGCTTGTTCTTTATCTCTTCAAGTTTCTCATTACTGATGAAAGCCTTTATAATCCTTTTTACCTCATACTGATTGTTATCCTCATTTACCTCATCTTCCCGGTTTAATTTTAAAATACCCATTTTACTAAGGCTGTTAATAGGTTTTGATAAATCCCGCCAGAGTTTGCTTTTATTTGATTGTTCTTTATAAAAAAGTTCTATCCTTTCTTTTATTTCTTTTTGAGTAAGATAAAATTTTGTGCCGTCAGTTTTCACATCAAATTCTTCAAGCCCTTCCCGAAGCATAACAGCCAGTAAGGTGGCTTCGTAGTTGAGGGCTTGTTTTTTCATCAATCGTGGTAATGGGTTTTCGTCAAATTCATCTGCTTCCGGTTGCATTACCCTTGCAAAACCTTCTTGTTCTGTAATAATAAGTTCCATGCCTATTTTCCCAAAATACTCCTGTATGGCAGACTGCCAGGTTAATAGTTCCCGCCAAATATTTTTATCATCTGCATATATCGGCCCCTGCAAAAGTTTAATGATAACAGCCGCAAAAGGAGCCCTTGGAATTTTTGTTTCCATTTTATTTATTGTTTGGTTTGGTATAAAGCACCATTGGTACATTTACTTTTCGGTTATCAATTAATATCGGTTCCTGAATTTCTTCCATAATAATGTTATGCGAACCGGAAGTGGCGATAGAAAAGTAGCCAACAACTTCACTCAAGCCATTTTCTACGCCGTATTCTTCCACAACTTCTTTTAATGAAACCTGCGTTCTTGTTTCCAGCATTTTATCAATCCGTTGTTGAAGCCGTTTTCTGTCTATAGTAAACTGGTCGAACAAAATTTTAAAATCCGCATTTTCATCAACGGCACTTCTATCTGGAAATAATATATCAGTTAAATCATCCATTTCCTCTCCGAGCTCCCATCTGTCAAACAAATTAATATTTGGTTCATCTTCAATTACTATAAAATCTTCTTCTTTAATTTTAGCATCAATAAGTGTAAAAGCCATCTGCCTTATATCTCCAATTAATTCCATTGCCCTTCTTCTTTCTAAAAGATTTTTCTCCGAAAGTACCCTGCTTATTTTCTCACTTAACTTTCTGTTTGAATCAATTACTTTACGACCCGATACATGCAAGTATCGTTTCAAATGCTTTAAAAACCGGTCGTTATTGTAGTCAATGTTATGTTCGTTTAATAATTGGTAAAGCCGTTCAGTTAACTCTGTAAATTCCTGCTGCCTTTTTTCATCCATTAAAAACTCCCAGAAAGCTTTAAAACTTTTCCCCTGCGGTTTCTGGTTTATTTCATCAAGTGCATCCAATGCAAAAACAAGCAATGTTCCTTTAGCAATGTCTTTCTCCGTATATTTTCGTTGTATATCCTTTCTTATCTGTTCAAAATTTTGTTCTACTTCACTAAAATCCATCAAAAGTTCTCTTGCCATTTTATTTAACCCATCAAACTGTTCTTTAATTTCTAATTCATCAAAAAGTGAAGGTTTTTTGCCATTTTTTAAAAGATTTATTTCGTTTTCAATTTCCCATCTTTTTTTATTCAATTCTTCAATTCTCATTTCAACATCTTCATTTGTTAGTTCAATCATTTTTTGAAGCTTGAAGAAAATATCTTTAAAACGGCTATTTGTGCCTACATACTCCCGTCGTTCTAAATCACCTAACCACTTCATAACTTTTTTGGTGTCCGGTGTTAATTCATGTAAATCCTCTCCATCATCATTTGGGTATTTACTTAGAAAGCCGCTATTACTCCACTTATCAATATATTGGGAAGCCCTTACTGAAAAATCATCGAACAGGGTTTCAGAATCCAGTTCATCATCTTTTTCTTCATAAGACAGCTCTTCCAAATAGCCTTCCAGTTTGCTCCTTAGTTCACCGTTGGATATTGTGGTAACATTGGCATCAGAAAAAACCTTGTAGAAAAAGGAAATAATAAACGGGGCATTTTTAGCCCTTAGAAGTTGTAAGGGTTTAGCCGTTTTAAAGTGTGAAAGTATTTCCTCAAAGGTCATACCTCTAAAATAAGATATTTAGGCTAAAGAAATGAAGCATAATGCTTTAAAGAGGCTATAAAAGCCCCTCATCAGCAAAGCTGTAATACCCTTCGATTGTTATGATAATGTGGTCTATCACTCTTATATCATGATACGAAGCTGCCACTTTTATTTTTTGTGTTAATTCTTCATCAGCTTTACTTGGTTTTAAATTGCCGCTTGGATGATTGTGAGATAAAACAATTGAAACAGCTAATGATTTTATTGCAGCCGCCAGTATCAATCTTGGGTCTGCCACTGTACCTGTTAAACCACCTGCAGATGCTTCATAAATACCAATTACCTTGTTCCCTCTGTTCAATAACATTACTTTAAATTCTTCCTGCATTTCAATGGTGTTTTCATTCCATAATTCTTTTAGTAATTCGTAGCAATCTTTAACGCTGTTAATCTTTGGCCGTTGAGATGGTTTTACAGTTGTTTTGTAAACCAATTCCACTTCGGCTACTCTTGTCCATTCCGGTAAGTTTAATGCTAACTGTTCCATAATTCCATTTTTTAATTGTTTAAAAATTAATTACAGAACATGCCCTGCCTTTTGGCAATAAAGGCCATGAAGCAACGGAATAAATAGTATCTCAAACAGTAATGGAACAGCTTTCTTTATGCCGGAATTTCATGGCCGCTTCAGCAGCCAAAAGGCGATATTTGTGGGAGAAATTAATGAAGAAAAATTATTCAGAGTTATTTGCAATAATTGCTAATACAAATAAAAATAACCCTGCCTTTAATAATTTTGAATTTGACGATTCTTGCCGAATAATTTTTCTGGGAGCTATTGAATTATTTTTAGCCAAATAGATTGGTTTATGAGTTTCTTTAACTGACAAAACGAAAGGCACTTGCAAATCACCTTTTGAATAAACAATTTCTGGCTCCTGCTCATCTCCATTCTGCTTGATAATTTTCTTTGCTGTTTTTAATACCAGTTCTATTGAAATCGGGGCAAAAATTTGCGGTTTTTGAATACTCATAGCAGCCTGTATCAAACTCGTAGTGAAGACACCACCTCTGCCTCGTTTATCTTCCCATGATGCAAAACCACTTTTTGTAGCATGAACAATTTTTTTGCCTGGTGGGGATTGCAAAATGTATTTATCAAATGCTTCTCTTTCGGGATAGTACCCGTCATAATGCAACCATTCTTCCGGAAGTCCGCTTATTGCCGGGTATTCTTTTTCCCGGCAAGTATCCAATGTAACAAGTTGCCTTATACTTTTATTTAAAAGGAAAAAATCAGAAACATCTGCATCGGTTAAACAAATATTCCTTTTACCTTCATCAGTTTCATATCCATGCCCTGCGTAGAAAACAAAAAAATAATCTGCAATTGTAGCTTCTATAATCGAAGCAACGGTTGCAATATCCGGCTTCCATAATGTTATTATTTCATCCTCTTTCCATTTGCCGCCTCTTGAAGAAAGCAATAGGTTTTTCATATTTTCAATATCTGTAGCCACACTATTCAGGTAATCCTCACCCTCATTCCCGGGTGAACCAATCATTAATGCCTTTCTTACAGGTTGTATTTTATTACTAACTCTCATTACTCAAATTTAACAAGACTAACCAACCTTCCCAAACACATAATATTAATCGCTAAAAAATACCCAAGCTGCCCCGCCATTTCACCAACTCTATCACCATATTGCGGGGCAGCTTTCCGAAAAAAAAAGAGCATTTTGCAATGCCCCTTTAAAACGATTAACTCCAGTTACCTGCAAACTCTGCCTTTACAAAACTCTCACACAACTGAAAAGCCTTTTGTGTCCTCATTTGTGCAGTGCCGCCGTACAATAAAGATTTCATTTTGGATTCTTCATCTTTGTAATTCCTAACATTTTGAAAGTAACCTGTAATAGCATTGTATGCGCCAAACACCGTTCCCTTTGTTGTTTCTAAAAATTGGGATGGGCTGCACATTTGGTACTCATACACATCATCACACATATTTTTAAAACAGGTGCTTAGTTCGTCCAGTTCGCCGTTCTGAATATTCTGTAATACTTCTTTGTTGGGAACCATTGCAAGCTGTATCAGTTTCTGCACTTCTTTATCAGTGATACGAACCTTTGCCCACTGGTTAAATACACCTTCCAGTTGTACAGAAAGCTGGTTTGATATCCCCATCACTTTATGGGCTTCTTCCAGCCGTTCTTTTACGTTTGCAGTATGACGGATTTTAACGGAGTTGCTACAGTTTCTTAAAGCGGCGTTGAGTGTATTATTACAAACAATTCTTACAGGTGTAAATGCCGCCATGATACTGCCAAAACCATCATGTGAAGTTGTGAGGAACAAATACTTTTCAATCATATCATCATTGCCTACTTTGATGTAACCAGGAAGTTTGGCAGTGATAAAAATCTTTTCGCCTTTGCCCAATGCACCTGCGGTTTCATATTGTATGCCATCGCCATCAACAATTGCATCAAAGAAACTGAACGCATCAGTGTTTTGTACTACTTCATAATCTTTGCCTAACCTGTCGCCTAAAATTGCGCCAGTATCAGGGCGGTAAGTGTAAAATGATGTTGCAGATTTTACTTCTGTACCATCGTCTAATTTGTGTGTGTTGGGTCTTTTCCATACTTCAAAATCAAGCCCTGCAAAGTGCAATGCTGCTGCGCTGTTGGGATAGTCTTCTACTATCTGTCCCAATCCATGCCATGCTTTTTCTTTTATACTAAAGAAACTGTGTTTACCTGTTTGCTCGTTGAAATTAATGTTGTGTGCCATAGTTGCAAATTTTTGTTTGATTAAAAAATGAAAAGCATCCCGCCATTTGACGGGATGCCATTAAAACTAAAATGGTAAGTCGTCTGCCACTGCGGAAAAGGCTGCCGGTGCATTTGTAATTGGCACAACTGGCGCAGGCGTTGCGTCACCACCATTTGGTTTGCCATGCAGTTTAATACTGTTTACATGAAATGTAAGGCTGGCTTTTACTTCGCCGTCTTTGCTGGTGTAAGCATTAACGCCAATCCTGCCTGCACATTCCACCAAACTGCCTTTGGTTAAATACGGCGCAATGCCTGCATTAATCCAGTAAGCACAGTTTACGTAGGTTACAACCTTCTGTACTTCGCTACTGTCCTTTGTTTTGTAAGTGTCATTAATAGCAATAGAAAAGTTCACCACTTTTTTCCCTGCTTTTGTTTCATAAACTGTCGCATCTGCGGTAATTCTGCCGATGATTTCCATAACATGAAATTTTAAATGTTTAAAAAAATGTTTCTTAAATAAATTCAGCTTCGCTTCATTCATTTACCCTTAGCGACCAGCCATTAGGACTGCGGCGGAGAAACAAGGTTTTTCAAATAAAATACTATCCGTCAACTGGCGGACAGCATTACAAATTGAGGATGGAGATTTTTTTGAAAACCCGTGGCGATTGACGGCTCTTTGCAATGTGGGACGAAGACCTTGTTTCGCACAGAGCAGGACAATAATTTTGCGGCAGGGTTAGTTGAATGAGCAGTACAACAATTTTATGTTTGTAAAATCTGCTTTGTCGCTTCTGGAAAATGTATTTTTAATTTCTGGGATTGTGTTTGGCAGGAAAGCTTTTCTGCATCTGTCGGAAAAGCCAATCTCAATTCCCAATTGTCTTTATCCGGCGCAATGGTTTCGACGTTTCGTTATGACGAAGGAGTAACGATTAATATAAACGGCGAAAGGATTGCGCCGGCTCTTATTGATGATAGAAGGATAAAAAGTTGAACGGAGCGTCGCAACGGAAGATGAAAAAAGATTTGTAGCTGGTAAACAAATGAAATTCCTTGCCTGACAAATTAGAATAGATGTTTATTGCTTTTTATCAAAGTTTGTGACATAATGCTGCCTTAGCTATTTTGCCCCGCTTTATAACCTTTCAGTGAATAATACAGGATATACAAGTAGCAAGGTATCATCAAGATAAAAAACATTAACTGAAATCCGTATACCTCTTTATAAGCCGCAAATGCCTTTGGAATTAAAACACCACCGGCTATTCCCATAATAAGTATTGCAGAGCCTTTTTCTGTAAATCTTCCAAGGCCGCTGATGGCAAGCGGAAAGATGGCAGGCCACATTAACGCATTGGCCAGCCCTAAAGCCGCCACAAAGCCAACCGACAAATAACCCTTTGTAAAAAAAGCTGCGGTTGTAAAAACAATACCAAGCAAAGCAGAGTATTTTAAAGCTGCCTGTTGCGAAATATATTTTGGAATAACGATTAAACCAATTACATACCCCAGCAACATAGCTGCCAGTGTATAAGAAGTAAAGTATTTTGTTTCATCAGTAGGAATATTAAATCCTTTGCCATAAGTACCAATAGCATCTCCGGCCATTACTTCAACCCCTACATAGACAAATATGCAAATGGCCCCCAGCCACAAATGCGGAAAATGAAAAATGCTTGTCTTTGCTTTATCGGAACTATTACCCGGTGCCTGCACATTTGCTTCTGAAGTTTTAATTTCAGGCAGCGCCGATTTTAAAATCCATACACCGAGCAATACCAGCACTATTGCCATGATTGCATAAGGGGTATATATTTTTGAAGCAAATTCGGTTAAGATAGAATCTTTTACTGATTGGTCTGTTGCAGCATTTACTTTTCCTTCCAGTTCATTAATCCCTTTCAATACAAATGCACTTAACACAATTGGGCTGATGATACCGGCTATTTTGTTGCAGATACCCACTATACTTATTCGTTTAGCAGCACTCTCAATTGGGCCAATAATGCTTATATAAGGATTAGATGCTGTTTGCAAAAGAGAAAGCCCTGAGCCGATTATAAAAAGGCCGAGCAGGGACATGGTATAATTTCTTTGAGTAGCGAAATGACCGAACAAAAAAGTACCAACGGCCATAACAATCAGAGCCAGAGCCATACCTTTCTTCATTCCTGTTTTTTCCAAAACCCAGGAAGATGGCAAAGCGAGAAAAAAATAAGCCAGGTAAAAGGCTGTTGTAACCATAAAGGCTTTAGAGTCCGTGTCAAGCCCAAAAGCAAGCTTTACGTAGGTAATCAATGGCCCGTTTAACCAGGTAACAAATCCAAATACAAAAAAAAGAATAGCCATAATAAACATGGCTCCCCTGTTACTTGTTTCTTTTACATGCATAGCGATGGCTTAAAGTTGCTTAAATTGAAATATTTTCATTTACATTCTACTTACGGTTTTCTTCATTCATCACAAAAGTAAACATCCACTTCACCGGGTTTTGCCAGTCTTTTCCTTTAAAACTTCCAATGGGAGCTTTAATTAAAACTTCATTCCATCCTTTCTTCAAAAATATTTTTGTTGGCTCCCGGTATTCATAGCCCTCATCAATTAAAGGAATTTCTGAATTACCCTTTTGATTGGTCCTTAGCCATTGCGGCGGTTCAATCAATTTTCCGTTTACCCAAACAACGCTCCCTTTAATGTCCCATCCATCTGTCGGTGGAGAATCGGTAGCTGGTGAACGGGAAATATTATTGAACCCAATCCAGAAGCTTTTCATTCCATCTTCATCTGCCCAAATTTTTGTAGTGGCATACCAGGTAGTGCTGTCTTCTGCATTATCTATTGCACCTTTTATTAACGGAGCCCACCAATGCCGCAATACGATGGTTCCGCCGCTTTTTTCTTTATAAACTGTAGCAGTTGCTTCGTTCCAGTTTTTTGTTTCGGGTAAAAATTTTTTATTCACATCACCGTCATTGCTAAATGGCCCGTACAATTTCCACACAAGGTTGCTTTGCTTTGCGTAGTTAAATATTTTATCTGCGAAAAATAATTTTTTGTTATCCAGCAAACGATTTTCAAAATCAATAAAACCCTTTTTCTCACCATCATCAATATTAGCAATCCATCCAGTTTGCCCGCCACCCCGCCAGCTTCTTTCTGCAAAGGCTAACATACCGGGATAAACAGGATTCATTTGTAAAACATCTTCTTCTTTCGCAACAGCCCTATCGGGCCACATGCAAATAGTGCCACCCAATGTAGTAGCATCTCCTTTTTCTTTATCAGCAATTTTACGATTGAAAATGGTAGTTACCGCTTCCAATGGGTCAATATGATTCAGGTACAAATGCCTTGAATCAATAAACCGGATTTGATTATTGGACGTATGGTGAGCATTATCATCCATCCATAATTGACGAATGGTACTCTCAGTAAAATTTCCACCCGGCTGCCAGCCGATTACTTTTTTTCCCAGGCTTTCAATATAAGCAGTTATCTCAGGAACAAAGTTCTTGTTGGTAATTTTTACTTCGTCTGCGCCGATATGTATATAGGGTACATCGTAAGTGGCGCAAAATTCTTTCAGGATGTTCTTCACGTACAGCATTCCTGAGTAAGATTGCATGTCAACCTTCATAGCTCTTTTGAATGCAGCACTGTGGCCGGGCATATCAATTTCAGGAACAAATGTGATGTATCTTTCTTTGCAATAAGCAATCAGTTCTTTTATCTCGGCTTCTGTATAATACATTCCTTTATTGCGAAGCATGTATTCAGGAGATGTTAGCTGCGGATATTGTTTGCTGGCAATCCGCCAGGCAATATCTTCGGTAGCATGAAAATGAAAGATGTTGAGTTTATACATTGCCATCACATTTATCTGCTGCTTCAATAATTTCATTGACATGTAATTTCTGCCCACATCAATCATATAACCCCGCCACGAGAATGCAGGTGAATCAGTGATTTCACAGGCATCAATCATCACTCCATCTCTCATTAATTGCCGCAGGGTTTGAATGCCATTAAAAATGCCCTGTGTTGTTTTTGCAGTTACCGAAATTTTATTCTCTGAAACATTTAACTGGTATGCCTCATCAGGCATATCTGAAGATTGAGCCGGGCCTAATTGCAATTCTATATGCAGGTCAGCTTTACCTGCTTTATTTTTTATTTCAGTTTGCACCCCTTTTTCAATAAGCAGGTTTTTCAAATCGTCTGCTTCTTTGGTGAGTGCATTGTCTTTAATAACGATTAAACCGCATT
This sequence comes from Ferruginibacter sp., assembly GCA_044225605.1. Classification (GTDB taxonomy): domain Bacteria; phylum Bacteroidota; class Bacteroidia; order Chitinophagales; family Chitinophagaceae; genus Ferruginibacter. The sequence goes on from JBGAIJ010000004.1 coordinate 494,223, forward strand.
TATACAAAGGGAAAAAGCCATTCTTCCATGTGAGTTGCTGTGGCAATGGAATCAGTGATGGTTTTTCCTGCAAATCGTAAACATAGGGGAACATTATATGCTTCCATAACAAATAACCTTCGCCCAATAAATGTAACCCGTCATTACTGTATTTTGTATCCATCTTTCCCTGCTTGTTACAAAAGAATGGATACAGGTTGATAAATGTATATTGATAATTTACTGCTTCATTACTAAGCCGCTTATTTACTTTTAAAATAGAATCTGTTTTGTTCGTATGCCCGATGAATTTGCCAAAGACATTGGAAACAGGAAGGATACTTTGAACAAACAATCTCGTTGCAGGGCTTTCCTGTTTCAAATAAGCGGCAGCAAGTAAAATATTTTTCACAACACTGTCTGTACTAATACCCCTTGCTAAATCATTTGTACCTATTAATAAAAACACTTTCCGGGGTTTTTGTCCGGCAATATCAGCTATGCGATGAAGTATTCCTGCACTAATATCTCCGCTGATGCCTCGGTTTTTAATACCAATGTCGGTAAATAACTCAGCCCACTCAGCGCCGTCTGTAATACTATTGCCTATAAAAACGATGTCATTTTTTTCAACAGGTAAAAATTTAAAATGGCTCACCCGCTGGTGATAATAAGTGGGGAACAGTGTGTCTGCATAAACCGGAAGCCTTACCTGTGCAGGTAATTGCTGAATAAACAGGAGTGTAATAATTACAATAAATCTTTTTCTCATCTTTTATTGAAGTTGTAATTCTATAATAGTGTCAATAGTATCATTTGGTAAACCTTCAAGGTACACAAATGTTCCTTCGGGCAATTGCTTGTAATTCACTCTCTGTTTATTCTTAAAAAGAAAGGCGCCTTTTATTTTTTCTTTATAGCCAGGTAAGAAAATATAACTGCTGCCCGTATTTTTCAAAATATGAACATAGCGGCTTTTATCTTTCCCGGTTACCACACCCCATTCCTGCGTTGCAATAATATTCCCTCTTGTGCCGTAAATGCTTTCGCCATTTGTATTCAGCCAGCTACCAACCGCTTTCAAAGTATCAATAAACTCCTGCTGAATCTTTCCATTGGGCATGGGGCCTACATTCAACAGGAAATTTGTATTGAGTGCGGCTGCATTCACCAAATAATGAATAAGGTCTTTAACCGTTTTATAATTATTGTCGGTGATGTTATACCCCCATGAGCCGTTGATGGTTTCGCAAGTTTCTAACGGCAGACTTTCTGATGCCTTCTGAAAACTCAACCCCGTTTTATTATGGCCGGGCAAATCTTTTTCAAACATCTGGAAATCTTCGCCAGGCAATGGTTCCAAATGATGATTGTTGCCAATCATGCATTGAGGGTGCAAACTATGTATGAGTTGATAAATTTCTTCGTACTTCCAGTTTATTCTCGAACTCATATCAGCAGAACCTTCTACGTTGGTTTGGTCCCAGTGCCCATCAAACCAAATGGACATTATTTCTCCGTAATTAGTCAGCAGTTCAGTAAGCTGGTTTTTCATAAACTGCAGGTAGCTGGCATAATTGCTTTTTTCGGTACGGCCTGTGCCTTTACCTGTGCGGCCTGTTTCATAGGGGTAATCGTTGCGGTACCAGTCAAGAGTGGAATAATACAAGCCTAATTTCATACCTTGCTTTTTACATTCATCAGCCAGCATCTTCAGTACATCTTTGCCATAAGGGGTGTTTGTTATTTTCCAGTCGGCATACTTTGTATCCCAATTAGAAAAACCATCATGATGCCGGGTGATAAAAACAATGTATTTCATGCCTGCATTTTTTGCAGTAGCTACCCATTCGGGGGCGTTAAAATCCTGAGGATTGAAAACATTCAACAGCAGGGTGTAATCTTTTACTTTTATGTTACGATTGTTCATTACCCATTCGCCGGCTCCTAACACACTGGAAGCGCCCCAGTGAATAAACATGCCGAATTTATTATCCTGAAATTGCTGTCGGGCAACAAGGTTATCAGCAGATGCTGTATATGACTGTGAGTAAGTAACCCTGAAACTGCAGAGCATGACAAAAAGTAAAAAAAAATGTTTCATACTAAAATTTTAAAGTAAATCCTGAATAATTAACTCATGTATCTGTTTTAATAAAAAAAAAGACACTAAGCTTATGTTTACTTAGTGAAACGATTTTTGTGTTACCACATAACCCGTTGGCCGCACAATGGTGATAATGCAGCCGCCATTGTACAAATCTTCCACTTCAAAATTGATGCGTTGCCCCGGCTTTATTTCAGGCAGGTCGTAGGCTTTTGCTGAAGCATAGTTATCCGTTTTGTCTGATACATACAGTTTGTATCCTTTTACCGTATGCTGCGGCAAACCCATGCTGCCGAATATCAATAAATTCAGCTTGCCTTTTTTCCATTGCCTTGCCTGTTGTACTTCCACCGGCGAAGAAAGTTCTCTCAATACTTTCATTGAAGGTTTGGGTTTGCCATACATATCATAAACGCCATGCACCCTTCTGCGGAATTTATTATTTTCAGATGTGCCAGGATAATGGGTGCGGTAATCCGTTAAATCAAAATAGATAGCACCTTCAACATAAGGTTTACTTTCATAAACAGCCATGTGATAAATGAGGTCTTCAATTCTTCTCTCGTCGCCACCTTTAAAATTGGGTTCGCACAAACCAAACTCAGAAATAAAAAATGGTTTATCAGGATAACTTAAATGCACACTATCCAGATAGGCATTTATTTGCCCCTGTGGTATATCCCACCAACTGCCGCCGTATTCATTCATCATTAAATAATCGCCATCATTAGCGGCATCGGGTGTAAATTTTGGATTGTTGTAAAAACTTGTAGTAAGTGTGTTGCTTACATAAGCCGTCATACGATTGGGGTCTAATGCTCTTGATTTTTTTAATAAATCAGCAATCATTTGTTTCATATCGGCATCCCTGCCACGCAACTCATTGCCTACACCCCATGAGAATATAGATGGATGATTGTACATATTTCTCACCATTCTTTCCAGTTGCTTCATGGCAATACTACGAATGGTATCATTGGCCGGCGTCTCTGGCCCCCAGAGCGGCACTTCCTGCTGCACAATAATTCCATTTCTATCGCAGAAATCATAAAATAAATCATCCTGCTGAAAATGCTGGCGGGTAAAGATGGCATTTACATCTTTCATCAATTTGCATTGACTGAGAATTACTGAATCAGTTTCTGCAAATCCGAAATCAGGATTACTGCCTGCTGTCCATTCCACACCCATCAGCTTTATTCTTTCGCCGTTGAGAAATGTTTTTCCGTTTTCAAATTTTATTTCTCTGAAACCAACATTGGTTGAAATTTTGTCTGCCGCTTTTTTCCCATTCAATACTGTTACATCAATCCTGTACAAATTCGGAAAATCAAAATGCCAGGGGTTTACTTTTGGTAATGTAATATCAACAACTGCTTCGTTGTTTTGCAATGTTGGTTTTTGTATGGCTGCATAAACAATATTTTTTGTAGGCTGGTTTTCTTCGATGATGCTGATGGAAAACTTCACATTGCTGTTAACAGGATTATCAAAACCAAGCTTGATTTTAAGCTGTCCTTCGTTATTGGCTATATTCAATTTTGGTTCAGCATGAATATAGGTTGCCGCAGGCTTATCACTTATAATGAATGCTGCTTTACGTATGATACCGCCATCATTTGGCCAGTCGAACGAGCTGCCGAAGGGAACTTTATTTTTTCCGTAATCATTATTTACTGCAACTGTAATGATATTTTCTTTACCATAATTTAATTTACCAGTGAGATTGATGTAAAACTTATTGAAGCCATCGCCGATATTTTCTTCTGTCTTTGTTCCATTGATATAGATACATGAGGTATGATTGACAGCACCAAACTGCAACACTACATTTTTGTTTTTCCAACTAGCAGGTACAACTAACTTTTTTTGATACCAGCCCCATCCGTAATGGTTCTGATTCTCTTCTTCGATGTTCCAGGTATGCGGAAGATTAACGGCACGGCTACCCGGCAAAGATTTTTCAAACCAATTAGCTGTTAAGCCTTCCTCTTTCTTATCTATAACGAACTGCCAGCCTTCGTTTACAGCGATGGTATCTCTTTGCCCGGCAGCGGTAATAGAATAAAGGAAACATAGAAATAAGAGCTTTGCTTTCATGTTAGACAAAATATTCTTTAAATAATCAATTAATTTTTATCCAATAGCTATACTGATAATTCTGGTAAGGCACCCTGTATTTTTGCAAAGGCATGGAACCCCAACTGTCTATTCCCTGTAGGCCGGTTTGGTTCAGGTCAATATGCAAATAGGTTTCGTTGCGTTTGTTGAGTTCGCCACTGTGATACTGTTTTTTATTCATCTCCGGGTCTAAATCATCTAAGCTATAAGGCAGTGCAGAAAAACTCAATAAACTATCTGCAAATTCAAATTGTATTTTTCTTCCTTTTGCATTGCTAAAACTCACCCATCTTATTTCGGTATGGTTGCCGCTTTCCTGCGGACGGGCATAGGGATAGTACTGTTCATCGACTGCTTGTTTGTAATTGCCGATGAATGTATTGGTCTTTCTGTCCCAATAATTTTCGCCGGGACCACGGCCATACCAGTTGATGTTGCTGAAGTTTTTATTGAGGGTAATATCATTGCCTGCCCGTAGTAATAAGGAATATTTCCCTTTAATAGCAGTAAAGCTATTGTCCACTTTTATTTTTCCATCGCCAAACACGGTAAAGTTTTGTTCATGCTGTGCATCTCCATCCACCAACTGTTTTGAAAAACTAATTTGCCAGGTGGCATCATTAATTTTGGTTACGGTTGCTTTTATTCCCGTTCCTTCATTGTACGCATTGCGCCACATACGAAGTCTTTTATTAAAGCCTGCTCCAATATCATTATCGGTGGGAGCCCGCCAGAAGGAAGGGGTTGGCCCTTGCTGTATTATTTCCTCTCCTTTATATTTATAGCTTGCCAACAATCCTTTTTGTAAATCAAAAATCAAACTGAAATTCTTTCCACTGATATTGCATTGCGTTGTTGTTTGTTCAACCTTTAAAGTTGCTTTTGCAAAAACTTCAGGCTTCGTTGCAGGTAATGTATTCAGCAAAAACTGTTCTGCCGCTATTTCATATCCTTTTGGTAAAAAAGGTTCTTCGTTTTTTAATAAGTAGTAAATATTCAACTGGTATTCTTTATCGGGCAGTTGTTTTGTCTTTATCGGAATCGGAAATTCTTTTTCCTGTTGCGGTTGTAATTCAATAGAAGCAATGTTGCCCGTTTCTTTTTCAAGACCATTTTCCTGCAGTACCCATTTTAAAGAAACATTATCCAGCGATTTAAAGAAGTAACTATTTTTTATGCTGATGCTGTTACCGCTTTTCCATTTTGTTTTAATATGCTGGTAAACTTTTTTTACTTCCATCGCCATCGGTGTTACATTTCTGTAAGCATCCACCACTCCTTTTACACAAAAATTATTATCGCTCAGGTTTTCATCCACCGGGCCTTCCAATGGAAAATCGCCGCCATAAGCTTTGATGCGTTTGCCATTTTTTACCGTATCAATGTTTTGGTCAATCCATTCCCAAATAAAACCGCCCTGTAGTTTGGGATTGTTTTCAATAACATCCCAATAATCCTGAAAATTGCCGAGGCTGTTGCCCATAATATGTGCATACTCACTTTGTATATGCGGAATCTTTGCATCGCTTTTTGCATAGCCCAGCATATCACCCGGTGCAAAATATTGCGGACAAAATATTTCGGAGAATGGTGTTTTGTTGGGGCTCCCATAATCAATATCCCTTTCATATTGTATGGGCAATGTGGTTTGCTTTTTCAGCCAGTCATAAGCAGCATAAAAATTTGTTCCATCGCCAGCTTCATTTCCTAAGCTCCAGGTAATAACTGACGTATGATTTTTATCCCGTTCATACATACGTTGTATGCGTTGCAGGTGGGCTTCTTTCCACAAAGGCTTATTGCCCAGCGTTACGCTTAAATCATAGCCCAGGCCGTGACTTTCTATATTGGCTTCGTCCACCACATACAAACCGTATTCATCGCAAAGCTGCATCCAATAAGGGTCGGGCGGATAATGTGAGTGACGCACTGCATTTACATTCAGCTTCTTCATCATTTCCATATCCTTCCGCATATCTTCTTTACTAAGTGTATGCCCGTTGCGTGGATGATGCTCATGCCGGTTAACGCCTTTCAAGAAAACCCTTTTGCCATTCACTAAAAAATCTGTTCCCTTTATTTCTATTTTTTTAAAGCCAATGCGTTGCGGAACCACTTCCAGCACATCGCCGTTTTTATTTTTTAGTGTGATATACAATGTGTAGAGATAAGGCAACTCTGCATTCCAGTTTTTTACATTCGGAACAGTTGTTTTAAACTGTACATCAGTTTTGTATTTTCCTAAAACTGTTTTGTAATCATTGGTTTTATCAGTATAAACAATATTGCCTGCTGCGTTCTGCAATTGCAGCTCCAGGTTAAAACTATCTTTTTTGCTCAGGTAACCTTTTTCCCATTTGTAATTGTCAACCTCAACATTTACCGAAAGCAAACCATTGGTATAACTATCATCAAGCGTTGCATCAATTTTAGTATCTCTTATATTGAGTTTGTTAGTGGTAAACAAATACACATCTCTTTCAATGCCTGAGAAACGAAACATATCCTGGCATTCTAAATAACTGCCATCGCTCCAGCGGTACACCTGGAAGGCAATGAGGTTTTCGCCTTGCTGTACAAAATCTGTGATGTCAAATTCAGCAGCCAGTTTGCTGTCTTCGCTGTAACCTACTTTTTTTCCATTCACCCATACAAACAAACAACTCTTTGCATTGCCAACATGCAAAAAAATTTGTTTGCCCTTAAAACCAGATGGAATAATTATTTTTTTTCGATAAGAGCCAACAGGGTTATTGTTGGCAGGGATATCATAAGGCGGATTCATTTTACCATAACGCAAATTATGCCCTGCAAAATCGTAGGGTTGATTTACATAGATAGGAAGGCCATAGCCATTTACTTCCCAACTGGCTGGTATGCGAAAGTTATCCCATTTGCTGTCATCATAATTTTGTTCAAAAAAATTATGAGGCCGTTGATTCGGGTCTTTTACCCAATTAAATTTCCAGCTTCCGTTTAAAGAATAATAGTTTGCTGATTTTTCTTTGTCAAAGCCCTTTGCCAGTTGCAAATTTTCAAAGGCAAAGGCATCACAACGCATGGGCATACGGCTGATGGAAATCAATTCAGGAGTTTGCAGTTCAGCAGGCAATTGTGCTATCAAACAAAAGTTTGAAATTAGTGTGGCGATTAACAGAAATATTTTCCTTTCAGTGCCTCGTATTCCTTGAAAAAAAATCAACATGAGAACATCATTTATTTTAAACTACTGTTATTATTATTCCACTATTATCTCATCAGCAAATATCCATCCCGGCTTTCCTTCGCCGCTATGGCCAGGCGGGCAAACATTATTCTTTGCCGTAACCCTGATATACCTGGCTGCTTTAGAAGTGAATGTTGCCTTAAAATCAAACTGCGCCGTTCTTTCATTAATGCTGATTGGGTTATTTACCATTTGCACTTCTTCAAAATCAGTTCCATTTACAGATGTTTCAAACTTCACGGATTGTGGAAGGAAAATCCAATCACTGTAATTCTGTAAACAACCTAATGCAATGTTTTGAATATTTTTTACTTCGCCTAAATCAATCGTTGCAATCATATCCTTCGCACTGAAGCCATGCCAGTATTTGCCAACTGCATTGCTTCCTCTTACACCATCAGTGAGGGAATTAGGCCCATCTGCCATATAGTAACGGCTCACAGGGTTTGTGTAAGTAACATTTCTCCCAATAGCCTTGTGCATTACAAAACTTTGCTGGGCAGGTACTGCACTCATCAATTTACCATCCACCACTACAGAAGCTTTTAGTGTTACAGATGAATTGATGGCAACAGGCTGTGTGTATTTATTGCTTTTCAGATTAGGTATTGAGCCATCAGTTGTATAAACCACATTGCCCTTGTATGCTTCAGTAGCAAGTGAAATAAATAATTGTCCGTTTTCTGATGCTGGCTTTATATCTGCTTTAAAATTTCCTTTACTATAGTTCCATCCTTTTTGGTTAAAGGCTGTAAAATGTGATTGCAGTCTTTCATTAAAATTGTTCCAGTTTTTATTTTCTTTTTTGCTCCATACAACCTCCGATAACGCAAGCATACGAGGCAGCACCATATATTCTACATGCTGGGTGGTAGGCACATATTCGGTCCATAAATTAGCCTGCGAACCTAATACATGTTTTGCCTTTTGCTCGTTAAGCTCTTTTGGTATCGGGTCATAATCATACACTTTTTTAAGTGTATTAAATCCGCCAATGCCCACCGGTTCGCTGGCTGGGTCGCCCTGGTAATGGTCAAAATAAACAGGGTTGCCCGGTGTCATAATCACATCATGGTTTTGTTTGGCAGCTTCAATGCCCCCGGCTTCGCCCCGCCAACTCATCACAATGGCATTGGGTGCAAGCCCACCTTCTAAGATTTCGTCCCAGCCAATGATGGTCCTTCCTTTTTTGTTTATATATTTTTCCATGCGGGTGATGAAATAATTCTGCAGTTCATGTTCATCTTTCAATCCTTCCGCTTTCATTCTTGCCTGGCAGCGGGGACATTTCTCCCAATGTTTTTTAGGAGCTTCATCGCCGCCAACATGAATGTACTTTGATGGGAAGAGCTGAAGCACTTCATCCAATACATTCTGTAAAAAAAGAAAAGTGCTGTCTTTGCCTGCACAAAAAATATCATCAAATACTCCCCAGGTTTCCTGCACCAGTTTTATTTCGCCCTGGCTTTGCAGCAGTTTACTCATTGCCGAAGCATTAGCAGGCATAGCAGTGGGTTTATCAGGAAAGCAGCTTAGCCAGGGATAAGCAGCAATGGCGGCAGAAGAATGGCCGGGCAATTCAATTTCGGGAACTACGGTGATATTTCTTTGCGATGCATAAGCCACCACATCTTTTACTTCTTCCTGTGTATAGAAGCCGCCGTATCTAAGGTTGGTATTGCCCGTACCGGGATAGCCGCCTGTGATGGTGCCATTGCGATAAGCACCTTTCGTTGTTAATTCAGGATATTTTTTTATCTCAATGCGCCAGCCCTGGTCTTCGGTTAGATGCCAATGAAATGTATTGAACTTGTATGTGGCTAAAAAGTCAATATACTTTTTTATAAACGAAACCGGATAGAAATGTCTCCCCACATCAAGGTGCATACCACGGTATTTAAAACGGGGATAATCGGTAATACTTATACAAGGAATTTCCATTGAGGTTGATTTACCGGCAGAAAGTGTTTGTAAGAGTGTTTGAATACCGTAAATAATACCTGCTTTGGTATTGGCTTTGATAATAATTTTTTTCGGAGTAACATCCAGCGAATATGCTTCATCACCTGTCAATGCCAGCTTCTCCACACTTAACTGAATAGTTGTTGGCCGGGGAGTATTTACTGGCAAAGCAAAACCGGCAATATTTTTCACCTGTGAAGCCAAAATATCTGCTGCTGCTTTTACATCTTTTTGTTGCGGATTGTATTGAACTGATGTGTTTGCTGATAAAATAAAATTTCCCTCCAAGTATTGTAATGATACCGGCTGCGGAATAATATTTACAGGTGGTTGGGCAATGCAAAAAAAAGGAACACCCAGAAGGAGAAAAATTAGTTTTTTCATTTTAGTGTCATGTTTAGAAATTAGTAAAGAATAATAAATGTTATGGCATCATATCCTCAAAAATGCCATCTTACAAATGCTTCCATTGCTTCATACTCTGCTAACCCAAGTTTATTATAGAGTTCGGCAGTAGCCCTGTTTCTTTCTTCAGCCCGTTGCCAAAATTCCCGGCTGTCGGTTCCCTGAAATACTACGCCATCCTTTTGTGACTGGTGTTTGAAAATCCCATAACGCTTTTTCAAGACCTGTTCAGGGCTCATGGGCACAGCCATTTCAATCAAATCAATATCCCATTCGGCCCAGGCACCTTTATAGAGCCACAACCAGCAATCTTTCATGAACTCAAGATGTTTTATGTCTGCAATTGCTGCAAAGATTCCATCTAAACAAACTTTGTGTGTGCCATGTGGGTCAGCGAGGTCTCCGGCAGCATATATCTGGTGCGGTTTAATGTGCTGAATTAATGATGCAATAATATTTACATCATCTTTACCAATAGGCTTCTTTTCTACAGTTCCTGTTTCATAAAAGGGCAGGTTGAGATAATGAATGTTTTCATCGGGTATGCCAACAAAACGGCAGGTATTCCTTGCTTCTCCTTTTCTTATCAAACCTTTTACAAACCGTAATTCCTGAATATCAATCTCCCCGTTTTTCTTTTGCTGAAGAAAAGATTCTGAATCGTTAAATATCTTCTCTGCATCAGGGGAGTTGATTTGAAATTGCTTATTAAAGTCCCTTACAAACTCAACAAAGCGAACAGCCTCATCATCAGCTACAGCAATATTTCCGCTTGTTTGATAAGCCACATGCACTTCATGGCCCTGGTCAGTTAGTCGTTGAAATGTTCCGCCCATTGAAATAATATCATCATCAGGATGCGGACTAAATATCAACACTCTTTTTTGGGAAGGTGTTGCTCTCTCAGGCCTGTGTTTATCATCTGCATCCGGTTTGCCACCCGGCCAGCCGGTAATAGAATGTTGAAGGTTGTTGAATACTTTTATGTTAATGTCATAAGCATTACCATGCAGCACCAGCAAACTGCTTAATCCATTTTCGTTGTAATCGTTATTGGTAAGTTTTAGTATAGGTTTATTACATGATAAAGCCAGATGGATAACCGCTTTCTTAATCATTTGATTTGTCCATTCTACATCTTCAGTTAACCACGGTGTCTTTTTTCGGGTAAGCAACGCAGCAGCCGCATCATCCAATACAAAAGAAATATTTTGATGTGCTTGTAAATAAGATGCAGGTACAAACTCTGAAACAGGTCCTTCAACTGCCAGCTTAATAATATCGGCTTTTCTTTCGCCCCATGCCAGTAATACAATTCTTTTAGCACTGAGTATCGTATTTACACCCATCGTAATCGCTTTCCTCGGCACATTAGCTATTCCGGAAAAATCTGTTGCTGCATCGGAACGGGTTATCCTGTCAAGCGTAATAAGACGGGTGATTGAGCTTATGTGTGAACCGGGTTCATTAAAACCAATATGGCCGTTTCGGCCAATGCCTAATAGCTGGAAGTCAATACCACCGGCATTTCTTATCAGTTCTTCATAGTGTTCACAGTGTTGTTTGATATTTTCTGCATTTATTTCGCCATCCGGAATATGACAGTTGGCAATGTCAATATCTATATGGTTGAACAAATTTTCTTTCATGAAATATTTGTAACTCTGGATAGATGCACCGGAAATGTTATAGTATTCATCAAGGTTAAAACAAATTACAGTTTTAAAACTAAGCCCTTCTTCACGGTGCATTCTTATCAGTTCCTGGTATATTTTTTTGGGCGTGGAGCCTGTTGCCAGCCCCAATACCGCATTTGCGCCTTTGCTTTGTTTTTCACGAATTAGTACGGCTATTTCAGCCGCTATTTTTTTACAAGCTCTATCTGCATCATCAAAAATGGTTATCGGTATCTTCTCAAATGATGTGAACGGGTGAGTTATTTGAATGTCTGTTATCATGCTTTTTATTTTACTGTTAGTTTAAATGTAGATGCTGGAAGGTTCTCTGAATTTACAAGGTTCCCATTGCTGAAAGATTTCCAGCCATAATAAACATACTTTGGTTTTGTACTTACAGGAATGATTATGCCACTATCACCAAAGATTGCTTCTGTATCATTCTTTCCATCAACAGAAAATCCTCTTACTGCTTTGCTATCCGATGTTTTCAATCCTTTAGCCATGTATTCAAAGGATACAATCACTCTGCCATTTGAATAGATTGCTTTTAAGAGTAATGGGCCAGAAGGAACCACACTCTGTTTATACGTTTTATTCAAAGCCCATTTTGCCAGCCTTTCGCCTACATCTTTTTTATTGGTGGGGTGCACATCATCTCTTGCGCCAATATCGCTGCAAACGGCCATACCGCTGTTAGGAATAAGTTGAAGCATTTTTCTTTGCTCATCTCTGAACTTCGGCCAGAGCTGCCCTTTGTATTTGATTGTATCAATTGATGAAAGCTGTACAAAATAAAAAGGCAATTGCGGCTGTCTCCATTTTAAACGATAATCATCTATCATCAGTTTAGATAATGCAGCATATTCATTTACCCGTTCTGGTTCTTGTGCATTGCTTTCACCCTGGTAGCAAAGAATACCTTTAACAGGCATTTGCAGTAAAGGGTTTATTCCTGCTTCATAAGCAAAGCCGGGTTTATAAGCATGGTTGGGGCCTCTTTCATCAACCGGGATTATATTATTGTTTCCAACATTTTGATTTCCCCGTTCTCTCACCCAAACAGGCAAAGAATTATTTAAAAGCCAGTTGCCGTTTATTTTTTTGCTAAAAGTTCCATGATGTGATATTGCTTCTGTGCTAATAAACGTTTCAAGCGGAGCTCCGCCGATGGAGAGGTTGATGATGCCAATTGGCACACCCGTTTCAGCATATACTTTGCTTGCAAAATAATAAGCAACTGCACTCATTTGTTTAACTGAGTTGCTATCGCACTGTTGCCAACCATTCCAGTCATAAAACCTTTCTATTACCAGCCTGTTGATAAGAGAGTCTGTGTAAGGCGTTCCAAAAACATTCCGGCCAGCAGGTGGCGGATTTAGTAACCGGATATTCGGTTGACTGGTACTATGTATTTCTTCTTTCCAGTGTTGTTCTTTTATCATTGGCCATTCCATATTACTCTGCCCAATACAAACCCATACATCTCCGATAAGAATATTTTGAAACTGTACTGCTGTATCGCCACTGCTTATTGATAAAGATTGCGATTGCGTATTGGCTGGTTGCTTTGGCAGAAACACCTTCCATGCGGAATCCTTACCGGCCACTGTACTACGCATAGTTACACCCAGCCTTACTTCTACAATTTTTCCGGTAACAGCTTTTCCCCAAACAGCCACAGGCAATTCTCTCTGCAAAACCATGTTGGATGAAAACACATCCGCAATTTTCAATTGTGCAATTGAAACGAAGGGGTAAAATGATATGGCAATAAAAATAAACTTCATTAACTGTCAATTCCAATATTGTATAATTCCGGTTCGGCTTCCATAAATTTTTGCAGCAAAACAATTTGATTAGATGCTCTCACAAAATTCTGACCAGGGTAAGCTGAACCGTAGTAGGTGTCATCATTCAGATAATCCGTCAAAAAACGAAGGGCCTGCATATAAATGCTAAACTTACCGGCATAGAAAAAGTATCTTTTTTCAGTTTCAGTAAGTTCATCTTTCATTTCGCTGCTGTAGCCATCAACAATTGCTTTATAAAATTCTTTGCGGATAACAATTTTGCTGAAATCTCTTTCTTCCTCACTTACCGGCGATAAATAGGTACGCATCATATCACCCACATCACTTATAAAATAGCCGGGCATTACAGTATCAAGGTCTATTACACAAAGCCCTTTATTGTTTCTATCGAACAGTACATTATTAATTTTACTATCGTGGTGAGCAACCCGGAGTTTAAAATCACTAAGCGTTTTTATTTTTTCATATTCCGTCACAATATTTGAGCAGTCTTTTAACTGGCTGATTAAAGTGGCTGATTCTTTTAACCTGTTATTGTTTCCTTTTCTAAGTGCCTGCTCAAATTGTTCATACCGGAGAGAAAGGTTATGAAAATGCGGAATAGTGATTTTAAGTTTTGTACAATCAAAACTGCTGAGCATTGCAGTAAATTTTCCAAACTGCTTTGCGCCTTCATAAGCCTGTTCGGGGGATTCTACCACATTTATTGCATGAGAGTCTTGTACAAACGGGAACACCCGGAAGTACCCATTTTCATTTTTGTAAACAAGTTCATTGCCATCAAATGTTTTAACCGGAGAAACAAAAAAATAATCAGGATGCTGATATTTCAGATGACGGCTAATTTCTTCAATATTAAAAGAAATGTCTTCAGGATTTTGAAACACCGTATTATTTACCTGTTGCAATATAAATGCATGCCCATTATGCCCAACCTTCCAGGTATGATTAATCAAGCCCTGGTGTATTGGGGTTATTGTTACCTCATTGGGGTTTAATCCAAATTCTTTTAATACCAATTCGAGCATCACCTGAATATTTATTTTTTAGTAATCATCATTCAGAGCAAACACTGGCTTGCGGTACATCCATTTTCCGCCGGTAAAATCGGGGAACTCAATTGTTTCATTGCCTTTTTCAATAGAGATTTCACTTAATGGTGTGATAGCACTCCATGCAGCGGCATCATATACATCCATAGGTGTTGCCGTATTACGTTTAATAGATTCTACAAAAGAGTGAATTACAAAAAAATCCATACCGCCGTGACCGGCTCCTGCTGTTTCTTTACTCCACCTTGCCCAAAGCGGATGGTCATATTTATCAAACCATGTTTTTGCTTCGTCCCATTGATGCGGTTTTGATTGGCCTTCTATATGCACACCTTTAGCTACATCCATCCACAAACCATTGGTGCCCTGCACACGGAAACCGAGTGAATAGGGACGGGGCAGGTTGGTATCATGCTGCAACAAAATGGTTTCGCCATTGGCACAACCTATCGAGGTAGTAACTACATCACCCAATTTGAAATTTATTTTTGCATTAGGATGTTCCGGCCCGCATTTTTTTATAATATGCTCATGCAGCCCTCTTGCTTTTGAAGAGAAAGAAGAAATATTGATAAACCTGTTGCCCCTGTTAATATTTATGTAGTGTGCAACAGGCCCAATGCCGTGAGTGGGATATAAGTCACCATTGCGATAAACAGAGTGATGTGTTCGCCATCTTGCTTCGCTCCAGCCCTTATCACCAAACTCACAACCTTTACCATAGGCATCAATACCATTGTTAAATTTCACTTCCCGCAGGTCATGCTGATAGCCGCCCTGCAAATGCACCAGCTCGCCAAACAATCCCTGCCGCACCATATTTAATGCGGCCATTACATCCCTGCGATAACAAACATTCTCCAGCATCATTACATGGGCATTGTATTGTTCTGCTGCCTTTACCACATCCCAATGGTCTTGTAGGGTAATACCAAGCATTACTTCTGTGCCTACATATTTTATTCCAGCCTGCAGGGAACCAATTATCATTTCCTTATGCCACTCCCACGGTGTTGCGATAATAATACCATCAATACCTTTTAACTCCAGCATCTTTTTCCAGGCATAAGGGTCGCCGGCAAAAATTTGCGGCATTTTCTTTCCGCTTTTTGTAATGATTTCTTTTGACATAGTTAACATGCGGTCGTCTATATCACATATCGCAATCAAATCCACATCATCACGCCGCAACACCAGGTCAAGATGATTTTGCCCACGCAGGCCAGTGCCAATCATTGCTAACTTTATTTTGTCTTTCAGGTTGGTGGCAAACAAATTTGTGGCGGGCAACAGTGCCAGTGATGCGGCAGTTAAAGTTGTGTTTTTAATAAATTGTTTTCGTTGCATAAAGTAATATTTATAGCTATTCTATTTTATTAAGTATAAACGACCAACGCTTATTGCAGAAGGGCAATCAATCAAACACCACTTCATTCTTGTTCCTCTTTATTTTTGAAATTAGTAAGCCTGTTATCACAAAAGCAATTCCAATAACAGTGTAGATGTTTATTTCATCCTTCATCCACCATGCGGCAATTAAGAAACCGAACAAAGGGCACAGGTATAACCAAAGCCCGGCCCTTACGGGGTTTATACTTAAAAGCCATAGCCACAATTGCACAGCAATAACTGAAACGGGAATCGCCAGCCAGCCTACCGACAACCAAAATGTTTTTGTATAATGGTTTTGTTCCGGTTTATAAAAAAGTAGAGCAACAGGCAGCAAGAACAATCCACCCAATAATGTTTGCCATCCGTTAATAGTTAATAAGGAGAGGTTGTTCCATTTTTTTGATGAGAAATAAATTGCTGCCGTTGAATAGCAAAGCATACTAAACAATAATAGCAGCAGGCCGCCTACGGTTACAGATGCATTGCTGAACAATGGCCAGGCTGCACAGCTAACTCCGATTGCACAAATCACCAATGAAAGTATAATGGGCCATTTCATTTTTTCTTTTAAAAAAATAACAGAAAGAAAACTGATAAAAACAGGGTTGGTGGCAACGGCCAGTGAACCAATACCTGCCGTTACCGTTTGCATGGCTATTACATAACAGCCGAGGTATATTGTAATATTCAGAGACCCGTAAATGGCAATCTGTTTCCATTCAGTACCCATGGGCAGCCTGTTGCGTTGAATAATATGTGCAATAAATAAAAGTATAGCTGCCGCCAATGCAAATCGTACAATTGCAATTACCAACGGCTGCGCCACTGTAAGCCCTGCTTTTGTAGCTGTGGAAGCAGAAGGCCACAGGATAGCGAACAGTAGTCCACCAACCAGCCACTTTATTCCTCCTGCTTTTGAAGTTTGCATTTTATTATTTTACTTTCTATAACATTAAACAAGAACCCTCTTGTTGATTAATGACAATCAATTTTGATTTGTAACCCTTCTTGATTTTCCCCAATTCATTGTCTAAACCCATCAATCTTGCAGGGTATAAGCTGCACATACGAATGGCTTCTCCCATTTCAATACTACAATGATTCACCAGATTGAGCATTGCTTTGTGCATAGTTAATGCCGAGCCGCTTAAAATACCTGCTGCTTCATATTTGTCCCCCACCAAATCATGCTGGTAAGGCCCTTTATTGGTTTCAGTAACTGCGTCTGTTATTACAAACAATCTTTCTTTCATAACAGCTTTCGCTATACGCACAGCCGCATAGTCTGCATGATAACCATCGGGAATAATACTCGCCATTACTGTAGCATCATCCATTGCGGCACCAGCCAGTCCTGGCTCACGGTGTTGCAATGGGCTCATGGCATTGTACAAATGAGTAACTGCTTTTATTCCCTGTGCAAAACTTGTCTTTGCTTCCTTGTAAGTAGCATTGCTGTGCCCGGCAGAAATAATAATTCCATTTGAAAGGATTAAATCAATTACTTCCTTACTGCATTGCTCCGGTGCAAGGGTTATTATTTTAATTACACCCTTTCCGTAATCCAATATTTCTTTTACTTCATCTAATGAGGGAGAACGCACCAGCGACTCAATATGTGCTCCCCGTTTTGCCGGATTAATCCAGGGGCCTTCGAGGTGTATTCCTAATATTCCTTCGCCATCTTCGCTCCAATATTCTTTGATGGCATTTATTGCATTCTTAAAAACATCGTAATGATTAGTAGCTACCGTGGGCATACAATATGCTGCGCCACCAGCCCGGCAATGACTATTCAACTCATTTAGTGCATCGGTTGTTGGATATTCGGAAAGCAATTTTCCATGTGCGCCATAAATCTGTAAGTCAATAAATGCAGGAGAGATAACTGAATTACCGTAATGATTTACATTGATGCCTGAAGGGAGCTCTTTCTGCGAAATCACCTCTTTTACCGTTTCGCCGTCTGAAATAATTGCATGTTCAGTTAGCCACTCATCACCGGTGAAAATTTTATCTGCGATATAAACTTTGCAATTATTCACTTGTGCTTATTTTATGTGTTGGGCTAACAATTGCATACAATACCATTCCTGCCGGGGCAGGTGAAATGGCCCTTTGTACAAGTTGCCTTTGGCGGGTTGTGCAATAGTTCCATCTCTGTGCAGGTAACCAAACCATTCACCATTTTTTGTATCATGAAAATGTTTATAGGCGTAGTCATGCACCTGCTTGTGCATAGCGGCATATTTTTCATTACCTGTAACCAGGTAAGCAAGCAATGTGGAAATTATAGTTTCATTGTGCGGCCACCACATTTTCATGTCCTGCCAGTATTCCTGCACAGGTTTGTTATACACATCACGGAAGTAGAGGATACCACCATATTCTTTATCCCATCCCCGTTCCCACATATAGTCAATCATGCGGCAACCCAAATCAATCAGCCGTTTGTCGTTGTTTCTATAAATAGCTTCATGCAGAATAAACCAGGCACCTTCAATGGCATGTCCGGGGTTGAGTGTACGGCCGTCAATATGGTCAATGATGCTGCCATCAGGGGCTACCTGTTCCATCACACATTTAATATCATCTTTTACAAAATCTCTTTCAATTTCTGTTATCCATTTTTCTATCCATTCATCGCAGCGGGGGTCGCCAATGGTTTCCCGTAACTGGTGTGCCGTGTTTATTAAAATCATCGGTACTCCAATTCCCTTTGAAGGCCGGGTGTTTGTAAATTTTGGCGGCAACAGGCCCGGAGTAGTGGCGTATTCAATACATTTTCCAAAAACCAGCCTTGCTTTATTAGCAGCTTCTTCATCACCGCTGGCTTTGGCATAGGCAGCGGCGGCTATTACATAAAATGTTTCAGAGAAAAAATATCTGCGTTTTCTTATTGGCCTTCCATCCCTTGTTACATGAAAAAACATTTGCCCGTCGGCATCAAAGCAGTGCTTGTTTAAAAAATCATAACCCAGCTTTGCACCATCTAACCACTCTTGTTTTTTTTCGACAGTGTTGTATAAGGTTGACAGTGTCCAGGTAGCCCTTCCCTGAATCCACACAGCTTTATCATCATCAATGAGTGAACCGTCTGCATCCCTCATTAATAAGAAGCCACCGCATTCTTTATCAAAAGAACGGGGAAACCAGAATGGAATGGTGTTGTTCAGTAGTTGATTTGTATAAAAATCTTTTAAAGCAAGTAAATCTGTTTTTGTGTAACTCATTTGTCTGTCTGTTTAATTACTTCCATTTTACAATAGTGAAAACAATCTGCGAATAATTATCTTTTTCATATAACACACCAATCTCTTTCTTTGATACTGTCACTATATCTGAATAAGCAGCTGCGTCAGCCTGATTTGAGTTTTTATAAATAGCAATACTTTTCTTCCAGGTTTTGCCATCATCATAGCTGATACGAAGTGTAAGGTTATCTCTCTTTTTTTCATCGGCTGCGTTACAAAATGCCAGTATGTTTTTTCCTTTCTTTTTTCCGATGGTATGTATGCTTGCCTGGCAAACAGGGTCGGGAAGATTCTTATCAAAGTAAGTTGTGTCCCATGTTTGTCCGCCATTGCTGCTGATACCAATAATCCTTGCCCGTATATCGCCTTTTTGATTGCGGCTGTTGAACATTAATCGGCCTCCGCTTATTTCCGCAGCCATAGATTCATTACTACCGGGAATATTTAAACTGGCTCCGAGATGAAATGTTTTACCGTGGTCGTCTGTGTAAAATCCATGTGCATCATAATCTTCGGCTTGTTTCTGTGGCCCGCCTGCCGAGTGATTGGCTGCCACATAAATTCTTCCTTTGTATTGTCCGGTTTGAAACTGCATGGCATGGCCGGGAGTGTTAGCATAAGTCCGCCAATCCTCTTTAAAATTATAAGCTGCATTACCCTGCGGAAAATTGGGGCGATGTACTTGTAATGTAATATCAGTTGGCTCAGCCCATGTGCGGCCTCCATCCGTTGAAGTTTTATACCAAACCTGTTTGTAGCCTTTTCCTTTTCTTACCTCACCTTCATGATTGTTGCCGGTGTTGTAAAAAAGAAAGATGCGGCCTTGCGGATATAACGGGTCTGTCAAATCAACCACCGGAGCAGGGTTGCCGCATTGCAGTGTATCAAACTCAGCAATGTATTGCAATGCTCCCCATGTTTGTCCTTTATCGCTGCTACGTTTCATTACAATATTAATATCGCCAAAATCACCGGCGCCATGTACACGGCCTTCAGCAATTGCCAATAGCTCGCCATTGGGTAATGAAATGATAGCAGGGATGCGATAGCTTTTATGGTCTTCCGTTCCTGATGTAAAAACAGGAATGGTTTTGTATTGGGCAATGCTTTTACTAAAACTAAAAGCTGTGATGATGATTATTAATGCGTATCTCATTATATTCAGTTTTTCATTTTTCTTACTTTATAATTTCATTCACCGGCACTTTTACAAAGTATAAATCCTTTGTACCCTCGTATAAAATACCGATGGTATTATCATCAATCTTTGTTAGTGATGAGTAACCATAACACTGTCTTTCGTCAATCAATAGTTGATTAGCAGGTAACCATGTCTGCCCTAAATCCAAACTTGCCTTGATGGTTATATTAACCCTGCCCGACGCTGAATTGGGGTTGCTGAAAAACAAAACATCTTTCAATGTTCCGTTTACACTCACTTTTGCCTTTATCAAACTTCCCATGCAAACGGGGTCGGGCAATGTGTTGTAAGAAGTGGAATGTTCCGTCCAGCTTGCACCCATGTTTGATGTGGTGGCAACACTTCTGAAACTTCCCCGGTTATCTCTCATATTCAGCATCAGTGTGCCCGGTGTGGTTTCCACCACCTGGCTTTCGGTGGTGTTTGATTTTGGCCCAAGAATTTTTCCTTTCCATGTACTGCCCTGGTTATCGCTGTAAATAATGGTTGAGTACGGAACATTTGATGATGTCCAGTATTGTGCAGCAAAAACCAATTTACCATCCTGCATGGCAATGCCGCTGCCGGGGCCATTGAAGAATATTTTCCATGCCGGTTCTTTTATCTGCGGCGTAATAGTATATGGTGCAGACCATGTTACTCCGTCATCTGTACTGCTCACCAATACAAACTGTCCGGTTGAATCCGGAGATATACCACCGATAGAACCGGCGATGGAACGGTTGCCCTTGCTCCATAAGGCTGCAACAAATATTTTTTTAGTAACGGGGTCAAATAAAATGGCCGGGTCGCCAATACCATTCTGGTCATGCGGAGCACCCATGTCCATAATAACTTTCATTGGCTCCCATGTTTTACCGTTGTCTGTACTGCGGCTTAATCCTACATCAATATTACCGGGTAAATCAGCGCTGTTATTATAACGGATGTCATAAACGGAAAGTAAAGTGCCCCTGTCTGTTTGCACAATTCCCGGAATGCGGTAGGTATTTACATTATCATCACCGCCTTTGCGAACGGCCACTCCGGTTCGCTTTGTATAATCAGATGACCCTTGGTCAATGGGCAGTTCTTTGGCAGATGCATCAATCAGTTTTGTGGCATGAAGTTCAATTTTATTATTGAGCGGGGCATTGTTTTTCAACACAACACTCAGCCAGATATAGTGTATGCCGGAACTAAGGTTTGCTGTAACAGGAATATCAAAGGATGCAGCGGAAGGAGTAACGGTGCCGATAAGATTGGTAGCTGCAAATGTTTCGCCTGCTACATACACATCCACTTTCTGCACTTCGTTTAATCCGGTAGCGTTTATTGTACACTGTATTTTCCTGTATTGTTGCTCCGGGTTACCGGAAAAGATTTGTACCGCAATACGCAGAAAAGGGTTTGCCGTCATCCCTTTCAAAATCGGGTTGTTTGGCGAATACGATGATGCTTTAATCTGCCCAGGTGGCGGAGTTGGGTCAGCATTTTTTTTAGAGCAGTTAAAACCGCTAAGTATAATTAAGAGGAAGCAAGGCCATAAATTATGAAGTAACTTTTGCATAGTAGTAATTTATTCGTCAACAAATTCATTCGTCTTTGGCTTCAGAAAAACAAGTTGAATAATCAATGCCACTGCTACAATACCCGCCAGCATGGCAAAATCTTTTCCGAGGTTTCCTGCATCGGTAGATTTGCCGAGTAAATCTGTAATAAATGCACCTGCAAAAACACCTACCATATTCATCAAGCCATAAGCTGTAGCCCGGTATTTCTTTGAAACAAACTGGCAGAGTATGGGCATGTTGTTGGCATCAAACATGCCGAAGCCAAAGCCAAAACAAAATGCAGCGCCGATAACAGCAAAGAGTGAGTGGCCAAAGCCGATAAACAATAATGCAGGAATAGTTAAGCCAAGCCCAATTGCACTTGTGTAAATCCTTCCACGTAAATTTTTCTGCACCCACCTGTCTGATAAAATTCCGCCGAAGATGACACCGATAAAAGAAGAAGCTGCAATAGTGATGGTTGACATCGGGCCTGCTTTTGCCATATCAATGTTCAGGTTCTCTGCAAATAAAGTAGGCAACCAGTTCTTTACTCCCCAGCCTGGTAAACTGGGTATGGCAAAGTAGAAAAGAATAATCCAGAAAGAAATGTTGGTAAACAGTAAGCCCAAGCCCTTCAGCAGATTTGGTTTGTTGTTCGTATTATTTGTTTCATTAGCGGCAGCAATCAAATCCGTTTTCTTATCTCTTAAAAAAAGAATTAAAACAACGGAATAAACCACACCAACAATACCGAATGAATGAAATGCGGCCTGCCATGAGAAGTTATGGGCAATGGTTGCACCAAAACCTCCCAATGCCTGGCCCATGTACAAGCCTGTCATGTGTATTCCTACGGCCAGCGACCTTGTTTTGGAATCATGAAACTCTGCTATGAGTGCCAGGCCTGCCGGTATGTATAATGCTTCACTCACACCCATAATGGCCCTTAGCCAATACAACTGGTCAAACGTTTTTGCATAGCCCATTGAAAATGTTACGGCGGACCACACAAACAAACTGCCAACGATAAGCCATTTCTTGCTTACCCTGTCAGCAATCATTCCTGCAAAAGGGCTCATGACTCCATATATCCAAAGAAACACGGCCATTAAGCGGCCAAAGTTGGTGGCAGTCTGCAGTTCAGTTATATCCACCATCATAGATGGCTTCATGGTACTGAGCATCTGCCTGTCCATATAGTTTAAAAGGGCTACTACCCAAAGCAGCCCCACCACTATCCAGGGATATTTTTTTGAGTGTATCATTTATTTTTCTGTTGAATTTTTACCCCCAGGATTTTCGGTGAACGAATACCCGCCCTTATTTCTCCCGATGGAATAATAACACCTGATTTCCGTTTGACTGCCGTAGTGGTAACAGGTGTATCAAATGGGATGGAGCCTATAACTTTCCAGGAATCATTCTTAATATTATACAGTAAAACTTCTTTGCTAAACCCGGGATGTTCAGATTGGAGTTTATTTTTCTCCTGTATCAATTCCTGTTTTCTGGCTGGGTCTTTTTCTGCATTTATAGCTGCTATCAGTTTTTCTGTTTTATTAAACACTATGCCTTTATCCCCGCCAAACAACAGGATATTGTTTGAATCATGTATGATACCCGTACCTGCACTTAACGCATAAGGAAGTGGATTCTTTTCTGCCCAACTGTTAGTAGCTACATCATAGGCAAACACACTGTTGTATAAATCGCTGATGCCATTGCTGTTTTTCTTTCTGCCGCCACATAAATAAATTTTGCCGCCGCTACTATTGGCAAATGATGTAATTACTGTATGTGAAACCGGCTTTGGAATATCTGCCAATTTCTTCCACCCGGCGGCTAAATTATCCAGGTTAAGTGCATGAAATTGAGAAGAAGTATTTGCAGCAGTTTCGCCACCGGCCACATAAACTGTATTGCCAATTACTGTAGCTGTGGCATTACTTACCGCAACTGGAAGTGCAGGAAGTTTTTTGAAGAGTATTTCTTCTGTTTTATCATCCCATATCATCACCCAAACTTTGTCAGTGATTCCTTTTTCACTTTCGCCACCGGCATACAATACTCCATTTGCCGTACTGCAGGAAGCTACATAGGCAACGGGGTAAGGCAATGAAAATGATTTTGGAAGCAGACTAAGCTTGCGATGCTTTAATGCATATACAAAAACAGATGAGTGAAATGTTTTAGTACCGCCCTGCCATGGCATTGCTTTGGGAAAATTGGCTCCGCCTGCAACAAACAAAACATTCTTGTATATGCCGGTAACAGGGCCTGCAATGCCCAGCGAATGTTGCTGACCGCTATCGGCAGGCAATTCAGCAGCAACATCCCATTTTAGAAAATAGCTTTGCTTTTTTTGAGCCATCGCCGGTACAGTTAAAAGCATAAGTTTTAAAATAACAGGTACTTTCAAAAAATGTATTTTTAGTTTGTTACGTTTGATGCAACCGGTTTTTTTGAACAGAAATTACTGAACCCAAGTTGCTCCACATCTTTTTTGAATAATTCAAAATCTGCGCTGCTCATATTCTTTACAGGCAGGCGAAATTCACCGCAATCCACATGAATTAACTTCATATACGCTTTACCAGTTGCTATGCCGCCGTATTTTCCAAGCAAACGAATCATATCAATAGACTGCTGTTGCAGCAATTGTGCTTTAGTTAAATCACCGCTGTTAAAAGCATCAATAAGATTGTAGTACAATGGCGCTGCATAATTAAAAGTGCTTCCTACGGATGCTTTAGCCCCAACCGCCAGGGCAGGGAGCATATTTTCATCCCTTCCCCAAAGCATATCGTATTTACCATTTTTAAAGTTGACGCAGGAAAGAAAATCCATAAAGTCTTCATGGGTATATTTCACGCCTGCAAAATTGGGTATCAGCCCGTCAACTGCTTTTAGTAAATCGTACATAGGGAAACCAACACCTGTCAATACAGGTATATGATAATAATAAAAAGGAATATCAGGTACTGCTGAAGCTACTTCCGCACAACACTTAGCCAGCATTTCCACATTGGCCGGTTTAAAGTAAAAAGGTGCGGTAAAGGAAACCGCATCCAATCCAATCTCTCTTGCATGTAAAGCCAGCTCTTTACAATCTATAAGGCTGGTGCCGCCTAATAATGGCATTACAATAAAATCTGCATCATCTTTGGTGCAGGCAGCCCATGCTTCTGCTACGGCTTTTTTTTCTATTAATGACATTGAAACACCTTCGCCGGTGGAACCGCAAATAAAAGCGCCGGTAACTCCATTTGCTTTCAGCGTTTCATAATATTGAGGAATCAGTTCAAGATTTAATGAGCCGTCATTATGCATGGGGGTAAAAGGGGCAGCTATCAACCCCTGTAAATGTTTTTGTGACATTTTACAAAAATTAAGTTTGAAAAATGCAAGGGGTATTTTACTACCCCTTGCTTACCAAAACTACTGCTTCTGCTTGCTATATGAGAAAAAACGAATTTTAGTAACCTGGTGTTTGCGTCAGCAGCGGGTCTGCTGTTAACATAGATTGTGAAAGCGGCAATAAGAATTTAGCAGTGCTTGCCGGCGAAAAATAGATTGGGTTCAGGTTGGCATAAACATAAGAATCGCCAGCCCTTCTTAAAGCCCACCATCTTTTACCTTCACCAATAAACTCTCTCAGATATTCTTCGAGTATGGCGTTCATATTTGCAGTAACGCTTCCATTTACATAAGGTGTATAACCTGCGCCATAAGCTCTTAACCTGATGGCATTGATTTCTGCTGATGGGTCTTCACCCAGCTTTGCTTTTGCCTCAGCTAATAACAACAGCACATCTGCATATCTGTAGATAGGATAATCGTTATTGTAAATCTGCGAAGTACCTGCTGTTGTTCCAATGTATTTTGTAAGTAATATTCCCCTGGTAGCAAATGGTGTTGCATTGGAATACATTATACGGAAAGTGTTGGTAATGCGCTGGTCGGTTGGCAGGGTTGTAAGCCGGTTTATCATAGATTGGTTAAGGCCCACCCTGTTGGCCCCGTTTACATACGGGTAAACAGAAGATACAGTAGGCGTTGGCGCTTGTGCAAAAGACAAAGTAGCGGCCTGAATTGAATTAACCTGAAAACTGCCAAATACACCTAATTGTGCCTGCTGCAATTCATAGTTGATAGCAAAAATTATTTCTTTGTTGTTGTTCTTTTTGGTCGGGTCAAATATATCAGCATAGTTGGCTTGCAGGTCTAAGCTTGCTCCCTGTAAGTTTCTTACTTCCTGCAAAGCCGTCTTGGCTGTAGTAAGGTCTGCATTGCCGCCACCCATGTTGGTGCCCGACCAGATAAACACATCTCCCTTCAAAACAAGAGTGGCTATTCTGCTCCAATAAACCCTTTTTGCGGTTGATAATGTATTTGCAGAGCCAAATAACGATAATGATTGTTCGATATCCGCTTTTATCTGTGTCATTATCGTGTCAGTTCCTGTACGTCGTTTATAGGTTTCGGCAGTATTATTGATTGTTTCTACCGGTTCTGTGTTTAAAGGCACAGCTCCCCATGTTTTAAGCATGGTATAATACACATAAGCCCTTAACCCATATACTTCAGCAAGTATTGCTTTTTTTTCAGCATCAGACAGCGGAGTTTGTGGTATTATTTTTAGGACATTATTAAAGTTATAAATGAGGTTATAAAAACTTGCCCAGTTACTAAAAGGCACATTCAGGTTACTGATATTGTGCCTGTACTGGTCCTGCAAACCACCATCTACAGATTCTGTAAACAATCCATCAACCCAGATGTCAGAACGCATTTCGCCCAATTGAAAAAAAGTAGAATTATATGACCTGAATAAGCCATATACACCATGATATAAAGTCCTGGCAGCGTTGGGGTCTTTTAATGCCTGGTCTTTACTGATGGCATCCTGTGGTAGTACTTCGTCTAATTTTTTTGTGCATGACGAGATGCTTAACACCAAAAGAAGCACCCCGATTATATTTAAAAACTTATTGTATTTCATTTCAGTAATTTTTTGTGTTGAATTAAACAATTAAAGCATTACCCTTACGCCAAATGTGAGCCGCTTGGGAAGTGGGAATTTACCCTGGTCAAAACCACCTACTTCGGGGAAGTTGCCACTGTAACCGGAGAAATATACAAGGTTAGTTCCCGTTACATTCACACTTAAACCCTTTATCCTGTTGCCAAGATATTTTCCAAGAATTTGAGAAGAAAGGTCATAAGACAATGTAAGTTCCCTCAGCGACACATAATCTCCTTTCTCCCAAAAATTAGCTGCCGGGTTATTACCGCTTGCATCTGTAGCATAGTTCCTTCCCTGGTTGGCCCAGTAAAATCTTGGCAGTGTGCCGTTAGGATTGGTAGGCGACCATGTATCTAACACATCTGTTGTTTGATTTTGAGAACCCTGTACCTGGCTTAAACCTCTTTGCCTGTAGTTGTTAAGGATAACAAAGCCAAAGGCATAATCAAATCCTGCATATAAACGGATTCCTTTCCAGGAACTGCTGATATTAAAACCACCAATATGCTGTGGAGTGGTGCGTCCAACTTTTACAAACTGGCGGCTGTCAATGGTATCATTTTGGTAAACCTGGTGCCATTGGGCATCGCCTAATTGTTTAATTCTTTTGTTGGTATAAGGAAGGTAAGTATTCCAAACATTTGCATTGGCAGTAATTTTTGCGGCATCCGTATAAATACCATCATATTTCGGCGCCCAAACTTCATCCAATCCAATACGCTGCCCTTCAACTAAACCATTCACATACATTTGTTGACCAGGGTTTTTGGGGTCCCAAACAAAAAATCCACTTTGCCTGTTACCCGGAAGGCCATTGAATGGAAGTTTTTTTGCAAAACTCTTTACGTGGAAATAGTTAGCTCCTACTTCAAGACTAAATCCATCCTGGTTTTTTGGTACTATTATTTTTGCGTTTGCGGCTAATTCAATACCCTTATTTTGTAATTGGGCAAGATTTGTAGTAAAACTGCTGAACCCGGTTTGAGATGAAATGGGTAATCCGGCAAGTTTGTCAAATACGTTCCTGATGAAATAATCAGCAGTTAAAGTAATCCTTTCATCTAAAATACCTAAGTCAAGGCCAAAGTTTAAGCTGTTGGTGCGTTCCCATCTTACATCAGAGTTGATGTATGAACCCACATAAGTACCGCCAACTCCATTGTAAGTGCCGGCATTGTTATATACCTGCGATGTGGCAAAGAAACCCAAAGAATTTACGTTACCATTTACACCATAACTTACTCTTGGTTTTACACTGCTCAGGTATTTTGAAACTACAGAACCTTTATAAAAATTTTCGTTATGCAAATTCCAGCCAACAGAAACACCAGGGAAAGTACCGTAATAGTTTCCTTTCTTCAGTCTGCTGGAACCGTCAATCCTTACAACACCTGTGAGCAGGTATTTGCCCTTATAATTATAGTTTATATTTCCTATAACCGATGCAATTCTTTCCCATTGGTTAAAGTTTGAGGAAGCGCCAGCCGGGTTAACGATAGTTGTACCCTGCACACTTGGTGAGGTTGAAGCAGTAAGCCAGGGAATTAAATCTGTAGGAGCGCCTTGCGAAAAGCCTGAGTTTACATAGTTTTTATAATCGTAAAACTCGCCACCGGCCAAGGCTGTTACATTGTGCCCTTTAAAGTTTTTACTAAACTGCAAAAATGCGTTGGTGGTATATTGAATCGTCTTATTGTTACTGAAACTGGCTGCCCTGTTTGTATTAAAAGCGCCGCCATTGCCCTGCTGATATGCTTTGGTGAAAAAATTGCTGTTGGTATAACGATAAAACCCGGAGCCGCTGGCCAGTATCTTTAAATATGGCAGAATAGTATATTCCAAATTAATACCGCCCAGGAAACGCTGTTCGTTTGAATTGTTAACTGTCAGGTTACTCCAGTATTTAGGGTTTCCCAATGTTACATCATTGGGGCCTGGCAGAGTTACACCAGATGTGTCATTAACGTATCTAACAGTTGGGGCTACACCAACAAAACGCTGCAACAAACCGCCTGCGCCGCCGCCTTCGGGGGTAACACCATTAAAACCGCCATAAGGTATCGCCGATTCCACACTATAAACACCTATGTTGGTTGTAACTTTCAGGTTCTTGCCAACGTTAAGGCCTCCGTTAAAATTCAGGTTCAATCTCTTTAACTGTGAACCGATAATCATACCGTTATCTTTCACTGTTCCCAACGAGAGTGCATAAGAACCCAGGTCGTTGGCTCCTGAAAAATTAACATTATGCTCATTCGTATTTACCTGCTGAAGTATCATTGCTTCTCTTTCCCTCGCACTTAAATCGGTAAACAGGATACTGTCAATTTGTGAAGGGTTAAAAGGATTAGGGTCAACCAATAATTTCCATCTTGGGTCAGTTAACAATTTACGGTTTTGATTAGTTACTAATTGTGTAGTGTATAAACCTTCTGCACCGGTCCAGCCTGAATTTACGGCCCAGCCCCATGCTCCGAGAAGCTGGTTACGGTCTGTATTCATTGCTGCGGTATTATTGTCCAGTGAATCTCCCCTGAAACGAGCTTGGATACCGAGGCGGTTCATCCTTATATAATCTGATGCACTCAAATATTCAGATGGATTTTCACGGATATAGTTTGTTGTGTGGCTATACGAATAAGTAACCCTGGTTTTACCTTTTTGGCCTTTTTTTGTTGTTACCAAAACAACACCGTTGGCGGCCCTTGCTCCATAAATGGCAGTGCTGGCGGCGTCTTTTAACAGGTCAATGCTTGCTACATCGTTTATGTCTATGCCATAAAGTGATGGAACAATTACTCCATCTATAATGAAAAGCGGTGTACCGCCACCGCCAAATTCTGTACCACCTCTAAAGGATATAGAGGGTGTGTTACCTGGCTGGCCAGTGCTTTGCTGCACCCTCAAACCGGGCACACTGCCCTGTAATACGGTTGCCACGTTTGTGCTGGGGCTATGCTCAAAGGCTTTTTGATTAACCGAGGAAACAGCACCGGTTACTTCTTTCCTTTTTTGAGTACCATAACCAACAACAACAACATTGTCCAGTTGACTGACTTTTTTGTCAAGAGTTACGTCAATTAATGTGCTGGTACCAACCTTTACCTCACGGGTAGCAAATCCTGAAAAGGAAAAAACAAGCAAGTCGCCTTCAGCAGCATCAATACTGTACTCACCGTTAGCATTGGTCTGCGTTCCGCCTTGTTTACCTTTAATGGTTACAGAAACGCCGGAAAGAGGTTTTGACTCATCACTGAGTATTTTACCAGTAATCTTTTTTGTTTGTGCAAATGCAACAGACGCTACAAGTGTTAACACTGCAAGGAGAGTGAACCTTAAACTTTTTAATTTCATAACAAGCAGTTTATTTTAAGTATTATGTATGACATAACAAAAATAAGAAGTTTTCACTTGAATCGCCAAAAAAAAATTAACATTCTTAAATAGAGTTGTAAATCAATTAAATAGATATGTTTTTTGATTAATTTTGCTTTTTAAATAATTTGGCTGAACTTTATTAAGTAATACATATTTATATGAACGTTGCCTTTTTAAAAAGTGAAATGAAATCAATTGACACCAGCTCGTTGGTTGATAAAGTGGAAGACAGCCTTGTTGAATTGCTGAAAGAGCGGAAGTTGTCTGTAGGCGATGTCATTCCAAAAGAGATAGAATTAGCTGAAACATTAGGTGTAAGCCGTACCGTAATCAGAGAAGCACTGACAAGGTTACGCCTGATGGGATTGATAGAATCCAAAAAGAAGAAAGGCTCCGTAATTACCAGCCCTGATTTGTTTGGGATGATGGGTAAAAGCATGAACCCACATATCCTGGACCAACATACCCTGAAAGAGATTTTTGAAATACGGCTGGTACTTGAGATTGGAATAGCAGATTTACTATTTCACCGAATAACTAAAGAAGATATACAGCAACTGCATCAAATAGTAGATGATGAGCCACCGGCTACACAATTTCATCTCTTTAATGTTGAACATGAAATTGCATTTCATGGTAAGCTTTATGAAATAACCGGCAATGAAACATTGAAGAAGTTTCAGAAAATGCTGCTGCCTGTATTTGACTATGTACATCACAGTGGTTTGCTGAAAAAACAACCTTTATTAAAAATGTTCGTTTCGCATAAAGAACTGGTAGAAATTCTTGAAAACGGCGACCCTGAAAAATTCAGGAACGGAATGAGGAACCATCTGGAAAATCACTTTGCGAGGATATTTGATTTATGATAGTTTACTGTTTTTTCATGTTAGATACTTATTGTAAAACATTGTGCTAAGAAATAAATAACCCCACTCCATCACATTACCCGCCATCCCTTAACCACCGAAGAATATTAAGAACTATTTGTTCATTAAAACCTAATGGTTATGGGTATGGTAGAAGCAAATTACAAAGACAAATCATTGGTGGTTGATATTTTGACTGCCGCTTTTAAAGACAATAAAAGCGTTAATTACATATTGCCACCAAAAGGCGATAAAGAAAAAAGATTACGCCGCTTAATGTCTTATTCTTTTGATGTATGCCATTTATTCGGCAATGTATTTCTTTCAGCTGACCGGAAGGCTGCCGCTTTAATTGTTTATCCTGATAAAAAAAGAACTACACTAAAATCAATCCGGCTCGACCTGAAACTGGCATTTCAATGCATTGGTATTCCTAATCTTACCAAAGCAATGAAAAGAGAATCGGCCATTAAAAAAATACACCCTGCAATTCCCTTCTCCTATCTATGGTTTATAGGAGTAAAACCAGAAAATCAAAATGCCGGCTTAGGTACAGTTCTATTGAAGGAGATAATGAATTATAGCCAAAGCCAGAACAGGCCTGTGCTTCTTGAAACATCCACAGAGCGAAACCTGCCCTGGTACAAAAAAAATCAATTTGAGATTTATGCTGAACTCGATTTTGGGTATCGTCTTTTTTTCATGAAAAGCATATAAAATTAATAGACCATGCTGTTCGCAGGCACACAAATGCACCTCATTACGTTTCTGTTCATTTGTATAGAAACAGTTATATTTTTCTACCTGCTGATATATCGTATTGCAAGGCCTGATGATAAGAATACCTGGCTTAATGTTTTACTTATTGCAGTTTTGTTGCTGTATAATATCACCGGTGGTTTATTTCCAGACACCAACTTGCCTGGTTCCTATTATTTTCAAACATCTGTTGCGTATGCAACCGGGTTTATGACGCCCTGCTATTTTCCTTACTATGTTTTTCATGCCTTTGATTTAAAAAAAATGAAGTTTCATGCATACAGAGGTGTATTCATTTTTCTCATGCTCCCTTATATCATTTTTGTTTTGGTGTTTGTTACGACCGGTAAACTTGAAGAAGCTAAGAATCTTCTAATCATTCCCGTATTGTATGCCCTATGGGTGATTGTTACGCTGGTTACTGCTGTGCGTTATAAATACAACAATAACTTTAAATCAGAATATGCAAAAGAAGAAATGACAGTTACATTTTTAAGCCTTACACCTTGGGTGGGACTACCTGTAATTGATTATTATAACATGGGGCAGGCGGTTGAGGCTGCCACAACTAATACAGGCTTTTTACTACTGCTGGGTCTTCAATTAAAACAACATATTACAAAGCTCAAAAGTGAACGGAAGCGGTTAGTGGAATCCGAAGAGAATCTGCGAAACTGGAATGAAAAACTTAAAGAAGAAGTTGACAGGCAAACCAAAGAACTGGAGCAGATAAGTATGGAACAGCGAATAAAAAATAACTGCGAAAAGTATGGACTTACAGCAAGGGAGAAAGAAATGGCGTTACTAATTTGTAGTGGACAGTCGTACAAGCAAATTGCTGAAATGCTGTTTATTTCAGAGAGAACAGCCACAAAACATGCCCAAAATATCTTTGACAAAGTTAAAGTGTCAAATAAGCTTGAATTGCTGAACAAACTTGGAGCTACAGTAGTGAATTAGGCGATTTTTTGTCTTGATTTCTATAAAATACGTTGCTTTACTTACATAAATACGCTGTTTAACGTAATGTAACGGTGTGTGGTTTGTATGCAGTTTCCATAAAATGTGTTATGGAAACAGTGAGACATACAACGGGCAGAAATAGTAAACTTATTCTTGGTAAACCTACTGAGTCTTTAAACATCAGTACAGAAAACGACTGCCAACCAGTTACTGTTCAACAGAGGTTGTACAGGTGGTACAACCTGATTTCAGTCGTAACACATGATACGGCAATTTCTTCACCCTTATTTCCAGGTAAACCGCATCTGCAGATGCAACAGGATTTTCAAGATGATTTAAAACTGATACCAGAATTGCTGCTGAAAGAAATGACTACAAATAATACTACTATTGACAATGGGCAGTATATCCGGTTAGTTCAGGCATTACTGGTCAATATATCTGATGAGTTGTTTTATCACCCGGAAAATACTGAACAATCCAATCTATACATAGAAAATACCTTAGTGTTCATTCAGAATTTCTTTTACCAGTCGTTTGATAAGAATTACAGGCTCCCAATGTATTTGCTCAATAACGAGCAAACAAATATTTGCTTAAAAATTGAATACTGGAAAACTTGTTTTGGGGAAAACAGGTTGTTAGATATCCTGAAAGAATGCGTTACTGATAAAACTACTACAAATGACAATGCATTTACATTTCAGCAAAGAGAATACATTGTAATGCTTTTTAGTCAAATAGAATCTATGAGTACTTTGATGACAGAAAATGTACTAAGAGAACTATTGATAAATCTCAACTTTAACAGCCAGTTATTTACAGAGTTTATAATTGAGAAGATGAGCGGTACTGTGCAGGGTTTTGTATCAATTGATGATGCTATCTTATTTTTACAACAAGAACTTGCATCCATTACAAAAGTAAAAACTAAAATTGGTTGCTTTTTTGAACCACATATTCCTTCAATTAAACAACAATTATTGGCCTGGATAAGCCAGGAAATAAAATACCTTGAAGCACTAAAAAATAAATCCACCGGTAGCGAATTTGCAATCGAATTGGAATCAAAGATTCAAACATCACTTTCGGTTGCTAAACTGGCAGTACTTATCCGGCTACTAGTTGCAGATAAAATAATCATCAACAAAAGTGTAGCCCCTATGCTAAGAACAGTCAGCAAATTGTTTACTACGCTGCAGAAAGATGAAATTTCATTTGGCAGCCTCGAAACAAAATATCATGCACCGGATAAAAACACTATAAACATTGTAAAAGAGATGTTGCAAAAATGGGTGCTGCTGACGGGGAAACTTTAAAAAGAGGTAAAAAGAATTTAATGCTGGTTTATTGTGATGCTTTCAAATACCCATGTATCTTTTTTGAAAATAAATGAAACTGTGTAAGTAATAGTTTTGTTTGCCGGGCCTTCAGGTTTGTATATATCTGACAAGTAATGAACTGGTGTACTTGAAGTAGCTCCTTCACTTTCAAAACTTTTGTCATTACCAATTTTAAGTGCTGCTTCTTTAATTATGTTTCCCAACTCATGATACTCGTTGATGACACGGAACCTGCCGGTTAATATTTTTAACTCATTAATTATTGTATCAAAGTCAGGCGAATCACCATAAATCATAGCTACCTGCATAGCCCTGTAGTCTTGCCGAAACAGTTCTATTACTTCATCAGGCGGTATAAAAGAAAGTGTTGAATAATGTAGTGTATCATAGTTTACATTACCCAGCCTTATATAATTCTTCCGGTGTTCTAATAAGGTATTATAAAATTCATAGTCTTTTAATGCTTTGATGCCATCCTCAGTATTCATCAGTTTTACGAGGTCGTATAAATGGCGTGACAGCCTTTCAATTTTTATTTTATCCGTGTTTACATTCACAAATTTTTCATGCAGCAGGAAAGCTTTCTCTAATAACGTTTTTTGCGGTTCTACTGCCATCACTTCAAAAGGGGTTTCTGCGTAAGCAACATTGGGAAATACTTCCGACAAAATTGATTGAACTTTTATTGCAGCAAACGGGTCTTTTAGTGAACGTACACTAAACTCTACTTTTACTTCATCTGCAATATATCCATGCGGCGGATAAAGTGATTTGTATTTGACATATAAAGTTTGTGGGTCTCTGTCGGGTATCGTTGCAGGAACTGTTTCTGCTGTAATAGCAATATCCTTCATCGGTATTCCCATATGATTGAATTGTGCCTTTAAAGCATCCAGCAAAACTGTACTGGTAAATGCACAGCCTTCTTTCTTTAATGTTTTTACATAAGTATGGCTGGGGTTGGGTTTATACTCCCTTCCAAAAGCCATCGGGTCTAACGCTATATCAATATCTTCCGAAAACCGCTCAATTAATTTCCAGCCTTTGCTTAGCGAAGTGCCACCTTTAAAAATAAAAAACTTTGCATAAGGGCTTTCAAACAATGCTTTCAATGTAAGTGTTACCCACCAGTCTTTTTCAATGGCCTTTGCAGTTATACCGCTAAGTATTGCTGCCTGTGCAATACTTGTTCTTCTCTGCTCATCTGTTAACTGTAACCACCCTGTCATGTGCTGTTATTTTAAAAGCTTTAAAATGTAATCATGAATACGGGCAGATGTAAGCAACAGGTTTCTTTTAAGCTGGCCGGGATTCTCTTTCTGTAAAATTGCTTTTATTTTATTTGCCGTATCGTTATCAATATTAGCAGTATTTAATTCATCCAATGCCAAAATAACCAGGCTGCTTAACTGGCCTTCCAGCGACATTTTTTTGGGAGTAGTGGCTTTAAAACGGATAACAGTTTTACCAATTTTTATCTGCCGGTTTTCCCCATCTGTAATATAAACAAGTTTGGTAGGCACCTGCGTGGTAAGCCCCAGCCGGTGCAGCGCATAAGCCCCTGCTGGCTTAATACGGACCTTTTCTTTTTTAGCGATAGACTCCGCCACTTCTTCCGGTGCCGGGTAAATAACGCCAAATAAAGGGTCTGTTTTGGGCACATAATAAATGCCATGAGCCAGCCTTTTCAGCTTCCCTTCCCGGCTTAATCTTGACAGGGCAGTTTTAACAGCGGTTTGAGTACCTTTTCCTCTAAAGTCAGTTGGAAATATCAACTCCCCTTTCTTACGCCTTGAAATTGAGTGCTCTATATGCTTATGTACGTTTTCCATTGTTACAAAAATAAGGAAAAAGGTAGCAGGATTAATAATCTTTTTAGAGCAGAAGAACAGATTTATATGTCAAAACATGACACTTTTTAACGGCGATACAAATGAGAAATAAACACTATTGCCTTGTTTTTCAACCTGTTTAATGAATAAAATGTACTAAGAAAGCAGAGAATGATGACATATCGTTTATAGTGGTACTCATTTCTATAAACTTAACCGATAAATTCTACATCACAGCTATGAACTATTTCCCGAACTAATATGTTAAGGTATCCGAAAAAGGTCTTTCACTTTGTTTGTCATTGAGGCAGTTTGTTGCTGTGCGTTTGCTTCTTTGTCAATACAAAAGCCAATACCGGCCATTTCATTAAAATGTTTTCCTGTCGGTTGAGTTACTTTAACAAAAACAATTCCTACATCTTGATTTAAAGGCTCATTCCAAGGCATGTCGTAAACTTCTTCAACTTCATGCCACTTACTGTTTCGCATCATCGTATTTGGATAATCAAAATACCTGCTATCGTCCAGCAAAATTATCATTAAATAAGATTTATAAAAACCAAGCGATTGCAGACCATTCGCTTGCTTTACACCATGCTTTATTCCTGACGAATTATTAACTTTTGGCAGATGGCTTTCAGCAGATGTTACTTTTAGTCTCTTACATTCAAATGCAATCGCTCTATCAGGTCGTTCTTTGTCCACAAACAAAATGTCAATATCACCTGGCTTTTTCCCTAAAATTACAAAGGGCTCCTTCTTTCCGAAAAATGAATGGACAGTACATGCACTGTCAAAAAAGCTTTCCATAAATGTTTGTCCAAAAGAAAAATACTTAAATAACCACTTTATCGCTTCGTCTTCTGTCATGCACGTTACACTATCATTGTCTTCATCTGTTTCAGTAAAAAAAGGTATTTCGGTTGCACCTGTTAAAACCTGGCTGTCATAATAGGATTGTCTAAAAATCATCTGCCTTTTCATAAGCA
Source organism: Ferruginibacter sp. (assembly GCA_044225605.1). Lineage (GTDB taxonomy): Bacteria > Bacteroidota > Bacteroidia > Chitinophagales > Chitinophagaceae > Ferruginibacter. Next base: position 531,106 of record JBGAIJ010000004.1, read on the forward strand.
AATTTATAAATCAAATTGGTTATGGTGCTGTATCATATTGCAGGATTAAAATATTTCCCATGGTTACACATTGCTTGATTGATTAAAACCAAAAGTACAGGCAAACTTACCAATACACCAAACCATCGGTAGCCCTACCTTGCCTACGGTAATTGCTTTCAATTTGGAAGGGTAATTGTATAAATGAACTACAGCTAAATCATTTGTTTATGCTTAATTCAATTTCATGGAACCAGTACATAACTGCAATAATTACTCTGCTGATACTTTATTACTGCTTTGTAGGGTTTAAATATTTTCGATGGGAAATACTTTCTTTAATTGGTATAAAAAAAGTAGATGAAAAGAACTCTCCCATTTCGGTGGCGGAAATTAAAAAACAATTTACTTCCGGCAATCATGCAGACTTTTTGCCTAAAGAAAACCTCAGTGAAACAACAACTGTACTGCAACAGTTTTGGGATGAAGCAAATGCTTACCTGGCAGAAATGAAGCAGGAAGCCCCTAAAGAAAAAATACTTTTTGCTGTTAAAATGATAGCTGGGAAATATCCGGATTTACGTTCAGCCGGGCATAACCAGGAATTAGAATCAGCTATATCCGGTTTGCTTGCTCAATACTATCCTGAACGGTTTACAGAGGCGGATATTAAATATATGTGGGTTTAAAAAAGCAATGCTTCATTAGCTGCGTGCAGGAAAATCAAGTGCGGAAGGGTTAGCTTAATGAAGCATTCTTTTATTTTTCAATTTTCAAAATAAAAGTGAGTATGAAAAAAGTGATTGACAAGAGAAATTGGATGTATGCAGCAGCGGGTATTCTCCTGCTGCTGATTTCTGTTACAGCAATGGCACAAGATGGTAATGCCGGCATTAACGAAGCTAACACCAAAGTGAGAAGTTATTTTGCTGCCGGTACAAACCTGATGTATGCCGTAGGTGCCATCGTTGGTTTAATTGGTGCGGTAAAAGTGTATCAAAAATGGAACAGCGGCGACCATGATACCGGAAAAGTTGCGGCTGCATGGTTTGGCAGTTGCGTTTTTTTGGTGATTGTGGCTACCGTTATCCGTTCATTCTTTGGTGTATAATGAAACATCGCTTATGAAAGAAATTCTTATCGGCAAATTACTGGAATATATCAGGGAGAATAACCCCGATATGCTATTTGCTTTAGAGGCAGAAGACAAACTTCGTTTGCGGCTGTATTCAAAAGTGGAAAGTGTTGAAGCAATATGGAAGCAAATGGAAGCAGATAAACAACCTAGTTACATCGTTGAAGAAATCTGCATTACTGAATTGACAAGAGAGTTGAAACCTTCGAGATATAATTACATTCTCAATATTCTTCAAGCGGAATTTGAAAACGATTACAACTGGCTTCACCAATCAGGTTTATTGCAGCATCAAGTAGTAAATATGGTTGGCTATTGTGACGCAGTGTTTAATGACTTGAAATTTTCTGAAGAGAACGAGGAAAACCGTTTTATCCGCTATGCAATTTGTGGTGCTATTGGCGAATACTTAGACAGCAACCGTGTGAGTGAAACAGTGAGCAATGAGTTACAACAGTCAGCAGAAACTACGGAATAATATTGAAGCTATCCGTATTGCATTAAACTGGTCGGTGGGAAAACAACTATCTGCTGACCAGCTTTCTGCTTTAAAGAAGTATTCGGGCTTTGGTGGACTGAAAGCTGTACTGTTTCCTGACGGTAATATTGAAGCATGGAAGAAACTAAATGCTTCAAAACTGGATTTGCAACTGCATCCACAAATTTTAGAACTACACCAGTTACTAAAAGAAAATCTCAGTCAAAAAGAATACGGAGAAGCTGTTGCATCAATGCGTAACAGCATTCTAACTGCATTTTACACGCCGCAGATTGTTCCTGCAACTTTGTTTTCTGCACTAAAGGAAAAAGGTATTGAGCCGATGTCTCTGTATGAGCCCAGTAGCGGTGCAGGTGTATTTATCACTGAAGCAGTAAATTCCTTCCCCTTTCTCCAAAATATTACTGCTGTTGAAAAAGATATTCTTACTGCAAGAATTACTGAAGCAATAAGCAGCAGTTTGTCAATACCGGTAAATGTACAGTCAAAAGGTTTTCAGGAAACCGATAATGCTGAAAATGGAAAGTTTGATTTAATCGTCAGTAATATCCCTTTCGGCAATTTTAAAATTTATGATGATTCAATTAAGGATGCCAGCATAAAGGAAAAAGTCCACAACTATTTTTTTGCAAAAGGATTGGATAAAATTAAAGAAGGCGGTTTGCTTGCTTACATTACTACCGATGCATTTCTAAACAGCCCATCAAACAAAGAAGCCCGGGATTACCTGTTTTATAATTCCAATTTCATCAGCCTGAATGTGCTGCCTGATAACCTGATGAAAGATACAGGTAATACCGAAGCACCTTCGCATCTGCTGATTGTACAAAAGAGCAGTAACAAGAAAGATATAACTACGAATGAGCAATACCTGATTGAAACGGAAAAGCAATCAAACAACTTCGGCGAATACCATATAAACAAGTATATCGCAGCTTATCCAAACGTAAAGTTGGGCAACGAAATAAAACCCGGCAAAGACCAATATGGTAAAGTACATGAAACCATTTGGCAAAAAGGAGACATCAATCAAATAGGTGAACAGCTTTACAAAAACATAAGCGAGGGCATTTCAAAGAGATTCAATCACCAGGCATTTAAGAAGACTGATTCGCAAGAAAAAATATCCAAAAGCAAGCTGCTGACTTATACACCCATCCCTGAATCAAAACCCGACAATACTTCTACACAGTTAGGTTTATTTGATACGGCACCGGTTTCTGCTATCAACCGGGCTTCGGCTTATATAAACGACCTTGATGCAACAGTTGTACAGCGGCAAACTGCAAGGGTATTAAACATCATTCGCACAAAAGACAACTCCGAACATGAAGCAGTTGTAATGCTTACTGCAAAAACATTTGCTTTTAAGAATTATGCTTATAAGCTTTACTCCAACCTTGAAGAAATTCGGTTTCCTGCCAATTGGATGAGTGCAGCCGCATTGCAATATGAACTAAAACATCTTTCAGAAAAACTAAAAGGCTACGACCATACCTTTTATAATGATGGTGATACACTCTTTCATGCATCACTAAATAAAGATGATGAACTGGCTGAAGTTATTGCTCCAAATCGTTTCCACAAAGAGGCTACATTGATTGTGCAGGATGAAAGAGTGGGTTTTGTTTCATTTATGGCAGGCGAAAACAATGGGGCTGTTTTTCTTCCATCGCTGCATGATAAAAAAGACTTAGCCTTCTATACGCAGTATACCAATGTAAGAGATATGTATTTATCGCTAACAGAAAAAGAAACAGCAGGAACACCCGATGGAGAACTAAGAAAGAATGTAAATGAAGCCTATGAAGCATTAATTAAGGGATACGGCTTATTAAATACACCTGCAAACCGCCAACGTATTTTAAAAGATGAAGCATTTGGGTTAATGATGCTTTCTTCCCTGGAAAGGCAGGAAGGCGAACAATTTGTAAAAGCTGACATACTTACACAATCATTAATTCCCAAACAAGAAGTTTACTCAACTGATAATCCTTTAGAAGCATTGGCAAAAAGCCTGAATGATAAAGGCGAAGTAGATATTGAGTTTATTGCAGCCGCAACTGACAATACCGAAGCTGAAACAATTTCAACACTTGGAAATCACATCTATCTCAACCCTGCCAATTATGAATGGGAGACGACAGACCAGTATCTAAGTGGAAACGTAGTTATTAAGTTATCAATAGCAAAGAGAGCCGCTGAAGAAAAGCCTGATGATATGCAGTTATTAAAAAGTTTAACTGCATTGCAAAAAGTGCAGCCAGAAAGAATACCTTTTGAACTGCTTGATTTTAATTTGGGGGAAAGATGGATACCGCAACAATATTATGATGACTTCGCCACTCACTTATTTGAAACCAAAACAGAAGTCAGCTATTTTTCATCGCTTGATACGTTCAAAGTAAAAACGCTGAATGATAATGCAAAAACTTTACAGGAATATGCCGTTACCACCAAAGCAGGTAAATCTTACTACGGTCATACCATACTTGAACATGCACTGGAAAACACAACACCATTCTACACCTATGAGATTGAAGTGGGCGATAAAACCATCCGTGTACCCGATAGTGAAGCTATACAATTAGCTCATCAAAAGATTGAATCAATCAGAAACAGCTTTATCAATTGGCTGAATGAATTACCAGCTACTAACAAAAGGGAAATTGAACAATTGTATAATGATACATTCAACTGTTATGTATTGAGAGAATACGATGGCAGCCATTTACAATTCCCCGGACTGGATAAAAAAAGATTAGCAATTGACGATTTATACAGTTCACAAAAAAACTCAGTCTGGCGCATTGTACAAAACCGTGGTGCATTAATAGACCATGAAGTAGGCTTGGGCAAAACATTAACGATGGTGGTAGCAGCCAACGAAATGAAGCGGCTGCATATTGCCAACAAGCCGATGATACTGGCACTGAAAACAAATGTGAGGGATATAGCAGCAACTTACAGAAAGGCTTATCCCAATGCAAGGATATTGGCGCCTGATGAAAATGATTTTACACCTGCCAAAAGGTTAAGGTTGTTCAATGAAATAAAAAATAATAATTGGGACTGCATCATACTCACCCATGACCAGTTTGGCAAAATTCCGCAAAGCCCCGAAATACAAAAAAATATTTTTCAAACCGAACTGGATAATGTAGAAAAGGATTTACATACAATAAAAAATATGGGTGGGGAAATTTCCCGGCGTATGCTGAAAGGTTTGGAGATACGCAAAACTAACCTGGGTGTAAAGCTGCAGGAATTAAGAAAGAATATTGAAGAAAAGAAAGATGCCGGTATTAATTTTCGAGACTTGGGTGTTGACCATTTGTTTGTGGATGAAGCACACAAATTTAAAAATCTTACTTACACTACAAGACATGACCGTGTAGCCGGACTTGGTAATAAGGAAGGCAGTCAGAAAGCATTGAATATGCTGTTTGCTGTACGGGAACTGCAAACAAGATTTAACAGCGATTTGTGTGTTACATTTTTATCAGGTACACCTATCAGTAACAGCTTAACAGAAATGTACCTGTTGTTTAAATACCTGCGACCAAAAGAGATGGAAAGGCAAAGCATTGAAAATTTTGATGGATGGGCAGCGGTATTTGCAAAGAAAACAACTGACTTTGAGTTTTCTGTCACCAATGAGATTATTGCTAAGGAACGTTTCCGGCATTTTATAAAAGTACCGGAACTGGCATTGTTTTATAATGAGATTACGGATTATAAAACTGCAAAACATATCAATCTGGACAAGCCGGAGATTGATGAACAATTAGTCAACATTCCACCCACACCGCAGCAACAGGAATTTACTAAGCTATTGATGCAGTTTGCTAAAACAGGTGATGGAGAATTAATCGGCAGGCCAAGATTGACAGATGAAGAGGACAAAGGCCGTATGCTGATTGCAACAAACTATGCAAAAAAGATGGCGGCAGATATGCGGCTGATTGATGCAGATAAGTACAGCGACCATCCAAACAATAAAGTAAATGTTTGTGCAAGAAAGGTTACAGAGATTTATGAGCAAAGTAAGGAACACAAAGGCACTCAAATATTGTTTTGTGATATTGGTACACCCAAGCCTAATGAGTTTAATATTTACGATACCCTTAAAGAAAAACTCATAACAGACTTTAAAATACCTGCCCACCATATCACTTTTATTCATGACTGGACAGATAAGCAAAAGCCGGAACTGTTCCGAAAGATGAACAATGGCGACATCCGTATTTTACTGGGTAGTACAGAAAAAGCAGGAACCGGTTTAAATGTACAGGCAAAAGTGGTTGCCATGCACCATTTGGATATACCCTGGAAACCTTCTGAACTGGAACAAAGGGATGGCCGTGGCGCAAGACAGGGAAATATTATAGCCAAAGAATTTTATAATAACAAAGTGAAGAATTTCATTTACGCCGTTGAACAATCATTGGACAATTACAAATTCAATCTGCTGAAGAACAAGCAAACCTTCATCAGCCAAATGAAGAATTGTGAGTTGAATGTGCGGACAATAGATGAAGGTAGTATTGATGAAAAAAGCGGAATGAACTTTTCTGAATACATCGCTATATTATCAGGCGATACAACACTGCTGGAAAAATCAAAAATGGAAAAGAAGATTGCCGTATTGGAGAGTTTACGCAATGCTCATCATAAAGAAATATTCCGGTCGAGGTTTAAATTAGAAAACCTGCAGGAAGAAAAAGGTAAAACACTGCAAATATTGGAGAAGCTGAGTAGCGATGAGAAACAATACAAAACCCAGTTGCAGTATGATAAGGAAGGGATAAAAGTTAACCCTATACAGATAGATGGTTTAACAAGCGGAGATGCAGAGGCAACCGGCAACCATTTAATCCGCCTTTATGCAGCATGGAAACCAGGTATTGGCGAAGACGACAATAAAAAAATTGGTGAACTCTATGGCTTCGATTTATACATCCGCCGCCAAAAAGAGACTTATGAAGACAAAGGAATGTTTGAATATAAATACAGTAATGTGTTTTATGCCGAAAGTAAAGAAAGTGGCATTAAATACTCATGGAATCAGGGGCATATTAATATTGACAACCCCAAGCTGGCTGCCCGTTATTTTTTAAATGCAATTGACAGGGTGGAAAGCCTGAAAGTAAAATATCAAAAAACAATACAAGAGTTGGAAAACAATATACCCATGCTGGAAAAGATAGTCGCAAAGCCATTTGATAAAGAAGATGAATTGGGGCAGTTGAAGAAAGATGTTTCGAAACTGGAGAGGGAAATTTCTATTAAGATACAAGAGAAGCAGATAGAGGCCGCACAGGAAAATGATATTGATGTAAAAGAAATCCCGGTTGTGAAAATTGAGAAATCGTTGCTACCCAAGAATAGAGATGTAGAAAAAAAGGCTAAAAGAATTAGCCTTTAATTGTTCCTGTAATTTATAATTGCCTTTTAATAACCTCTCCGCAACATATTAGCATATTCATTTGGCAACGGACTATCTTCAACTGCTCTTGCAGCTTTCTCTACATCATATTCAAATCGTACAAACTCAACCTGCACTGCTTCTTTATTTGAAATGCTGCTGTCGTGGTTGATAGTAAGTAATACATAACAGCCTTTGGGTGTACCATCTTTTGGTTTGCCTACTGAACCGATATTGATTGCATGACGGTAATGTGGGTTGTCTCCGGGTTCTGTTGGTAAAATGCGGTGGTAAGGTTTATGTGTATGGCCAAAGCACATTATGTCTGCATCAGCTTGTTCCATTATCCTGTACAAACTTTTTTCTTCTCTGTCTTCAAACAAGTATTCATTAATTTTTCTTGGGCTGCCATGCACTAACAACAAATTCAGCTTGTCGTTATTCAACTGAAACTCTACTTTTATATGCGATGGAAGTGTCCGAAGATATTTTCTTTCATCAGGCTTTACAAGATGGTTTGTATAAGAAATAGATATTTTTCCCATGTCTTTCTCCGGTTCTGTTTTATAAGCACAACCGCATTCATCACTCATTAAACCAATGCCCTGGTCGTAATTACCGGCAATGGTGGGAATGCCTCTTTTTCTTATTTCGTTTACTACTTCATTCGGCCAAATGTTATAACCCACCAAATCACCGAGGCAGTAAATAGCATCAGGTTTGTGTTCTTCCATACTTTTAAAACATGCTTCCAATGCAGGAAGGTTGGCATGTATATCGGAGAATAATGCAATTTTCATTTGTCTTTGTTTGTTGTATTGTTTGATAAATATTTCCAAAGTGGAATAGCTGCGGCAGCTCCAACAATTGTTGCTGTTACATAAAGCCACAAATGTTCTGTGTGGCCTGAAATAATGGCTGGTGCAAATGAACGGGCAGGGTTCATAGATGCCCCACAAATCGGACCGGCAAACATTGCTTCCAATAAAACAGTAGAGCCAATGGCCAAGCCTGCAAACATTCCCTGCTCTTTACTACCTGTTGCTACATTTATAATAACCAGCATCAGAAAGAAGGTTAAGAATAGTTCTAAAATGAAAGATTGTGTTTCACTGCCATGCGGAATGGTTGCTCCTAAAAATTCGTTATCGGGGAAAAGGGATTTTAAAGTTATACTTGCTAATACTGCACCTGCAAGCTGACTTATAATGTATGGTAACAATTCTTTTACGGGAAACCGTTTAGCAATAACAAATGCAATGCTTACTGCCGGATTTAGATGGGCACCGGATATATTGCCCAATGCATAAATCATTGCCATTACAATAAGCCCAAATGTGATAGCAACTCCGGCATGTGTAATAGTACCGTTGGTTTCCTGATTAATAATGATTGCACCAGTACCGCAAAATACCAAAGCAAATGTGCCGGTTAATTCAGCAATATACTTTCTCATATTCCAACGGTTTTACTTCTCCTTTCCATTATGATATTATCTTTCCAAATTCCGTTTCGCTGACCGATTTTTTCCCTGTAACCAATAATCCTGAAACCGCATTGTTCATGCAGTTTTATACTTGCTGTGTTTTCAGCAAAAATTCCTGATTGTAATGTCCAAAGCCCGACAGCTTCGCTTTCTGCTATTAGTTTTGTTAAGAGAAGTTTTCCTACGCCTTTACCCCGAAATTTTTCGGCTATGTAAATACTCACTTCTGCAACACCTGCATATACACACCTGCTTGACACAGGTGAAAGGGCAGCCCAACCTGCCAGTTGGTTATTTTCAACTGCCGCTAAACGACAATCCGATAAATGACTTTTATCCCAGCTTTGCCAATCGGGGGCTTCTGTTTGAAAAGTAGCAATACCCGTTGCCAAGCCTTGCAAATAAATAGCAGCGACTTGTGGGTATTGTTCTGCTGTAATGTTCTTTATTTCCATGAAATGAGATTAACAGCATCCGCTGCCGGGGGTGCAACAAGATTGTTTCTCTGCTGCCACTTCTGCCAGTTGTATTTTTTGCTTTGCCGGTGGAATACCACAGGCATCACTTGCAAGGCAAGCTGTATGCTTTGGCACAAGTTGAAAATCTTTACCGTTATAATGCAAACCATATTTACTGATAGTTTCAGACTGGTATTCCACTTCTATTTCCAAATCACCAATACCAAGCCTTTGCTCTGAAAGTGCAATAATGTGTTGCAGCTTCTGTGGTTTTAAACGATGCTCAAAATCGTTTGCATCCCAAAGCTGAAAGTTTACCACTTTCTCTAAACGTTCTGTACCGCCACAATCAATAAAATGCCTTGTGATAAGTCCCACTTCTGTTACATGAAAATGCTCTGGCACAAATGCTCCTGATGGCAATTTAAAATTTACTGCCTCAGCAGTAGCCAGGTGTTTTTTAATTTCTGATAATTTCATTTTGTATGTTTTATTAATCGTAATATACCGATGCTTAATAGCAAAAAAAAATCAACAGCAATTGCCTTTGCTGTCATAGGTAACAAAAAACGCATCAAATTCCTTTTTGCATTGCTTCCAGTTTTTTTCATCAATGCAATAGCAAATGCTTGTGCCGTCAATTGTACCTTTTATAAGGCCAACGTTCTTTAATTCTTTTAAATGTTGTGAAATGGTGGCTTGTGCAAGTCCTAATTCTTCTACCAAATGGCCACAGATGCAGGCATTGGATTTTATCAGATGCTGCAATATGGCAATCCGTGCTGGATGTGCCAGTGCCTTGAGCATTTGCGCCAGTTTGTTTTGCTTATCTGTAAATTTTTCTGTTTTTGTAAGCCCCATATCAATCGCAATATTACGATATTCTATAAAAACTACAAAAAAACCGTAATGAGTTTATGGGCAACAAGATTTATTCATCTGTATAGGTGGGCAGGCAACAGTGCCATAGCTGCAAAATACACAGCAATCATCCTGCTTTGGTTTTAGAAAGGTTTCGCAGTTGGTACATTTGTAAAAGTACTGACATGCATCTGTAGGCATCGTTTCTTCCTTCTGAAAACCACATTCGGGGCAAGTAATTGTAGATTGCAATGTTAATGTCCTTTCCATTCCTTTTAGTTTTTTTCGCAGCAATATTTTATAGTATCCCTGCAAGCTCCTGCTGACTTACAGGTAGCAGGGTTATTCAATACATCATATTTTTTTACTTTGTACCCTGTTTTATTAATGGCGGCCTCAATTGTCTTTTCATCAATTTTTGATTTATCAAAAGTGACTAAGCTGCTCCTGGTGGCATAAAAAGTTTTATAAGATAATACCCCATTTACTTTAGACAGTTCGTTGTTTACATGCTCCTCACAACCAGTACAGGTCATGCCTTGTATGGTAAACTTTGCTGTTTGTTTGTTATCAATTAACACAGGCGTTGCCTGTACTTTTGGTTTTGGGTAAAACACTTTTGCATATAGTGGAAAAGCCATCATCAGAATAGCAAAAACAGTTACTATTCCCAGAAAAGTTTTGGACTGAAAGAAGGAAGCCCTTTTAGTTGTTTCGCAATTGCAATCCATTTCGTTTTTTTTAACTGGCTTTAATTTAAGATACCACGCAAATGTTAATACAGCAATTGATACAGCTATTAAATAAGGTCTTGCTGGCTCTATCCATGAAAAATTAGCTGCAATGCTGCTGCTACCGGCAAGGAGTGCAATAACAGGAGTAATACAACAAAGTGAAGCTGCAATAGCAGAAAGAACACCTGCGCCGGTAAATGTACCAGTCGATTTTATACTTATCATACTATTTCCAGTTTTTGAGTTTGTACATTAATATGTTTGAAGAACGGCCTTAAAATCTTTAGATTTTCCTGTGTAAGGGAGTAATAAATTGTTTGCCCTTCTTTCCGGGTTTCAACAATATTTCCATCCTTCAATTTTCGCAGATGCTGTGATACAGCCGGGATACTCATGCCTAAAATGTCGGAAAGGTCGCAGGGGCATAATTCCTTTTCTTCTTCCAACAAATAAATAATTTTCAGACTTACTTCATTACCTGCCAAAGCCAATATGTTTGACAGGTTTGCAAAAGACTTTTGAGCAGTCTTCAACTTGTTTTTACAATTCTTTATTTGCGCCTGGTTGGCAAATAACCTGATACAAGTATTGTTTTCCATGCGCTAAAGATAAGGGAAATAACTATTTAAGCAAATGCTTAAATACAAAGCAATTATTTTAATGCCTGGGAGCATAAAAGATAATGCAAACACCTATTAATACAACTGCTGCACCGATAACATCAAACTTATCTGGCCGGAAATTATCAACCTTATAAGCCCAAAGCAATGACATTACTATAAAGAAACCGCCGTAAGCAGCATAGGTTCTTGCAAAGTTTGCTGGTTGCAAAGTTGCCACCATGCCATACAATGCAAGAACTGCTGCACCAATGATGCCGTACCAAAAAGGTTTTCCTTCTTTTAGCCACTGCCATATCAAGTAGCCGCCGCCTATTTCACATAACCCGGCAAAGAGAAAAATGCCCAATGATTTTAATACCATGCTTTATTATGTATGGCTTGTATTTTCAGTTTTGCAATCGCAACCTGTATCGCAACTTGTTGTACATTCTTTTGCTTTCTTCTTTTTACTATACCAGGCATACCAAAAAAAGAAGGCCGCAAGCCCTAAAGCCAGTATGCCAATCTTTTCTAAGTAAAACGATAAAGCTGTTAATGATGCCATGCCGATTGCAGCACTAATTACCGGCAAGGCACAACACAATGCACAAAGGCTTATGCCAATCCAGCCCATTTTTTGGCTGTGGAAGATGTAGTTTTTTTCTTTTCCATTTCAGTACTATTTTATAAACCCTAATTCTTTAAATCCACCTGCCAGCTCTGCTTTAATTTCTTTTGAACCATAAATTTGAAGATGTGTGGCTTTATTGTTTGGTTCAAAAATCAAAGCATATGAAAACGAGGAGCAACAGCTTCTTTCAAAGTTGATGAACTCCAGCAATTCTATTGAGTATTCTTTGGGCTGCGTAAATATTAAATCGTACCCGGTTTCAAGTTCTTCTACTCTCTCAATTTTTTGCGCCATAGATGATTGTAAGAAACTTTTTCGTTCCATCATTTGAGAACCGGAAAGATTACATGATGGCACTAATGCTTTTAGTTTTGCTGAATCAGACATAGTTGTTGTTTTAGGATTTGATGAACATTCTTTTGTACAAGAGGTTTTACCGCAATGGCTGCACGTTGCCGCCTTTGTTGTTGTTTTGTTTTTAGCTGAGCCTGCCTGCCCGTTAGTACATTAGGCAAAGCCGGTAAGCCCCGCTGCCAGCAGGAATAGTTTTACTGTAATTTTTTGCATTTCTTTTTTCTGTTTATGTGAGTAGATTTGCAAACATAAACAGTGGAGTATAGGCAACGGTCAAGCTTTTTGTAAAGAAAATTTTTAAAACTATGTTAATAGGTCAATTAGTAAAGGAAACGGGGTTGTCAAAAGACACTATCCGCTTTTATGAAAAGCATGGTTTAATTAAGGTGAGCCGTAAGGAAAGACGGGATAATAATTATAAAGAGTATTCATCGGAAGTACTTAACCGCCTGCTTACAATAAAACGGTTAAAGGGATTTGGGTTTACTTTAAATGAAGTAGCAGAGCTGCTGGACATGATTGAAGTGAATGAAGCCTCTTGCAAAAATGTATCTCACAAGATTAATGATAAGGTTGTATTGCTGGATGAAAAAATCCGTGAGTTAATATCCATTAGAACCATGTTACTTACCGGTGCAAGCAAATGCGAAGCAGGTTGCAATCCTTCGCAACCAGAAGAAAACTGTGCAATTTTAGTATCTGATAAATTTACTGCTTAAATTTTCACTCGAATATCGGATAGGTAGTCCTACTTTTATTACCTCTTCACCCATCATAATGGTTGATTTTTTGCTATTTCTTTCTAATTATCGAAAGAAGTATGTCTTCATCAGTCTATCAAATCAACAAAGGCATCAATCGCAGTATTGAGTTCAAGGGTCTAAAAGCCCAATATATCTGGTACCTGGGCGGCGGTTTAGTAGTGTTGCTGATACTTTTTGCAATACTCTACATCAGCGGCCTGGGTATCTTTTTTTGCCTGCCGTTAATTGCTGTGCTTACTACGGCTTTATTTATGCGTATTTACAAATTAAGCCGCACTTATGGCGAATATGGCATGATGAAGAAAATAGCAAGGCGGTCGGTGCCGGATGTGATAAAAAGTTATTCCAAAGTGAGATTGAAAAAGCAGTTGTTGAATGAAAAATCTAAATGAAATTTTACCGGTATATGCAGTGGAACACAATGCCATCTTATCAAAAATGGGTGATGTTACTGTGGCATTTGAAGTACAGTTACCTGAACTATTTACTATGAGCAATGATGAATACGAAGCCTTTCATCATGCCTGGATAAAAGCGATAAAGGTTTTACCAGTAAACAGTGTGCTGCACAAACAGGATTGGTTTACAGAGGCAAAGTATAAACCTTCGTTTATTCAGGAAGACAATAGTTTTCTTACCCGTAGCAGCGACCGTTTCTTTAACGAACGGCCTTACTTAGACCATCGCTGCTATATCATGCTTACAAAAAAGCCTGCTAACCGTAAAGCTTCATCATCTATTTTCAGCAGCTTGCTCCGCAGAACAATTGTGCCGGAAGAAACAGTGCAGCCAAAACACTTTCATGACTTTATGAACCATGTAGGGCAGTTTCAAAAGATACTTACCGACAGTGGTTTTGTAACCATGAAAATGCTGCCAAACGAGTCATTGGCTGATTTTGTATTGCATTACCTGAATCTGGGCAATGATGGGGTTGTTCTCCGGGACATTGAATTTAAACCCGAATGGAAGATTGGTGAAAACCATTGCCAGCTTTACACTATGGCTGATGCAGAATTTGTGCCTGCCTTGTGCGGCTCAAGGATTAACTATGATAAATACTCGACTGATAAAACAAAATTCAGTGTTGGCTTTGCCTCGCCTATCGGGCAGTTGTTGTTGTAACCATATCTACAACCAGTGTATTTATTGAAGATGTGCAAAAAACAATACAAAAATTAGAAAGTAAAGATTACTGGCTGCAATCCCTTTCCGCATACAGCGGGGAAAATGCAATCAGCAAACAGGCAACAGATGATTTTTAAGCAAGCCATAAGTGAGCAACGGCTGCCGGTAAAAGCTCATTTTAATTTACTGGCATGGACGGACAACAAGGATGAATTAAAAACCATCCGTAATCTCTGCTCATCTGCACTAACTCAAATGGATGCAACACCCAAACTGGAAGCCGAAGGCTCCGGCACAGATATTTTGGGCTGGTATTCCCGGTAATGCTGTGGACTTTCCCATGAATGATACGTTTGATACATTCAGTCCGCAGGCTTTACGGTTTTTTCAATTTTGAGAAACGAATTACCGTTCCTCTGTCAGCCCCATCGGCATCCACTTACTAACGGTTCTTTCCGGCAAACCCATTCATATGGATATTTCGGACGACCAATGGACAAAGGCATCTGCACCAATAGAAACAAGTTCATTTTGAACCTTCGGGAAGTGGAAAATCTTTCTACCAACCATGGTAGGAGCTACTACGAAAAAGGCACACATATTGTGCTGGTAGATGCTGAGGCTATAAAGCTACAAAGGTTTGTGCGATATGGTGAATGGCTACTATTTCACCTATTCTGAAACGAAGCCGATTAAGTTTAACCCGTTTTATATTGGTGAAGTCAGTATACTTGATACTGAGAAAAGGAAAGTATTAAGACGTTGTTGTTAGCTCTTTGGAAAAAAGATAATGAAACCTTTAACCGTAGCGAATATGTGGCTTTGTCAAATGCCCTGCAATTATATTTTGAAAAAGTGAGAACAATAAAAACATCTTTCCCTGCTTTGATAGCTTTTATGACTTTTTGAAAGATGATTTTGTAGCGGTGCTGAAAGGCGATAATGTGAAGGATAAAGACTTTGATATCAAACTTTCTTTGCGTTTAAGGTCATACTACAAAAAGAGAGTTTGATTACCTACTTAATGCGAAGGAGAATTTGGATTTACTGCAACAACGGTTTATTGTGTTTGAACTGGATAATGAAAGATCCACCCTGATTTTGTTCCCTGGTAACTATCATAATCATGGAAGTATTTATTTCCAAAATGAGAAAACTGAAAGGAATACGAAAATGATTTTAATTGAAATAAGCATGGAAGGCAATAGCCAAAGAAGGTATGGCAGAGTACATCAAGTATTTATTTAAAACAGTAAGGAAGTTTTTGGTGAAGCGATTGTGGTTACTCAGGAAGTGGAAGATATTATTTCTTCACTGTGGTGAAGCAGCAGGCAATCATCAATAACAGCGATTGTAAAATATTGTTAGACCAAAGCAAGTATCAAAACAAGTTCGACCAGATACAGGAGTTGCTTGGGCTAACTGAAAAAGAAAAGGCATTGGTATTATCAATCAACAAAGCCAATGACCCGACTAAAAAATATAAAGAGGTTTTTATTTCTCTTGGTGGAGTGCTGAGCAAAGTTTACCGTACAGAAGTATCGCCGGAAGAATACCTGGCATATACAACTGAAGAAAAGGAAAAGGTGCAGGTGCAGGCCTATGCTCAAAAATTTGGTGGAGATATTGAAAAGGGAATTAAGGCTTTGGCTGACGAGATTATTCATTCTAAAAACTAATACCATGAAACTGTCTTTCTTTCTCCTGTCTGTTACCGTAATTATTTTCGCAGCCTGTACTTCTGTTGCTAAAGATGATGTAAAAGAATTTCTTCCCGGTGTTTATATCCGTGAAGCGAAACATGAATTTGGCGCTGAACATGATACAGTAAGTATAACAGTATTAAACGCATCCTCTAATGAGTATAAAATTGTAAGGCGCTGGAGCTATGAAAGGATATTGGACGGTAAACCAATTGAACCTGAATATAAAGTAACAGACAAAACAGGTGTTTACAGCAGCGAAACAAAAATGCTTCAGGAAGCATCCACATTAGAAACTTATTCATTTGACCCAAAACAAAATCTTATGTTTTCGGGTGATACCAAATATCAAAAACTAAAATAAAGAAACATGAAAAAGATATTGGCTGGTGTGTGTTTGAGTATGTGCTGTATGTTATTGCCAATGCAGGAAACCAAAGCCCAGGTGCCCATTGCAGACATAATTAAGGCAGCGGTAAAAAAAGTAATAAAAGCAATTGACCTGCAAATGCAGCGGTTGCAGAACAAAACTATCTGGCTGCAGAATGCCCAAAAGACTTTGGAAAATAAAATGAGCCAGTTGAAGCTGACTGAAATTAAGGATTGGGTGGAAAAGCAGCGTAAACTCTACGATGATTATTTCCAGGAACTATGGAAAGTAAAAGCCGCCCTGGCTTATTATAACCGGGTGAAGGAAATTATAGAACGGCAGGTGCAAATGGTAAATGAATATAAAGGTGCCTGGACATTGTTTAAACAGGATAAGAACTTTACCGCTGAAGAAATTGACTTTATGTACAATATCTATTCAGGTATGATGGACGAAAGCCTGAAAAGTATTGACCAGTTATTTTTAGTGGTGAATGCTTTTGCTACGCAAATGACTGATGCCAAGCGGCTGGAAATAATCAATACCGTTGCTGATAACCTGGAACAACAGTATGCTGACCTGAAAGATTTCAATAATCAAAACAAAATGCTGAGTATTCAACGGGCAAGCGAACGGGGTGAGATTGAGTATGTGAAAAGGTTGTATGGGATTGATAGATAAATGACTTGCTTTTTACACAGTTTATGATACCCGCTGCCCTTCTTTCTTCATTTAGTTTACTGTCGGTTTAAGTGTTAGTCGCAAAGTTGTAAAACCCAAAAGTCCTGCTGTCATTGAGGAAATGAGGATTACTAACTTTGAGTTGTTTATAATTGTTTCGCTGTCGTAAGCAAGTAAGGTTATGAAAATAGACATTGTAAAACCAATACCTGCCAAAAGCCCTACGCCAAAAATACTTTTCCAATTTAGGTCTGGCGGAAGCTTACAAAGTCCAAACGTTACTGCTAAAAATGTCAAGACGAAAATACCTAATGGTTTGCCGGCAATTAGTCCAACTGCAATCCCTAAACTATTATTTTCTGTCAATGTTTGTGCAATGTCGCCACTAAAAACTATGGCAGTGTTGGCTAATGCAAATATGGGCAAAATGACAAATGCTACTGGCTTGTGTAAGAAGTGTTGCAAAATGTATGAAGTTGATTTTTCATCACCGTTGCCAAATGGAATAGCAAAAGCTAAAAGCACACCTGTAATGGTGGCATGAACACCCGAGTGAAGCATAAAATACCACATGACAACGCCGCCAACTAAATACGGAATCAGGTTTCTAATCTTCATTCTGTTAAAAATCAAAAGCAAGGCAAAAATTCCCAATGCAATAAACAGGTTTGTCCAAAGCAAAGTTTTAGTATAGAAAACGGCAATGATTATAATTGCTCCTAAATCATCAATTACAGCAAGTGCTGTCAGAAAAACTTTCATAGAAGTTGGCACCCTGTTGCCAAGTAACGATAGAATACCCAAAGCAAAAGCAATATCCGTTGCCATTGGAATACCGGCACCTGATTGTGTTGGAGTGCCATAATTAAAAAGTAAAAAAAGCCCTGCAGGTACAGCCATTCCACCAATAGCACCAAATATTGGCAATAAAGCGTCTTTTAGATTTGAAAGTTCTCCTTTGTAAATTTCTCTTTCTAACTCTAAACCAATAAGCAAAAAGAAAATAGTCATCAACCCGTCATTTACCCAATGTTCAATGCTGTGTCCTTGAAATTTAGTCTGCCAAAAATGGTGATATCCTTCCCCAAAGGTTGAGTTGGCAATTAACAATGATAAAATGGTGCAGACAATTAATGTTAGTCCGCCAGCTTTCTCACTGTCAAAAAAGTCCTTAAATAGTTTTGTTACTCTCATAAGTAATTTCTATCTGCTCAATGTTTGTACTGTCGTTTGTTAGGGTTGCAGGTAACTTACCAATTGCCGTATTTATTTGTTCAAATATACCTTGATTTCCAATACTAATTTGTACAAGTGTGTGTTAAGTAAACTGTTTTGGTGTACAGGTGGTACAACGGGGATTACCCTAAGCATTTGTTAACTGGAAGGTTTTTTGATGTATGTTTTCTTTACCAATAAAATAGTATTAGAAAAATGAGATTACTATTCCTGCTATTATCATTACATCTGTTTACTCCTTCAACAGATGCACAAACCACAGATGAATGGTTCAATCAAAACTCCACCCAAAAGAAATACCTGCTCCAGCAAATCGCAGCCTTACAGGTATATCTCGGTTATGCAAAAAAAGGTTATAACATCGTAACCGGCGGTATTAATACAATCAGGGATATTAAGAAAGGCGAATTTAACCTGCACCGGGATTTTTTTAACCGGCTTAAAAATGTTAACCCCAAAATAAGCCGCTATGTAAAAGTGGCGGATATTGTTGCTTACCATGTTAAAATCATTAAGCAAACAAAAGCTACTATTCAACAAATAAAAGAAGCAAAACAATTTACTGAAGCGGAACTGGATTACTGTAAACAGGTATTTGATAATCTTTTGGAAGAATGTATGAAAACGGTGGAAGAACTGATATTGGTAACAACATCAGGCGAATTACAAATGAAGGATGATGAAAGGCTGAAACGGATTGATGGGTTATATGCCGATGTACAGGATAAATACTCATTTGCCTGTTCTTTCAGTGAAGATATGGGTGTGCTGGCCGTACAACGATTGGGAGAGCAGATGGAAATAAACCGTTCTAAAATTTTAAATAATATAAAATGAAAAAGCTGGTTGTGATTTTGATTATGTGCGGCATGAGTTTTCAAATAAAAGCACAAAGTGATGAAGTGCAGCAACTGTTACTCAACATAGAAAAACTGGCACAGTTCAAGAAAATTCTGCAAAATATGTACGATGGGTATAAACTACTCAATAAAGGGTACACAGCCGTCAAAAACATATCGGAAGGGAATTTCAGTATTCATAAAACATTCTTGGACGGTCTGATGAAGGTTAGCCCGTCTGTGAAAAAGTATAAACGCATTGCAGATGTCATCAGCTACCAGCTAAGGATAGCCAAAGAATATAAACTGGCATTTAACCGTTTTAAAGAAGACAAACAGTTTTCTATTCAAGAAATTGATTACCTCGGTAAAGTGTACAGCAACCTGTTTACTGAAAGTTTGAAAAGCATTGATGAACTGGCAATGGTCATTACTTCCGGCAAGTTGCGAATGAGTGACGATGAGCGGCTGCAGGCTATTGATAAAATATATTTGGCGGCGGAAGAACAATATACTTTCCTAAAAGAATTTACCAACAATACCAATTTGCTTTCGTTGCAACGTAAAGCAGAAAAGGCAGAAATAGAAATGAGTCGCAGATTATATGGGCTAACAAAATAGTGATTTGATTTAAAAAAAGTGAGTATGAAACTGTGTGTAAGAGTTTTTTGCATAGCAATCGTAGTATTGCTGATTCCTAATTTAGCCGAAGCACAAGGAATGGCAAATCGCATCCGCAGCTTACATGAAGTGCTGGAGAAATTATATGATGATATGATGCCATTATGCAGCAGATTAATTGGTGTTGGCCGTGGTATTGCAGGGTTTGCTGCCACCTGGTATATTGCATCAAGGGTTTGGGGGCATATTGCAAGGGCAGAGCCTGTTGATTTTTATCCCCTATTTCGTCCGTTTGTGCTTGGGTTCGCCGTATTAATATTTCCGTCCGTCATCGCAATGATTAATGGTGTGATGAAACCCACAGTTACAGCAACGGGTAAAATGGTAACTGATTCTGATAAAGCAGTTGCACAATTACTGCTGATGAAAGAAGAAGCCATAAAGAAAACTGCTTACTGGCAAATGTATGTTGGCCCATCTGGCAGTGGCGACAGGGAGAAATGGTATAAATACAATTATGGTGATAAGAGAGAAGGCTGGTTAAAAAGTATAGGTAACGATATAAAATTCGCATTTGCAAAATTCTCCTATAACTTCCGCAACTCAATTAAGCAATGGATGGCTGAAGTGCTGAAAGTGCTGTTTGAGGCAGCGGCGCTTTGCATCAATACCATCCGTACATTTTATTTAATTGTGCTGGCTATACTTGGCCCATTAGTTTTTGGTATTGCAGTTTTCGATGGGTTCCAACATACTCTAACTGTCTGGATAGCCCGTTACCTCAACATTTTTTTATGGCTGCCGGTTGCCAATATATTCGGCGGTATTATGGGAAAAATTCAGGAGAACATGCTGAAAGAAGATTTGCAGCAGATTGCCACCAATGGCGATACTTTCTTTAGTACAACTGATACAGCATACCTGATATTTATGATTATCGGTATCATTGGTTACTTCACCGTGCCATCAGTTGCCAATTATATTATTCATGCCGGTGGCGGTAACACTCTGCTTTATAAAGTAACAAATATGATGAGCACATCGAGCAGAACTATAGCCGTTGGTGGCGCATCAATGACAAGGGATGCTCTTGGCGGAGCTGCAAATAAAATGAGCAACAGTTTTGCTGATGCTGGCGCATCGCAAGGATATTTTAAAGAAGGTAATAGTGGTGGCAGTAATTATATGAAAGATAAGCTGAGTGGAAAGACGTAGTTTTTGAATAAACTTATTTCAGGATGAGAAGTACTTATCTAACCTTAGCTCTAACTCTTCCGTCAATATAAGAACTGTCACCCGTTATATATGAACTACCACCTTTATTTGTATATGCGTATCCATAAAATCGGAAAGAAGCAATACCTGTAGAATAATTGAAAGTGTCAAGAACAGCATTCATTGTCAAAGGAGTTCCGTTTGTGCCACCAGCAACTGCAAGTATAACATTATTGGGTGCATACAATAAAAAATTAGAATAAGTGGCGACAACATTTAATCGGTCAGAATCAAATGTATCAGGCGGGAATACACCAGTAACCAAAAACTGTGTATCTCTCGTACAATCTTGAAAACCACGAAATGTCAAATCCTCTCCAGTTTCAATCTTAGCATATAAAACGTTTCCACATACATTAGACTTATAATTATTAAAGCTCCACTTATTAAAAATGTACAATTGAGTTGTGTAACAAGTAGAGCAAAAAGGAAATTTTATTGTGCTATTAATTTTCATAGTGTCTTTTATAATCGTTGTATCTGTTGAGGGTATTGTATCTCGAACAAGGCAGCCCTCGCAACTATATTCTTTACTACAACTTGAAAATGTTGAGAAGTAAATCGTCAATATGATAATCGTAAGAATGAATAAAAACCCTGTTTGCTTCATAAAGTTATTATCGTAGATATTATCACTAACTCACCGATTGCCGTATAATACTGTACATTTCCAGTTGGTTATCAAAGATTAAATGTACAAAATATTTTCAGTTAGCCCTACCTTCCTTACTGTTTAAAGCCCTTTGTTGGTAGCATAATTGCATAGTCTGAAAGGTGCGTTTGAAAAAGTGTTCATGATGTTTCAGAAAACAAAAAATATAGATACCGCCTTCCGTTATATCCGTTTCTTTAGCCTGGCGTTTTTAGCGGCTTGTGTACTCGTATCAGTTTTTATCGCATACAAAAGCTATCAGCTTTCTTCTCAATCGCAAAACAAAGTTTTCATTCTGGCTAATGGTAAAGCATTAGAAGCCTATGCCGCCGACAGAAAAGATAATATTCCTGTTGAAGCAAAAGACCATGTAAAAATGTTTCATCATTTCTTTTTTACACTCGACCCTGATGATAAGGTAATTCAGGCAAACATTACAAAAGCACTGTACCTGGCAGACAATTCTGCAAAACAGCAATACGATAACCTAAAAGAGAATGGTTATTACTCTAATTTAATCAGTGGAAACATAAGCCAGGAGATTGCTATGGACAGCATCACAATTAACACAGATGTTTATCCATTTTATTTTCGGTATAAGGGAACTCAAAGAATAATCAGGCCAACCACTGTTGCTACCAGAAACTTAATAACAGAAGGGTATTTAAGAAACGTTTCCAGAAGCGATAATAACTCTCATGGTTTTCTTATTGAAAAATGGAAGACACTGGAGAATACTGACATCAATATTCAAAACAGGTAGTATGTTGTTGTTCAGGAAAAGAAAAAAGGAAACAATATCAGGAGATAAAACCAGTATATCAGATAAAGTGGCTGGAAAAATTGCAGGAGTTGGAATAAAAGCGCAACGGTTATTTGCAGACAAAATGAACAGGCTATTTATGAATACAGATTTTAAAAGGCTCAAACTAATACTCGTCGGCTTTTGCATTTGTGCAGGCGGGTATAGTCTTTACCTGATAATAAACAGTATTATTTCTCCTGATAAAAAACAAAAGGCATTTGAAGTACAACAAGTAGATGTACCAAAGCACTTCAATAAATCGGGCGATGAAAGTGTAGTGGCAGAGCCTATGGTTGACGAAGTAACCTGTCAGCAAATAAAAGATTTCAGGCATTACATGGATAGCTTAAAACAAAACAAGAAAATTGAATACGACAGCATCCTGCAAGCCCGGCCGGGTTTGATGGACAGTGTGCAGATGCTGGAACAAATTTATTTATCACAACAACAAAAATGAATGTATGAGCAGTGTGCAAAGGTCGTCCCGCCTGATTGCGGGACGTAAACGGAAAATGATGCTGGTGTTGCCATTACTGGTAATACCGTTTCTCACAATGGCATTTTGGGCATTGGGTGGCGGTAAGGGAAAAGAACCTGTTGCCTCAGCAGAACAAAAGGGATTGAATCTAAACCTTCCAGATGCTAAACTAAAAGAGGATAACCTTACAGACAAACTTAGTTTCTATGATAAAGCTGATAAAGACTCTGCAAAGCTGGAAGAATGGATGCGGACGGACCCGTATTATCAGCAAAAACAAGATACCGGGCTTGTACAGGTGAATGAACTGGAAATGCTTACTCAAAACTCTGCCAATAAATATAACCAGAGACTAAACACATCACCTTATGAATATTCATCCAACAATCCTGAACAAAAACTGATGGAAAAACTTTCATTGCTTCAGAAAGAAATAAATAAGCAACCGGAAAGTGAAACAGTAATTAATAACAACGACAATGATTCTAACCAGGAGAATGAATTTACAAACGAAGTTGACAGGTTGGAAAACATGCTGCTTGCCATGAACAAAACCAACACCGGCGACCCCGAGATGCAGCAACTTAACGGAACATTGGAAAAAATTTTGGATATACAACATCCGCAACGGATAAAAGACAAACTGAAAGAGAAATCATTGCAGCAAAAGCAGGTGGTATTTGCAGTGAGTACTCAATCAAAACTTGCAGATGTGTCTCTAATTGACACATCAAAGAAAAAACAAAATAGTACCAGCCAATTTTTAGGAGCAACTAAAGAACCCGAAATGCTCAATGAAGGTTTTGCAGTAGAAGCGGTAGTACAAAGCAACCAGGTACTTGTAAATGGCGCTGTAATTCAGTTAAGAATTTCTACAGATGTTTTCATTAACGGTATATTGATTCCGAATGGAACACCAGTAAACGGCATTGCATCCTTAAACAATGAACGTCTCGAAGCTGAAATCAACTCAATCCGTTATAAAAATTTCCTGTTTCCGGTAAAGCTGGAGTTGTACGATTTGGATGGATTGCCTGGCATCTACATTCCCGGTTCCATCAGCAGGGATGTTGCAAAAAACTCTGCGGATAACAGTTTACAATTAATGGAACTTACCACACTTGACCCTTCCCTTAAAGCACAGGCTGCAGCCGCAGGTATCAACACAGCCAAACAATTACTCACCCGTAAAATAAAGCAAGTTAAAGTGATGGTTAAGGAAGGTTATAAAGTACTGCTGAAAGACAAAAACACTGAGAATAATTAATCAATTATAAATATCAAAGCAATGAAAAGATTAGTGAGTATGATTTGTGTATGCTTTGCAATAGTTACACATGCACAAACAAAGCTGAACATAACTACCGATAAAACTACCAGCTTAGTATTTCCATTTGCCATTAAGCATGTTGACCGTGGTACTGCTTCTGTGTTAGCACAGCAGGTAAAAGATGCTCCTGAAATATTATTGGTGAAGGCAGCAGCTAAAGATTTTGCAGAAACCAATTTGAGTGTTATAACAGATGATGGGAGTGTTTATGCCTTTACCGTCAACTATGATAATAAGCCTTCAGCATGGGTGTATTACTTGCCCGTAAACAAAACGGTGACTATCAGCTCTTATGCAAATATGATTATGGATAACGAAAGAATTGTGAAACGGATAAAAGATAAGAAATACAATATGCAGGCAGGCATTAAGGGCATTTACATAAAAGACAACATCATTTACTACCAACTATACATCAACAATGAAGGGTCGGTTAACTACGATGTTGACCTGCTTCGCATTTTTATTAAAGATAAAAAGCGAAGTAAAAGAACGGCTGTACAGGAAGTGGAACAAAAACCTGTTTACACTTCAGGCAATTGCAGCAGAGTGAAAGGAAATAATAACACTGTTTTTGTAGTAGCACTGGAAAAATTTACCATACCAGATAAAAAATACCTGTCGGTACAAATCACTGAGAAAAATGGCGGCAGACATTTTATACTAAAGGTGAGCAACAAAGAAATCATGCAGGCAAAGCTGTTACCCGATTTAAAATGAAAACTGAGCACCCTATAGCTGATGAAGTGCTTGACCTGGTGACTATCGCATTGTCTAAAGGCGAGCATTATATGGCTTACAACAATAGCTTGTATTTTATTGATGAAAGGGATGTTCATTTTTTTAAAACAAAAGACGAGGCAAATGAATTTGCAGAAAATAATTTCAGCGACCGGGATAGGTTTTCTGTTTTGCATGTTAAGTCAATCAGTGATGTGCTGGCTAAAATACCCTATGGTGAAGAATTAACCCGCCAATTAAATCTTGACCCCGATGCAAACGGGTTGTATAACAAAGATGGCAACGCATTTACAGATGCGCTGATTGACCATTTTGAATCACAGCAATTATCATTATTAGATAAACAATTAAAAACAAATGTTATGAACAACGACAATCTTCAGTATTTGAAAGACAATATCAAATACATGGGCTTTGGAGAAAACATGTACCGGGAACTAGAACGAAACCTCGGTGAAGGCAAAGCTGATTTTCAGCTTCACTTTGCTGCTGAAATCAACAAAAAACCGTTTGAGGCTACCCTCAATTTCCGCAAGTCCGATTCTACAGACATGTATTTCTTCAACAACTATCATGCTTCATTGGAAAAAAGTAATGGTGAAAAGAATGAACAAACTTTTTACCTGAACAAGGGCAAAGGTGTAACGGCGAAAGAAGCATACAATTTGCTGGATGGACGGGCTGTTCACAAAGAACTTACTACAAAGGAAGGGCAACCGTACAAAGCCTGGATTCAGCTTGATTTTGAAACCAAAGACAAGAACAATAACAATGAAGTAAAACAGTTCCATGAAAATTACGGCTACGACCTGAAAGCGGCTGTTGAAAAATTTGCTGTGGCGGAACTGAACGACCCGGAAAAATCAAAGGCACTGATGCAATCGCTGGAAAAAGGAAATGTACAGTCAATAACGATTGAAAAAGATGGCAGCAGCCATAAAATGTTTATGGAAGCTGACCCGCAATACAAAAAAGTTACGATGTATGACTCCAATATGAAGATGGTTGCCAAAGAATCGTTAGACCAATACAAAGCTGGAATTGATAAAGGCAGCAAAGAAGTAAAGCAGGGCCAGGAAAATGATAAAAAAAAAGTTTTGAAACCAGCAACGAAAGCTGAAAAAGAAAAGCTGGAGCAAAAGAACGGAAAAAGTTTATTGCCTAAAAAAAGAGAAAGCAAGGGCAAAGGTTTAGGGGTGTCATAGTACATCCCTAAACTATTTCATAAAGTTTAAAAAGCAAGGAAATGAATATCGAAAACATTATTGCATTGGGTAAGCAGCTACAACTGCTCGGATTTCAGGATGCAGGTAGTATGCTATTAAAACGTATTTGCTTTAAGCCTGAGAATTTTTGTATGCTTCAACGGATAACAAAAGCAAAAGAAGCATTGCTGTTCAGTCTATATTTTGAAAGGATGCAAAATAATGACACCTACACCTTGCTGTACTATGATGTAACGCTTCAAAAGGAAAACTCGCTTTCATCTTTACCTGTTGATGGAATTAATGCTTTGGAATTGGAAAAACAAATGGCCGCTATTGACTGGAAAAAAGCATTCAGTTTAGATGATAAAAAAATGTGGAACCCGGATGATAAATCAACCTGGGATATTGAATTAAAGGTTTCAAACATCATGGAAAGCCTCTCCATTCTTGAAAATTCGGAAACAGGTAAATCTATTGCAGCTTCATTGAAGCAAAAATTTTGGTCAGGTACGTTATACCAGGAAATAGTTGGACCGGTTGCTGCTGTAAAAAGTAAGACAGAAGTAAGCCAGCGATTTTATTTTTCTGAAGATAACTTGGGTATTACCGTTGATGAGGCTTATCGTTTTCTTCAAAACAAGTGGATGGAAAAGCAATTACAACAGAAAAGAAAACAAGCTGATAGCAGAGAGGATGAAAGTGAAGAAGAAAATACCGGAGCATCATCTAACGGGCTGCTGAAAAAAAAGCGGATTGCACCGGGCAGAAGCAAACATCATAAAGGTAAAGCCGAATAAGCGGTATGGATATTTTTCCACCTTTGACCAGCTTTTACAACGCCATTGCCACCGATACCCGTATCGGTGCTTCGCATATAAGTATCTACATGGCACTGCTGCAACAGTGGAATTTGAGTGGTGGAACGAATCCGGTTATAGTAAAAAAACTCATGATAATGAATGTTGCTAAAATTAACGCACGGCAGACTTACAATAAATGCATCAATGAATTGCAGGAGTACGGATACATAATTTACAAACCTGCTTCCAATCAATATCAGGCAAGTGTAATACACTTAAAAAATGTAACAATGAAAACGTAATTATTAATCAATTTCAATAACAGGGGGTGTGAAATGACAAGTGTGAAACCGGAAGAAGTAATTGAAATTTTGAAGAGGCACAATGTGCATATCTCGTTAGAGCAGGCTATGCTTATACTGGACTTTATGTTTAAATTTGCTAAGCTAACATTAAAGCAAAACAGAGGCACATGACAGCAGATTTATACATCCGTGTGAGTACAGATGAGCAGGCTGATAAAGGCTACTCTCAACGAGACCAGGAAGAACGTTTAAGAAAGTATTGCGACAATAATCAGATAAAAGTTCGGCAGGTAATTTTTGAAGACCATTCTGCAAAGACGTTTAACCGTCCAAAGTGGAATGGTTTGTTGTTTGATTTGAAGAAAAAGAAAAATGTTGTTGACTTTGTTCTGTTTTCTAAATGGGACAGGTTTAGTCGAAATGCTGGGGATGCTTATCAGATGATAAATATTCTGCGTAAGCTCGGTGTGGAGCCGCAGGCAATCGAACAACCGTTAGACTTATCAGTTCCTGAAAATAAATTAATGCTTGCATTTTATTTGGCAGCACCTGAAGTTGAAAACGACCGCAGAGCATTAAATGTTTTACTCGGGATGCGTAAGGCAAAAAAAGAAGGCAGGTGGATGGGTGTCGCACCTGTTGGATATGCGAATAAAATAACTGAAGATGGCAAAAAATATATTGCACCAGTAGAGCCGGAAGCAAGTGTCATGAAATGGGTTTTTGAAACTTTAGGAGAGGGGCAGTTAAACGTAGAGCAAATAATGAAGCAGGCATTTGCAAAAGGAGTAAAATGCTGCAAAGCTAATTTCTGGAACTTGCTTCGTAATCCTGTTTATTGCGGACGAATTTATTTGTCAGGATATAAAGAAGAAGAATCAAGGCATGTACAGGGTTTACATAGACCTATTATTTCAGAAGCACTTTTTTATGAGGTTCAGGATTACTTGAATGGGAAGAAAAAAAATTACAGGACAAAAGTGGGCAGTGTGGATGAACTGCAATTGAGAGGTCATTTGATTTGCCCTAAATGCGGCAAGCTATTAACAGGCAGTGCATCAAAAGGACGGAACGGCAGATACTATTACTATCATTGTACATCATCCTGCGGCGCAAGGTTTAAAGCAGAAAATGCAAATCAATTGTTTTCAGGTGAACTTAAAAAGTTGGTTCCAAAGCCCGGCATGACTGAAGTTTACAAAATGGTTTTGCAGGAAGAATTTAAAGCCCAAACAAAGGCACAACGGGAAGATTTAAGGCAAGTAAAGGATGCGTTAGAAAAGGCAAATACAGAGCTTGCAAATGCCCGTAAATTGCTTTTATCAAATGAAATTGAGCCCTCTGAATACCGTTCTATAAAATCAGAGTACGAAAAGAAAATAACAGGGCTTGAATCAAGGCTTATTGAATTATCACAAGAAGGCAAAAGCATAGAACCCTTGCTGAATAAGGCTTTAACAAACCTTACCTGCTTGGATAAACTCTATGAAAATGCTGATAATAAAACCAAAAGAGAAATCATTGGTTCGATATTCCCCGAAAAACTCGTTTTTGACGGATTCCATTATCGAACCGCCAGGATGAACGAAGCCGTTTCGCTGATATACAGTCTGGGAAAGGGTTTCAGCCAAAATAAAAATGGACAAACCGAACCAAATTTCGATTTGTCCACTTTAGTGCCCAGAACTGGATTCGTTATGTTCTGGACTTCAATTATTTACCTTAAAAGTGTGTCAGTTTTGCGTCAAAGCAGTACTATGAATCCCAAATACCGCATCTACCTTTTCCCAAAAGTAAGGAATTTCTCATACACTAAACGTTTATTTTAATTAATTCAACCAGTGAAAGGGGCCCCTTTTTTTATCCTTTTGAATTCATAATATAAAGTGTAAATCCTCCTGTGACTGTTAAGTAATTACCCTTTGTCATAAGCAGAATTATTTATTGATTTATTTTACTTTTAAAAGGCTTGCATTGATTGCTACGACCACTGTACTTACACTCATCAGCACCGCTCCTGCCGCAGGGCTTAATAAAATTCCCATTTTGTATAATACACCTGCAGCTAATGGCAGGGCCACCACATTATATCCGGTAGCCCAAATCAGGTTCTGAATCATTTTTTTGTAAGTGGCCTTACCGAAATGGATCAATGAAACAACATCTTTTGGATTGCTGTTTACCAATACAATCCCTGCTGTTTCGGCGGCGATATCAGAACCTGATCCTACAGCTATCCCC
This sequence comes from Ferruginibacter sp., assembly GCA_044225605.1. Classification (GTDB taxonomy): domain Bacteria; phylum Bacteroidota; class Bacteroidia; order Chitinophagales; family Chitinophagaceae; genus Ferruginibacter. Next base: position 560,450 of record JBGAIJ010000004.1, read on the forward strand.
ACATTGGCTTGAGCCAGTGCGGGGGCATCATTTACCCCATCACCTGTCATAGCAACAAACTCACCATTATCCTGCAGCTCTTTTATCTTTTCCAGCTTTTGATGAGGCAATACTTCTGCAATAAAGCTATCCATACCTAATCGTTCGCTCACACCTTTAGCCACAGTTGTATTATCACCCGTGAGCAATATTGATTTAATATGGTTCTCTTGCAATGTTCTTATTGCTTCTGCTGATTCGGGTCTTATCTCATCTGCAAGGGCAATTGAACCGATGATGTCATCATTTACCAATACAAATACCAGTGTTTCTTCCGCCTTAACTACATCTTCGTTAGATGCCCATATATATTTTTCTTTCAAATAACCGGGACTTACAACCAGTATCTCCATGCCATCAATAATTCCTGTTATTCCTTTACCGGTAATCGCTTCAACTCCTTTCACATCAGGCAGTACAAGGTTCAACTCTTTTGATTTTGTAACTATACCAGTAGCAATTGGATGTTCAGAACTCTGTTCCAAAGCAGCTGCATACCGCAAAACCTGTTCCCCGGTGTATTTATCATTATGTGTAGTGTATCGTATAACCTGGAATTTGCCAACTGTTAATGTTCCTGTTTTATCAAATACCAGAGTGGTGATCTTTCTTGCATTTTCAAATGCAGTTCTGTTTTTAATCAGTAACCCATGTTTTGCCGACAATGCTGTTGATTTTGCCACCACTAATGGCACAGCCAGCCCTAAAGCATGCGGGCAACAAATTACAATTACAGTTACCATTCTCTCAATGGAAAATGCCATATCTTTTCCCGACAGAAACCATGCAAAAAACGTGATGATTCCCGCCACTATAGCAATGAGCGTAAGCCATTTTGCGGCCCTGTCTGCAATTAGCTGTGTCTTTGATTTTGTCTTCTGGGCATCCTGTACCAGTTTTATTACCTGCGACAGGTAGGAATCAGCAACGCCATGCAATACAGAAATCTTTATAGCTCCGTTACCATTTATAGAGCCTGCAATCACTTTGTCTCCTTTTGATTTCTCTGCAGGCTTTGATTCGCCTGTAAGCATAGATTCATTGAGATAAGTATTTCCATCTACGATTATCCCATCGGCAGCAACCTTTTCGCCCGGCTTAATAAGTATAGTATCATGTTCTTTCAGTGACACTGTTTTTACATCAGTTATTTCAGTTCCTTCTACCAGGTGTGCATCATCGGGCATTAACTGTACTAATAATTCAAGTTCTCTTGATGCTCCTGCAACAGATTTCATTTCAATCCAGTGCCCTAATAACATAATGAGGATCAGCGTAGCCAGCTCCCAGAAAAAATCCATTCCTTTTAAGCCGAATACAGTAGCTGTACTGTATATATAAGCTACGGAAATCGCAAAAGCCACAAGGGTCATCATTCCAGGATTTTTGGCCCGCATTTCCCCGGTTAATCCTTTTAAAAAAGGCCAGCCACCATAAAAGAAAACAACTGATGATAAACCAAACAATACATACTTTGAGCCAGGGAAACTGATATACAAATGCAACCAGTGTTGTATCATATCTGACAGCAACATAATGGGGACTGTAAGCAACAGAACTACATAAAAGCGCTTTTTATAATCTGCTATCCCCGGTGCATGAACTTGATGTGCACCATGAATTGGGGCTTTTGAAAGAGGGACTAATGTCATCCCGCATAAAGGGCAATTACCGGGACTATCCTGAATTATTTGCGGATGCATTGGACAGGTATATTTTTGAAACCCCCTTGTCGTCGTATCATTAATTCCTGGTGAAGAATATTTTGCTCCAACTGGATATTTTTCGGCTTTTCCATGCTCATGATAGTGTGAGTGGCTATCACTTTGTGTACTGGTTATTGGAGTTAAGCTCATGCCGCATTTAGGACAATTCCCCGGCTTATCCTGAATAATCTCCGGATGCATTGGGCAAGTGTATTGCTGTTTATTTTGCATGATTGTAATTTTAGGCATTTAGTAAGTAAATGTTATCCCTGCTCCCAATCCCATATCGCTATCGTAATGGGATGAAACCGAAATGTATTTTGTAGCGATATACCTTACTCCCGCCATATATTCTTTATCAGTGTTTATCATCATACTGGCTCTTAATCTTTTTGAAACCGGTATATCTTCCCTCCCGAACTGGAAACGGAACTTACCATTGCCGTCTATACGAAAATCAGCAACAAATAGCATAGGCAATGTATAGGCTATACCCGCTACCACCGTTTTACGATTGTTTTTATTGCTTGCCTGGCCAAACCAGTTTTTTTCTTCGCTGCCAAAAATATTTTTTGGACCTCCCTCTGCTTTATAATGATAATCAAACCCAGCATAAGGATACCACCATTGCATACGACCTAGGTAACGTCCTATCATCGTTTCGCTTTCATAGCCATGCATGTCGTGATAACCTAAATGCCAAAGTGTGCTTGCCTTCCATCTTGTGTTTGCAAACATTGCCTCGCCGTCACTGCCATTGTTTTCTATACCTGCACGGCCCATCAGGTGAAACATCCTGTCATCTGCAAAAAGCTTTCTCTGTGCCAGGCGGGGATTGGGTATTTCGGGATTGGACGGCTGGTTCTCATAAGTAAATACCCGGCCCATTCCACTCATCATATGATACAGAATATGACAGTGAAAAAACCAGTCTCCATAAACGTTGGCATTAAACTCAATCGTATCCCTTTCCATCGGCATAATGTCAATGATGTTTTTCATGGGTGCATAATCTCCCTGTCCATTGAGAAGCCTGAAATCATGTCCGTGCAGGTGCATCGGATGCCGCATCATACTGTTATTATATAAAACGATCCGCAGGTTTTCGCCTTTCCTGATCAATATTTTATCACTTTCTGAAACTGTTTTATTATCCAGTGTCCAAACATACCTGTTCATATTTCCCGTTAGATTAAATTTCAATTCTCTTGTAGTGCCCTGGGGTAATGTTGTTTTATCCGGAGAACGCAGCATCGTGTAATTGAGTGTTACAATATCTGAAGTTTCTTGCTCCATATTCATACCCTGCATACTGTTATCGTTTGAATGACCCCTGGTCGCTTCTTTCGATTTTTTCGATGGTTCTTCTCCTGTAATTTCAGGGTACATCACCGTGTTCATATCCATAATCTGATTCTGCATTTGCATGCCTTCCATTTCAATCATATTGCCTTTCATATCCATCATGTCGTTCATCATTTTCATACCGGCAAAATATTTAGGGCGGCTCATTTTTACTGCCGGTACTTTTAGGCCACTGCCCAGCCAAAGAGATGCAGATTTGGTACGGTCTTCCGGAGTTACCAAAAACTCGTAGCTTTTGTTGTCTGGAATTGTTACAACCACATCGTAAGTCTCTGAAACTGCTATTATCAGCCTGTCTACTTCTACCGGTTCTACGTCATTGCCATCCGTAGCCACTACCGTTATTTTGCCACCAGAGTACTTTAGCCAGAAATAGTCTGACGCTCCACCATTGGCGATACGCAACCTTACTTTATCTCCGGCTTTAAATTGTGGCAATTCGCTCTGGTTTTTTCCATTGATCAGAAAATTGTTATAATACACATCGGTTAAATCCATTGCATTCATCCGTTTCCATTCATTGGTGACTTTGGTTTTAAACCAACCCTGCCTTATTGCTTCGGCATAGCTCTGTGTACTTCCTTTTTGAACTGCAAACCAATCGGTGGCTGCGTGTAAACTCCTCTGCACTTCTTCAGGTTTCATATTTGTCCATTCACTTAAAAGAACCGGAACAGTTGGTATATCCCATTCCGTTCTTTTATTCATTATAAACATTCCATACATGCCTATTTGCTCCTGTAATCCTGTGTGACTGTGATACCAGTGGGTACCATGCTGTATAATGGGAAACCTGTACAAATGTGTGGTATGCGGCTTTATGGGCATTTGTGTAAGATTGGGAACCCCATCATATTGATTTGGTAAGAACAACCCATGCCAGTGTAAGGAAGTTTCTTCATTGAGGTTATTGTGTACATAAATTTCAGCTGTATCTCCTTCTGTAAAAGTGAGTGTTGGCATGGGAATTTGCCCGTTTACTGCTATGGCTCTTTTTTTCTTGTCACCAAATGTTACGATGGTATCTGCAACATACAAATCGTAACGTACGGTATGGGGTGGTGTAACGCTTGTAATAGTTTTAATTTTGCCTAAATCAACACTGGAGGCTTCCATGTCATTTTTATCATTCATCTGATTATTACCCATACCTGTTGTATTTGATTTAGCGGTGTCGCCGGGCCCGTTCATCTTATCATGCTGCATGTGGTTCATGTCACCAGGTGTTTTATTTGCCGTATCCTTTGGCTCTGGCAAAGGTTCCTGCTTTTTTATTTGTTGCTGCTTCACCGGCTTTGCTTTTTCTTTAATAAGTTTCATCCCGCACTTAGGACAGTTGCCGGGTTTGGCTGCATGTATTTCAGGATGCATGGGGCAGGTGTAAGTAACCTGTGCTGTTTCTTTTTTACCCATATCCATTCCTTTCATTTCCTGCGCACCTGCAGCAATGTATATCGTCAAAGAAGCCACGAGTAAGAATATATTTTTCATTTCCCTGTTTTTAAGTTTTAACTTCCTTTCAATTATGGTTGATAATACCAGTACCATTTTTTAATTGTTTTTTGAAATACTGTCTGCTTTTGCCGTCATCCATGAGATAATAAGTATTTTTTGCTTAGCAGTGAGCCGGGCATTTCCGTGCATCATCTTATAAGAAGTTAGTGGCATTTCTTCGTCTTTAACCTGGCTGGCAATGCCCTTTAGTTTACTTATTTGTCTCCGGCTGCCGTAACTTCCGAACTCACTGAAATTTAATTTTTCTTTTCCGTCTTTAATATGCTTTGCCATCATCCATCCTACAGGCTGAATGTTTGAGTACCACGGATAGCGGGTATTGTTGCTATGGCAGTCATAACATGCCGACTGTAATACAGAATTTATGCTGTCCGGAACCTGGTAAATCATTCGGAAATCTGCTGCCTTAACATCAACGCTTGTATTTTGTGAAGGCCGGAAAAACTGAATGATTACAAAACCGGCAAGCAACCCTGCTACTATTTTCTTTCTTAGCCGCATTATTTCAGCTCTTCTTTTACCATTCCACAGGTTGGCATTTTGCTTCCCAGGTAAGGGTTTTTTATTTCTTTAATTTCGCTTACCCAGAATGCACCCTTACCATTATTTGCCATTGGACAAAAATCTTTATATAATGTTTGTCCGCCATTCCCGAAGGTCTTAACCAGGTCTGTTATATCCTTACTCAGCAATTCAAAGTGTTCCCGCTGATGTTCAATTTTTCCAGCATTGGCACCAATATGTTCCGCATTTTCTTTTAAATCACCCGATATATCCATGTAGCTTTTCATCTGCTCCGGGTTAATACTGTTCATATCCACTTCAGCAAGGATTGTCACAATAGAATTGCCTGCTGTTGCAGCATCCTTGCCATTATCACTTGCCAGAGCATTTTTTAATTGCAGGTATGCAGACAGCATTTCCTTTACCGGGAATGAGGCTTTTGTTTCTTCTTTCTTTTTTGCTGTATCAGTTTTCGTTTCTTCCGCTTTTTTTGTTTCTTCAGTGGAAGAAATCGTTTCTGTATTTGTATTATTCTTTGGGTCAGTGCAGGCTGTAATACTAAATATGACAACTGCTGATATAAAAATTGTTCTTTTCATTTTCAATGATTTTTATGTTTAAAAAAATAGCTGACTTTTATCGGTTAACAGTACCCTGTTTTTACAGTGTTTCTTTTACACTGCCGCAGGTAAGCATAGCATTACCATAGTAGGGGTTCTTAATTGCCTTGCTATTACTTAGCCAGGAAGCCTTTTTCATCGGGCAGTATTGCTGATAAACCGGTTCGGGTGATAATTTTATTGTTTTTGCCAGTAAGAGTAAATTGGCAGAGAGTGAGGCAAATTTTTCCCGTTGCTTTTTTATATCGGAGCTTTGTGAAATGGCTAAAGCATCATCTAAAAGCAGGTTGCGGGTATCTTCTTTAACAGTCTCCTTATTGGTGGCATTTACCGATTTAATAAATTCACCGGCGCTGCTTGCCGCTGCATTGGGGTTACTGCTTACCAATGCATCTTTTAATGAATAATAAGAAATGAGCAATGAGGACGTTCTGGCACTATCCTGTGCCTGCGTTTTCTGACTTACTACAGTTGCAAGGAATGCAAAAGCTAAAAATATCCTTTTCATTTTGATATAATTTAATGTTGAATAAAATAATTACAGGCATAGGTATATATCATGTCTGTAAACAAACACTAAATCAAATCAAATTTGAAAACTCCGGATAGCTATACGAATGTCTGGTATGGGTGGATGATAACTTCGGACGAAGTATTTAAAAGTTGTTTTTACCTGTGATAGAGATAAAACATTAAAATCCCGGTATGGTGCTATAAAGGCGGTAAAAAATATTGGACTTGTAATTACCAAAGGCTGGGCAAGTGTTTTATCTGCCTGCGAAATCTTTAGTACTGAATCATTGCAGCATCCGTCTTTTTCATCCTTATTATTTTCATCATGATGGTGAACTGGCTTTTTATGATGCGTATGCTTTTTCCCGTCAGCATGAGTATGAACTGATACCGTCGTTGCTTCTTCCTTATGATGATGGCTGTTAAACCCCATATCCACACCAATGGCACATGCAAATCCAACTACGGAATTGAATGCAAATACAACCAGCAGAATGGTTGCTTTTACTTGTATGGAATTGATAAACCGCATTTATCTGTATTCAAAAATAAGGCTATTTTGTTAAATCAGTATTTCACTACAAAACTACCAATTTCCCAAAAATCAGTTTTACAGAATTATGTGTGTTTTTTATACAATCTTGCCGTAAAGGGATTTTTTAAAAGGTTTTACAATTGTTTTAACAGGTATAAAACGGGATTTAAGTGAGTTGGTACTGCAGCATCATACCATCATCTTCATGTTCCAGGTTATGACAGTGAAAAACAAATTTGCCCGTATTCGATTCAAAAGGCACAATTACTTTAACCACCTCGCCCGGCATGACCAAAACCGTATCTTTCCAGCCTGCTTCGGAGGCAATTACGGTTCCCCTGCCCCCGCTACGTTGCATTACCTGGAACTGAACGCCATGTACATGCATCGGGTGGGGTTCATTACCGTTGCTGTTATCAAAAACCCATATTTCAGTAGTATCCCTGCTTACGTTTTCATCTGTCCGGCTGGCATCAAATGTTTTATTGTTAATGGTATGCTGCATACCGCCACTCATACCCATTGATGAATTTGAAATATCAAATATTCTTGTTCTCACAGCAGCAGCGGCATTCAAAGGAACAATTGCTGAAAGTGCTGCCGGTACTTTGAAATTATCAACAACGGTCTGCGTTATCTTAAATTTCAGAATTTTAAATGCCTGTTTCCCCTGTGCCGTTCCTGCTCCATCAAATAAACGGTTTTCTAAAAACAGTTCTGTACCCAATGATAACCCCGCAAATGAGACCAGAACATCCAGTCTTTCGCCTGGTGCAAGAATCAATGTTTTTACACTTACCGGGGTTTTCAGCAGACCTGCATCATTGCCGATAATTATCATATCGGCATTATTGCTAAAAGCAAGATTATATATCCGGGCATTTGATCCGTTTAATATACGCAACCTGTAAAAAGCTGTTGCTACTTCTGTATATGGAGACATAACCCCATTAACAAGAATCGACTCGCCCATATATCCGGACATTACCTCCATCATTGTTGGAGCATAGTTAATTGCTGCTGAACTAAGTCTTTTATCCTGGATTACCAGCGGGAGCTCATTGGCTCCTGTTGGGAGATTCAAAGCAGCTTCCTCTGCATCATTTACAATAAACAGTCCGGCTAACCCCAGGAAAACCTGTTTTGCGGTTAACCTATCGGGATGCGGGTGATACCAGTACAAAGCTGCCCGTTGATTTACCAGAAACTGGTAGGTAAAACTATTATTGGCACTTATTTTATCCGTTGGATAACCATCTTCATTAGAAGGGATTTTCAACCCATGCCAGTGGATATTGGTAGGTTCGGAAAGTTTGTTTTGTAGTGTAAGCGTAACCCCTGTTCCCTTGTTTACTTTTATAATGGGCCCAAGAATATTATTTGCCTGGTATCCCAGTACATTCAGATTGCTTCCATTTATATTGGAGACAGTATTTTGTGGTATTAAAGTGGTATTTGAACCAGTAACAGCAGGAAAGGGAAGTGATCGAGTAAAAGAGCCTTCTTTTACATTAACGGGTGAACCGCCCATTCCATTCATGCCTCCCATTCCTCCCATGTTCATACCCATTTTGCCGCATGAAGTTAAAAACCCCGTGACCGAACTGCCCAATAAAACAGAGCTGGTTGTTAATCCTGAAATTTTTAAGAACTGTTTCCTTTTCATATTTGGATTTTTCAAGACAACGTAAGCTAAATTTCCGGGAAACACTGTAACAATTGTTACAGTAGACTAAAATCAATATCCAAAACCTTCATATAGCCCGTTTTGAACGATTGTCAGGCAAATATTTAAAGTTTATAATAATTTGGAATACTAATAATGCGTTACGCAGATTTTGCAATCTTTTCCATAATCATGTGGCTGTCTCCAAACCTGCAAAGTGCATCACAATGTTGCCTGAGATCGGAAAAGAGAATGTATTTGATACTCACGTTATTTTGCTTTATTGCGGGTCTCGAAAGCTGGATACATACATCTTTCTCTCTTTTGTCGGGCACAATAAGATAAAAGACCTCGTCACCGTCTGCAATTGTATAACTTAAATCAGTTAATCTTAAAATGCCTGAATAAATGCTTGTACTTTTTTCAACTTCAAAGGCTGCAATCACATTATTGGTGGCTTTCTGAAACCAAAGTACATCTATCAGCTTGACAGTATTTAATGTTTCTTTGTCAAGGTTAATTTCCGGAAATTGCTGTAAGCTCATAAAAGAAAAACTGTTTCCGCAGTGTGCTTTAGACCGGTCGTTGGACGCAGCTATTACATCATACCCAAGGGCTGCGCCAATTTTCAAAAGGTGGTATTGCATTTCAGTATGCAAGTTTTCTTCCTGTTTTTCCTGTTCAACTTCCTCTCTTCTTTTTTCAATCAGCTTTTCCAACTTCCTTCTTTCGTCTTCCGACAGATACTCATCTGTACCTATAACCAGTTTTTGTGTCCCTATTTCAAAAAGCAACCCGGCAATTGCCCCCAAATCAGAAGATAGTTCCATTCGGTTTTGATTGTTACTGTCAACAATAACCTCACGCAGTTTTAAATATTCGCCCCAGCTTCCTAATTTTTTTTTATCCTTAAAAAGAAAATTGAAACCATTTATAATAGCCGTATTAAAAGGGGGAATAATGGTTGGATGAAGAAAATAAAGAATACTGGCTACTGCCGGACCAAGCCCTTTTATTTTGTAACCATCAAGCTTTAGAATTTCTCTCAGCAGCTGTTCTTCAGATTTTGCATTCAGACTATTTTCTAAAAATTGTCCAAAAGCCTGTTTGTTTATTTCATTCTCATAAATGTCCGGTATTCTCAGCTTAGGCTTCCAGTAGAAAGGATGTGCAGCCCCTTCAAAAACCTGCTTTTGCTCCGTAATACAAGTAAGAACAAATTCTAACGAAGAACCTTTAAAATCGTTTGGGAATTTTTTGCCTTTAATATCTTCCACTACCTGCATTACACCCCGGCGTATTGAACGAAAAGCCTTCAAGCGGTCTTCATTATTAATGAACCATGTATTATATACTGACTGAGGGTCGGATTTATACTGCTGAATAATCTGGCTAAGGCTTCCGTTCATTTTAATGGTTTTGAGACCATTAAAATACATTATTTACAGCAATCCTTTTCCCTGACAAAAATCACTTTAAAAATTTTCCAGAAAAATTGTCCTATTGATTTTAATACTGTCATTTAAAAAACATTAATAGCATAATTCCACTCATGCCGATCATCAGCGCATCCTCAATGATAGTGATTGTACTCATTGGAAGGTTAAACACATCTCCCAAACAGGCACATTTTATTTTACGTTTATTGAATACACTTTGTAAAACTCCAATTATACTCACTGTCATTAGTACAAAAGTAATGCTATTTGTGAGTACCGGGTTAAAGCCGGTTAAAAAGGAAAAGCCTAAAGTCAATTCAGCAAAAGCATATGCATAGCCCCAGCCGTTCCATCGCTTTGCAACTATATCGTACATACTATAACTCTCAGCAAAACCTTTCAGATTTAGCAATTTGAAAAATGAAAATACCAGGAAGAAGGCAGCCATGAAATGGTTCATCCACCTCATCCACAAGACATCTCCGTTCATCCATTCAATCAAGCCTGTTATACTGGTGATATAGATAAAGATTAATATAACAGGTTTATAAATAGCCAACCAGCTTTTTGCCTGTTCTCTTTCAGCCTTATCCAGTTCCGCACTAATGTTGTACTTGGGATCTAAAGCTTTTTGGAAGGTGGATAATGCAATATGCTGATCCATGCTAATGATAGCCTTTTGTTTTTCTTTGGAAACCTTTGCTTCTGTTACGCCTGGCACCATAAGTAAAATGCTCTTTACTTTGGCTTCGCAACTGCCACAGGTCATTCCGGTAAGCTTATAAGTATGTGTCATTGTTAATTTATTTACACAAAGCTACATCTGGCTTTTACCGGAGTGTTTTATAATTATGGAAAATAGTTACAGAATTTCGAAGATTACATTTTCATTCCATCCATCGGATTGGCTCCCTTCTTAAAAATAAATTCGCTTTGTAAAAGGTAAACGCCACTGGTTACAACCACATCGCCTTCTTTTAATCCGGATTTTATTTCAATACGGTTATCACTTTCAAGACCCGTTTCTACCATTATACTTCTAAAGGAATTGTTACCTGTCTGTATCCATACTGTCGCTCCTTTGCCATCCCGTATTACAGCATCAATTGGCAATGTAAGAGATTGCTGCCTGGGACTTTTTAAGATTACATAGGCCGGCATTCCCGGTTTTAACTGGTTGCCGGTGTTGGGAATAGATACCCTGATAAGGTTTATCCTGGTGTCAGGGTTTATTTCAGGATTTACAAAATCAATCTTTCCGGCAATCTCTTTGTTCTCAAAATCTGGCAATTGCACAATAGCAGAGCTGTTGGTATTAATGCCTACCATCTGTGAAGTATATACCTGTGCTTCCGCCCAAAGTGTAGAAAGATCAGCCATCTTAACAACGGTGCCACCTTCCATAACATAATCTCCTTCCCGTATATCCAATTGTGTAATATACCCGTTGCCAGAACTGTAAAATGTGGTGATTGGATTTGCCTTTCCGTTTTTAGCAAGTCCTCCTATTTGTTGTTCACTTAGTCCCCATAGTAAAAGTTTATTCCTGGCACTTTGTATCAGCTGGTCAAAATCAATGACGCTTTCAGAGCCAAGTATTTTTCTTTTATCCAATGCCAGTAAATACTCCTGTTTGGCATTATTCAACTCCTCACTGTATAAATCAAAAAGTGGTGAACCCTTGACTACATAGTCTCCTAAATTCTTGTAGTATAATCTCTCCACCCTTCCCATAACCCTTGAGCTTACAGACATGGCCTTCATCTGGTCAAAATTCAGGGTGGCTGTTAGTACAAGCTGGTCTCCAATATAGCCTTTACCAATCGTATCAGCATGGATATTACCAAGAGCAATCTGCTCATTGCTTAAATTGATTTCGTCAGCTTTTGACGTAACACTGTTATTGATCTGTATTAACTGCATACCGCATATCGGACAATTGCCGGGTTTATTCTGTATTACCTGCGGGTGCATGGAACAGGTATAAAATATGTCTGAGGATGCTATTGTTTGCTTCTTTTTTCCACAGGAAGAAATAAGTACAAACAAAGCCGCTGTTACAACAAAATATTTCATTGTCATCTGTTTATTTTTATGAAGCTCTCACTATCCATTAAATACTGTGCATTTACCGCCACTGAATCCTGACTTGTTAAGCCCCCGGTAACCTGAATCTTACCCTTGTAAGAAATACCAGTGACAATATTCTTCGCCCTGAAGCCTCCATCCGCTTTAAGAAAAACTATTCTATCCATACCCAGGGATAGCACAGATTCTGCCGGTAACCAACTGGCATTTTTCGCATTGCCCGATACGGTGGCTTTTACCTGGCTACCTATGGGGATTTTCAAAATACTGTTATTAAAATACACCCTTACTGTAAGCGTTTTATTTTCCTTCCTGTAAAAAGGTTCAATAAAATCAATTTTGCCATTGATGATTTTATCAGGTGAAGTTTCCGGAATTATCTCCACTGGGTTACCCAATTTTACCAAAGACTGGTTTTCTGCATAAATATTTAGCACAGCCCATGCTTTCACGGGGTTGTACACAGAAAATATTGACTGACCCTTTTGCAAGTACATCCCTTCTTTTAACGGGAGTTCTTCAGTTATCAAAGAAATATCTTTCATGACACTATTGCTTGCGTTCATGTTGTTACCTGCGCCTGTTTCGTGGATATGACCGCTGTAGTTACTGAATACAGAAATAGTAAGGGAGGGTTTGCCGGTTTTTATTATTTGAAGAAGTTGTTCATTGCTCATCCCCAGCAATAGCAATTTCTCTTTTGCTGCCTGTATCAGCGTTAGATTATCTGAATCATTTTTCAAGAGGAACAGCAGGTTCTGTTGTGCGGTAAGCAATTCAGGACTGTAGATGTCGAGTATCTTCTGTCCTTTTGTTACCTTCTGGTACCTGTAACGGACGTAGAGTTTTTCAATCCGGCCAGTTACCCTTGCCGAAATACTGCCAACTTCCCTTGTATCATACCCGATATTTCCCAATGCGGCTATTTCAATTGGCTCATTTTGCTGACTGATGGTGGCTAAGGGAATTGTTGAAATCACAAATTCATTGGTTGGCTTAAGCAGCGATTCTAATGTTACCTCTTTGGAGGAACTGACTTCTGTTGCTTTCTTCACAAGATCCATTCCGCATTTGGGGCATTTCCCCGGTTTGTCACTGACAACTTCTGGGTGCATGGTGCATGTATAAATTTCTTTGGACAATTCCATACTATGCTCAGTATGACTGTGATTATTTTTACAGGATGGAGTGAGTAAAGTCAGTATAAATGATATGAAAATTATCTTGTTCATTTTTTTTCAATTATTCGTTCAATTGCAACCTGCAATTTCAATGCTCCGCTCATCAACTCCAGGTATTCAAGCTGTGTCATGTTCAGTGTTTCCCAGGCATCATAAAGCATAAATAGTTCTTCTGTGTTTTGTTCGTATCCGAGCTGCATGGTTTTGTAATTGTTTTTCAGTGCAGGGATAATATTCTCATCATATAGTTTTAGCTGGCGTTTTTTGAGCTCCAGTTCATTTCTCATACTGTATGCCATTCCACTGTATTCATTAACCATCATCTCTTTTTGCGACTGTAATGAATTTGCCTTCCATTTAAGGCTTTCAATATTGGCCTTATTCATTTTAGAAGACCATTTTGCAATTGGCAGCCTCACCATGCCCATTAGTGTATATTGCATAGGGAGTCCTCCAAATCCAAACATGTGCTCGTATCGTATGCCGAATTGAGGTTTCAGGCTCTGGCGTTCCGATTCCTGTTTCAAATAGGCAAGCGATATTTCCCTGTCAACAGCCTTCAAGTCGCTGCGGTTCGTGTAAAATAGACTGCTGTCAAATATTTCATTTGAAAAATCAGTGAACTGGTATGCGCTGTCAATATCAAATTCAATCGTTGCATTTCGCCCCATTAATGTATTAAGGCCGATTCTCCTTTCCTTAATATCATTTTCATACATTAATTGCATGTTTTTAATATTTCCTAATGCGGCCTTAGCTTTATAGTATGCACTTATTTTTTCCAGCCCGTTTTTGTATCGTATTTCTGCATTCTTAATCATGAAATCAAGAATCTTTTCGTTTTCAGAGAGCACTTTCAATTTTTTCTTTACTATCAGCCAGTCATAATAATATTGTTTTGCATCATTTACGAGTTCATTCAGGGAGGCATTCTTTTTTTCCTTCTCCACTGAAGACATGGCAAGCATATATGCCGCATCTGCATCTAATTTCTTTTTATTGGGAATCATTTGTTGCCCGCCGACCATATATTGACCCATACCGGTTGCCCCCATATCATTTTTCTTCCACAGTCCGGTATTATAAGGAACCATCCAAAGACCCGAACTAAATTCAGGAGGCATCCAGCTCTTTGCCCCTTTAGCTGCCTCATCCATTGAGCGGACTTCATTGTCATACATTTTTACAACCGGATGCGATTTTTTAATCGTATCAATAATAGCATCCAGTTTAACTGATTGCCCCTTGCTATGTAAAACAGCAATAGCGGCAATAACGAGGGTTATAAGTTTATTCTTTGACATCGGTTAAAGTGATTTTTCCTTTACGTTTTAGTTCCCGTTCTTTTACTATTTCAAAAACCACTGGTGTTATCAGTAACACATAAATAGTGGATGTAATAGTGCCTCCGATAAGCGGAATGGTAATAGGACGCATAATATCGCTGCCCACGCCGGTTGCCCATAGAATAGGTATCAATCCAAATAGTCCGACCGAAACTGTCATCAGTTTTGGTCTCAGCCTTTTTGCAGAACCTTCAATGACATACTCCCGGATTATAGCCGGTGTAATTGCAGCCCTTGAGTTACCATGCTTGGCCACCATATTCTGCATGGCTTCATTGAGATAGATAGTCATTAACATGGCTGTTTCTATTGCCATCCCAAACAGGGCGATAAAACCAACAGCAACAGCAACAGATAAATTGACCCCGTAGAAATACACCATAAAAACTCCGCCGATTAAAGCGAACGGAACTGTAATCATGGTAATGATGGATTCTTTAAATGAATGATAAGTAAAATACAGTACCATAAAAATGATGATGAAAACAACGGGCAGAATCATTTTAAGTGTTCGGTTTGCCCTTATCTGGTTCTCCCACTGGCCGCTCCACTCCAGGAAATATCCTTTAGGTAATTTGGTCACCATCTGGTTCAACTTCTGCTGCGCCTCTTTTACCGTACTGCCTAAATCCCTTTCCCGTACATTGAATAAGACAGTACCCCTTAGCATTGCATTTTCGGAATTGATCATTGGAGGGCCGTCATTCAGTTTAATATCGGCAACAGCTTCTAACGGAACAGGTCCATAATTCATCGTTTGTACCTGTAGTCTTTTTAAGGCCTGAAGGTTGTTCCGGAAATCCTGCCCATACCGTGCATTAACTGAAAAACGCTGCCGTCCTTCAATGGTAGTTGTAAGTTTCATTCCTCCCAATGCGCTTTCAATAACTGTATTCACATCATCCACACTTAACCCATACCTTCCTATTTCATCCCGTTTAATAGCAATGTCTACATACTTTCCGCCTGTGATAGGTTCTACATACAGGTCTTTAATACCATCAATACCTTCCAACTGTTTCTTCAATATCTGGGCAAAAACATAAATACTGTCAAGGTTTTGACCATATACTTTTAACCCCACATCTGTACGAATACCGGTAGAAAGCATGTTGATGCGGTTGATGATCGGCTGTGTCCAGCCATTCGTAACCCCTGGTATCTGGAGCTTGGCATTCAGTTCGTTTATAATGTCATTTTTAGTCATCCCTTTGCGCCATTCATTTTTTGGCTTTAAAAGGATGATGGTTTCAATCATGCTGATCGGAGAATTATCTGTTGCCGTATTCGCCCTGCCTGCCTTACCTAATACATGATCAACTTCAGGAACGGCTGAGATTAACTTATCCTGTATTTGCAATAACCGCTTTACCTCTGAATTTGATACATCGGGCAAGGTAACAGGCATAAACAAAAGAGAACCTTCATCCAAAGGCGGCATAAACTCAGAGCCTAACCTTGTCATCATCAAAATCCCTGTAGTCAAAGCAATGAGGTTTATTCCGATTGTTGTTCTTCTCCACTTTAAACACCATTTTAGCACAGGTGTATATAGTTTCTCAAGTGTTCTTGTTACTGGGTTGGCACTTTCCGGTTTTAATCTGCCTTTCAGAAAAAATGAAATCAATACGGGAGTCAATGTTATAGCGAGGAAGGCATCAATAAGGAGTATAAATGTTTTTGTCCAAGCCAGGGGATGAAATAGCTTCCCTTCCATTCCAGTCAATAAGAACACAGGCAGAAAAGATGTTACTACAATTATTGTGGAGTAAAATACGCCGGGGCCAACCTGTTTAGATGACTTTTCAATAATCGTCATCCATTCATCTGGTGTTAAGGGGTCTTTATTTTTTTTGAACCAGTTTGTCATACTTATGAGTTTTTCTGTGCTTGTGCCTTTTCAGATTGTGCTACGCTTACATGCCGGTAAGCATTCTCCACCATCACTATGCCGTCATCCACCACTACTCCAATAGCAAGTGCAATACCAGTAAGCGACATGATGTTGGAAGAAATGCCAAACATTTCAAGAAAGATAAATCCGGCAGCAACCGATATAGGTAACTGAATGAGGATAATAACAGCACTGCGCCAATGAAAAAGGAAAATCAACACTACTATGGAAACGGCTATCATTTCCTCTGTAAGTGTTCCTTTCACTGATTCTATGGCCTCCTGTATCAGGGTGCTTCGGTCGTAAGATGTTTTAAAAGAAACACCTTCAGGTAATCCTTTCTGCACTTCCTTCATTTTTTCCTTTATGGCTTCAATCACTTTATTGGCATTTTCATTGTAGCGCATTACCACTATACCACCCACCACTTCACCATTACCGTCCATATCAAATATGCCAAGTCGCAAGTCGCCGCCCATTTGTACACTGCCAATATCTTTTACCCTTACCGGTATACCGTTATAATTGCTTAATGCAATATTCTCAACATCCTCTTTACTTTTTAAGTACCCCAGTCCCCGAATTACATAGGCCATATCAGTCATTTCAAATTTTCTGCCTCCTACATCATTATTGTTGGCCTTCACTTTATTCATTACGTCCATCAGGGAGATATTGTAGTACTGCAACTTTACCGGGTCCACCACCAACTGGTATTGCTTTTCAAAACCGCCGAAGGAGGCAACTTCCGCTACTCCTGGCACTGTTTGTAATGCGAATTTTATATACCAGTCCTGCAAAGCCCGTTGTTCACCCAGATCCATTTTAGGTGCGTTCAGGTGATACCAGAAAATATGACCCACGCCTGTACCATCCGGGCCAAGAGAAGGAGTAACACCTTGCGGAAGCAGTCGTTGTGCATAGTTAAGTCTTTCCAGCACCCTTGTTCTTGCCCAATAGATATCAACATTGTCCTCAAAAATGACATATACAAAGCTCATCCCGAACATGGATGTACCTCTTATATTTTTAATCTTGGGAATACCTTGCAGGTTACTGACAAGCGGGTAAGTAACCTGGTCTTCCATTACCTGCGGACTGCGGCCCATCCATTCTGTAAAAACAATGACCTGGTTTTCGCTTAAATCGGGAATGGCATCAATGGGATTCTTTTTGATAGAGTAAATACCATACGCAAACAGGCCGCCTGCAAAAAGCAGAACAATGAACCTGTTGCGAAGGGCAATTTCAATGAGTTTTTGAACCATGAGCTTTTGATTTATTCACTGGTTAATTTTTCTTTTGGGTCAATTTCATCCCACATTTTGGGCAGGTGCCATCACTTTCCAATGCTACTTCTGGATGCATTGGACAGGTGTACATCTTAACTACTTTAGCTTTCATTTGTTCTTTTATGGAACCGGTAAGGGGCTTACCACACTTAGGGCATTTCCCTGGATGATCACTTACCACATCTAAGTGTATCGGGCAAGTGTAATTTTTTGCCTGCTGCTGTTTCATTTCCTCTTTTTTAGAAATAATAAGTTTCATACCACATACAGGGCAATTACCGGGCTTTTTACTTACTATGCTGTCATGCATAGGGCATGTGTAAAACCTTGCATGTTTCACAGTATCAATTTTACCAGCTTTTGTCTGAGCAGAAACTGCTACTTGTAACACTGATATAAAAGTCACGGTTAAAATAATAATCTTTTTCATTTGTTTTTATTTTAATTGTTTTAAAACAGTTATAGATAAATAAGGCACCTGCCTGTTAAAAGCAGGTGCCTGTTATTTTTAAGAATGCTTTCTTGTGTAACGGCAGCATTCTGGTAATTTGCTGTATGCTGCATTATCAGCATTGAAATTTTCAGTGTCATATCCGGCTGAGGCAATATTTTTCTGAACATTTTCAACAGCATCCTTTTTGAAAATACTGTATTTAACAGTCAATACCTTGGAATCTTCATTCCAGGAAGCATATTTTATACCATCAACTTTTGAGGCTGCTGCTTCAATTCTCTTCTTACACATAATACATTCCCCATAAACTTTTATTGACTGTGTTTTTATGCCTATTGTTCTCTCTGTTTTATCACTTTGTGAGTAGGCTGATTGTATTGATATGAATGCAAAAACGATTGCAAACAATGATTTAATTGTTTTCATTTTGATTGATTTTTATTAAAATATTTGAGAAATCTGCTGTCTTAAAGCAGTAATGACACCTTCTGTTGGAAGGCTTAAGGTTGATAAACCAGGCAGGAAATCAAATACGGTAATTGCAATTAAGAATATAAATAGAAATGCTATGACGTAAAGGTGGATCATGGCCTTTGCGGCTCTCTATTGTTATTGCAGGAAGTTCAATTTGAGCGAACTCGTTATAAGAGACTGGCAACAAAGCTGCCATTGCTTGCAAGTGTGTAAAGGCAAATTCAGCAATCTTTTGGTCTGAAGCGTTTTTCAGGTATTTGTTTTCATCTTTGCAGCAGCCTTTCTCATCTGTATCTTTCTTACTCATACCACAACCGGGGCAAACTTTTGATTCCTTACTGCCAAAGCCCCATTCAGTCAATTTCCCCATACAATAGTGAAAATGCATTACAGCACCTGTTGAAGTGAACAGGTAAATAACGGCTACTATTGATGTAATAAATTTTTTCATTGCTGAATTGGAAAATTATCCCAGTTTACTATTCGCATTACAAAGCAACTGCTTTCCCTGATTATATTACCTGATATTGGTCAGTTTTGCCGGTGAGATATGTTAGTGAGTTGAAAACTCGAATTGGATAGTCAGGTTAGATAAGCGTATTACTCTAAACATTGTCTAAGGATTTTCTTGTGCCACCAAGCTTCTTAAATTCTGTAGGCGTAAATCCTGTTACCTTTTTAAACTGTGCTGAAAGATGAGCTACGCTGCTATATCCTAATTGATAAGATATTTCGCTGGCATTCATCTCTCCATAAATCAGGAGTTCTTTGACTTTTTCTGTTTTTTGGAGAATAAAATATTGTTCAAGTGTTATTCCTTCCACTTCCGAAAACAGCCGGGAAATATAGCTGTATTCTTTATTGAGAGCCTTGCTTAAAAAATCACTGACACTGAAATGTTCTGGCAATTCACCAGTTTGAATCTGCCGGATAAGCAATGTCTTTATCTTTTCAATCTGTCTTTGCTTCTGATCATCTAATAATTCAAATCCCAATTCCTGCAACCTTGCATTAAAATCTTTCAGTTGCTTTTCGGTTGGCTGCTTTGAAAGCTCTACCTCACCCATACTTACATGGCTGGTCTGCAGTTTCATTTTCTCCAGTTCCTGTTTTACAACCAGGACACAGCGGTTACAGACCATGTTTTTGATATAGAGTTTCATCTTTCTTTTTTGAATAACCTATACTATTTATTTCGTTATAGAAATGGTTAAACTCATTTATGGTAATACAATTTACATATAATAGAAATACCTGTCTGGTGGTTTAGTTCCCGGTTCTATATATTGGGTTATTTCCCCAACCTTTTGTGCAAACCTTATTGTAATCGGCAAACTATCATAATAATTACAATTGTTAAAATTTAACTTCGTTAGGGCAAGTATTTCTTCACAAATCTTCTTTAATGATGATTCCTGCTCATAAACGCTTATTTCAAGAGGCCGTGGAATAGCCATACTCGGGAAGGTCTCAAAATATGGAATATACCCTGTAGTATAGAGTATTCCTGTAGCATCATCAATGTGAAGCAGTGTACCTCTAATAACTGGATACTGGCCGTTTTCTCTCAAAAGTTTAATATCAGTTGATTTGACCGATACCAAATCAATTTGAATCTCATCGCCTAACACTTCACGTATTCCATTCTTAAGCCCCTCTACTTCAGCATAATCCTTATTAATTGAGCTATCCCAATAAGAAGTGGTTTTATGTATTACGACTCTTCTAGGCGGAAGATTTTTATTGAAAGACTTGTATTCTGCAATAACTTGGCTAATCAATTTGTTAGCATATTCGTATGTAAGATGTGGAGCCGGGGTTTCCATTTCATCTTCATCCCATTCAAAATGTTCCCCAACAAAAATCAAACCCTTCCCTTCATAGTTAAATGCCTGTGCTACACTTGATCTCACTGTATTCTTGTCTGCATTTAGTACTTTATGAAAACTTATACCAATAAAGCATGTATGCTTATCTTTTAAAGTCAATGTCCAGGGGATGCAACCGCTTTTATAATAATTTGCCGTACTAAAATTCCATGCCTGCATGGAAAAATCTTGCAAAGATTTTCTTTTTTGAGCTATAGTGTCTTCCAATATTATTTGAACAGGAATAGCTTGCGGCTTTACAATAATTTGCGCTTTAAGATATCTTCTAAGGTTAAACCAGCTATGCCCAAACATCCTGATGGAGGACAATTTTTTGAAAACATCCGAGGGTATCACCAAGAAACAAACAGTCGGCCTTGTTATGCTTTTAGAAAGGATATAGTCATACGCTTCAATATACAAATCACAAACTCTGACTGCTTTATCAAAACTATTTGTGTTTGCATCTTTCAGTATCTCCCTTAGCTTTGAAAGTTGTATTTCTTTGTTATTGGATTCATCATTTAAGAAAGTGCATTTTGTAATGCTATCATTACTAAAACCGGGGAAATCCGGGTTTCTTTTTTTATTGATTTTTGTATCTATTACTGTGGCCTGCTCCAATCTTTCTTTCCTCTCATCCACGGTATTTAGAAATGAATAATCTGTATGAAACAACTCCCCCTCATCGGTATAGTCAACGACTTCGCCGTCTTCAATTGCAGATTCATCAATCTTTTCCTCTTCCTTTCCTGATGCTTCAATAAAATTGTCAAACTCTTTTATCCAAGCTGTTGCTTCTTCGATATTTGCCTGAGTGCCAATGATTGAATAATGAATTTCTGATTTATGGCTATTATTTGTTAAGGAGAAAAAGCCTCCAAGTGATATTCCGATCTTCGGGTCATCACAGATAAAATCATTTCCAAACTCAAGGGTTGGCTCCTTCAATAATTCAATCTTCATCGGTAAATAAAAGGTTAGTGTTTTGATATGGCAATTTCTTTATTCTGCTTCTTAGCCGTGGTTTTTCAATCTTGTTTTCCAAAGGAATCCCAAAGCTGACCTCCTCTGAATAAAATGACTGTATTTTTATCACCACATTTGCATAATCAAAAATATCCCAGGTATCGCTGTCTTTACTTAAATAAGTCCACCAAAAATTTAACCAATCGTAATATTTATCATTATAATCTCTTGCGGTTAAATAGTTTGTAAATTTTGTTATTTCTTTTGGTGCAAGCGTCTTTCTGCCATCTTCAGTAAAAAAATACTTATGGGCAAAGGCAACATACAATTCATTTTCTATGAAATGAAAATGAAGATTAAATGCCAGGTGGCGGTAGAATTTATATTTTGTTCCGTATTCATGCCATGTAACAACTTTCTTCTCTGTCTTTTCTCGTCTTACTCTTGTAAATGCTTCTACTACAACTGGCACTGTATCTTTTTCTGGGTTAAAGGAAAAATAATAGCGTCTGTATTTAGGGTGATAATGTAATCCCTTAGTCCTTAACTTTTCCTTTATGTATTCATTTATTAATTCAATATAATGGTTTCTCAAAACAATATCTCCTATTACTTCATTATAAGAAATCGTGGCAGATATACCATCTTCTAAAACCTGTTCTACAAAAACAGAAAATTCCTTACCAAGTGTGTTAAAAGTGAAAACAAAGCTGCCATATCCAATAAAATATGGGCAATCTTTAAACTGGATTAAATCAGGGCTTTCTTTGATAAACTTTATAATAGCCCTCTTGTCCTTGAATTTACTTTTATATCTGAAAATTAGTTTAGGTGTTTTCTGAAATTTAAGCATATTGCTCACTAAGGTCTCAGTTATTCCATAGTTAACCCTGCTTCTGAATGTATCCGAAAAACGTTCTCTGAAATCATTTTTTCCGAACTCCAACAAATTTGAGGTTTTGTCAAATATTATTGGAAAAGATTTTTTCTTCCTTTGTGCAGTTTTCGCAATCCCTAAATCTGTATCAAAAACTTTCTTGCAATATATTTTCTGGTTTAAGGCATCAATAATTACCAACACAACTTCAAGTCCATGACTTTTATATTTTGACCAATACTCTATATCATCTTCTGAAGCGTAATAATCAAATTGTGTTTGACCTTCATTCTTAATATAGCTATGCCCTGTTCCATCTGTTTTAATTTGAACTTTAATAATCTCACCTGTTGGCTCAACCTTCCTTTCATCATTGAACTCCGTCATTTCTATTTCGGCATCTATGCCAAAATCGCTTTTAAGGGTTTCACGAAATATAATTACAGGGCTATGTTGAAGACAATACTGTTCAAAGAGGTTTACTCCTTTCATTCCAGTTACATGCGTATCTCTAATTGTCTTTGACATAATTCTAATTCTTCCCCTTTTCAGGTAATTATTTGTGTGATTGCCGAAGAATCTTGCTAAAATTTCACTCCATACCACTGCCACAATTAAAGGTTGGCGCAAGGTCAGAATCCAATAAAGCATTTTAACCCTGGCAACCTACCGTCACTTATCTTGCAATTTACTCAAAATGCAGCGGTTACTTGCAACATAATGTTCTGACTGTCATATTCTGCAATGCCTCCCTAACCATTTACAATTCCTCCCTTAATAGTCCACAATAGCTCCTTGATAGCATCCGAATCGTAAAACTACTATATTTAGCATTATTTATTCACATTTTGAGATTTTTTTTAAAAATATACAGATTATGTTTTTATGTTTGTTCCCCAACAAAAGAAAGGAACTATGACACAGACGATTAATCCAAACATGATTTTGCTTGCCAGGGAATCCAGGGGCTTTAGCCAATCGGTGCTGGCAGAGAAGCTGAACAGCTACAAAGCAAATATCTCCCGGCTGGAGCATGGAGATACTACCGCAGATGAGGAAACCCTGGTTGCACTTTCTGAGGCTACCAACTATCCCCCGCATTTCTTTTTACAGAGAGGGGAAATATTGCCGGTGAACCTTAGCTACCGCAAGCGGAAAAATGTTCCGGCCAAACTCATTACACCCATTGAGGCGCAAATGAACATCATCCGCCGCCATGTGCAGACGATAACCCGTGCTATGGACCAGGCAGTTCCTGAACTGCCTTTGTATAAGGTGGATGAAACGAATACTCCGGAGAAAATTGCAACGCTGGTAAGAAAAAAATGGAATATACCGGCAGGTGCTGTTGAGAACCTTAGTAAGATACTGGAAGAAAAAGGCATCATCATAAGCAGCTTTGATTTTGGTACAGACAGGGTGGATAGTCGCAGTATGCTTACAGATGATAATTATCCCATCATCTTTCTGAATAAAAACCTGCTGGGCGACAGACAGCGTTTTTCCCTGGCTTTTGAATTAGGACATTTAATCATGCACACCTTTTGCATAGTGCCGCATGAAAGAGACATCAACCATGAAGCCAATCTTTTTGCCGCTGAGTTTTTAATGCCTGCAAAAGATATTCTAAAAGACTTTAAAGACGGCATCACATTGCCGCTGCTTGGCGAACTGAAACGCAAATGGAAAGTAAGTATGATTGCCTTACTGTACCGAGCTGATGATTTGGGATTGCTTACTGCCAACCAGAAGCGATACCTGGTGCAGCAGTTCAATGACCAGAAAATAAGAAGGCGGGAGCCACAACAATTAGACGTACCTAAAGAAAATCCACAACTGATGCGACGGTTACTGGCTGATTTTATGAGCAAAACAAAGTTGGGCGTAATACAATTGTGTACGGTGCTTGCTATTGAACATGCTGATTATTTGGCCTATTATGGATAAGGAAGGACAATTACTACTGACCCGGATTTATTAACAGACAAAACGAACCACGATGAGTATTACAGACAACACAATTGAAGTGAAACCCTACAGCCTGACAGAGCTGGCAAACATTTATGGCGTTACCAATCGCACCATGAAGAACTGGATTGTTAAGCACAATGAGGCGGTGGGTGAAAAAGTAGGCAGGCTTTATACTGCCAAACAAGTAGCAATTATCTTTGACAGGCTGGGGTTACCGGGGAAGGTGGTAGAGTGATTAATCTATGGCTAATTAAGATAAAATGAGATGATTAGAAAATGAACGAATATAATTTGGCAACTAATTGAATTGGCTGCATCCCTGTCGGGTACTTCCTGTTTATTCACTCTGCCAATTTCATATTTAAGCATTTGCTTAAATAAGTAATCTTTGCTACTTTTGACCCGACAAACAAATTTGACAATGGCAAACGACACTTGCATACGGTTACAGGCAGACATAGAACAAATTAAAAGTTGCCGGGAAAAATTAAAGGCTAACTCAAAATCATTCTTACAGTTGGGTCAAGTACTTGCTTTGGCAGGCAACGAAGTACGGCTGAAAATACTGTTTCTGCTTGAAGAAGAAAATGAACTCTGCCCTTGCGATCTTAGCGATATATTAGGAATGAGCATTCCGGCAATTTCTCAGCACTTACGCAAACTAAAAGACGGCAACATCATTGAAGCCAGGAAAGAAGGACAAACTATTTTCTATTCTTTACGCAGCGAACATTTGAAAGTTTTAAGACCTTTTTTTAAAATTATCAATCAGCAAAATTTGGCGACAGTATGACAACGACAACAAAAAATAATAAAGGCTGGATTGCTGGACTATTAACAGCAGTTGCAGCCTCACTTTGTTGCATCACACCTGTTTTAGCTTTCTTAGGTGGTGCAAGCGGACTTGCTTCATCATTTTCGTGGATTGAACCTTATCGCCCTTATTTAATCGGTTTAACAATTGCAGTATTTGCATTTGCCTGGTATCAAAAATTGAAACCTAAAAAGCAAGTTAATTGCGACTGTGAGGCGGATAATAAAAAATCATTTTGGCAATCAAAATTGTTTTTAGCCATCGTTACTGTGGTTGCAGGGTTGTTAATTGCATTTCCTTATTACGCCAAAATATTTTATCCCAGGCCACAAGAAAAAAGAGTTATAATAGTTGACAAAAGCAATATCAAGACTGCAGAATTTAAAATAAAGGGTATGACCTGCGAGGGATGTACAGAGCATATAAACAGTGAGCTTTCAAAAACACCGGGAGTGATTAACTTCAATACCTCCTACGAAAAAGGCAACAGCCTTGTAAAGTTTGATAATAGTAAAACATCCATTGATAGTCTTGCATCCGCTATTAATAAAACTGGCTATACAGTAACTTCTCAATCTGTAATCACCAACTAATGAGAAAAAGTATCATACTTCAATCTGTTATTACTTGCCCCGTTTGTGGACACAGCAAAGAAGAAACTATGCCAACAGATGCTTGCCAGTATTTTTATGAGTGTTCAAGTTGCAAAACACGACTTAAGCCAAAAGAAGGCGACTGTTGCGTCTATTGCAGTTATGGGACAGTAAAATGTCCTCCAAAACAAAATGGCGAATCTTGCTGTTGATACATTTAAGGATAGTATATTCTAATCTTTTAGTCAGGTTATCTTTCTAACCTATAAGGCTATATCAGGGCGTTCCACGCAAAACTTTCATCGGACAGAATCGGACAAAATCATCCGAAACTTGCAATTACTTACAACTTCTTTCAACAACTTACCGAAACTTGCTCAAAGTGGAAAGTGACCCCTTTGCCTCATAGTATGTTTGTGTTGTCAATCGGAAATAACAAACAAAAAAAATAAAAAAGATGAGACAACAGGCATTA
Source organism: Ferruginibacter sp. (assembly GCA_044225605.1). Lineage (GTDB taxonomy): Bacteria > Bacteroidota > Bacteroidia > Chitinophagales > Chitinophagaceae > Ferruginibacter. Next base: position 586,648 of record JBGAIJ010000004.1, read on the forward strand.
CGAAAAGAAAAAACAACAAGGTCCACAATGAGGGTTGTAAAAGGGCTTAAAGACACACAAACAGAATTAGCCCCATTGGTAAACACAGCATGGAATTTTGCTTATAGCAGCCTCTGGAACTGTACCCAATTCTCCCAAAAGGAAATTGATACCGCCAAAGAAAAGATTGAAGAATACCTGCGGCTGGCAAAGCATCCTGAAAAAGCATTTTCCATTTTCTGCCAGAGGGTATTGCTTACCCGGTATTATATCAGCAAAAACAGCAACCGTTATGTACCACTGCCATCCGTTTGGCTTGACCGTACAAACGAAAATGGGTTTGCAGGTACAAAAGCCTGGTATGATGAAATCAGATCAGTAAGAGAATCCCTGCCCAATTACAAAAACGAACTGAAGGCAATGGCCGAAGCGGTGCTGGAGTTCAGCGAAGAACCCACCATTCAGAATTATCAATACTGGAGAAAATATTTTATTGACAAGCAAACGCCGGGATTGTTAAGCCTGTTCCAGGTGGTAGCTATTCAGCAACTGTGCAACAATTAAGCAATGACCCGTACCCCAAAACCATATTATGATGAACAGGGCCATTTGATAATCCGTCCCTACCGCATGAAAGACTTAGCAGCCATCTATGGCGTAAGTACCAAAACCATGAAACGGTGGATTGACACAAAAGCCCCGGCCTTCAGTAACAAAACAAAAATGTTCTTTACTATAGAACAGGTAACGGGCATATTCACCATGATTGGTGTTCCGCAAAAAATTGCATTGGTCGTATCAATAGAAAAACTAAAACAAGCAGTATAAAATATTTCCTATGGAAACTAAAACAACAAGTGAAACCACATCCAGCAGCATACTGCTCACCGGTGTAGTATTCTTAGCCAACCTTGATTTTGTGGGTTTACTGGACTATGCCCTGAAAGCCGGAATAGGTGGAGCCATCTGGCTCGGTTTTAAACTCACCGCCGATTACCTGGAAAGAAAAAGAAAGAGCAAGTAATGAGTGCTGCTGCAAAAATATTAACCGGCACACTCGTAGGCGCAGGTGTGGTAGCTGTGGTTGGCTATGTCAGAAAGCTGAAGAAAACGCAGACTGAACTGGAGATCATTCCCACTGCTAACCTCTACCAGGTAACCTGGAATGCCATCGTTGTCCGTGTTGATGTCCTGTTGAAAAATCCAACAAAGGGGACTTTCTCCATAAAGTTCCCCTTTGTTAAACTAATCAGCAATGGCACAACGGTTGGCAGCAGCCAGGCGGTGAATAAGGATATAAAGATTCCGGCCTATGGTGAAGTGACCATTGAAAAAATATTTGTCACTATTCCGGTGAGCAGTTTTTTCTCGGTGGCCAGCGATGTACTGAAAAATATCCAAAACAAAAAGCCGGTCAAGCTGACTTTGAAAGTGATGAGTACAGTAAACCTGGGATGGACAGAATTACCTTATGAAACCTCGAATGAAATAACCCTGAAAAAGTAAAAGAAAAATCAGTACAGCGGCATGGAAGCGAACAGGAGACGGCAAATAAAAAACGGAAAGGAATACGATCATTTGTTTCCCAAAGCTGAAGGTAATAATGAAACCATCCGTAAAAATGCAAACGTGTACCACACGGTGGAGTTTATTCCAAAAGTGGTGCAGGAGACGCTGCATCAAACTAAGCCGCTAGCAGCACATTTAAACCGAAACAATATTTATGAAACCTGTAAAAATATCTGGCACTTTGTATATGAGCATATCAACTACAAAAAAGATGATACGGGCTATGAACAGATAAGAAGCCCGTCAAGAGCCTGGCACGACCGATACAGCGGGGTAGATTGCGACTGTTACTCCGTTTTTATATCCAGTATCCTTACCAACCTTGGCATTCCGCATCTCCTGCGGATCACCAAGTATCACCGTGATTATTTTCAGCATATCTACCCCGTCGTGCCTTTAGAAAATGGATTTATAACAGTTGATTGTGTAACAGACCGCTTTAATTACGAAGTACCCTTTAGCAAAAAAAAAGATTATCCTATGGATTTACAATATCTAAATGGTTTTGAAGACGGCGATGGCATGTTTGGTTCCGGTGATGGCATGGAAGAGCTGGGACGCATCCTGCAAAAAAGGATGGGCCAGTCTTCAAAAAAATCAGTGAAGCCTGCATCCCCCAAAAAATTATTGCCGGGTTTATTAAAGAAGAAAAAGCAGGCAGCTGCTGCCCCGGCAACTGATACCAGTATTCCTGATGGAAGCCCAAAGCCAAAGAAGAAAAAATTCCTTGGTAAGATGCTCAATGTGGTGAATAAGGTAAACCCGGCCACGGTGCTGCTGCGCAATGGTATCCTTGCCAGTATGAAACTCAACATGAGAAATGTGGCAGCCCGTCTGCGATGGAGTTACCTTTCACCACAACAGGCATCTGCGAAAAGTATTGATCCGGCAAAATTTCAGAAGCTGCTGAGTGCAAGAATGAAACTGGAGAAAATATTTTTTGGGGCTGGCGGTAATCCTAAAAACCTGCGCAAAGCCATTTTAAGCGGCAAGGGCAACAAGGATAAGGCCGTGAATGGATTGGATGGTTTTGGTATGCTTAACCTGGAAGGTGTGGAATACATGAACATGAACACACCAATGCCTGAACTGTTAGGAACAGAAATATACTATGATGAGAATGTAAACGGCATGGAGGGATTAGGGCAACTCGGAGAACCCATAACCATGTCAAGTATTGCAGCTGCGGCTGGCGTAATAGCAGGTATTGTTGCGATGCTCAAAGATGTGGGCAATATTTTCCAGAAGAAAACAAAAGAAGCAGAAGATTTTGACGAAGCGAAAAATGAGGAAGCAGATAAAGCTGCGCCGGTTCCTTTGCCGCCACCCACAGCCACGCCAGGTATTGTGCCGACAGTAACAACGAGGGTGAATACAGATGCGACAGACAATGCAGAAACGGCACCTCCTGTACAAACGAACGAGCCTGCAAATAACGCAATGGTAAAAACTGCAAGCGAAACACCTGCAACAGTTGCAAAATCGGAAACAGTTAATACTAATACTCCTTCTGCAAATACAACATCAGCCGCAGCAACCGACACACCTGATGGCGGAGATGAAAAAACAGGCTTTTGGGAAAAGAATAAAAAATGGCTGAAGCCGGTAGCCATTGGTGTGGGTGGTTTAACCATTATTGGCATTGGTTATTCACTGATGAAGGGAAGCAAGACGCAGAATAAATCATCACCACAGAATAAAGGACTTTCAGGAACGCCGTCCTATAAAAAGCGCAAAAACCATAAAAGGAAACAGGGTAAACATCATAAGAAAAAATCTGTAGCCCTGCTTTAATATCCATACTCTTTAAAAACAAATTCAATATGCCGAAAAAGAAAAATCAATACAAGAAAAATGCCCGCAAGAAAAATATCTTAAAGGGCATGAATGAAGAATTGCCCACCAGGGGCAATGTAAAAAACACGGTACTGGAAACCGGTAAGGACTTACTGGTAGCGGTACTCGGTGGCGGACTGATTGGTTCAGCCATTGGAAGACCCTCACTGGCAGTTGGGCTGGTAACCACCGGCACCGGTCACTACATGCAAAACCGCCTGCTTACTTTACTGGGTATTGGCATGATGGCTGCCAATGGTTTTCAGAAAAGTAAAGCCGTGAACGGGCTGGAAGGTCTGGACGGTGTAAAAGACCGGCTGATGGCTTACAAGGAAAACTTTTCGGAAAAACTATACCTGGATAAGATCATCAAACCAAAATCAGCTGCCGCAGCTGCTGCCACTAACGGTTTTGGCGAGTTGCAATACTTCAACTACGGAAATGATCTGAACGGCGGTTTAAATGCGCTGAACAGCATTGAAGAACAGCTGATCGAAAGCGGTATGCAGTTTCAGCAAATGACGGGTGCTGCAATGCCGGAGATAGAAGCTGATGAGGAATGGGAAGAAAGGCTTTATTAATCCCTCAACATTTTCAAAACAAATTATAAACGAATAAATCCAATTATCATGTTAGGACTTTTAGAAGGAATTGAAGAATACAATAACCAGGGTGCCTTACTGGGCCTTGAAGGCGTGGAAGACGGCGAACTGCTGGGTGCTTTGCGCAGGATGAATCCCATACAGCGTTTGCGTATGGTGTCCAAACTTTCCAATACCGGTTCTGCAAGCAAGGGCTCAAGGGCAGAGATGGAAAAATTCTTTGGTGAGCTGCCGGTGAATATTAAAGAAGCATTGGTGAAAGGTGAACTGCGTTTGGCAGACAGCATTATCTACTCGATAAAGCCTGTTACTTCCAAAACCATCAAACTTTTTGAAACGCAGGATGACAAGGAAATCGGCCTGCGCAATATCAGCAATTCAAAGCTGCCCAAGAACCAGGCATTCCTGGTAAGTGGTATCATCCTGCTGGCAGGCACTGCTGCTGATGCAAGCAAGGATAAAGTAATTGCCACGAACTACAAAGGATTGGAAGATTTTCCTGCCATTGCCAATGGAGAGTTCAATTTAAAGAGCAATAAAAAACAGATTGTACCGGAAACCAGCAATACGGTTTTTAAAACAGGCAACAACCATTATTTACCGTTGGGTTATTACAAACTGGCTAATCCCCGCCTGATACAGGATGATGTGCTGATTGAAATGACGGTGGAACTGGGTACGATGGACAGCATACCGCAGAACACTTATATCTATGCGGCTATGCACGGAACGATCACTACTCCCTGATGGTTTTTCATAAGTTCAGTTATTGCAGCCTTTAAGGCATGGCGGGAAGGAACCGTAATGACTTCCCGCCAGCAGTAACTGTTTTGTAAATTTTTAATCCGTACCCATGCAAACTGTAAAGAAACGATTTGATATCGCTGTAACCGATCCCAATATGGTGTACAGCAAAACATTTGAACTGGATAAGAATATTGCGGCTGTTACAGGCTTGCTGTTTACATCCGACAAAGATGATTTGCTGTATTACCGGGGTTCGCAAAAAGTGGAGATCAATAAAGAAGAAATCTTCCCGGAGAACTATGAAAGCAAACTGCTTTTATCTGGCATCAATGTAGCTCCTGATAACCGCTATTACGACATTGGCAACCAGCCAGCAGGTAATGGTACGATCAAAGTTGAATACAGGGATATGGACGACACCCGTGCCGCTTTTACACCCTATCGTGTTTCACTGTACGCAGAATGTGTATTGCAATGATAAGAGAACAGGTACTGACACAAACCATTCCTGTAACCAAAAGACAGCAACAGGTTTTCTTTCAGCTGAAACTGCCCAGGGATACACATAAAATCATCGGCATGGAAACAGGCTTGTTTGTTATCCAAGCACCTCCCGAATTTTTTGTTCCATCCAGTGATGCTGGCGGCGTGATAAGAAGGAATCTACTGATGGGAACATTGCAATTACAGGCGAACGGAAGTACGGATGTGTTTTATTCAAAAGACATTTTTGAAAGGGATATCAATACAGGCCTTGGTGAGTTGAAAAGATTTGTAACACAGGTTCAGGATGCCCCACCACTTCAGTTCTTATTAATAAATGTGCCGCCCGACGGAAACGGTTTTGAATTTTATAACAGCTGGTCACACGGCAGAAAACGGGAAGAAGACCCATTAAGTATTTGCAACTGTTTGGTGATTTACGGATGGTTTAAAGATGCGGCTTATGCTACCATCAATACAGACATCATTTACCAGGTAACGCTGTATGTCTGGATTGAAAGAAAAATAAAACCATTACAATGACAACAGCACTGGCACTGGAATATATACCCCGGAGGATGAAGGAGCTCGGATATGATGATAGCTACAGCATACATTTCAGGCATTTTGTATTGCCTGATAAAGCAATCATCAATGAGAACCTGCCAAATCAGCTGCTGATTTTAATTGAGCCGTCTGAAGCTATTGCAGTGAGAAGTGATACCGGTGTATTTGATGCTACAACAGAAAACGTAAACGAGCTGCAATACGAACACAGGGGTGCTGTACAGATTCAGAGTTACGCCTGTGTCACCCAGCACGCAAGATTTATTCAGGTAATACCAAACGATAACAAGACATGCCCATAACACACGACAATTTTGACCAGCTGAAGATTGACAAGCTGCGGCATTACCTGGAGGATATGACAACAAAGGGACATGCCAAACCCTATGAAATATTTGTGGACAGCCTGAAAGTGGTTCCTAAAACAGAAGACCCGAAAGATTTTGACAACTATGAATATTACATGAATGAGGATACGGAGAAAGTCCGCATTGTTATTTATAACTCAAACCTTTCACCACGCAATGACCAGTATTGTTTTTATGTAAAGCAACTGAAGCAGGACAAAGGTTTAAACGGACTCGGTGAGATTGAAGGAATCATCCAGGAAAAACTGCAGGCCAGGGACAGGGAACATGAAGTAAAACGGATGCAGGATGAACTTTTGGAAACCAAAAAGAAACTGGATGATGCAGAAGATTATATCGAGGAGCTGGAAGAAAAGTTAGAGCTGGCCAGTAATGATAAGCACAAGCTGAAGAATATTGATCTGATAGAACTGGGTTCAGCAGTGTTGGGAAGACTGGCAGAAAAAAACGCCGATGTATTAAGTGGTTTGGGATTGGGTGGTATTGGTGCTAAAGAAACAAAGCAACTAGAACCGCCACAACCGGAAGGTGAAGTTAAGTTTCAAAAGAAAACAGCTGAAGCGAATACCATCACTGAAGAAGAACAGCAATACCTGGCTACATTAAAGCAATTGCAGGAGCGCTTTGACGAACCGCAGCTAATTGCAGTAATTGGCATCCTCAATGAACTGATGGCAGACCCTTCACAGGTAAAACCCGTAGCTGAATTATTAAATATTAAAAATCCGTAACCATGAGTAAATACCAATATGAAATAAGCATTGAAGCCAAAACAGAAACCGAGGCGGACGCAAAGATGACCGCCTTAACCACACTGGCTTCAAAACTCAGTCAGAAAGAACTGACCAAGCTGGCACACACCATCGTGAATGACCCGGTAAAAACAGCGCTGGCAAAAAAATATTTAGGCGTGTAACCCCTACCCCCTGAAGGGGAACAAAACCAATGTCCTATGAACCAGGAAACTTCCACCCGCTCTGATGAAGAGTTTTCAATTAAAGAAACAGTCACCTACACTTTGTTGGGGATGGTTGTTTTGGGTGGGAGTTTTTTTCTTGGCCGCAGCCTGATACGCAAAGCCCGTGCAGACAGTGAAGAGAAGAAAAGCTATGAGGAAGGCAATGAAGCGGCTTTTGCTAAACAACTGAAAATGGCTTTTGACAATGATATGTGGTTTGGTTGGGGAACAGATGAAGCCGCTATCCGCAAAACATTACAGGCAGTGCCAAGCAAAGATGTTTTTCGTAAAGTGATTAACTCTTATCAAAAATTGTATGCAAGGAGTTTGATGAAGGATATGCAGGATGAACTGACCTCTACAGAGTACAATGAAATGCTGGCTATCATTAATGCAAAACCTGATAGCGGTAATAAGTTGCTCACACCAATGCTGTCACAGAATCAATATTTGTCCTGGGCAAAAAGGTTGAAAGCGGCATTTGATATTACCTATGGTCCTTTCCCCGGCACCGATGAAGATGCGATCAAAGCCGTGTTCATGGAAATACCCACACAGGCGGCATTCGGGCAGGTGGCACTGGCTTATAAGAAGGAATACAATGATGATTTGATGAAAGACCTGCAAAGTGAACTGGAGTTTTATGAGATCACCCCTATGCTGAATATCATCGCCAAAAAACCCAAAGCATAATCTAACTATGAAAGCAAAGTCAAACAATAAAAAACAGCAAAAGAAAAAAATAGTGCTGACCACGCTTGCGGTGGGTGCAGCGGGTATACTTGGATATTTTGGCTGGCAGTATTACAAAAAGCGAAAAGATAAAAACAACAGTGAGCCTGAAGTATCCTTTAAAAAAACTGCTGCTGAAGAATCATCGCCCTCTTATGTTGATACTCCGGTGTTTCGTCCGGCGGCTAAACCAAAAACAAAACTACGTCCACAAGCGGCTAATCAAAACCCTTACCTGGATATTCCAGCTGCAGCCAAGAATGATTTTCCATTGAAGCGGGGCAGCAAGGGAGAAAAGGTCAGGGCATTACAGGAAGCACTGATAGCAAAATATGGCAAACAGATTTTACCCCGCTATGGTGCAGACGGAGACTTTGGGCCAGAGATGACAGCTGCACTGAAAAAAGCAAAGCTTCCGGCAACAATCAGTCAGAGCACCTACAATGTCCTGGTGCAAACAAACAAAGCAAACAGTTCTGATAGTGGCAGTATGGCGAAGCAAATTTTTGTTGCAGCATCAAAGCGTGACTTCGATCAAACAGTGCAATTACTTAAACAGCTCCAGTCGAAAGACGATTACCGGCAAGCCAGTGATGAGTTTAAAAATTACCGGCTGAATGGTGGTGTGCGGCAAACACTGGTGAATGGCTTACTGAACACATTTAGCAAGGAAGACCAGAAGCAGGCAATCCGTTTTGAGTTCTTACGGATGGGTTTGCAGTTTGATGGTAATAAATGGAGCCTGAGTGGTTTTGACGGCGTAAGTATTATCACCATTGAGCCAGCAACTGTTTGGGTGAACTCTACAGAAACGATTCAAGTGCCTGCTAAAATGGTACTGGGTAATGAAGTCAGTAAGCGGCTGGACTACACACTTTTTGAAAATAACGGCAAACACTTTTTAGTACAAACGAAATCAATTCAACCACTATAAAATTTACTCATGAAAAGACATATCAGGTACATCATTGTACACAGTACCGCCACCTTTGACCCTAAAGTTTCCCAGTTCTATGGCAATTACCATTATGTGGTGGAACGCACCGGCGAAATCAAACGGGTGCATCCTGATGCAGCAATTATTAAAAATGTGGAGAAGGTGGATAATGAAGCCATCCATATTGCCTATGCAGGTGGCAGAAATAAATCAGGCACATTGGGTGATACCAAAACACCCAACCAGGAAGAAGCATTGTTCAATAAAATCGTGGCATTGTCCATCAAATACCCCAGTGCTGCTATTATGGGGCATGATGAACTGGAACCCGGTTCTATCTCTCCCGGCTTTAACGTGAAAGAGTGGATCAGGAATTATGAACCTGACCTCAATCTTTCCAAAGCCGGATAAGAAAACCCAATTGCTAAATCTTTAAATCCAATCCTATGTTATTGACGATACAAAATACCATGCTTACCAAAGCATACACCATTTACTCCCGGCCCTTTGAACTGAATATTGTCGGCATCCGTTCCAATAGTACAGAGCCTAACCGTTTTGATGATACGATCAATGTGTTTTATAAGAACAGTTCAGGCGACTGGCAATACCACCAGTTTCCGGCCACCACTGATCCAGGCACTTTCTGGTTACGCAATCTGCTGAACCCTCAAGGCACCGCCATTCTTAAACACGGGCAGTACATCGGTTCACACGGTATAGGTATGCACCGGGGAAAATATTTAGCCCTCACACAAAAAAGACCCATTACAGTAATGCGTGACTATAACCGGGATGCAGTACTGGATTTTAATAACGGCAAGGAACAGACCGGTATGTTTGGCGTGAATATTCACCATGCTTCTGTAAGCGGCACTACCAAATCAGTAGATAAGTATTCTGCCGGATGCCAGGTATTTGCCAACATAGATGACTTCAATCTTTTTATGCAGTTAGCACAGCGCCATAAGCAACTTTATGGTAATGATTTCACTTATACGCTGATTGATGAGAGGGCTTTAGTCCGTGCAGCAAAAAAAAATTAGTGTTTGACCTGGTGGGGCTGGGTATTGCCGCAGCCTTCGGTTTAGTAACCTATCAAATTGTAAAAGACCCTGCATGAAAAAAATACTTTCAGAATTATTCAAAGATAAAAACGGCTGTTACAGTCTGCGTGAAGTGGTGATTGCCATTTTGATACTGGCTATGATGATAAGCTGGATTGCCCAGCAGTTCTTTAATAAACCCGTGCCTGAGTTTATGTTTTATGCCTTTACCAGCCTGACGGGTGCCGGATGCTTTGGTTATTCCTTTGAAAAGAAAACAACAAACGATAACAATAATCCAAATCAATAAAATGAAAAACGTAAAAACTATTATCACTCTTTTAATTGGTGCCACTATTGGCTTTTCCTTTTGCCAGTTTTTTCACAGCAAATCTTCAGATGATACCGTACAGGTTGCGGCAGTTGAAAACAATAGCAAGACTCTTACAAAACAGGTGTCAACAATGGAAAAACAATATCAGCAAAAAGAAGATGCACTGAACCAGCACAGCGACAGTTTAAACAACCAATTGAAACAAACAGAAACTGCACTCGGCAAGGCAAGAAAAAGAAATAACCAGTTGCAGCAGCAGGTATATACTTTAATTGACAGGCAGGGTATTTACAAAGAAGAAAAAGATACAGCCAGTTATTACAGCAACTGTGATTCACTAACAAAGCTTACCAGCCAGCTGATATTTTATACAGGTGAACAGGACAGTTTGAGCCAGATCAGTATTCAGACACTCAGTGAACAGGTACAAAACAAGGATGCTGCGATTGTACTGAAGCTGTCGCAATACCAATCACTCAAATCAGCACTTAACCAAAGCCTGTCGCAGCAACAGGGATTGGAAAAAGAAACCAAGCAACTACGAAAGAAAATCAGGCAGCATCGTTTCTGGGGCAAAGTAAAAACTGCCGGGCTGCTGGTGTTGTCGGGGCTTGCTGCCAAACAATTAATGCACTAAACAATAATTACAAAAGGCATGAAAGAAAAAAGCATTGTGGCTACTGCCACGCTTATAACCTCCCTTCTCTCGTATGCCTATGCAAGGGAAACAGGCAAAGATGCCGTTCCTTTTGTGATGGTGGGAGGTTTCCTGGGTTCAATCATAGGCGAAACAATTGTGGAAGTTTCTAAAAGCAGGAATACAAAATGATGAGAAGAGGCATACCAGGTATTGAGATCATGAGCGATGGAGCAAGTTTACGCATCACCAAACCATCGGGTACCATACTTGTTTCCAAGCTGCATGTTAAAACCATTGACACCATCAATGATGAAATTGTACGGCTGAATATTGGAGAAGGCCCGCTAAAGAATATATACATCAAGTACATTGATGTGGTTTTTCCTTTTGCAATGGATAACGTATATCAACTCCGTGATGAGATTAACAATATGCTGTTGAGCAGTGTTAATGGTAATGCCACAGAAGCAAAGCAGGACAGTGAGATCAATGCGCTGGCAAGTGTTTTGACAGTGCTGAATGAGATAAAAACGGCTATCAGCAATTTGCAGTGTGGCTGTACAAATAGTGGTGAGATCATACGCATAGATGAATCCAATCCTTTAATCACCTACTATGGATATGCCAATATCGGTTCATTACCTAACCAGGCAGTCTGGTCAATCAAGAAAATCACAAGAGACGCCGCCACTGATATTGTAACAGAACAGTGGGCAGATGGCAACCGGCTGTATGATAATATTTGGGATGACCGTGTAACACTTAACTATGCCCCAGCTCCTCTTGCGGCTGCATAAACAACAACCATGAACTACCGTACCATACCAGAAATTGTATTAGGCGAAACTCCGGAAATCAATGTTCCGGAGTTAACCGTTTCATATACCCGCAGCAATCAAAAAGATTTTGGAAGGATTACCTCTTCAGGCGATGCCGCCAGGTTTGTGAGAGAGACTTTTAATGCAGGTGAAGTGGAACTGCAGGAACATTTTATTGTGCTGTACCTGAACCAGGCGAATAATATTATCGGCTATTACAAACACTCTAAAGGAGCAATCAATGCAACAGTAGCTGATATAAGAATTGTTTTAGCAGCTGCTTTAAAGGCACTCGCCGTTTCTATGGTGATTGCACACAATCATCCATCATCCAGTTTGAAGCCTTCAAGGGCAGATGAGCAACTGACAGAAAAGATTAAGCAGGCTGCATCATTCATGGATGTAAAACTGCTTGACCATGTAATTGTAACAAAGGAGAGTTATTATTCCTTTGCGGATGAAGGGTTGTTGGGCAGTCTGATGTATACTAAGAACCTGCCTGATAATTATGCAGCTTTTGTGAACCTGATGGAACAGGATTTGGCGGTTAAGCGCATCCACAATAAAATATCCGTTGAGAAACTGGCAGAATCTTTTCAGATCACTGATAAAAATCAGGTGAAAGAGTTAACTGAGCTTGCCATTGTCAACCGGGCAAGAGTATTAGCACACAGTGAAGGGACAATCAAAGAGCGCTATAACCGGATTGTTGCATTATATCAAAGCCAGGTGAATCTTTCGCACCGCACTTCTCAAAGTATTTTGTTGCAACAGTATTCCACACCGGCACCAATTGGTTATCTCGCCGGTGTGTTTTGTGAAATTGACAAACTGCAATTCAACGGTGGTTTTGCTTTAGAGCCTTCTGCCGGAAACGGGCTGTTAACCATTGCAGCAAAACCGGAAAGAGTTTATGTAAACGAACTCGACAACTTCAGAAACCAAAACCTCCAAACGCAAGGGTTCGCCAATGTCTGGAACCGTGATGCTACAATATCCTTTTTTGATGTACAACGGACTTTTAAGGCAGTGATGACCAATCCTCCTTTTGGCAAAATGGAGACCGAAGTAATGTTCGATACTTTCCCGATAAAGCCACTGGAGCATGTAATGGCCTTGAGGGCGCTGGATTGTATGGCAGATGACGGCAGGGCTGCCATCATTATTGGCGGTCATACTACCTGGGATGCAAAGGGCAGAATCACATCTGGTAAGAACCGTATTTTCTTTAATTATCTATACAGCCGGTACCACGTACGGGATGTGGTACAGATTGACGGACATAAATTATACTCAAGACAGGG
>JBGAIJ010000009.1:0-154556 GCA_044225605.1 Ferruginibacter sp.
GGTTGAAGAAGCTGTTTTTATTAAAAGTAAGTATGTTCCATTAGCAACATCAGCAACTCTGATAGAAAAAGTATTACTGTTATTATTAAGTGGTAAAAAAAATTCTTTCACTTTTTTCCCAAAAACATCTATTAATTGGATTGTAGCATCACCAATAATCCCTTTTGTTTGAAGACATATAACATCTTTTATGGGATTAGGATATATACTAAAACTAAGTTCGCTCTTCATTAACTTAGTTTTAATTATGTTACTGTAAGTAAATCTGCCATCTTTATCTATTATTTTTAATCTATAAAAATTAGATTCTTGTAACGGATCTTTATCAGTAAAAAAATATTCTTTTGTCACAGAGCTGCTTCCTGTAGCCTTAGTAAAACCAACTTCATTAAAATTTCTACCATCTGAACTACGCTCAACAATAAAGCCAGCAGTATTTATTTCTGAAGCAGTTTTCCATTTAAGTAAAATTTTATTATCAATAACTACCCCATTAAACTCAACTAAAGTTACAGGCAAAAGTGCATCAGCACTAATCTTCCATAGATCATTTAAATTACCAATAGATCCGGTTTCAGCATAGCCACTTCCACCAAACAACCAAAAATTATTAGAATTATCGGTCCAATACATTACCGCATGTCTGCCCCCGGGTTTATTTGTAACTTGAGACACTCCAATAGTACCATATATTCCATTTTGGTTGGCTATACTATCTCCTTTAATCCAAGTCCAGATATTAGTAGTTACATCATATTTCCAAGTATCATTAAGTCCATATATGCCGCCAAAAAGCCAAAAATTTCCCATTACATCATTCCATGAAGCCCCGGCATCTCTGCCACCCGGCTTATTTAAAGCATCAGGAATGCCTTGGATACCATACACGCTTGATTTATTACCTAAAGTATCTCCATTTACCCATACCCACTCATTTGTAGAAGGGTTATATTTCCATAAGTCGTTCAACTCCTCAAGTGTAGTGCTGATACTTGAGTATCCATAACCTCCAAACAACCATAAAATACCTGTATTATCAATCCACCTAAACGCAGCCTCTCTTGCACCTGGATTATTTAAACCGCTTGATACACCTTGTGTTCCATAAACTCCTTTTGGGTTGACTGTAGCAGCCCCATTTACCCAAGTCCATTCATTAGTTAGAGGATTATATTTCCATAATTGGTTTATAGAGCCGCTAAAATTAATTGCTGTGTTTCCATTTCCACCAAATAACCAAAGATTACCACTGCCATCTTTCCAACCAATACCAGCATATATCCCACCAGGTTGGTTTAATGGTGAGGATGTCCCTTGCGTTCCATATACAGGTATATTGTCAACAGCTTTACTTCCCTTAAGCCATGTCCATTCATTAGTTGTGGGATTATATTTCCATAAATCACTTAATCTTCCATAACCAGTTTCCCCGTAACCAAGTCCACCAAATAACCAAAGATTCCCACTATTGTCAATCCATCCTGTAGAAACGCTCCTTGCTCCAGGCATATTTGTAAGACTTGTAATACCTTGCGTTCCATATATACCAAATTGATTTGATGATGAACTTCCTTTCATCCAAGCCCACTCATTAGTTGTGGGGTTATATTTCCAAAGATCATTTTTAATATTCCCCCCAGATAGCCAGCCTCCGAATAACCATAAATTACCCCCTGCATCAGTCCAAGTAACACCATATTGTCTTCCCCCAGGTTTATTTGAAATGCTTGGGATGCCTTGTGTTCCATATATTCCAGCTTGAAATGTTGTTTTATCCCCAGCTATCCATGTCCATGGCGTATTAATTCCAGTTTGAGAAAATGAAAGAGAAAAGACGAAAAAAGAGAAAATTAATAATCTGATTTTCATGATAGGCATATTAATTATCTTATTACCTGTTCAGTTTTGTATTTATTTAAAGTTACAAACTTGCATAGAATAATTGCTTTTTTCATAAGTCACTTACGGACTATAAACATTATGCCAGAGGCATTTTGCTTGAATTCAGCATAAAAGACTAACAAATAATTTCAAAGTAAAACTCTTCAGCAATAATATTCCTTCCAATGAAGATAAAATGGCTTATTTTAATTTAGCCAGCGCTTCTTTAATTCTTGCCCATGCTTTTTCAATATTGGGCATGCTGTTGGCAAAAGAAAAACGTACGCAGTTAGGTTCACCAAAAGCATCACCCATTACGCTTGATACATGCGCTGTGTTTAGCAAATACATGCTGAAATCGGCAGAGTTGGCAATGGTTTGTTCGCCATCACTTTTGCCATAATAATAACTCACATCAGGAAAAATATAAAACGCTCCTTCCGGTGCACTGCATTTAAAACCGGGAATGTCTTTAATCAGTTCCATCACTTTCGCTCTTCTTCTTGTAAACTCTTCCGTCATTTCTGCCGAAGGTTTTAAATCGCCGGTTAATGCCGCAACAGCAGCTTTTTGTGTAATGGAACAAGTGGCACTGGTCATTTGTCCCTGTATTTTTTCGCAGGCTTTGGCAACATCCACGCTTGCTGCAATATAACCCAGCCTCCAGCCCGTCATGGCAAAACCTTTACTAAGGCCGTTAATTAAAATAATGCGGTCTTTTAAATCGCTGAACTGTGCCAGGCTCTCATGCTTTCCAACAAAATTGATGTACTCATAAATTTCATCAGAAATAATATAGATGTTTGGATGTTTTCTAAACACCTCAGCTAAACCTTCCAACTCTGCTTTGCTGTAAAAAGCGCCGCTTGGGTTACAGGGCGATGAAAACATAAACAGTTTTGTTTTAGGTGTAATGGCTGATTCCACTTCAGCAGGCGTTACTTTAAAACCAGCTTCCGGCGAAGTGCGGATTTCAACAACCTTTCCTCCGGCCATTTTAACCAGTTCGCTGTAAGTAACCCAGTAAGGTGTGGGAATAACCACTTCGTCGCCTGCATCCACCACTGCATAAATTGCGTTAGCCAAACTTTGCTTGGCACCGGTTGATGTAATTATGTTTTCGGGTTTGTAATCTAAATTGTTATCTCTTTTCAATTTTGCACAAACGGCTTCCCGTAAATCTGCAAAGCCGGCCACCGGTGTATAATGGCTCCAGTTATCGTTAATTGCTTTAATGGCAGCCTCTTTAATGTGCTGTGGTGTGTCAAAATCAGGTTCTCCAAGGCTAAGGTCAATAACGTCAATTCCCTTTGCTCTTAATTCCCTTCCCAATTTGGCCATTTTAAGGGTTTCTGGCTCATTAAATCTTGTAAGTAGTGATGATAGTTGCATATACCGCTTTGAAATTTATTTTAGAGTGAAATATTCGCATGGCGGCATTATTCAGTCATTTATTATTTGCCGTTGCACTTGTTTTTCTTTATTTTTTTAGAATAATTTGCAAAGTTAATTATAATAGGTTGAAAAAAATCTTAGAAAATACACAATCGTTTGCGTTTTTATTATTCCCTGTCATAATAAAACATAAAGTCGGTAAAATCAGGCAGGTGTTTTTTGGTACGGTGCAGTTCATAATCATAAATTACCTGTCCCAAATTTTTTAAAAATGGGCGCCCAATGCTATCGTAATCGTATTTATCATCGTTTAAAATACCATCGCTGTTGCAGTAAATAACGGCCGATAAAAAGAATTCAACTTTGGTGGCGTAATCCACCACATAGGCAATATCCAGCAACTGCCCATAAGCACCGCCTGTTTTATTAAAAATGCGCAGATGTTTTGGGTAAGTGCCCTTTTCTTCGCCGCCAAAAATAAAGTACTTCCCTCCTGCTGCATTGTACTTTGCTGTATCATCTGAATACTGCGGAAATGTGCTTTCTGTAGGCAGCTGGCTCATGTATTTAAACAGAAATTCCCTGTCAGCATCTGTTAAATTAAACCGTTGCTTAGCCGGCACTTTATTAGGAAAAACAAGGCTTACCATTATGTTGTGCATGTCTTCCAGGCTTATCCTGTTTTTTAACGAAAAATCCATTGGGCCATTAACAAGCTGGCTGCCCTGCATATACCCGGTACCCATGCTGTCGTTACGTTTTACATAGCTGGCGCCGGCAGTTTGCATCTGCTGTTCGTACATTACATTACCAGCAGCATCTAAAAATTTTACAGGATTGGTTTTGCGGTTTTCATCATAGGGCAATGAAATGCTGAGACGGTGCAGCAACTGCACATCTTCATACCCCCTTTTGTGCAGTTCATTATTAATGTAATCCTGCCCTAAAAATTCATACAGGCGGTTATAAGCATCGTTATCACTCACCATCATAATTTTTTTTATGTAGTGTGCAATAGATGGTTTTCCGTCTGGCGTGGTGGGGTCGTTATAAACAGCAGTTTGTAAAGGCGTAGCAGCTTCCGTTATCATGGTGCTGTTTTTATCAATGCCTTTATCCTTCAATTCATTTAAGCGTTGCAAAGCCAGCAGGCTTACCGGAAATTTTACAGTAGAAGCCGGGTAAAAATAGTTGGCCGGGTTTACATTAAAATAATAGTTTTTTAATGCAGGAATACCATTAGCGCCCCTGTCTATTTGCGTATAAATAACCTGCACATTCCATTGGTTTTTATTGGCAAGCACCTGGCTGAAATATTGCGGATTTGCAGCCAGCATCTGCTCTAAAAATGCGTCGGTTCTGTTGTTGTTAACAGGCACCGGGGCTGTAACAGTAACCGGGGTTTGCGGCATGGTGGTTTGTACTTTTTTGGGAGTTGAGCAGGATACGATTGCAGTACTTAAAACTGCGCTGTATAAAAAACAAAAACGGGTAGTATGCATATTGGGGATTTCGGGTGCAAAATGAGCATTTTTTTTAAATCAAAAGGCGGTTAGCTGCAAACGGTTTTTCCCCTATCTTTGCACACTTCTAAAAAAAGAAGCTTAGCTATTAAAAGTAACTATTATGAAATTGAAAGGGCTGGTTTGGTTTTTTACCATTGCATTAATCTTAATATCACTTTGGGAACTTTCCTACACATGGGTGGTACGCAACTACGAGAGCGACGTAAAAGCGCAGGCAGCAAGGCTTGTGAAAAAAGAAAGTCCCTCTTTAGATGCAAAGAGTGATGATTTTAAAGCAGCAGCAAAAATCAAATCCGACAGTATTTTACTGGTAACAAAAGACAAAAGTATTTTCCCGGTTGTAGGAACATCTTACCAAAAGTGTAAAGAAAACGAACTGAACCTTGGGCTGGATTTACAGGGCGGTATCAGCGTTACGATGGATGTAAGCCTGGAAGGTTTATTAAAATCTTTAAGTAATAATCCGAAAGATCCTGCACTTTTAAAAGCAATTGAAACCGCTACTGCCCAAAAAATAAACAGCGATGCTGATTATATCACCCTGTTTAAAAATGCTTTTATTCAGCAAAACGGAAGTGGTAAATTATCAGCGCTTTTTGCTGGCCAGGGTAAAGAAGTAAAAGTAAGTGATGATGATAAAGCAGTAATAGAAAAATTATCTTCTACTGCAAAAGTTGCCATTAAAGAAACATACAAAGTGCTGCTGAAACGTATTGACCGTTTTGGTGTGGCGCAACCTAATATTAATCTCGACGAAAACAGGGGTATCATTAATGTTGAATTGGCTGGTGTGGACAATCCGGACAGGGTTAAAAAGCTGTTATCAGCAAGTGCCCGTTTACAGTTTTGGGAAGTGTACCAGTTCAGGGGAGACAATCCATCTGACAACAGTTTTGTACAGGCATTTCAAAATGCCAATAATGCACTGGACGTATACTTAAGAAGTGTTGATACTGCTTATAAAGATACGTCCGCTTTATTCCAGGTAATGTTTCCCATGCAACCCCAGCAAAATAAAGATGGCAGCCCCGCTTATTTTGCAGAAGTGGCCCGTGTGGGAGCAACAGATACAGCTAAATTGTTTCACTACTTAAGCCTGGATGTTGTAAAAAACAGCTTCCCTGCAGATTGTAAATTTTTACTGGGTAATGAAATTACTCCCGAAAAAGGTGAAAAAGGTAAATCATACTATCCAGTTTACGCAATTAAAATTGTACCGGGTTCTGAAAGAGCTTCTCTGGAAGGCGATGCGGTATCTGAAGCAAGACAGGATTTTGATGAAAAGAACAAGCCCGCTATTAAAGTGCAAATGACTGCTGCCGGATCTAAAATATGGGGCAGAATGACAGGAAGAAACGTGGGAAGGCCTATTGCTATTTCATTAGATGATATTGTTTACAGCAGCCCGAATGTAATTGGGCCCATTGAAGGTGGCAACACAGAAATTTCAGGAAACTTTACTGTTGATGAAGCTACTGACCTTGCGAATACTTTAAAATCAGGTAAAGTAAGTGCTCCTGCTAAAGTGGTGGCCAGCCAGGAAGTGGGTGCAACTTTAGGTGCTGACTCTGTAAAAGGTGGCGGTAAAGCTTTTGCCATTTCATTTTTAGTAATATTTATTTTAATGCTGGTGTATTACAATACTGCCGGCTGGGTGGCAAACATTGCCTTAATATTAAACTTATTATTTACTGTTGGTGTACTGGCAGCTTTTGGCGCCACATTAACTGCGGCAGGTATTGCCGGTTTGGTACTAACCATTGGTATGGCGGTGGATACTAACGTAATTATTTTTGAACGTATTAAAGAAGAATTAACCAAAGGCAAAAGTTACCAGCAGGCGGTTAACGATGGTTACCGCCGTTCATTGGCGCCGGTACTGGATGCCCACGTTACCACTTTCTTAACTGCAGCAATTTTATTCTTCTTCGGCTTAGGCCCTGTGCTGGGTTTTGCAACCACACAAATGCTGGGTATAGTGCTGTCGTTGTTCTGCGGTATTCTTGTATCAAGATTAATTACCGATATATGGACCAGCAAACAACGCCACTTTAATTATTTTACCGGTTTATCAAAACGCATATTTAAACATGCAAACTTTAAGTTTATACAATACAGAAAAGTAGCTTATGGTATTTCTGTAATTGTATTACTTGCGGGCATTGGTTCTTTCTTTAATGGTTTTAGAGAAGGTGTGGAATTTAAAGGTGGCCGCAGCTACACTGTTAAGTTTGACCAAACGGTTAAAAACGAAATGGTGCTGGATGATTTAAAGAATGCTTTTGGAGATTTCCCGGTTATTAAAACATTAGGCGACAATCACCACCTTAACATTACCACATCTTACATGAAAGGCGTGGATAATGCAGACAGTGCTGTGCAAACAAAACTGTATGAAGGTTTGAAGAAAGTGTTACCTGCCAACCTTTCTTATGCTGACTTTATTAAGAATAAATACATACAAAGTTCTACAACCGTACAGCCCAGTATTTCAGACGATTTAAAGAAAGGCGCCGTAAAAGCAACGGTATTCGCCATTTTAATAATCTTCATTTACATTCTTATTCGTTTCCGTGACTGGAGATATTCACTGGGTACAATTGTGGCATTACTGCATGACGTATTAGTTACGCTGGCAGTATTTTCTTTCTTTAAAGATATTGTGCCTTTCCCGCTTGAAATTGACCAGCACTTTATTGCTGCGGTATTAACTGTAATTGGTTTTAGTATGAACGATACGGTAATTGTATTTGACCGTGTACGTGAATACAGCCACGGCAGCCACAAAATGGATAAACCAACTATTATTAACACAGCTATTAATGATACGCTTAGCCGTACCATTATGACATCGCTGACTGTGTTTTTAACTATATTAATCCTGTTTATTTTTGGCGGAGAGGTTACAAGAGGTTTTGCATTTGCAATGCTGATTGGTGTAGTTACCGGTACCTACTCTTCTATTTTTGTGGCAGCGCCAATATTGGTTGACCTTGCAAAAGATAAACCATTAGGTGAAGCAGATGCCCCGTCTGCTGCAGTTGCTGCTAAAAAAGCATAACAACCTTAAACTTTTATAATAACAATCCCGTTCTTTTGAACGGGATTGTTGTTTATGGTATAAACTTATTTTTTTCTTTCCCGTAATCCATTTTCTTAAGCATACGCTTCTCCTGTTACAGAAAGTACAGTACTTTCTCTTAAGTAAACGTTTATAAAGCAGCCGGCAATTCGCAATTTTAAAAATTCACTGGTTTTAGGGATTGTATTTTTTTTCTTTACTGGATACTTTTAGCATACGATAAATCACCGTAATGTAACTGCTTTTCTACAGAGCCTTTTACAGAACACATAATTTATTGCTTATGAAAAAGACTTTATTCAGCTGCTTCTTTCTTTGTTTTGTTTGTATTGCTTATTCACAAAATGATACAGGCTTTACCGCCATTACCGGAAAACTGTTGCGGATAACACCACGGCTAAACGATGTAGATAAAAATTCTGTCTATGGGCAACCTTTCATTCCTCAAAGAGACATAAATGGATTGATTGGTGAAGATGAAGAAAATGAAGAAGCGGGGGAAAGAAGAAACTATGGCTCCAATGATCCGCATACCGATCCGTTATTGGCTTTGCAATCTGCTAACGGGGTTGCAACAGCATCAGCAATTATCAATGCCAACTTTGAAGGACTGAATAATCCTGCAATAACACCCGGCGACCCTACCTGCGCCGTTGGCCCCAACCATATCATTCAGGCCATCAATGGCATTAACAGTACCATTTTCAGAATATGGGATAAAAATGGTATTTTGGTACAACCCACTATGATGCTCAGCAGCCTTACCGGTGTGCAGGGTGCCGGCGACCCAACAATATTATACGACCAATTGGCCCACCGGTGGCTTATAAATGAATTTGGCAAAGTGCCGGCAGTAAGCCCCAATAACGCCAATAAGCCGAATACTTTGATAATTGCCATATCCGTAACAGATGACCCTTTGGGCAGCTGGTATATTTATGCATTTACTGATAACAGCTTTTTTTGCGACTATCCCAAATTTGCAATTTGGCATAATGCTTATTATGCCACTACTAATGATATTACAAACAATCTTACAAGTGGTAATACTTATATTGGTTCTTCCATTTATGCATTTAACCGTACACAAATGTTGGCAGGCAACCCAACCACCACAGCCATAAGAAGAAGGTTTACCGACCCGGCCGACAGGTATTATTCACTGGCGCCGGTAAGTTGTGAAGGCAATGCGTTTCCAATACAAACCGGAACATTTGTTTTTTACCAGGATAACCAGTTTACTGCCCCCTTTGCTGATGCAGACAGTATTTTTATTTTTCAGTTTTCTCCAAATTTTTCTATCCCTGCATTATCTACTATAAGCGCCTTTACTAAAATGGTTGCTACCGCTTTTGATTCAGAAGTATGCACCGCAACCCTAGGGCAATGCATTAGTCAGCAAGGCTCTGCTATAATGCTGGAAGATATAACAGGCAAAACCATGAATAAAGTGGTATACCGGAATTTTGGCGACCATGAAGCCATTGTAATGAACTTTACTGTAAACGTCGGCTTGCTTACTCCAAAAGCAGGCATCCGGAGGAATGAACTGAGAAGAACTGGTGGCGCATGGAGTTTGTTCCAGGAAGGAACCTATTCTCCTGATGCACAGCACCGATGGATGGGTGCTATTGGAATAGATGCAGTTGGAAATATTGGACTGACCTATAATGTTTCCGGCAGCAGTACTTTTCCTTCAATACGGTTTACCGGCCGTAACCCTTGCGATGCAGTTGGTGTAATGAGTTTGCCCGAAACAGTAATTTGGGCCGGTACTGCAGCCAGTGCGTTTAACCGGTATGGTGATTATGGCTCACTATCGGTTGACCCAGCAAACGGAAGGGATTTTTGGTTAACAGAGCAATATAACAAGTCTGCCAATTTTAGTACCCGTGTGGCAAGTTTTACATTAAACAATTGTGATTTGCAACCAAAAATTCGGTTTCAATCTGCTGCATTAAGCCTTTATGAATCTAATGCAAATATTAATTTGCCGGGCTGCCAGCGGTATAAAGACTATACAGTAAATGTTGTTGCAGATGCGGCGCCTTCTCAACCGGCCACTATTACTTTCAGCACTGCAGGCACCGCCACCAATGCTGCCGATAAAGACTATATTATTTTTCCTGCATCGGTAACATTAGATGCCGCAAACTTATCAAAGCCGGTAACCATTCGTGTTTTTGATGATGCAATTACAGAAGCGCCGGAAACATTCAGCATTACTTATACAATTAATAATGGGGGCGGCAATGCTGTTGCCGATTCTTACAACCAAACATGTTTTGCAACAATAATTGACAATGATGGCCCGCCAACATATGATACAACGCTTATTGGAAGACTGGGAGATTTTTACAAGTCAATACCGAATAATAGTGTTACTTCCCCGTTTGAAGGCACTACCAATACAGATAAAAGGGTGCAATATTTTTATGCAGCAGCAGAGTTGAGGGCTGCAGGCCTTAAACCCGGAAACATTACTGAACTGAAATGGGATGTAAATTCCGGCGAAGGTACTTTTAATAATTTTACGGCTCAAATAGGTTTTACCACAGGCGATTTAGCGGCAGGAAATTTTATTACCCCCGCTTCCGGGTTTACTACAGTCTTTTCTGGAACCATGATAATACCCGTAAATGCTGCTAATATAGCGCTGCCAATGTCTGTAAATTGGAATGGAACAGACAATATCATCATTCAAACCTGTTTTGATAATAATGCTACCACCATAACTAACACATTTCTCCGGTGCACAGACATGGCAACCTATACTGCCAGTGTATACAAAACCATTAATGCTGCCAGCACCAATATTTGTTCTGCTGCAACCGTAACTGGAACATCCACCATAAGGCCGGATATAACTTTAAAAATTGTGAGCCCGGTAAATCCTGTTGCAACGGCATTGAATACTTCATCATCAGAATATCTTGGGCCCAATGATGATGTATATTTTTATGATAACACGGGAAAAATAATGGCCCGTATTAAAAACTTAACAGCATTTGATTATGGTTGTACACAGGTGCAGATAGACAGGGACGGTGTTGGTTCTCTTCCCTTTTGGAGCAATAATTTTATGAATAACCTTGCGCAAAAATCATTTAAAGTAATACCGGCTAATAATACAACTTCCGGCCATTATCAAATTACATTGTATTATTCATTAGATGAAGTACATGGCTGGCAACAGGGAACCACACAATCATGGGGCAATGCACAGGTGGTAAAAGTTTCAAACGGATTTTATATTCCTGATGTAACGGTTGCAACACCGCATGTGGCAGATGTAATGATTGTACCCGGAGTATTTGGTATGTATAATACACAATACACCATAACAGGCGACTTCAACAACACCGGCTTTTCGGGTTTTGGCACAGGTATTCCCGGCTTGGCACCATTACCTGTAACACTCATTTATTTTACCGGCTATAATAAAGATGGTTTTGCACAACTGGAATGGAAAACAGCCAGCGAAATAAATAGCAAGGGATTTGAAATTGAAAAGAGTTTTGATGGTGTTAACTTTTTAAAGATTGGTTTTGTGCAGGCAGCAGGCACAACATCTCTGTCAAAAAATTATTCATTTGCAGATAAAGAAAGTCTTACAGACGTTCAATACTACCGCCTCAGGCAAATTGATTTAGACGGAAGGGCTGTTTACTCTAATATTGTTGTGCTTCGCTCTGCAATAAGTTTGCTTGACATATTGAGTGTTACCAACCCCTTCAACAAACAAATAGATATGCTGTTTACAAAGCCGGTAAAAGAGAGAATGACAGTAACATTGTTTGATGCTGCTGGAAGAAAAGTATTTAGTACGAATATTACCAATACAAGCAGTAATGTGGTGTCATTTGAAGTAACGAACAAAATAACTCCCGGAATTTATCTTTTAAAAGCCACTGTTGGAGAGTTACAGTTTACGAGAAAGCTGGTGAAACAATAACCGAAAAATGGTTTTATAAATAAACCGGGCTCTTTGCCCGGTTTATTTTATGCTTAAGTAATTAAACAGCAAAACTGGTTCCGCAACCACAGGTTTTACTAGCGTTGGGATTATTAAAAGTAAAGCCTCTTGAGTTAAGGCCATCCTGCCAGTCAACCTGCATGCCCATTAAATAAATACCGTGTGCTTTTTCCATAATACAGGGTATTCCTTCAATTTCAAACTGGCTGTCTTTTTCAGTAATATGGTCAAAGCCCAAAACATACGTCATACCGCTGCAACCACCACCTTTTACGCCAATGCGTAATTTTTGTGTGTTGTCAAAACCATCGGCATTCATCAGCCGCTTTATTTCAGCTACTGCTGTTGGTGTTAAAGTTACCGGCGCTGTTGTTACTGCTTCCATAGTATTTTATTTATACAAAGGTATAAACATTTTAAAAAAGGTTATGCCCCGTTGCTTTCGAAAACAGGAATTAATAGCCGCTTTTATAAAAACTGAACCGTATTACAAATTTTGAAAGTATTGCGACGCCACTGAAGTTGATGCAGGCACTATGCCCGGTTAAAAAGAATGGTTACTTTAATTAGTTATACAGGCATTAACGAAGCCATTTGCCTTATTTTTGTTACAAATTGATTAATATGTACTTACTGGAAGTAACTGCTACCGGCATTCAGATTGCAGGCACATTTATGTTTTTTATTGCTATTGCATGGCTGCTGGCAGAATTTAATGGCATGAAAACTGAAATACGTGAACGCCTGGGCATAAATAATGAAACTATTAAACTAAAGCTGCAGGCGTACGAAAGGCTTACGCTTTATGCTGACCGTGCCGCTTTAAAAAACCTTGTGCCACGGCTGCATACAGAAACTGCAGGCGCCAGGGATTTACAACTTGCATTAATACAAACACTAAACAGCGAATACGAGTACAATGTAAGCCAGCAAATTTATGTAAGCCCCGAGCTGTGGAATGCTGTAACAAGATTACGTGATCAGAATATTTTTATCATTAATCAAATTGCAGGTGCATTGCCTGTTGATGCCACTTCGCTTGATTTAAGCAGGGCAATACTGGAATACGCATCTAACAACAATGCAGAAATAAGTAAGATTGTGCTGGATGCGATACAATTTGAAGCTAAAAAAATTATGTAAGCAATGCATAACGGTAAAATATTTTTATGAGTACCGAAAAGAAAATTTATACAGACTCCGGCATTGAGGTAAAACCGGTTTATTATAGTACTGATGCAAAACCTGCGGTAGAAAAACCCGGTGAGTTTCCTTTTACCCGTGGCGTGCAGCCGGATATGTACCGTGGCAAATTGTGGACCATGCGCCAGTATGCAGGTTTTTCAACAGCTGAAGAAAGTAATAAGCGCTACCATTATTTATTAAGCCAGGGTGTAAGTGGCTTAAGCGTTGCGTTTGATTTACCCACGCAAATTGGTTATGACAGTGATCATCCGTTAGCGGATGGCGAAGTGGGTAAAACCGGCGTGGCTATTGACAGTTTAGAAGATATGGAAACACTTTTTAAAGGTATTAACCTGGAAGAAGTAAGTACCAGCATGACGATTAATGCAAGTGGTTTTATTTTACTGGCATTGTATGTTGCATTGGCCAAAAAAAATGGCGCCGACATTAAAAAAATATCAGGCACCATACAAAACGATATTTTAAAAGAGTATGCCGCAAGAGGCACATATATTTATCCGCCAAAGCCAAGCATGCGCATAATAACGGATATTTTTGAGTGGTGCAGTAAAGAAGTACCTAAATGGAATACCATTTCTATATCAGGCTATCATATACGGGAAGCAGGCAGCAGTGCAGCGCAGGAAATTGCTTTTACCTTAAGCAATGGTAAAGCGTATGTAAAAGCGGCTATTGATAAAGGGCTAGATATAAATGTTTTTGGCAAACGCCTCTCCTTCTTTTTTAATGCACATAATAATTTGTTTGAAGAAGTGGCAAAATTCCGTGCTGCAAGAAAAATGTGGGCCAGCATTATGAAAGAACTGGGCGCTACCGATCCTAAGGCCATGATGCTGCGCTTTCATACACAAACAGGCGGCAGCACTTTAACGGCACAGCAGCCGCAAAATAATATCAGCCGGGTAACCATACAAACCATTGCGGCAGTATTGGGCGGCACACAATCATTGCATACAAATGGTTATGATGAAGCATTAAGTTTACCAACTGAAGAAGCTGCCCGTATTGCTTTACGCACACAGCAAATTGTGGCTTTTGAAAGCGGCGTTGCCGATACAGTTGATCCATTGGCAGGCAGTTATTATGTGGAGGCATTAACAACCGAAGTAGAAAAAGCGGCGCAATTACTGATAGATAAAATTGATGCAATGGGCGGCAGTGTGGCTGCCATTGAACAGGGCTTTATGCAAAATGAAATTGCAAAAAGTGCTTACGAATACCAGCGCAGTATTGAAAATAATGAACGGGTTATTGTAGGTGTAAATAAATTTCAGGCAGCAGAACACGGCAACGTACCATTGTTTAAAATTGACGAAAGCATACAAAAAATTCAGGCAGAAAAACTAAGTGCATTGCGGGCAAAACGTGATAATGAAAAAGCAAAAGCAAGCCTGGCAATGATAAATGCAAAAGCCATCAGCGGCGAAAACCTGATGCCGGCAGTTGTAGCTGCAGTAGAAAATTATTGCACCCTTGGCGAAATTGCAGATGAACTGCGAAAGGTTTTTGGAGAGTATAAATAATATCAAATTTAAAAAATGAAAAAACTAACCCTGCTATTTTTTATTTGCAGTTTGGGAGTTATTGCAACAGCACAGGATATTTCAAAAATCATCGACACAAAAGCGCAGGCCATACAAACTAAGTTAGTGGAATGGCGCAGGCATTTGCATGAACACCCCGAACTGGGAAACAGGGAATACAATACTGCTGCTTACATTACCGAACATTTAAAAAAATTAGGTTTAGAAATACAAACAGGTGTTGCAAAAACCGGTGTGGTGGCAATTTTAAAAGGCGGCAAACCCGGCCCATGTATTGGCCTGCGTGCAGACATGGATGCATTACCTGTAAAAGAAAGAGTAAATCTTCCCTATGCATCAAAAGACAGCAGTGTTTTTTTAGGTGAAAAAGTTGCTGTTATGCATGCCTGCGGGCATGATGCACATGTGGCCATGCTGATGGGCACCGCTGAAGTTTTAGCTGCCATGAAAAAGGATATTGCAGGCACAGTAAAATTTATTTTTCAACCGGCAGAAGAAGGCCCGCCGGGTAATGAAGAAGGTGGTGCGGCTTTAATGGTTAAAGAAGGAGTAATGGATAATCCTAAAGTGGATGTGGTATTTGGAATGCATATTGAAAGCTGGATACCTGCTGGTGACATTCAGTATAAACCCGGCGCATTTATGGCAAGCACCGATGCGTTTACAGTAAAAGTAAAAGGTAAACAAACTCATGGTTCGCAACCGTGGCTGGGTGTTGACCCTGTGGCTGTATCTGCAAATATTATTGAAGCTTTTCAGCAAATTGTAAGCAGGCAAATGGATATTGTAAAAGCACCTGTTGTACTTACTGTGGCTAAAATTAATGGTGGTGTCCGCTTTAATATTATACCGGAGGAAGTGAATATGGAAGGCACGCTGCGTACATTAGATGAAAAGATGCACCAGGAAGTGCAGCAACGTATGAAGTTTACTGCTGCTAAAATTGCAGAAGCAGCCGGCGCAACAGCAGAGGTAATATTTTATGAAAGAACATTGGTGAATTATAATAATCCTGAGTTAACGGAAAAAATGATTCCCTCGCTGGTTACGGCTGCAGGTAAAGAAAACACAAGGCCTATGAACTGGGTTACCGGCGGCGAAGACTTCAGTTATTTTGGTACCAAAGCCCCTACTTTCTTTTTTTATTTTGGCGGCATGCCCCGTGGTAATGATGCAAACAATGCACCACCACATCATACTCCTGATTTTATGATTGATGACAGCAGGCTGTATGTGGGTGTAAAAGCATTTTGCCAAATGGTGATGGATTATCCTAAAACAATAAAAAATTAACCGTAAATAAAAAGTTTTATGAAACAATTACTGTTTGTAATTACAGTGCTTTGCTGCAGCACTGTAATAGCGCAAAATATTATGACCCCTGAGTTATTGTGGCAATTAGGCCGTGTAACCGGGGTTGGCATTTCTAAAGACGGGAAATATGTAGTGTACAATGTATCTACACCCAATGCTGCAGAAAATAAAAGTGCAAGAAAAACATATGCGGTACCGGTAACCGGCGGCGATGCGTTTTTAATTTCAAATGCAGATAGTTTATTGGCAAATGATAAATTATCTCCTGATGGGAAATTTTTAATCAGCAGTGCATCAATAAAAGTAAAAAAAATAACAGGCGCCGACAATTACCCTGAGCTAAAAAAATCGAACGTATATATTTTTGATAACCTCAATTACAGGCATTGGGATACATATGAAGATGGCGAGTTTGACCATGTAATGCTTACTCCAATTGTAAACGGCACACCCGGGCAGGCAAAAGATTTGATGGCCGGCGAGCCGTATGATTGTCCGCAAAAACCTTTTGGCGGCGACGAAGATTTTGTATGGAACCCAAATGGTAAAGAAATTATTTACTGTACTAAAAAATTATATGGTACCCAATATGCCATAAGTACTAACACCGATTTATACGCTTATAATATTGAAACCGGCACTACAAAAAATCTTACACAAGGCATGCAGGGCTACGATATTAACCCGCAGTTTAATAAAAAAGGAGAACTGGCCTGGTTAAGTATGAAACGGGCAGGTTATGAAGCAGACAAGCAGGACATTATTGTATCGAATGGCATTACCAAATTAAACCTTACAGCACAGCGGGATGATATACATGTGGAAGGTTACAGATGGAGTGATGACGGAAAAAAATTATTCTTTTATGCACCTATAGACGGAACACTGCAGTTATTTGAAGTAAGCTATCCCGGCTTAACTAAAATGATGCCTGTAATACGGCAGATTACAAAAGGAGATTTTGATATAAATAGTATAATTGGGCAAAATGGTAACACATTAGTTGTATCAAAAACAGATATGAACCATGCGGCAGAATTATATACAGCAGATATTGAAACAGGTAAACTAAACCAGTTAACGCATGTAAATGACGCAACTTATGCTGCATTGCAAACCTGCAAAACAGAAAGGAAGTTTATTAAAACCACCGATGGAAAAGATATGCTGGTGTGGGTAATTTATCCGCCTGGTTTTGATCCGGCAAAAAAATATCCTGCATTACTTTATTGCCAGGGCGGGCCACAATCTCCGCTTACACAATCTTATTCTTTCCGCTGGAATTTTCAATTGATGGCGTCTAACGGATATATTGTTGTGGCACCCAACCGCCGCGGTATGCCAGGGCATGGCACAAAATGGAACGAGCAGATAAGTAAAGACTGGGGCGGACAGGTAATGAAAGATTACTTAAGTGCAATTGACGGTGTAAGTAAAGAAAAGTATGTTGATAAAAACCGCCTTGGATGTGTGGGCGCCAGTTACGGTGGTTACTCGGTGTTTTATTTAGCCGGCATACACAATAACCGCTTTAAATCTTTTATTGCACATGATGGCGTGTTTGATTTTAGAAGTATGTATGGCACCACAGATGAAATGTGGTTTGAAAACTGGGATAAAGGCGGCCCCTATTGGGAAAAGAGCAATGCAGCAGCGCAAAAAAGTTATACTAAATTCAACCCAAGTGATTTAGTTGCAAAATGGAACACTCCCATTTTAATTTACCAGGGCGGTAAAGATTACAGGGTGCCGATTGAACAGGGACAGCAGGCTTTCCAGGCTGCACAACTCAGGGGCATTAAAAGCAAATTTGTTTTATTGCCCAATCAAAACCACTGGGTGTTAACTGTACAGGATGCATTGGTTTGGCAACATGAATTTTATAACTGGCTGAATGAAACATTAAAATAATTTTTTACCATAACTAAAATCACCACTGCACTTCATGTATATGTTTCGCTTTAGTATTATTTTTTTATTAGTAATTATTCAGTCAACATTCAGCAATACAGTACATGCCCAGGGAAAAATTGAAGGACAAGTGGTTGAAGAAAACGACACCCCCATTCCGTATGCATCAGTAAAACTTGCTGATCACAACGAAGGAATTGTAAGCGATACAGCCGGACGTTTTTTATTGCGTATTCATGGTGCCAGTAAGAATGATACTATCATCATATCTTCAATTGGTTTTGAACCGCTGAAAATACCTGTTGCCAATGTTGCAAAAAAAGGGCGTTACATACTAAAATCATTTTCTACAAAAATGGAAAGCGTTGTAGTACGCTCCTTTGGCAAAGAAGATATTGCCGGTGCCAAAACTGATATTGTGGGTTATTACAGAAGCTGGAGCACCACCAACAAAGGCGGAGAAATTGGAAGGGCAATTCATGTGCCGCATAAAGAATACCAGGTATCCAGGGTACGTTTTAAATTGTTCAGCACCTGCGATACAGCTATAGTACGCCTGCATATTCGTGAAATGAATGGCCTGAGCCCCGGCAAGGAATTGTTGCAGGATAGTGTTGCCTTACCATTTTATAATACAGCCGTTGCAGGTAAAACCTATGATTTTGATTTAAGCAAATACAATCTTATTCTTAACAGGAAAGAAATATTTGTAAGCTTTGAAGTATTGAAAGGCAGCAGTGGCAGCGAATACTGTTCACTTTCTTTTGCCGGGTCAGAACAGGGCCGATATATCTACAAAACTTCAAAAAATGAAGAGTGGGATTATACGGATGATTACACCATTTACCTGAAAGTATTTTTCAGGTATGATTAATACAGCATTACCTGCTTTTTACTTTATACACTATTACTTCCACCCGCCTGTTTTTCCATTGCAATAAAGGATCTGCAAGATCCGCAGCAGGCTGTTGTTTTCCAAACGCCTCCACAGCAATCCTTTTTTTATTAATTAAAAAGCTTTCTGCATAAGCGGCACAAACCGATGCCCTGTCCAACGATAACTGATAATTTGCTTTTTCACTGCCAATATTATCTGTATGCCCTTTAAATGACACCTGCATTTGCTTGTCATTTTTAAGCAGTGCAACTACAGCAGAAAGTGTATTGTACGCATCGTATCTTAAAATGGCTTTACCTGCTTCAAAATAAACAATAAACGAAGTTGAATCCGGTGCAGCAGCTTCAATCTTAGCCTCATTATATTGCGGGCAGCCGTTGTTTGTTTTTAAACCGGCCGTTAACGGGCATTTGTCTTCTTTATCAGCAATACCATCCCCATCACTATCGGGGCAGCCGTTAATTGTGCCTTTGGCAAATGGGCAATTATCTTTATCATCTGCAATACCATCTCCGTCACTGTCAGCATAAATAAGTTTTGCCGGCAACAGTACAGCAGTTTGTTCATTTGTTTTTTTAGTTTCTTTTTCCTTATGGGTTTTTTGTACAAATCCTAATGAGTACATAACATAATCACTCATAAGCCCGCCACCCATTTTTATACGCCATTGTGTTTGCAAAATAAGGCTTCCGCCATCGTTCATTACAAACTGCAAACCTGCACCTACAGGTGCATAAAAAGCCGCTTTTTTATAAAAATATGCGGCGCCTGCCCCGGCCGTTAAAAATGGGTTGATTACAGTATTATTTTTTAAAAGTTTAAAATGCAGCAAAGCATCTAACTGTGTAGAAAAACCTGCTTGCCCAACAGTGTCATCTTTTATAAATCCCTTAGGTAAGTTGGAAAAGGCACCATTTAAAGTACCGGAAAAATCAATATGGCTGGTAAGAGGTTTCCAGTATCCTGCACCAAAACCAATAGATTTTTGAGCAGGCTTTAACCAGTTTTTTTGTCCGAGGGTTTTATTTAAAGAGGAGTCCTTTATCTGCCTTGCCACATTGTAATCGCTCAAGTTTACATTAAGGTACAAATTGCCTTTATTGGCTTTTTGAGCGTACAGTTGGGGGTACAAGCCAATAATGCCTGCAATGGCCAGGGTAAGAATTCGTTTCATAAGGGTTGTTTAACAGCTTAGTAACGATATTTCAGGTCACTTTCGTATGCTGCAAAACCTGCTTATCCAGGTCTAGTATGTCTCAGTAATCATTAATGCGCAAAATCCGCCTCATAATCTCCTTTAATACGCTCTATAAAAGGGACTAAAATAGCTGAATTTTAAAGTGCGAAATTCTTGCTGGATTATTTCGTCTCTTTTTAGAGCGAACAGTTGTTATAAATCGATTATATTTTTGCTTTATTATTTTTTAGCCTTGTTGCTATCCAGCAATCCTGATAGTTTCATAATTCGCTCCATATTAGCGGTAGTTGTTGTATCCCTAGTTATTTCATAAGTCACAATATTAATTTGCCTGCTTGGAAATATACCTCTTTTATAATAGAATTCTATTTTACTCAATTTTGAATTATTTATAGAATCCAATGACTTAGAAAATGTAAATTTTATATTACTGTTTTGCTTATTGAAATAAAATTTTGTTGAATCATAGTATTGATTATCCAATTTAAAAATTTGAAACAATTCTGAATTATCAGCTGAATAAAAATTGGATATTTTTAATTTTTTTACATGTTTGAAACTATCTTCTATATTGGTATTATAATATGCTCTTTCTGATAATATAGTAGTAATTTCTTTTTCGCTACGCAAGGAGTCATCATGTAAAAATCTATATCCCTTTTTTTCTTCTGCATCATAAACAAACATATCATACTTCACTGAATCTGATATTAGTCTCCCATTAATTTCTTGTGTTTGCTGGTAAGGCAATTCATAAAATTCATATTCCTTAAAATAAGAAATATAAAAAGCCATAGCAATAGTTTTTGTACTATCATCAAACAATATTGGAAAACTTGTACTGACTTTTATTCTGCTTATATCATTTATACGGTTGAATTTATAATTACAAAAAATAAAAGGCAGGAAAAAAATATAAAAAAACGAATTAAACAATTTCATTGTAAAAATTAAGTTTTTTTATAAAAATACCCCAAATGAGATACAAAAAAAGTGATTATAAATATTAATTGATTTTAAGTCGGCTAATGCGCAAAATCTACCTCATAATCACCCTTAATACGCTCCATAGAAGGATTAAAATAGCCAAATTTTAAATTGGGAAATTCTTCCTGTATCAGTTCCATCATTTGTTTAATACCCATACATTCACCGGTATCGGTTACGCCAATTTTACCTAAATACCAGTCGGGGTCAATATTAAAATTGCGCCACTGTATCATATTTAAACCTGTTTCTTTAATCAGTTTCCGCAGCGCTTCATATTCTTCCACACTATCCGTCATGCCCGGAAAAACAAAATAGTTAATACTCGTCCAGCCGCCATAGCTGCGTACCACTTTAAGGCTCTCTATTAAATCAGCAAATACATAATTGTTGGGGCGGTAATAAGGCAGGTAAATTTTTTCCCTTGCACTGTTGGTGCTTACCCGTATGCTGTTAAGCCCTGCTTCGCACAATGCTTTAACGGCATCCGGTTTACTGCCATTTGTATTTATATTGATACTGCCTTTTGAAGTATGCTTGCGGATTTCAATAATCGATTCCCGTATGGTTTCCCACATCAGCAATGGTTCACCTTCGCAACCCTGCCCAAAACTTACTATGGGGTAAGGCGTTGTTTCCAAATGCGGTACAGTAAACTCTGTAATTTCTTCTGCAGTAGGTTTAAAAACCAACCTATCCTGTGTACTTACAATAGTTTCATCCTGCGGCTGAAAACTAATGCAGCCAATACAGTTTGCATTACATGCTGGCGATGATGGTATAGGGCACTCCCACCTGCCTAAAGAAAAATTACGGGCTGCCGGGCAATTGTACGTCATGCAGCAATTTTCCATTAAATGTTTTACCAAACGGTTTTGCGGATAAGCTGACAGTAATTGTGCTGCTCCCTTTTTAATCAATTCATCATCATATCCTTCACATTCCTGGCGAATATCTTTTTCAATACGTACAGCCGGCACATAAAATTTATTATTGTACCAGCCGGCTGCGGTATAACAAAATAAGGGCAATGTAGGTGCATCGGCAGCTGTTTCATATGCAGCAATGTAAAGGCCTGTGTGTGCAGGAGGAATAAATGCGGCCACAGCCCATCCTTTTTCACAAAGGCGCATGGCTCCTGTTTCCACGTCAATGCCAATGCCTTTTCTGCCCGGCAATTCATACAAATTACCGCCGCTGGGCAGTTCTATCCATTCATCAGTTGGTATGGGTACGGCATCCCAGCCGCTGCGGCCGGTTACGTAAAGCGAAGTGTCTTCAAAAATATTTCCTTCCCCGTCGGAGTATAAAATGTAAGGGCTGCTTTGTAGCGACATAGTTGACCGTATTAAGATGACAGTTGATAGTATTTCTGGCTGCTGTCATCTGCCAACTATCATCTGCACACTGAGAGATGCTTTTTGCAAAAATCGTCAATTTGCTGCAACTCATCAATTTTTAAATTCTGCCGCAGGTTAAATTCAATTTTTTGGTTACACAGTGTTTCAATAATAATACTGTGGTATTTGGGTATAATGTTTTTTATTTCGTGCCAACCAATTTCGGCGTCCTTTACAAAATTAGGAAAGCTGATGCCGGTTGGTTTTATATCCACTGCTTCAGAACGGATAACCCGCCATTCCCTGTAAAATAAAAAAAGATAGCCTGCTGAAGCCACGCCATGCAATACGCCAAACCAGTTATGGCCTTCTTTCATCAGCGTTAAGGCAATACCAAAAAGTGCTAATGCCTCTATCAACCTGAAAATTAAATTAAGCCGGGGCGCTTCAATTAATACAATACCGCCAAAAAATACCAGCAAATAAATATCAGCAGCAATAATCATTTGTGTGTAACACAATACTTTACTGCCGCCATGTGCCTGCAAAACGTGTATGGCATTTATCAATATTACAGACGCCGCAATAAAATGTAAAATGCGGGCACTGCGTTTTAATAATTCAAAAGCCGGATGTATTACTGAAAGGGTGTATTGGGTTTGCATAACAGTAGTTTTGTACTGTGATGCTTGTTTTAAAAAATTCCATATACGGCAAAAGAAATTTTTTAAGACGGGGATTGCTGATTGAGTATCAGGAATTAAGAGAGCTAAGATTTGCCCGGCAAAAACTATTAAAAGCAGCTTCGTCGGCAATATCTTCCTCTATAAGCTGCTGCATAAACTTATTATTTTTAAAATCGATGGTAAGCAGCCCGTCTTTTAAAATAACATTGTTTAAATCTGCCCAGTTAAAAACCTTTTTAGGAAAAGCATTATAAACTATTTGTCCTGCAGAAAATATAAGCTGCACTTTTCGTTTTGCAATAGTGGCAAAAGTGCCGAAAATAAATACGAGCGCCGCCATCCAGTACACTTGTGCAAGAAGCCACCAAAATGCAAACAGGTACACCGGTATTTCCATTAATGTAAAACGGGCCACCTTATTTTTATTTGTAAAAAAAAGCAGGAGATAAATTATTGCTGTTAAGATTCCAAAAATCAGCATACCAATATGATGCGGAGAACGGGTAACGGCGAGTATAATAAAAGTAATGAGGTGCAGTACCACCACCAGCAATTCTATACGTGAAAAAGATGCCTGTTTTTCAGGTTTAAGTGTAAAAGTGTACGAGGGTGTCATCAGGTTTACTTAGCTGTTGGAAGCTACCAGCAAATTACACATTTTAAATAAACACCTGGCTCCTACATTTTCATCCCATTCACTGCGGCTCAATCCTACTTCATTTAAATCGAAGCCAATTATTTTACGGCCGCTTTGCAGTATTTTTTTAAAAAGAAAAAACACCTGTTCGGTTTCAAAACCGCCGGGCACCGGCGTGCCTGTGTGCGGGCAAAGTTTGGGATCAAGCCCGTCTATATCAAAACTAATGTAAACCTGTTGGGGCAAATGGCTTACAATTTCGTTAGCGATAGTGTCCCATGTTTGCCCCTGGTAATGCCGCTCTTTAATATCTTTATCAAAATAGCTTATTATCCTTTCGTTGCTGTTAATCATATAATCAAACTCTTCTGTGCAAAAGTCTCTTATACCTACCTGCACCAGTTTGGTTATAGCCTTAATTTCTTCCATGGCATTGTACATTACAGATGCGTGGGAATATTTAAAGCCCATATAGTTTTTTCTTAAATCGCAGTGGGCATCAATTTGCAGCAACC
This sequence comes from Ferruginibacter sp., assembly GCA_044225605.1. Lineage (GTDB taxonomy): Bacteria > Bacteroidota > Bacteroidia > Chitinophagales > Chitinophagaceae > Ferruginibacter. The sequence goes on from JBGAIJ010000009.1 coordinate 24,097, forward strand.
CAAAATCACCATACTTTTCGCTTATAGCCTTAAAATAACCCAGTGGGGTGCTGTGGTCGCCGCCTAATAAAGCCACCAGCTTACCATCATTTAACAGGCTTTTTGTCTGTTCGTACACCCAGCTATTTAAAAACACACTGCCCTCATTAATTTCTTTAAGGGTTTTGCACATAAACTTGTTTTCGCTTACTGCCTCGCCCTGTGATATATAGTTAATGTACAATTCAGCTTCTTTACGCAGGTAATCGCTTTTAAGCTGTACTTTTTTATCGCAGGGCACCATATAATACCCTTGTTTCCATGCGTCTTTAAAATCTAAATCAAATAAATCCACCTGCAGGCTGGCATTGTAAATATGCTCCGGCGCACGGGCTGTACCTGCACGGTAACTAACGGTAACCTCCCAGGGCACAGGCATAATTATCACCTTTGCATCTTCTTTTGTAAATGGTAAACTGAAAATGTTGTTGTTAGGATTGCCAGCGGCGTTGGGGTCAAATTTGGAAAGGTCTGTCATGCCAGGTTTTTGAACAAGTGCGCAAAGATAGTAGTGTATTTGATAAAATAAGTTGCATGTGAAAAAACACTTGTTATTAACGCCTGCAACAGCCGTTTTGTTATAACTTTGCAGCGAAATTTACAAGCTATGAAGAAATCGAACATTTTTTTACTTGCCGGAATAGCCGCAGCCATTGTAGCATTGATAGTTTTTGGCTTTCCTGCCTCTGATTTTTCTACTTACGACACTATTAACTCTGCAAGGGCCAAACAAGGCAAATATGTACATCTTATTGCCAAATTAGACCGCAGCCAACCCATAGAATACGATGCCATTAAAGACCCCAACTATGTGAGTTTTAATGTAATTGACAGCCTGGGTGCTCAAACAAAAGTTGTTTACCGCAACAGTAAACCGGCCGAACTGGAGCAGAGCGAACGGGTGGTATTACAGGGAAAAATGCAGGGAGATGTGTTTGAATGCAAGAGTATAACCCTGAAATGTCCCAGCAAATACAAAGACGATAAAAAGCAACTGGAAAAAAGTGTAACAGAAAATACCGTTGCCCCTGCACAAGCTGAAAAACCGTCAGATTCTGCTGTTAAAAAATATTAATAAACAAACCACTTCCTTTTATGCAGTTTGAAGGCGAACATTTACTTCCCGGTAAAATTGGACACTTTTTTGTTTTACTGGCCTTTGCTGCAGCTATTATTTCAACCATCGGTTATTTTATTGCAAGCCGTAAAACGGATTTAGCAGAAAAGAACTCGTGGATACGTTTTGCCCGCCTTGCTTTTTTTACAGAGCTGGCATCGATTGTTATAATTTTTTCCATAATTTTTTACATCTGCAAAAATCATTTGTTTGAATACATGTATGCGTATAAGCATGCATCCAAAGAGCTGGAGGCTAAATATTTATTAGCTTGCATTTGGGAAGGCCAGGAAGGAAGCTTTTTACTATGGACGATATGGCACGGCGTACTGGGCACATTAATTATTTGGAAAGAGAAAGCATGGGAAGCGCCGGTAATGACGGTGATAAATGTTGCACAGTTTTTTTTATTGCTGATGCTGCTGGGTTTATATTTTGGAGAAATAAGGATTGGCAGCAGCCCGTTTACTTTAACACGTAATGAAATTAATGGCCCTATTTTTAGCCAGCCAGATTATTTAAACTTTATAAAAGATGGTGTAGGCCTTAATGTACTGCTTCGTAATTACTGGATGGTTATTCACCCGCCGGTATTGTTTTTAGGTTTTGCATCTACCATTATTCCCTTTGGATTTGCATACGCTGGCTTGCAAACAAAACGTTTTGGTGATTGGGTAAAGCCTGCTTTGCCCTGGGTATTGTTCAGCGCATGTGTGCTGGGTGTTGGTATTATGATGGGTGGAAAATGGGCGTACGAATCACTGTCATTTGGTGGTTACTGGGCCTGGGATCCTGTTGAAAACGCATCGCTGGTGCCATGGATGATTTTAGTGGCAGGCCTGCATACCATGCTTATATACAAGGCTACAGAACGATCGTTAAAAGCCAGTTATGTATTTATTTTTCTTACACTGGCATTTGTTTTATACTCTACCTTTTTAACCCGTACAGGTGTGTTAGGCGATACATCCGTACATGCTTTTACGGAAAAAGATGAAGTAATGAAACTGATGCTGCTTTTATTTCTGGCAGCTTTTACTGTTACACCATTTGTCTTTTTATTTACCCGGTATAAAGAGCCAAAACAAGCTATTGCTACAGAAGAAAAAATAAACTCCCGTGAGTTTTGGATGTTTATAGGATCGGTGGTATTTTTCTTGGCAGCCATTTTTATTATAGCCAAAACATCGGTACCGGTTTACAATAAAATATTCGGCACCTCCTTTGCACCGCCGGAAGATGTGGAGTTTGGTTATAACAAAGTAATGGTACTGGTAGCTTTTATTATTGGTATTCTTACCGCTATAACACAGTATTTAAAATACAAAAGCACTCCTGCAAAATATACGTTGCAAAAAATTGCTTTACCAACCATCATTACTGCCGGTGCAGCGGTATTACTATCAATTTTTTACCCGCTTACATTTTACAAACATGGCGTTGGTTTTTTAGGTGCTTTATACGTGGCACTGGTGGCTGCCATTTATGCTGCTGTTGCCAATGCTGCATATATATGGAGCGGATTAAAAGGAAATTTTAAAAGTGCCGGCGGCTCCATTACGCACCTGGGCTTTGCATTAATGCTGGCGGGCATGATTATTTCATCTGCCAATAAAAAAACCATCAGCGATAATAAAGTAACAGGCATTAATATTCCGTTTGGTAAAGATGCAAGTGGCAAACAACTGGAAGACCCGCTAGAAAATCTTACACTGCTGAGAGATTTACCTACACGCATGCTGGATTACAACCTTACATATAAAGGTGACAGCACAGGACATGAAAATGGCAGGCTGTTTTATAAAATAAAAATGGTTAGTAAAGACTCTGCAGAACAGTTTGAATTAACCCCGGATATTTATTTAGGAAAAAATGAATTAAAAAGCAGCAACCCCAGCACCAAGCGTTATTTAACAAAAGATATTTACACCTACATTTCAAGCATTAATCCTTTAAGAAACCAGGATGATACTACCCAGTTTATCATTAAAGAAATGAGTGATGGTGACACGGCCTACTACAATAATGGTTATTTGATTTTAAATAAGGTTATAAAAAATCTTGGCGACGATAAACAACAGCTGAATGGTGCAGTAATTACTGCTGATATTACTGTTGTTTCAAAAGACGGTAAACGTTTTCAGTCCCACCCTTCTATACAACTTGACAGCCTTACCGGGAATTTTGTGGATGATACTTTGTATGCACAAAACATGTACCTGCGCTTTGCCGGTGTTTCAGAAAATCATAAAGTAAAAATTGGTGTTAAAGAAGCCAGCACATTTATTGACTTTATTACTTTAAAAGCCTACCTGTTTCCCTACATCAATTTAGTTTGGCTTGGACTGGTAATAATGGCGGTTGGCTTATTGTTCAGCATGGTAAAGCGTTCAAAAATTTCAGCTCCTGCTGCAGCAGGTATTCTTATAGTTTTAAGTATTGCGTTGCTGTATATGTTTTTTGTGGCGGGTGGGTAATTTTATACTTACTCTGCCTGCATTCTTGCCCCCAGCACTTCCCCGTTCTCTACATCCACATAAATATGTTCATCGGGTGTGGTGGAAACAGAAAGCCCCACATAATCCACATCCACCGGAAAAGTTTTGTGTGTGCGTTCCACCAGTGCCAGTGTTTGTATTTTTTTTGGATGCTGGCTTAACAAAGGCTTTAAAGCATACAGCATGGTGCGGCCGCTGTTAGCCACATCATCCACCAGTATTACCGTTTTATTATTAAAATCTGCTGATGGTGTAATGGTAATTTCTCCGGGTTGTTTTTTATCAATATACAAATCAAGCACCGCAATGCTGCCTTTAAAAACTGTTGCCAGTTCTGCCGCAATTTTTTTAGCTATTACAGTGCCGTTATCTTTTATACCCAATAAAATAATTTCCGTTTCTGTATAATTGCGTTCGGCAATTTCAAGCGCCATACGGCTAAGTTTTTTTTCTGCAATTGCCCCGGGTAATATATAATTGTTGTTGCTCACGCTGTTTTATTTAAAAAGGAAAATTACCACAAAAAAACAATTTAGCAATTAATCCGTGCAGCTATAAAACAATTACCTTAGCAATACAAACGATGCTTATGACTATTGTTTTTCAATTACTGTTTGTAGCCTGTGTGGCTTTTGCAGGCTGGCTGTTTGCAAAAAATATAATGCAGATTCGCCGCAACATATTGCTGGGGCATGATGAAGATTTTTCCGGCAACAAAAATCTGCGCTGGAAAAACCTGTTGCTGCTGGCACTGGGGCAAAAAAAAATGTTTAAAAACCCGTTGGTGGCAGTAATGCACCTGGTAGTTTATGCAGGCTTTATCATTATTAATATAGAAGTACTGGAAATAATTTTAGACGGCATACTTGGCACTCACCGGTTATTTTTTCCTTTGCTCGGCGGTTTTTACACCTTCCTCATTAACTTTTTTGAAATATTGGCTGTTGGTGTAATTCTTGTTTGTGCTGCTTTTTTAATACGCAGAAACATTATTAAACTAAAACGTTTTGCAAGTAATGATTTAAACGGCTGGCCCCGCAGTGATGCCAACTATATTTTATTTACCGAAATTGTTTTAATGTGCCTTTTTCTTACCATGAATGCTGCAGACAGGGCATTGCAATTACAAAACAGTGAACATTATCACAACACCGGCAGTTTTATTTTTTCAGGCATATTGGCGCCGGCTTTCAGTGGTATTTCCCAAAACGGTTTAATTGCCATTGAACGCACCTGCTGGTGGCTGCATATTTTAGGCATACTGGCTTTTTTAAATTATTTGCCATACAGCAAGCACCTGCATATTATGCTGGCTTTTCCCAATGCCTATTTTGCAAGGCTGAATGTGCCGGGCAAAATGAATAACATGCAAAATGTACAAAATGAAGTGTTGTATATGATGCAGCCGGAGAAAGCACCCGGCGGTGATGCGCCCCCACAAAAATTTGGCGCTAAAGATGTGTTTGATTTAAGCTGGCGCAATTTGTTAGATGCGTACAGTTGTACAGAATGTGGCCGCTGCTCGGCCGCCTGCCCTGCCAACCAAACAGGCAAATTATTAAGCCCACGAAAAATTATGATGAGCACCCGGGACCGCCTGGAAGAAGTGGGCAAAAACATAACAGCCAACAAAGAGTTTAAACCCGATGGCAAACAATTGCTGAATGATTACATTACCACTGAAGAGCTGCGTGCCTGCACCACCTGCAATGCCTGTGTGGAAGAATGCCCTGTATCTATTTCTCCGCTGGAAATAATTATGGAGCTGCGCCGCAGCTTAATTATGGAAGACAGCAATGCACCGCAGGAATGGAATGCCATGTTCAGCAATATTGAAAATAATTTTGCGCCCTGGAAATTTAGCCCCGACGACAGAGACAAATGGGTGAGTGAAATACAATAACACGAATTTTATTTAAACAGGTAAACCTTATTTATGCGTATAACAAAATACTTCGTTGTTGCGTTAGCAGCAATTGCCACAAGCTGCAATAATTCCGGCAACGATAAAGCGGCAGCAAAGCCGGAAAAACCGGCATCTGATTTTAATGCTCCCAACACCAATTACAAACCTGCTTTTGAAGGGCAAACAAGAATAACGCCTGTTACTACTGCAATTCCATATAAAGTAGATTCATTAACTGGTAAGCTGGGGCATCCATGGGCTGTAATTGCTTTTCCGGGTAACCGTTTATTAATGACGGACAAAAATGGTTTTATGCTGTTGCTAAAAGATGATGGTACCGTTATAAAAAAAATTGTTGGCTTTCCTAAAGTGGATAATGAAAAACAGGGCGGTTTGTTAGATGTGGCATTAGACCCCGACTTTGCAAATAACCATACTATTTACTGGACATTTTCTCAACCGCAAAAAGACAGTATGAACCTTACTGCGGTGGCAAAAGGAATATTAAATGAAAACGATACGGTAATAAAAAAACCGGTAGTTATTTTCCAGGCAAAGCCGGCATTAAAAAGCAATTACCATTTTGGTTCAAGATTATTGTTTGATAAAGACGGCTACATTTTTGTAACTGCAGGCGAACGCTCCATTTTAGAAGGCCGCAAACAGGCGCAATGGCTCAATAGCGGACTGGGCAAAGTATTCCACATAACTAAAGATGGTAAAGCCGCACCCGGCAATCCTTTTATTGGTAAAAAAGATGCCATGCCGCAAATATATTCTTACGGCCACCGCAATCCGCAGAGTTTGGATATTAACCCCGAAACAGGTGATTTATGGGAAGCTGAATTTGGCCCACGGGGCGGTGATGAACTGAATTTAATTAAGCCCGGTAAAAACTACGGCTGGCCCACCATTACTTATGGCATTGAATACGATGGCCGCAAAATTGGCGACAGTATACAACAAAAAGAAGGCATGGAACAACCGGTGTATTATTGGGACCCTGTGCTTTCTCCCGGCGGTATGTTGTTTTATACCGGCGATGCTATACCCGAATGGAAAAACAATTTATTTATTGGCGGGCTTAGCAGCACACATATTGCCCGGCTGGTAATTAAAAATAACAAAGTGGTGGGTGAAGAAAGTTTACTGGCAGATAAAAAAGAACGCATGAGAGACATTACACAGTTGAACGGCATGCTGTATGTTGTTACCGATGGCGGCATACTGTTCAGAATTAACAAAAAATAATTGTATGTAACAGGCACTTGTGCCTTGATGAAACTGCAGTGGCAAAGTTTATCCAGCCGAATGGCGGGACTCCGTTCAACGGTGTGCCGCCATTGTGCTTTTTATGGAAGCGTACAAAAAGTTATTTGGATGTATCGCACTAACTGCAATAGAAAAAGTATAACAGTAAGTTAGTGATTTTTCGCCTCGGTTCGTGTCTCCACGAACCTTACGCTAATATCTACTCTCCATCAAACACTTCATAAATGTTTTTCAAAAATCCAAAATCATCCACACCCGTTTCATAATACCGGGCAGATGAATAATAATCTCCCAAATCATCTTTGGTCAGTGTCCATTTTCCATTAACAGGGTTAAAATGTATGTAATTCCATTTTTGAAACTTCAGTATCTAATTTTCTTTGCTGTAACTGCATGGCTCATGTAATATATTTTATTTGCCCGAAAGTTTTAACTGCGGCATATTGAACGAAGCGAAAGGTTTGTGGGGACTCGAACCAAGGCGGAGGAGCAACAGGAAGGTTTTCTTACGTGTTAATTTCAAGTTTATATCCTTTACCACGTATAACAACAATTTTTACATTTGGATCCAATTCCAGCTTTTTTCTAAGTTTTGATATAAACATATCGAGGCTGCGGCCAACAATAACACCTTCATCTTCCCATATCTCTTTTTGCAGCCGGCTTCGCTCTATAGCCTCGTTAGGAGACAAAGCGAAAATGCGCAGCACACGGGTTTCTGTTTTCGTCAGGTCGATGGTGTTTTCATTTTTTGTAAGCTTACGTGCCTCCACGTTAAATAACATTGACCCCAGTGTGAACATATCAGTATCCAGATTTTCATCATTGTACTGATTTACAGGTAAGGCCTTCTTCGGTTTAGCATATTTAAAAAACAGGAACCCTGTTAATGCTAAAAATAAAAGACCGCCCAGTAAATATCCATTCTTTGCGGTAACAACTCCGGTTGGTTTAAATTTAATGTTAATCATGTAACATCCCACAGGCTGCATTCTTCCTTTGCAGGCTACAATATCATCTTTCTTATTTTTTGATATGGCATATCCATAAGCTACACCGGCATCGGCACAGTTAATTACATTAACAACATAATCACTTGCAAGCGGATTGTTGGCTAATAAACGCTGTGTAGTGTTCACCAGGGATTCGGGTTGAAAAGTAAAAGTATTCTCAAAACTGAGCTGGTATTCATTTTCGGCAATTTTTTTAACCGGCAGTACCCGGGATACACTATCGCCGGACTGTAATAATATTTCATGCCCAATGCGGCGGAGTAAAACTTCCCTCCTGGCAATTTCAAAATCATCGCTGCCCCCCATACTGAAAGCCAGGCAAATTAAAGAAACAGGTATGAGTAATAGCAACCCGTACAGGTAGGTACGTTTGCCGGAGAGAAGATTTCGTAAAAAATGCATGTGTCAAGATATTATTTACAAAGTTTACACTATTATTTACAATGCAGGTTCCTCTATCTGAAAATTATCAAACTATTTTTGTTGCACCAATTTTGAAAGGATACAAAAAATAAAAGAAAGGCCTTCAGCCGCTTTCATCTACAAGGAAATAAATCTTTGCTAATTAAAACTGTAAAAAATATGAAAAAAGTTATTTATGCGCTGATCTTACTGCTGGTGGTGGTAAGCGGACTGGTATTGGCCAACCGCCAAATCAACAATGAAACTTCTAAAAAATCAACACCAAAGCCACTCACTGCTGCTGAAAGGAATGCCGCAATGAAAGAATGGGAGGCTACTCCTGCCGGTATAAGTTTCAAAAAATGGGAAGCATCTCCCGCAGGTGTAAAAGTGCTTGCCGGTATTGAAAAAATAAGTAAGCAGGTAAGAACTTATACCAATATGGAGGCTGTTGTAACTTCACTTTCTCTCCCACCGGGCTCACGTTTAGGTTTTGGGGTAATGGCCAGCATTGATGGCGTAGATTATATTTTAAATTTTGATCCGGAAACGTCTCAACTTGAGCAGTTGCATAGCCTGAAAGTTAACGACAAAATAATTATAAAAAGCAGTTTTGTATCGTACGCTCCCAAATATGCATATCCAATAGTAAGAGGTGACTATGTGGAAAGGGATAGTAAAATAATTTATAAACGCACCCCCCGCAAAGGCGGTTGCTGAGTAAATAAATATTTACAGCAACGTTTCTCTTAATGCCATGTGGGCAATGCAGAAGCGTTGTGCCAGTTAAGTATTTTTTACCAATCGATTGAAGTGATTATGTGCTGTGCAGCTTTTTGTTGTATTACAGTTTTATTCTTGGGTCAACAATTGCATACAAAACATCTGCCAGCATATTTACCAATATAAAAATGCAGGCACTTAAAAGCACGGAGCCCATTACAACCGGGTAATCCAGCTTCTCCAGTGCATCTACAGTAATTTTGCCTATTCCCTTCCATCCAAAAATATATTCCACAAAAAAAGCGCCTGCAAGCAACTCTGCAAACCAACCCGTAATGGCAGTAATGACAGGGTTAAGTGCATTGCGCAAAGCATGTTTAAATACCACCGCTCTTTTACCCAGGCCTTTTGCAATGGCGGTGCGTACATAATCCTGTTGCAGTACATCCAGCATGGCACTGCGTGTAAGCTGCGTTATAATTGCCAATGGGCGTATACCAAGCGTAAATGCAGGCAGTATTAAATTTTTAAGCACTAAATATTTTTCACCGGTTACTTCATCTACCTCAAACCAGCTGCCTGTTAAATTAAGGCCGGTATAATTATGCAGCACCACACCAAAAAAATACGCAATAATAATAGCCATAAAAAAAGATGGTGCAGATATACCGGCAATGCTTGTAAATACTGCAGATGTATCCAGCCATGTTCCCTTTTTTACAGCAGCCAGTACACCGAGCAGTATGCCAATTACAGTAGCAAACAACATGGCTGCAAATGCCAGCAGCAATGTGCCGGGCAGGGCTTCCATCAACACCTGCCCCACTTCTTTTTTTGTTTGATAACTACGGCGCAGGTAAGGAATTTTTAATCCGAATTTATTTTCACTCCCAATAAAAAAACCTTTCAGTTGTTTTTTAGCAATATCTTCTTTAGTATGAAAACAAATGGGAGAAACATCATTGAGGTATAATACAAACTGTTTCCATTTGGGCTGGTCTAAATACAAATCTTTACGAATGTTGTCCATTGTTTTTTTATCGCCTGTTTGCCCCACAATCATTCTTGCAGGGTCGCCAAAACCCTGGAACATAACAAACACCAGTGCCACCACACCCAGCAGCACAAGTATTGAATACGTTATTTTTTTTACAATAAACAACTTACAGTAATTGATAAATACTGAATAAATAACTATACACTATTGAGTGCTGTCATTATTTCTATAATGCTTTTTTCAAATCGGCCCAGCCGTATTTTTTTTGTATTACAGGGCCATTCATTTTATACAGGGTTGGGTTACTTCTTGCAGCAGTTTTTATAGCGGTACCATCGCAGGTAAGTACTGGCACGTTTGCTTTTTCTCTTCCTTTGTTAAATAATGCATCTACAGCTTCAGGTTGTGAACTTACTACAAAAAGCGGTATATTTTTATTGCGCAACATCATATATGCAATAGTGGCGCTCCACTCCGCATCCCCTGGGTATTTATCTTTTACAAACAATAAATAATATTCGCTTTTCGTACTCAGCAATGCTTCTGTTGTATCATTACCGCTTTGTGTTGTTAAACTAAAATCATTTATCAGCGCTGTTTTGCCATTACCCTTTTCAATTAATTTTTTACCGGCTTCTTTTACAAACTCCCAGGTGCTGTCTGGCAGCTTATCCATACCAAACTCTTTTTCTTCGCCGCCTTTTTTATAAAAATAGCTGTAATAAAATTTATCGTAAGTGGCATCTTTAGGCGTTTTACGCAGTTCTAAAATATTGTTGCCTTCTTTGTAAGGCAGGCAGTCTTTTACAGGCAAATGGCGTTGCACATAAAACTGCAGCCATAACACCACCACGGTGGCGGCAATCATTTTTACATGCAGCAACCATTTTTTTAAAATCGGCTGTATATATTTTTGGCCAAAAAGCAGGATGATAATTAAAACAGTAAGAATAATATCTTTTGTAAAAGTTTGTACCGGTGTAAGGGGAATACAATCACCAAAACAACCGCAGGCCCTTATTTTACCACTGAACAAAACATAACTGGTAAGGAATGTAAAAAACAATGTAAGCAACAGCAGCAGCCAGGTGGTTAATTTTTTTTGCCAGCCAATTAATAAAGCCGTACCCAGCAATACTTCCAGGGTGATCATAAAAATGGAGAAGCCGAGTGCATAATGCTGCAGCCACTCCATTAAACTTTTAAAGTAACCCGATGCGGCCCATGCTTCAAAAAATTCCTGCATTTTATAAGCCAGCCCTAGTGGGTCAATGGCTTTTACCAATCCAGAAAATATAAACAACCCTCCTACAATAACACGGCAGCAATTTACAATAACCTTCATACCTTAAATACGTTTTACTTTCTATGAACTATGAATCCCCTCTTCAATTAATATCAATGCAAACACTGCATAATTAATAATGTCGTAAAAATTTGCATCAATACCTTCACTTATAATAGTTTGCCCTTTATTGGCAATAATTTGTTTTATACGCAGAATTTTTGCCAGTATTAAATCTGCAAAACTTTCCTGGCTCATCTCCCGCCATGCTTCGCCATAATCATGGTTTTTATCCAGCATCAGTTTTTTGGCAGTAGCAATTTTTTCGTTGTATAACTTTTCTACTGTTTCCACCGGCAGGTCTTCCACTTCATCATCTTTAATATCTAATTGTATTAAACCAATAATACCATAGTTGAGCATGCCTTTAAATTCGCTGCTAATATCATCGCCAATTTTCTGCTCGCCTTTTTCCTGTATGGTGCGAATGCGTTTGGCTTTAATATAAATTTGGTCGGCCACCGAAATAATACGGTACACCCTCCAGGATGTGCCGTAGTCTTTTGTTTTCTTTAAAAAAATTTCTTCGCAGCCCTGTACTGCTTTGTCGTATTGCTGATTAGTTGTCATTAAAAAAAAGGTTGTATGTATCTTAGCTCAAAAATAACCAAAACAGGCTGATGTTTACGTTAAACTGCAGGGGAAAAATTATAGTGATGGACAAGCCATTGGTGATGGGCATTTTAAATGCCACACCCGACTCGTTTTACGAAGGCCATTTGTTTAAACCGGAAGATGAAATTAGTACACTGGTAAAACAAATGGTGGATGATGGCGCTGCAATTATTGATGTGGGCGGGCAAAGCACCCGGCCGGGCAGCAAACGCATTGATAGTGATGAAGAACTTAAAAGAGTGATTCCGGTTATTGAAATGATTAACAAAAATTTTCCGGGTACAATTATCTCCATTGATACGTACAGCAGTAAAGTTGCAAAGGCGGCAATTATTGCCGGCGCAGCAATTGTAAACGACATAAGCGGTGGAGAACTGGATGAGGACATGTTGCAAACTGTTGCCGGTTTACAAGCGCCTTATATCTGTATGCACATGCAGGGTACGCCACAAAGCATGCAGCAGCAACCGCTGTACAACAATGTGGTAACGGATGTGCTGGATTATTTTATTGCTAAAACCACGCAATGCAAAAAGGCGGGCATACAGGATGTAATTATTGACCCAGGCTTTGGTTTTGGTAAAACCATTGAACACAATTTTAGTTTGCTTAAAAACCTGCAGGCATTTTCAATGCTGGGCAAACCTGTACTTGCAGGCTTAAGCCGCAAAAGCACTATTTACAAAACGCTTAATACCACTGCAGACAAAGCATTAAACGGCACTACTGTTTTAAACACTATTGCATTACATAATGGCGCTGCTATTTTAAGGGTACATGATGTAAAGGAAGCAAGTGAAACCATTGCATTATATGAAGCATATAAAAAAGCGCCCTGAAATTCAGGGCGCTTTAAAAAATATTCGGTTATTATTAATGTCCTTTACTTTTTAATTCTGCATCTACACGTGGGTTTACTTTGCGAATGCTGTCCATCATTTTCTGTTGCTGCTCTCTCATCATCTTTTCTTCAGCATCTCTTTTAGCAGTAGCTTCTGCTTCGGTGGTAACTCCCACAACCTCCATATCAAACACTAATACCGCATCCGGCTTAATTACCGGCTGGCTGCCCTGTTTGCCATAAGCAAGTGTTGATGGTATGTAAACAGTAGCTTTTGTACCTTTTTTCATTTGCTGTAGTGCATCCACCCATCCTGCAATAACACCGTTTGACTGGCCTAAAAGATTAAGCTGTACATCGTAAGGGCCAACGTGCTGAAACTTGGGATCTATGTTAGAATCAAAAACAACACCGCTGTCTAATGATTTACCTGTATAGTTTACAGTGGCTACATCTTTAGATGTAATGGTATTGCCTGTGCCTTCATTTGTAACGGCAATGTATGTGCCCCATTTTGTTTTGGTGGCTTTAATATTATTTTTGGCCAGGTAAGCATCTATCAGTTTGGAATCTGCTTCCACTTGTGCTTTGTTTTCTGCTAATGATTTTTCTACCTGTGTCATTGCTTTTTGAAACATTTTTGCCTGCGCAATGGGTATATGCGATTTTTGTGCGCTGTCGGTTTGCTCTTTTGATGTGTAAATACCCATCACTTTATAAATCTGGTAAATAAACTGGCCTTTTTTCATAAAAGGTGCAGCCTGGCCTTTTTTAATAATACTGTCTGTAGGAATACGCAGTACAATACTATCTCCAACTCTTATACTGGAAAACATTTCTTTATATGGTTCCGGAAAAGAAGCGGTATCATACATGCCGTATTGCGGCATGCCTTCTTCAAAAGTGTTGAACAATACACTGTCATTATACTTTGCTATTGAATTTAATTCCATAAAATTACCTGTAACTGCTTTCAACCCTTTGCCGCTGCTTATAACTTTATAGCTTGAACCGTCTTTAGCCTTTTTAAATGGCGTTGTACATGCCGTTAGCGCCACTGCGCAAATAACCGCTGCATTAATGAACTTTTTCATTGTTGTTTTTATTTTTTAAAATTGATAACTGCTTAGTTGCTCCCGGTTTTCTTCCATGGCTTTTTTAAATTTAGCCACTACTTCTTCCAGCGGTTCTTTATTAGCGCCGCCTGCAGCATTAAAATGTCCGCCGCCATTAAAATATTTACGTGCAAATGTATTTACATCAAACCCGCCTTTACTGCGGAAAGAGCTTTTGCGTTCTTCCCCCCTGTCTATTATTATTGCTGCCAGTTTAATACCTTTTATGCTTAGCGGAAAATTTACCAACCCTTCTGTATCGCCGGTTTTTACATCGTACTTTATTAAATCCTGCTGTGGTATGGCTATAAGAGCGGTGTTGTATTCATAATAAATTTCCATGCGCTGCTGTAACACATGCCCAAAAAAACGGAAACGGCCTTCCAAAAAGTTATCAAACAACTCTTCATGAATGTGGCTATGCTCCAGCCCTTTCTCCTTTAATTTTGCCACAAGGCTATGTACACTTGCAGTTGTTGAGGGAAAACGGAAAGAGCCTGTATCCGTCATTACTCCGGCATAAATGCACTCCGCAACATCTTTGGTAATTTTATCTTCATGCCCGCTGTTAACAATAAAATCGAAAATCATTTCGCAGGTGGAACTTTTGCCAGTATCACTAATACCATAAGCAAACACTGCTGTTTGCGGCTCCCTGTGATGGTCAATTAAAATCCTTTCCGCAGTTGCAGCAGCAAGTTTCTCTTCCATGCGCTTGGTGCGGCTGAGTGTATTAAAGTCCAAACAAAAAATCCATTCTGCTGCTGCAATGGCAGCATTGCCTTTGTCATTGGGTGCTTCATAATCCAGCACTTGTTTGCAGCCCGGCATCCAGTTTAAAAAGCTGGCCCAGTTAGTGGGGGAAATTACAGTAACATTATGCCCAAATTGCTGCAGAAAATGAGCCAGCGCCAGGCTGCTGCCCATCGCATCTGCATCGGGCTTTTGATGCATGGTAATCACCACTTTTTTAGGCTGGTGTAATAAAGGGAATATGTTTTGAATGGGCTGCATAAATGAGGCGCAAAAGTAGGTGAAAGTTTCCAGTTTTCTGTTGGTCGCTCACCGTTCTTTAAATCCGGCAGTGTATTAAAGGCTTTGCATAAGTTTTGCCTGCTGTTAACTGCAAACTATAAACTGAAAACTGTTATCTTTGCGCCTCAAAAATTACACCATGAGTAACAGAACATTTACAATGATTAAGCCTGATGCCACTGCAAACGGGCATACAGGAGCTATTTTACAAATGATAAATGCTGCAGGTTTTAGAATTGTGGCAATGAAAATGACGCACCTGAGCGCAGAAAAAGCCGGAGAATTTTATGCTGTACATAAAGAACGCCCTTTTTATGGAGAACTGGTGGAGTTTATGAGCCGTGGGCCTATTACCGCCGCTATTCTTGAAAAAGAAAATGCTGTGGAAGATTTTCGCAAGTTAATTGGCGCTACCAATCCTGCTAATGCAGAGCCCGGCACCATTCGTAAATTATATGCAGCTTCTGTTGGTGAAAATGCCGTACATGGCAGCGACAGCGATGAAAACGCAAAAATTGAAGGCGATTTCTTCTTTAGCAAACTGGAGCAGTTTTAATAACTCTCCCGCCGTTTATTCTGTTTAAACCTTATTATCTATAAATGAAAAGCCCCCTGAAGAATCAGGGGGCTGTTTCTTAACTAAAAGCACAAACAAACTAAAAGTTTACAAGCAAAAAACATGTGTTGCTTTAGTTAAAACGTAAAAGTTTAAACTATATTGCACAATTAGATGATATGACGGTTTCCCTAACTATAATTAAATACCCCCGGCGTTATATTTTTTTTGCTTTTTTAGCAATGGCGTTATTCCGCCTGCCGCTTTGGCTGGGGCGCCGCAGCAGTTTTTGGAAGTTAATGGGCAGCGGTAAAGGAGGCTCATTCAGCAAAAAGCCCGATTTAAGGCAATGGGCTATTTTAAATGTTTCCAAACTGAATTTTAAACATGTGCAATTAAAAAATGCCTCGGCAGAAATTGCCCTGCGCAGGTTGTATGGCCCTTTTATTAGCCGGTGGCTTACAATTTTTAAATGCGAAACACTTACCTACCTGCTGGTACCGGTTGAAGGCCATGGCCTGTGGGATGGAAAAAAAGCTTTTGGAGAATTGCCGCATAAATCTGACTACGAAGGCAAGGTTGCTGTGCTTACCCGTGCCAGCATACGGGTGAAAAAGCAAAAAGATTTTTGGGGACATGTTGAAGCCGTATCTGACGAAATGAAAAAAGCACCCGGCTTTATCAAATCATACGGCATTGGCGAAATGCCTTATTTTAAACAAGCTACTTTTAGCGTATGGGAAAGTAAAAACGATATGAAAGCTTTTGCTTACGGCAACCCGGAGCATACAGATGTTATTGCAAAAACCCATAAAAACAACTGGTACAGCGAAGATATGTTTGTACGTTTTCGTATTGACGGCTGCATAAGCTCTACCCGTAGCAGCAATCCCTTTAAAGGAAAGTTGTAGCTTTGATGCTCACCAATTACCGTGCTTGCCAGCCGGTTACTATATGAAGAATATAAAACTGATTGAAGTACCTTCTGAAATAGGTGCCGGAACCCGTGGCGCCAGCCTTGGGGTTGAAGCAGTTAAAATTGCTGCATTGGATTTTATGAGCAACTTCTTTGTTCATTTCCCTTCAGAAAAAATTGAAACAGAAAACCAGCTTTTATTTGAGCCTATACAATCGCCTTTTGCAAAAAGGATTAATGGTGTAATAACCGTTTGCGAACGTATTGCAAAAGCTGTAAACGATGCAATAAAGAATAATTTTTTTCCGGTGATAATAAGCGGCGACCACAGTAACGCCGCAGGCACCATTGCCGGTTTAAAAATGGCCAAGCCCAAAAGTAAATTGGGTGTGGTTTGGATTGATGCTCATGCAGACCTGCACACTCCTTATACCACGCCAAGCGGTAATATGCATGGCATGCCTTTATCTGCCAGCCTTGCAGAAGATAATAAAGAGTTTAAAGTGCATGACCTGGATGAAAAAACCACCCGCCTGTGGGAGCAATTAAAAAATATAGGTAAGATTTCACCGAAAGTATTGCCCGAAGATATCGTTTACATATCCCTTCGTGATTTTGAAAAGGAGGAAAAGCACATTATAGAAAAACAGGGCATTAAAGTTTTTTCAACAAATGAAGTAAGGCGTAATGGTGCAGAAATTGTGTACCGTAAAGCCATACGCTACCTTGCCGACTGTACCGATATTTATTTAAGTTTTGATGTAGACAGTTTGGATTCATCTATAAGCCGTGGCACCGGCACACCTGTAAGCAACGGACTGAGAGAAAGAGAAGCAGAAGATTTAATAAGCAAATTTATGCAGCACCGTAAAATATGCTGCTTTGAAATAACAGAAGTAAACCCTACGCTGGATAAAGAAAACCTGATGGCAGAAATTGCGTTTAATATTTTACAGCGAAGTGTAAATGTGCTGATGATGAACTAATGAGCGCAAATATTCAACACCCAATTTTCAGTATTCAATTTTTCGGGCTGTTACTGTTAAGTTGTACATTGAGTGTTGAGCATTGATTATTGAACATTTTCGTAATTATAATTTTGAATGAAAATACCTGTAGCTTTTCTTGCATGCTTCCTTTTTCATAATTCCTTTTCTCAAACAGGCAAGGATTATGTAAATAAATTAAACACCTACCAGCGTAATTATGTTACAACACACGAAGTGGTAAAAGGCAGCAATAAAAAATATTTTCGCTTTTATACTGTTGATGAAAAATTTAAAGTGCAATGCCGTTTTGAAAAAGCAACAGATACTTCTGTGGTGAGCATGAAAACATCAGGCAAAACCATACCGCAGAAAGATTTTGTACGGTATGGAAAAATTTATTTTACTGTAAATGATACAGCTTTGGCGCTTACTGTTTACCGCTCAAAAGCTTTGGAAAACAATCCGCAGTATGGCAGGTATTTATTTATTCCGTTTACAGATGTTACCACGGGAGATGAAACATATGGCAGCGGCCGCTACATTGATATTTTTACTTACGATATAAAAAATGATATGGTGGAAATTGATTTTAATAAAGCATACAACCCGTACTGTGCATACTCCACAGGTTATAATTGCCCTATTCCGCCAAAAGAAAATGTATTACCGGTTGCTGTAAAAGCCGGTGAGAAATTATTTGCAAAGTCTTTTCATTAATTAAAGCCCTGCACCAAAACTTTGTTGCTTTTTTAAACGGTTGAGTGAAGGATCCAATTCAATAGCCTTATCACACATACCCTGCCCCCTGTCCTTCTGTCCTTTCTTTATAAAACACTGGCCAGCCTGGTATAATGCTTTAGCATCATTGGCATCTGCTTCCAGCAATTTTTGTAAATACTCTAATGACTTATCGTATTGCTTGCCGCCGTAAAACGCATCTACTATATCTCTTATTAATTCTTTATTGCCGGGTTTGCGTTCTAAAATTCCTGTAATTATCTGTTCCCCCTTAGCAAACTCTCCGCTGTATAAGTAAGCAAAACCAAGGTTTTCATTAAAATCGTTACTCTGCTGAAAGCCGGCATTAATTGCTTTATTAAAATACACCACTGCCTTTCTGTAATTGCCGGAGCCAAAACAAATTACTCCCAGCTCATTCATCCATGTGGCTTTTGTACTGTCTAATGCTATGGCTTTTTCATAATATTCCTGCACGCCTTTTGCGTTTTCCAGTTCCATATATGTGCGCCCTAAGGCGTATGCAACATCTGCATTGGCATTATTTTTTGCAAACACCTGCAAAAGCGCTTTCTCAGCTTTTGCATAATCTTCCTGCTGGTAATAACTTAATGCAATTATTTTTTCGGCATTGTTGCAACTTTTACATTGCTGTGCCAGTTCTACCGCTTTATTAAACTGGCGGTAATTGTAATATAACTCCATCAATTCTTTAGTGGCAATTGTATTAGCAGGATCTAATTCTTTTGCTTTTGAAAATTTATTGATGGCGGCACTGTTTTTATACATGGCCATATCAACATAACCACTTTGTATATAAGCTTCTGTAAATGCAGGATTCAGCGCAATGGCTTTATCAAAACTTTTTGCAGCCTGTGAGTACAATTTGGCGTCTTTTTGTTCGGTTCCTTTTACAAAAAAATATTGAGCGCTGTCTGTTGTTTGCGCAAAAGATGCGCCTGTAACCAGCAATAAGAAAGAGGTAATTAAGTTTTTCATAAGGGTAATATAGCAAAAATTAGTCCGCTATTTGAGTATTATAGCCCCTAACGCCGGAAGATGTACATTTATTTCGTAACGTTTGGTCTTTTTATCCACCAATGTACAGGCAATTTCAGGGTTAAATACATCGCCGGTGCCCCAATATTTTTTAGCGTCGCTGTTAAATATTTCTTTCCATTCAGGTTTATCATGTACATACACTTTCCAGTTATTCCGTATAACGGGAGTCATGTTTAATATTACCAATACATCGTCTTTTTTAGCTTTACCCTTGCGGCGGTAAACCATTACACATTCATTACGATGGTTTAAGTCAACCCACTCAAAACCTTCCTGGTCAAACTGTAATTCATGTAATGCTTTTTCAGTTTTATATAAATGATTCAGATCTTTCACACACTCCTGCATCATTTTATGGCAATCATGCTGCAAAAGTTCCCACTGCAGTTCGCTTTTATAATTCCATTCATTGGTTTGTGCAAATTCACTGCCCATAAATAACAGTTTGCCTCCGGGGTGTGTAAACATGTAAGAATATAACAAGCGAAGGTTGGCAAACTTTTGCCATTCATCTCCCGGCATTTTATAAATCATGGGGCTTTTGCCATGCACCACTTCATCATGGCTTAAAGGCAGCATAAAGTTTTCGTCATAAAAATACATCATGCTAAAGGTGAACTTATTTTGATGATGCGTTCGGTATAACGGGTCAATCTTAAAATAATCCAGGGTATCATGCATCCAGCCCATCATCCATTTCATACCAAAGCCCAGGCCGCCTTCATATACAGGTTTACTTATCTTAGGCCAGTCGGTGGCTTCTTCTGCAATAGTTTGTACATCCGGAAAATCTCTGTACACCATTTCGTTAAAATCTTTTACAAACTGAATGGCTTCAAGGTTTCCGTTGCTGCCAAAAGCATTGGGCTCCCACTCTCCTTCCTTGCGTGAGTAATCTAAACGCAGAATTGAACTTACTGCATCCACCCGTATTCCGTCAATATGAAATTTATCAAACCAAAACCTTGCACTGCTGGTTAAAAAACTTTTTACTTCGCCACGGCTGTAATTAAAAATATAACTGTTCCAGTCCGGGTGATACCCTTTGCGCATGTCTGCATACTCGTATGTATGTGTGCCATCAAACATAAACAAGCCATGAGAGTCATATGGAAAATGTGATGGCACCCAATCTAAAACAACGCCAATATTATTTTGATGAAACGCATCCACCATTGCCATAAAATCTTCCGGCGTACCAAAACGTGATGTGGGTGCAAAGTACCCGGTACCCTGGTAGCCCCAGCTTCCGTCAAAAGGATGCTCCATTACGGGCATTAGCTCAACATGTGTAAAACCCATTTCTTTTACATAAGGCACTAACCGTTCCGTTATTTGTTGATAGCTGTTGTAAGCTTCTTCATTATTTTTATCGGGCCGCATCCAGCTTGCCAAATGCACTTCATACACACTCCATGCTGCTTTAAGAGAATTATTTTTTATCCGCTTCTTCATCCATGCAGCATCATTCCATTTATACTGCATATTCCATGCAATAGAAGCTGTATTGGGCCGCACTTCCCAATAATTACAATACGGATCGCCTTTATCCAGTTCCCTGCCCTTGTATCCAACTATGTGATATTTATATGCAAGGCCTTTTTGTAAGTCTGGAATAAACCCTTCCCAAATACCCGATCCGTCATGCCGTACAAATAAATTATGGGCAACCGGGTTCCAGCCATTAAAATCTCCTATTACACTTACTGCAGTTGCATTAGGCGCCCACACTGCAAAATAATACCCGTCGGTATTTAATATATTCAGTTGATGATTACCAAATTTGGTATACGCATTGTAAAGCGTGCCGGCCTGGTAATTACGCACATCCTCATCCGTAAAAAGGGAATAATTCCACACGGCTTTTTCACTGTCAACAAAATATTGTTCTTCGTATTTCTTATTTTTTTTTACAGGCGCTGTTATTTCACTTTTTGCCGCTGATTCTTTTTTTATTGCCATTTTTGTAAAGTTGTGTGTTATACTCACAAGCTACATTTTTTTTAAGCAACATCCAACCATTATGCAACTGCAATTGCACATTGAAAAAAGAAATAATTGGGGCTGTTATTTTTTTGTAAGATAAATCGCAAGATTATCGCTTTGCTCTTGTGAGTTCAGCTTGCTAATTTGCGAACGCCATTGCGCAAGTTGCGCATCTGAAAACAGCTTTTTAACAAGATGGCTTTCTGGATTATTATTGAGGCTGATGCCCATTTTATACTGTTCACTTGCCCAAAAAGAAAATTCATTGGCATCATATACTTTTTTTACAATTGTAAACCCGGCTTTTTTTGCAAGCATTTCTATACTTTTGGCCGAATGGATATATAAATGACGGGGAGGATCTAATGACACAACATTTTCATTATAAATTTCCATCAGTGGTTTGCTCACTACTGGTATCCGCAGTAATAAAATTCCTTTCGGTTTTAGCAAGGAATAAAGTTTATTAAGCACTGCCTCCTGTTCATCCATATGCTCTAAACTGTGGTGGAGCATAATAGCCTGGTATTGGCGCTGCTCATCAAACACCGTTTTTTTAAATACCCGCAGGTTTTGATTATAGATGATATCGCTGTTTATAAAAGGATCTATGCCGGTCAAATCTTTATAACCAACTGTATAAAAATCTTTTAATAAAGAACCTGTGCCGGATCCAACATCCAGCACAGGCATAGAAGCATCTTTTAGTTGTAACTCCTTTAATAAATAATAAAAAAAAGGCGGTTTGTATTTATGAGTGATTAATTTTCCCAATAAAGAACCATACCCGCTTACAATGTATTTACACTGTGCAATTTGAAAAAAATTCTTTCTTTTAGGAGGCATATTATCATCTGTATAGGAATAATAATTGACGGGATAGTACTTTTCTAAATTTGCCGGAACGGCGGCAATTTGAATACAACCGCAATCAGCACATTGAAAATAACTGAATGTATCTTTTGTGCCATACATCATTTCTTTTAATGTAATAGCTCCCTTTTCTGCAACTATACTGGTACATAGTTTACAATTAAATACTTTTTCCATCCATGCTATTTAATTGCATATTATGATTTTATTTTAATTTAAAAAAAAAATAAATTATTAGATTTTTCTGTATCGCTTAATAATAATGCCTTAAATATTTAGTAATTGAGTTACATGATTTAGTATTAAAGACTAAACCATAAAAATTAGTAAAAATTGTCACCAGGTAAAGTTTAACCGGATAATAAACGGGTTTAACTAAACAGGAAAGGAAATGTGCTGCAATTTTGGGCTTCGTATTTATACCGCTCTTATTTTATTTGTTGCCTTTTATGGAAAGTTGCGTTTGCTGCATCGTTATTATTATAAAATTTGCTTTAACGTAAATTTAAGAGTTACAGTTAAGGATTTAAATTCAATACTTCTATCTTTAACTAATAATTTAGTTATAGCCATAAAACAAAACCCCTGCTCATGCTAAAACTGCCTGTAATGTTGTGTGCCCTATTTTTATGCGCCACAGCTTTTGCACAAAACAATGTATCCGGATTTATTAATGATGGAAATGAAAAGAAGCCCGTAAAGAATGCGGTAGTTTCATTACTTACACCTAAAGATTCTGTGTTATACAGGTTTACAAGGTCGGGTGCCGATGGAAGTTTTCTGCTAAAAAATATAAAGCCCGGCAGCTATATATTAATGACCACCCACCCCTATTTTGGTGATTTGCTGGATAATATTGAAGTGAAAGACGAACCATTGCAAATGGGAACACTGGCACTTACAAGTAAAAGCAAACTGTTGCAGGAAGTAATTGTAAAAAGCGGCAGCCCTATAAAAATAAAAGGCGATACCACTATTTACACAGCAGACAGTTTTAAGGTAAGCGCCAACGCTAATGTGGAGGAGCTGCTTAAAAAATTGCCCGGTATACAAGTGGACAAAAACGGGGATATAAAAGCAATGGGCCAAAAAGTAGAAAAGGTATTGGTAGATGGTGAAGAATTTTTTGGTGATGACCCGGGCATGGCGGTAAAAAATTTACGTGCCGATGCTGTTAAGGAAGTACAGGTATTTGATAAAAAAAGCGACCAGGCTGAATTTACAGGTATTGATGACGGCAAAACGCAAAAGACAATTAATTTAAAACTGAAAGAAGACAAAAAGAAAGGTTATTTCGGTAAAGTGGAAGCTGCGGCCGGGCCTTTGGCAAATAACGACCCACGTTATAAAAGTAATTTGATGTTCAGCAGTTTTAAAGGCAAAAGAAAATTGTCTGGCTTTGTATTGAATGGTAACACCGGGCAGGACGGGCTTAACTGGCAGGATGAACAAAAATATGGCGTGGATAATGATAACATGTCGATGGGCATGGATGATGAGTCCGGTGGAATGTTTATAATGTTTTCAAGTGGTGGCTCAAGCGATGATGAACCTTACATAAACACACAAAATGGTTTTTTAAATAACACCAATGCCGGCATAAGTTACAGCAACAAATGGAAAAATGACCGGATTAAGATGAGTTTCTCTCCCAAGTTCAATCTGCAGGATTATAACAATACACAAACACAGTTTACACAAACACAGGCTGGTGATACTGCTTTAAACAGCAACGGCACTCAAAGCCAGCATATAAAAAGATATAATTTTAAAAACTCCGGCACAGCTGAGTTTAAACTGGATTCTGCCGGCAACAGTATTTTAAAAATTACTGCCAAGTCTAATTTTTATCATACAGCAAGTGATGAAAACAGCTACTCATCCACCATAAGCGATAAAGGCAATTTAAAAAACAGCAGCAATGCTTATAAAAATAATATTTATGATAAAAATGTGCAGGGAGCAACAGTTTTGTACAAGCATAAATTCAGCAAAGCCCGCCGCACACTCAGCATTAACAGCAGCTGGAGCAGTATGATGACAGATTCAAAACTTAAAAATATTTCGCAAAACAAAGATTTTACATCAGGTACCGGCCAGGATATTAACCAGCAACGGCTGGGAGATAAAAACACCCAGGCGCTTAGCGTAAAAGCTGTTTATACCGAGCCGCTGAATAAAGATTATGCGATGGAGTTTGGTTACGAACTGTCTTATAATTATGGTACCAATAACCAGGTAACGTATACTTATAACCCCGTAACAAATATGTACGATGGCAAGGTTGATTCTCTTACCAATAATTTTTTACAAAAAATTACTATCAATAAACCTTCGGTTAAACTTAGTTATTCCACTAAAAAAATAAAATACAACTTTGGCAGCGGCTTTGGGCTTACCAATTTTGATTTTACTGACCGAACAACCGGTAAAAACAGTGTAAGGCATTACACCAACTTCTTTCCTGCAGCCAGTTTTAGTTACATGTACAAACCCAACCATAGTTTCAGGCTTAATTACAATGGCAATACATCACAGCCTTCGCTTAACCAGTTGCAGCCACTTAAGAATAATGATAATTTCTTCAGCCAGTATATTGGCAACCCTGATTTAAAACCATCTTTCAACAGCAGCTTTACTGTTGAACATAACAGTTTTAATTTTTTAAAGGAATTGTGGACATATCAATCGGTTAATTTTAACCAAACCACTAATGCTATTTCATCCAGCCGCACCATTAATCTTGATAATGGTAAAACCATTACAAAACCATTAAACATTAACGGCAATTACAGCATCAACGGATGGGGCGGTTTAGGTTTTAAGCTCAAAAAATTTGGCGGGTATTTTAACCTGAATACTAATATAAATTACAACAGGTATGCAGAAGTGCTTACCACCATTCGCAATAATGTTTCAAATACAATTACCAATTATTCACGCAATACTGGTATTGGTGTTGGCTTTAACATAAATAAATCGAAAGATAAAAAATACGATTTGGGGCTGAGCAATAATATTGATTATAACCGCAACATCACTACACAACTGAACACCCCTAACCAGTATTTTACATATACAGCACGTATTGACGGAACAGTTTATTATAAAAAAGTATGGTCTTTTAACAGCAGTTACGAACTGTATGCAAGACAAAAAACAAAACAGTTTAACGGGCTGAATAATAATTTATGGAATGCGAGGGTACAGCGTACTTTTAAAAGCGATGAGTTTACGGTGTATGTTATGGCCAGGGATTTGTTAAACCAAAACATTGGTATAGAAAGAAATTTTGACGGCATCTACAGTTCGGAAGTTAGAAACGACCGCATTAAAAGATATTTCATGCTTGGCTTTGCATGGAATTTTAAAAACAAGGCGCCTAAGGCAGCTCCTCAACAAAAATAACCTTCAAAAAAAGAAGTATGAAAAAACTGATTCAAATTATAATTGCACTTGCTGTTGCCAATACAGGCTTTGCACAGCAATTTATTGACAAAGCTGTTATAGAATACGAAGTAAAGACCAACATAAAAAAAACCATGAGTAATGATATGTGGGGCGAAATGATGAAAGAGAACATGCCTGATTTTAAAACAGGTTATTATAAGCTGATGTTTTCTGGTAATAAAAGCATTTATAAATTTGACCACTGGGCAGAAAACAACAAACTGCCCCAATATATGAAAGAGGATGACGAAAGCAGCAATTGGTATTTTGATTTTGAAAATAATAAATACGTAATGCAAAAAACAATTGCCGGTACCAGCTTTGTCATTAACGATACTATTCCTTCCATTCAATGGAGGCTTACGAATGAAAACCGGGAAATTGCCGGCTTCAACTGCAGAAAGGCTGTGGGGAAAATTTTTGACAGTGTATACGTATTTGCATTTTATACAGATGAAATACTGATTCCAAGCGGCCCTTGTTCTGTTCACGGATTACCGGGTGCAATACTGGGGCTTACCATTCCCCGCCTGTATACTTCATTTATTGCTACAAAAGTTACTCTTTCGGGTGTTAATGAAACTGCTATAAAATCGGCAGAGGCAAAAAAACCTTACACATTTGTAACGTTTAAAGATTTCATTGTTGAAAAATCGAAGGACTGGTTTCGCTGGGGAGATGATAAAGAAGAAAACAACCGTCAGAAAGGGTTGTTTTTGTGGAATCTTTATTTATAATTTTATTCCAAACAATAAACCTGAATAGAAAATTATATTGGTGAAAGTAAAATAATAAGGCGCTCGTTTACAAACGAGCGCCTTATTATTTATGCTATTTATAGGTCGTTATTTTTTTCACTTCCATCTTTTACAAAAAGATAGCAGACCAGTGCTGCAGCAATAAAAAGACAGCCGCCAATTTGTACAGCAAGCACTCTGTCGTTATGAAGTATATTTTTCATTATACTGCCAAAACCAAGTGAAGCAATAATTTCGGGCAGTACAATAAAGAAATTAAAAATACCCATGTATATACCTACTTTGTTTTTAGGTAAGCTGCCGCTAATCATTGCATAAGGCATACTTAAAATACTCGTCCATGCAATGCCTACACCGGCCATACACACATACAGCATTTTCGGATCTTTTACCCAGCCAACGCTTATTAATCCCAAAGCACCGGCAAGTAAACACAGTGCATGCGTTGTTTTTCTGCCCAATTTATTTGCAATAGACGGAAGAATAAATGCAAAAAGAAATGTTACTACATTATAAAATGCCAATGTAAGCCCGGCAAAATCTGCTCCCTTTGCATATAAAGGATCGGCATTGTTTGTGCCGCCGTAAATATTTGTTGCTACGGCTGTGGTGTAATAAAACCACATTAAGAACAGCCCCGGCCATGTAAGAAACTGCACAAGAGAAACAATGCGCATTTTTCCTGGCATATTTACAAGGGCATCTATTATTTCAGCAAATAAGCCTTTTGAATTTTTGTGTTCTTCAGCTGCGTTTGTTGATTGTGCAGGCGGGTATTCCTTTGTTGTTATTACTGTGTACAACACTGCAGCAAAAAAGAAAAAAGCACCTGTGTAAAAACTCCATTTTACGTTTGCAGCAATTGAGCCTTGTACCGCTGTATTTGTTACATTGAAAATATTTTTAAACACCCACGGTAATGATGATGCAATGCTGCCTCCGAGGCCAATCATCAGGCTTTGCATAATAAATCCTTTATTAACCTGGCTGTCCGGCAGTTTATCTGTAACAAAGGCCCTGAAGGGCTCCATACTTACGTTACCAAAAACATCCAGCACCCACAATAAACCTGCAGCCATCCATAATGCGCTGCTATGTGGCATAAAAATCAGTGCAATGGAACTAAGTAAGGCACCCATAAAAAAATAAGGGCGTCTTCTGCCAAATTTTGGATGCCATGTTCTGTCACTGAAATATCCAATTATTGGTTGAATAAGCAAACCGGTTAATGGCGCCGCTAAAAACAATAACGGTACCTGGTCGGGATCTGCACCCAGGTTTTCATAAATACGGCCCATGTTTGCTCTTTGTAAATCCCAGCCAAACTGAATTCCAAAAAAACCAACACTCATATTTATTATTTCGGCCAGGGGCAGGCGTGGTTTGATATCTTGCTGTATATCGTTAAAAATTGTCTTGTTGTAATCAGCCATAGCAATCGTTTAAACATTTATTAAGTGTGTTCAAAATACACATTTTTGATTCATGCACAAAAAAAATCCCGCCGTTGGCGGGACTGTTGAAAGTATTTTAATACTTAGTTGAATTTTATATAACAAAACCATCGGGTAAAACCGCACCTTTCTTCAACACCACTATACCATCTTTTACTGTGTATAAAGAATGATCAAAGTCGGGCAAATGGCTGCCGCCGTTTATGCGTACATCATTACCAATGCGGCAGTTTTTATCAATGATTACATTGCGTATATAACACCGGTCTCCAATGCCCAGTTTAGGCACTCCCCTTTCAGAGTTATGCGTTATTTCTTCCAGTGTTTCAAAATAATCACTACCCATCATATAACAGCTTACAATGGTTGTGCCCTCGCCTATGCGGCTGCGTATACCTATTACACTATTTTCTATACGGCTGGCATGTATAATAGTTCCTTCTGCAATTAATGTACGCTCCAGAGTGGTGCCGCTTATTTTTGCAGGGGGCAGCATGCGTGCACGGCTGTATACTACATTGCGGTTATCAAACAGATTAAACAATGGTATTTCCATTGTTAAAGCCAGGTTGGCTTCAAAAAATGAATAAATATTTCCTATGTCTGTCCAGTAACCACCGTACTGGTAACTTACCACTTTATATTTATCTATTGAATAAGGTATAATTTCTTTACCAAAATCCGTGGTATCTTTTTTATCTACTTCCAGTAAATCGAAAATTACTTTACGGTTAAAAATATAAATACCCATACTGGCAAGATAGTTGCGTCCCTGCTGCTGCATTTCTGCGCCAGTATCGCTTACCCACTCCGGTAACAAATCTTTTTTAGGTTTTTCTATAAAAGAGGTTATAGACTGTTCCTCATCCGATTTTAAAATACCGAATTCGGGTGCATCCCGTTCGTTTACCGGTATGGTAGCAATGGTGATGTCAGCATTTTTTGCAGCATGGTCATCTATCATCTGTGCAAAATCCATTTGGTATAGCTGGTCGCCACTAAGTATTAACACATATTCAAAATCGTTATTGCGGATGTGTTTTAAAGATTGCCTAACCGCATCTGCAGTACCCTGGTACCATCCGGGATTATCCGGAGTTTGTTCTGCTGCCAGAATATCTACAAACCCTTTACTGAATGCACTAAACTGGTATGTGTTTTTTATATGCTTGTTTAATGATGCAGAATTAAACTGCGTTAAAACAAACATGCGGTTAATACCGGAGTTAATACAGTTTGAAATAGGAATATCCACCAAACGGTATTTACCGGCTATAGGCACTGCAGGTTTACTGCGGGTTGCTGTTAAAGGATAAAGGCGGGTACCTGCACCACCTCCCAAAATCACTGATACAACTGACTGAGTATTCATATTTAATTAGATTATTGTGAAGCAATCAATATAGCAAAAATAGTTATTGTTTTATGTTACAAAATTGACCTGTATAAATCAATATACCGTCCTGCACTTACTTCCCACCCGTTATCAATTTCCATCATTCGTTTACGGAACTGCGTCATGCGCTTTTTATCTTCATACAGCTCAACAGCACGGTAAATGGAATAGGTAATATCACCTACCGTTGCCTGGTCAAACCGTATACCGTAGCCGCCGCTGTCGCCAAAGTCAATTACCGTATCTTTTAAACCTCCTGTACTTCTTACTACCGGCATAGTACCGTAGCGAAGTGCATACATTTGATTTAATCCGCAGGGCTCCACACGGCTGGGCATCAATAAAAAATCGGCACCGGCATACATTAAATGCGCCAGTTTTTCATTGTACCCTATTTGCGAATTATAAAAACCCATCAGGCTGCTGCGCATGTTTTCCAACTGGTGTTCCACATTAGGGTCGCCGCTTCCCAGTATTAAAAAATTCATGCGGCCATTTATATGGTAAACGGAATCATACAAAACCTGTGGCAGCAGTTCTGCAGCTTTTTCGCCTACCAGCCTTCCTATAAAAATGAATAAAGGCTTTTTTATGTCCAGCCCAAAATCATCACACAGTTTTTTCTTATTTAGCTGTTTACCTGCATCTGCATCTTTTACAGAAAAATTATCGAGTATATAAGTATCTGTTTGCGGATCCCACACTTCATTATCTATACCATTTAAAATACCTACACATTTTCCTGTTTCGTATTCAAACAACGCCTCCAGCCCATTCGCATTATACTTCAGCTCGTTCATATAGCTTGGGCTGACTGTTGTAACTTTTAAAGCACATTTAATGCCGCATGCCAACGGGTTAATATTATTGTTCCAGTCAAGTTTGCCCCATTGCCATGTATCATAAGCAGGAATGTAATTTTGTTTATCCCAACCCATCCAGCCCTGGTATTGGGCATTGTGAATGGTAAGCACTGTTGGCACTGCGGCCAAATGCCGGTATGCAAAACAATTTTGCATCATAAAAGGTATTAACCCTGTATGATGGTCGTGCACATGCACAACACCGGGCCGGTGATTCCACCTGCTTATCCAATCCACCACCGCAATTTGAAATGCAGTGTAACGTTCGGTATCATCATCATAGCCATATACTTTTTCCCTGTTAAAAAGGCCAAAAATATCTACACAGTATAAATCAAACCCCAGTTTATTGGTGGCTTCTTTTATAATTGTATAATCAAAATAATAATTGCCCATATTAAACGAACCCTTGTGCACCGTTTCCCACTCATTATCCAATAAAAATTTTGTGCGGTGCATGGGCATAACCACTTTGGCAATATGGCCAAGATCGTTTTGGTATTTTGGCAGGGCGCCGGCAACATCTGCTAATCCGCCGGCTTTAGCGTAGGGGTAACATTCTGCAGTTACGTGAAGTATTTCCATTAAGCAATTATATTGTATCCTTAATACAATTTAGTAAGTTTTAATTGAATTATCCAAATTATAAAAATATTAATCTACTAAAAGGTGCATAATGATTTATCCAGACTCATTACACAAACCCCTTGAAGTGTTACAGGTATGATTTGAAAATTTTTCAGCGTCATTAATTTAGTCTATTTTCAACCATTCAAAACTTAACGATTATGCCAACAGAACAAAAAGACTTTTCTAAGTCCGCAATGATTCCTACAAATTATGGAGCTTTGACCAATTTGGTGATTGTCTTCTTTTTTTGGGGATTTATTGCGGCATCCAACAGTATTTTTATACCGTTTTGTAAAACACACTTCAAATTAAATCAATTCCAGTCTCAACTTATTGGCTCAGCCTTCTATGGCGCTTATTTTATTGGGTCACTCATCTTATTTATAAGTTCTAACCTGATAGGAACAGATTTATTGAATAAAATAGGTTACAAGAAGGGTATTATTTACGGGCTTCTTATTTCTGTTGTAGGTGCATTGTTAATTATTCCATCTGCAAATGCAAATTCTTTTCCTGCAATATTAGCTTCCTTTTTTATTGTTGCTTTAGGATTTTCATTACAGCAAACTGCAGCGCAGCCTTTTGCAATTTCATTAGGCGATCCTTCAACCGGTTCTCATCGTTTAAACCTTGGTGGAAGCATCAACTCCCTGGGTACAACATTGGGACCAATTATTGTTAGCTTCTTTTTATTTGGGAAAGTAGGTGGAGAAGATGTAAAAAATGTAACTGTAACAAACATTAATACGCTTTACTTAATTGTGGCCGGGGTTTTTGCTGCGGTGGCAATTTTCTTTGCTATATCAAAATTACCATCAGGCAAAAATGATGAAAAATTTGAAAAAGCAAATAAGGCGGCTGCTTCACTCAGTATAATGACCGCTGTAATTATAGGGGTAATAATCCTCGGCCAATTATCAAATATTCCCAAACCTGCTCTTTTACTTACTATTTTACTAGCTGTGGTTGGAATACTATTTTATTCAAATAGCCAGGCAATTAAATCTGGTGATGGATGGGGTGCAATGAAATATGAGCAGTTAATTTATGGTATGCTTGGAATATTTGTTTACGTTGGTGTAGAAGTTACAATTGATAATAATTTTGGATCATTACTTAAAACTCCCGGCTACCTGACACTTGATGGCTTAGACGAAAGCAAGATATCCAAATACATTTCTTTATACTGGGGAAGTTTAATGATTGGCAGATGGACAGGCGCAATCAGTGTTTTTAATTTAAATAAACAAACAAAAAAAATTATGATGGCAATTGTGCCATTTATTGCTTTTGGTTTGGTATTATTTGTAAATAGTTTAAATGGTAGTGATGTAAGCGATTTGTATTTATACGCAATCTGTATTATAGTGGCTCTTGCAGGTTTTTATTTTGGGCAGGAAAAACCGGTAAAGACTTTAGTTACGGTATCGCTGTTAGCAGCAGTGGCAATGCTAATAGGCGTATCTACAAAAGGCATGGTTTCTGTTTACGCCTTTATGGCCGGGGGATTATTTTGTTCTGTTATGTGGCCATGTATTTTTTCATTGGCAGTTGGAGGATTAGGAAAATATACATCCCAGGGTTCTGCATTCTTAATTATGATGATACTTGGTGGTGCTATTATACCTCCTTTACAAGGAACAATCGGGGATTCAATTGGAATCCATAACTCGTACCTGCTTGCTGCCGGATGTTTTTTATTCTTAGTTTGGTTAGCATTTAAACTTAAGAGCGTTTTACACAAGCAAGGACTTGATTTTGATGAACAAGTGGCAGGCGGCCATTAAAATCGCACAACAATTATTCATTAATTCATAACTTTATCCGCCTCAATGTTGGGGCGGATTTTTTAAACTTTTTATATGGCGACTTCACTGGAACAATTAGTAATTGGTGTGGATATTGGAGGCACGGGCACAAAGTTTGGTATTGTTGATAAAGATGGCAATGTTCTTTTTGGCAGCGAAATTTCTACAAAAAAACATGCTACCGTTGAAAGCTTTATTAAAGAGTTACACGAAGAACTGTCTGTACTGATAAATAAAGCTGGTGGCAGCGGCAGAATAAAAGGAATTGGTGTGGGGGCGCCCAACGGTAATTTTTATACAGGCACTATTGAATACGCCCCTAACCTGCCATGGAAAGGTATTATTCCTTTAAAAGAATTACTGGAAGCCACATTTAAACTGCCCGTTACTTTAACCAACGATGCAAATGCCGCAGCCATTGGAGAAATGATGTATGGTGCTGCTAAAGGCATGAAAGATTTTATAATGATCACTTT
This sequence comes from Ferruginibacter sp., assembly GCA_044225605.1. Taxonomy (GTDB): domain Bacteria; phylum Bacteroidota; class Bacteroidia; order Chitinophagales; family Chitinophagaceae; genus Ferruginibacter. The sequence continues at coordinate 56,970 of JBGAIJ010000009.1, forward strand.
AGGAACCGGCGTTGGCAGCGGTATAGTTGCAAACGGGCAATTAATTTATGGCCATGATGGTTTTGCAGGAGAATTAGGGCATACCATTGTTATACCCGACGGACGACTGCACCCCGGTACCGGCAAAAAAGGTTCCTTAGAAAGTTATGCTTCTGCTACAGGGGTACGCAATACTGCAATTGAAATTTTAGAAAACACTAAAGAAAAAAGCAGCTTGAGGGATGTGCCAAAAGACAAACTGGACTCTAAGGCTGTTTATGAAGCCGCCATTGAAGGTGATAAAGTGGCCTTGGAAATTTTTGAATTTACAGGTAAAATATTAGGGCTTGCGCTGGCAAACGCAGTTATGTTCAGCAGCCCAGAAGCCATTGTATTATTTGGCGGGCTTACAAAAGCAGGTGACTTAATTTTAAAACCCACCCGCCGGCATATGGAAGAAAACTTGATACAGGTTTTTCAAAACAAGGTGAAAATTTTGGTAAGCCATTTAAAAGAAAGTGATGCAGCAATATTAGGCGCCAGTGCTTTGGCGTGGGGATGATTAAAATTTAATAAACACAGAATAAAAAAAGGCAACCTCAATAAAGTTGCCTTTTTTATTTTTACCACTAAAAAATTAAAAGCTTATACTCATTTTATTTTTAGAACAGGCTTCAGTTTATAATCGCCTGCGCCGGTTTGGAATATTGATAATGCAGCATCAAAATCAATAATTAATGTTTCCAAATCTGCATTCAGCTTTTTGTTTACCTTAATTTTTAAACCCGATTCTGAACCACTTGGAATAGTTAATGGATAAACAACCCCGAATGTGTCTTTTATGCTGTTATTAGCTCCTAATACAAAACGTATTTCCTTTACAACATCTTTTGGCAATGGGGCTGTTGCAAGTAAAGTATCCACGCCATTTCTCAGTTTAAGAATGTTGTAAACACCTGCATAAGTATTTAATGCAACCCAGCCATTTGTATTGCTGCTGTCATCACTAAATTTTACACGCACTTCTTTTATATCAATATTTACTTCTGCCAGATTAGTAGGCCCATCGGTTAACCGTACATGAAGATTAGATGAATTTCCATCATTTGTACTTTTTGAGCATGCTGTAAATAAAATAATTACAAATACTATAATTGCCATTAACAATAAGGACAGCAGGTTACTTTTCATACGCTTGATTTTAAAGTAACAGGGAAAAAACTATGCCAGAAGAATAAAATGGTGGAAAACTTATCGTAAGTATACTCTCAACATTCACTTAAACTGATAGGTACATTTACTGCAAGGCCGCCATCTGCAGTTTCTTTGTATTTACTGCTCATGTCAATAGCAGTGTCCCACATGGTTTTAATAACACTGTCTAAACTAACTTTTGCAAAATCTGGGGTGCTTTGTAATGCCAGTTGGCAAGCTGTAATAGCTTTTATAGCACCCATTGTATTTCTTTCAATACAAGGTATTTGTACAAGGCCGCCAATAGGGTCACAGGTAAGGCCTAAGTGATGTTCCATTGCAATTTCGGCAGCCATTAACGTTTGCCGTTGAGTGCCGCCCATACATTCTGTTAATGCAGCAGCAGCCATGGCGCTGCTTACGCCAATTTCTGCCTGGCAACCACCCATTGCTGCAGATATGGTGGCGCCTTTTTTAAATATGCTGCCCACTTCCGAAGCTGTCAATAAAAACTGAATGATTTTTTCATCGCTGTTGCCATCGCAAAACGCAACATAATATTGCAGCACGGCTGGTATAACGCCGGCGGCGCCATTTGTAGGCGCTGTTACCACACGGCCAAAGCTGGCGTTTTCTTCATTTACTGCCAATGCAAAACAGCTTACCCAATCTAATATGTATTTAAAATTATTACCTCCCTGCTGTATGGTAGCCAGCCAGGAATCGTAATCAGCATAAGTACGGCCGTTCATTAATCTTTTATTCAAATCTGCACCACGGCGTTTTACATTCAGGCCACCCGGCAATGTACCATTGGCATGGCACCCACGGTAAATACATTCTTTCATTACCTGCCAAATGTTAAGCACTCCTTTTTTGGTATCACTTTCGCTGCGCCAGCTGTACTCATTTTCCAATACCACATCGCTGATGTTTAACCCTGTTTTCATGCACCAGTGCAATAACTCATCGGCAGTATTTACAGGAAAAGGCAGGGTAACTGCATCTTTTGCATTTTGTTTTTCTCCCTCTTTAATTACAAAGCCACCTCCAACAGAATAATAAGTTTCTGCTATTGTATTACCATCTTTAAGCGTAACTAAAAAAGTGAGTGCGTTGGGATGAAAAGGCAGGCTTTCGGCAAACAAAAATTCTATGTCTTCAGCAGGATTAAAATCAATTTCATGTTTACCTGCCAGCAGCAATTTTTTCATGTTCTTAATATCTGCAATTTTTGCATCAATATTATTTACATCGAAAGTTACAGGGTCATCGCCGCTTAAACCAAGTTGAACAGCCACATCGGTGCCATGCCCCACTCCTGTTTTTGCCAGTGAACCGTACAGCAATACCTCTATACTGCATACATTAAACAACAGGTTTTGTTTTTGCAACGAATCTGTAAAGCGCTGTGCAGCACGCCACGGCCCCAGTGTATGGCTGCTGCTTGGCCCCACACCTATTTTAAACATATCAAAAACTGAAATGGCTTCGTGGCTCACGGTTGCATATTTTTTATTATTGTACTGCTACTACATCAATTACAAACTTAAGGTTGGAGTTGGCAGGAATTACCACCGCACCACTGTTATTGCGTACATCCTGGTTGCCATAACCAAGGCTTGGGGGAATATACAATGTAATACTGCCTCCTGTTTTTACTAAAGGTATTCCTTTTTGCCAGCCTAAAATAAGCTGTCCCAGCAAATAGGTAAAGCCGGTTAAATTTTGATCAAACTGGCTGCCGTTTAATAAAGTGCCTGTATATTTTACCGTTATGGTGGAACATACAGATGCTGTTGCTCCCGTACCGGGGTTATTAATAACATAGAAAATACCACTGGAGTGCTGCACAGCTACAGAAGAATCACTGGAACTCTTTATCCACGCTTTTAAAGCACTTATTTCTGAAGCAGGTGCTGCCACGTTCTGATCCTGGTAATTACATTTATCTGCTTTGTTTTTCACACAGGAAAATAATAGTGCACTTGCTGCAAGCAAACTTAAAAACTGCTTTTTCATATTTATTTAATAATTAAAAATTTAAAATTAAGAGATGGCTGCGGGCTAAACTGCTGCATTGTTTTCTTTTTTTTGCACGCTTTTTAGTTCTTTATATAATTGCTCATTGCTTTCCCATTTATAATGCATACGAAAATACGAGAAGAATAACACCACCACCACCACTCCAATAAAAGCCATTACCACATCCCCTGCAGAAAGTGCCATGTGCTGTGCTGTTAATTCCGGTACTATTACTTCGGTTTGCCGGTGTGTAGCCGTAGTAAACCATGAAGGGAAAAATATTTTTACAATAACAAAGAACAATAAAATTGGCAAAGCAAATAAAGATGCCATTGGCAAGCCTGATAAAAGCTTGTGTTTAAATGTGCCCTCCACTTCCCTTACGGCTTCCCACCGTTGCATAAAGCGTTCTTCTTTTTCTGATAACATAATGCAAAGTTACTTTAATTACCGCTGTAATTTATTATATTGCATTTACCTTACTGCCTGCTCAAACCATTTTTTTAAGCATGAAAATAGAACATTTACTCGCTCGCCATCTTTACAGTGCAAAAAAACTTACCCTGCAGGGTATTGGTACATTTGCATTGCCCCAGGATTTTGTAATGCCTGCCGAAACAGATAAGATTTCGGAAATACCACAGGGCGCTATTACGTTTGCTCAAAATTTAAAAGCTGCTGAAGATGAAGCGCTGATTGACTTTATTGTACAGCAAACCCGTAAAATGAAGCCGCTTGCATCGGCTGATCTTGAATCCTTTCTTGGCCTGGGCACGCAATTTTTAAACATTGGCAAACCATTTAAACTGGATGGTATTGGCATGCTTGAAAAAAACCAGTTAGGCGAATACCAGTTTACACAATATGGGCAAATTGTTACTGTAAAGGCTGAAGATACCCCGGTGTTGATAAAAGAAAAGAAAGAGGAAAGCATTTCGTTTGGCAATGAAGAAACTAAGGCTGGCGGAGGCATGAAAAAGCTAATTACAGGTTTGCTGGCTCTTATAATTTTGGGTGGTGCAGGCTGGGCGGCCTGGTATTTTTTTATAAACAAAAAAGCTACTCCCGAAACAGTGCAGCAATCAACACCGGCAACATTAATTCCTGTTACTGACACTGCAAAAAAAGATACTGCACAAACTGTACAAAAACCCGATTCAATAAAAACAACTGCCCCACTGCCAGTAAACAACGGCAGTTATACTTTTAAAGTGGTGCTTAAAAACTATCCATCGCTGGTACTGGCACAAAAGGCTTTTGAACGATTGGTGAATTATGGCCACAAGCCATTGCTTTATACCAATGATTCGGTAACATATAAAATTGCCATACCGCTTTCATTGCCATTAAGCGATACTGCTTACGCAAAAGACTCACTGCACAAATTCTTTAATGCTAAAACTTATGTTGAGCTGAAATAAGCCGCAACATGAAAAAGCGTATTCAAATACTGCAAATTGCTTTTTGGATAATTGTACTTGCAGATATTATTGGCATTGCCTGCTCAATTGATGTATTGCATTATTTTGCCAAACCGCTTTTATTACCTGCTTTAATGGCATTGCTGTTTGCAGCAATAAAAAAAGCACCGGGCAAAAACCTGTTGCTTACCGCCCTATTTTTTTCATGGCTGGGAGATATGTTTTTGTTGTTTGAAAATAAAAACCCCTTGTTTTTTATTTTTGGGCTGGCCAGCTTTTTAACCACCCATATTTTATACATCATTTATTTCCTGAGCATTGGCACCAAAGCAGTTTCGCTTTTAAAAAAGCAGCCTTTAATTATAGTATTTGTTGTGGCTTATGGTGTAAGCCTTGTATGGTTACTGTTTCCAAAGCTTGGCGATTTAAAAATACCTGTTATAGTATATGCAGCAGTAATTTGCACCATGCTGTTATGCAGCCTGCATATATTTTATAAAGTAAATAAAAAAGCTGCATGGCTTTTTGTAACAGGCGCTTTGCTGTTTGTACTTTCTGATTCACTGCTGGCAATTAACAAATTTTACCAGCCGTTTGCATATGCCGGTGTATGGATTATGCTAACCTATTGCGCTGCACAATACAATATTGTTACCGGCTTTATAAAACAAACTATAAATGACTAAAGCAGAACTGCTGGCAGAGCTTAGCAATAACACGTATGTAATGCTGAAACCTTCTGCCATTGAGGGTGTGGGTGTGTTTGCTGTAAAAGATATACCCAAAGGCTGCCGTGATATGTTTGGCAAACCGGATGCAGCAGCAGACTGGATAACTATTTCAAAAAATGAAATTGAATCACTGCCGCAACATGCACAGTTTATAGTGGGTAATTATTGTTTGTTTGATGAGGAAAATTATTACCTGCCAGCACATGGTTTTAAAAAGATGGATGTAGCTCTTTTTTTAAATCATTCAGATACACCAAATATTATTTCTATAAACGATGGTGATTATTTTGAAGCGTTAAGAGATATTAAAGAAGGAGAAGAACTGGTGATTGACTATGGGGAAATTGTTGGATAAAAGTTATTTCTCTTTTGCCATAACCCCGGAAAAATTCCCATCGCCATAACGCATCTGGTAGCGCATTTGATTAGAGTCGATTTCAATAATATCAACAGTGATTGGCCTGCCAAATTGAATTAGCTTTGCAGACGGGTCATTTGTTTTTTGAAGTTTAAGTTCATAACTGCAATTGCTTATCCAGCGCAACGAATATTCAGATTTGTATTTATAGTCGCCGCTATATTCTAATACAGTATCACCTCTAAACATATCAATATATTTTTTTCCATTCGCAACATAGCTCCATTTGCCAATAAACATAGCTTTACAATTACTGTTTGCAACCAGTAAACTTTTCACAGTATTTTTATTAACCTGGTAGCTCTCAGTACTATCATTCTTATTTAATGTTACAAATCCATTAAGCATTGACTCAAGCTCATTTTTATATTTAGCGTATAAATTAGAGGATGTAAAACAAAGAAATTGAACAGTAGATGCTGTATCGGAATAATAATAGTTAAGATACCTAAAGCTTATGCCTTGCACAGTTGCATTCGTCTCAAGTAAAAAAACTTTCAACCCGTTTACTTGCCGGTATTCTTCATTTACAATTTGAAAAGATGAAGAAGCTTGTTGCATATTGTCAATAGCAAATTTTCTCAAATAGGGCAAATCCATGCTAACGCTTTCAGTTATTGCCATAGCCATTACCGAACCATTTTCTTTTAATGAAAAAGAATATTCACTTGTATTATCTGTTGACTTTTCAAAAATCCATTTTTTGGGATTTAACCAAAACCCGGAATTACAACGTTTGCTCTTTAATAGAAAATTAGCATCTGCTGGCTTGTTAAAATTTATTGCATTGATTTTAATACTATCATTGTTTTTTGAATCTTCTTTGTATTTCCATGTACCGTTGATTTGTAAAATAACCTCATCACCGTTTTCTGTTACGGCTTTTATTTGTGCATATGATAATACAGAAATTATTGTAAAAGTAAAAACCAACAAAAGCTTCAACATATTTTTATTCTTAAAAATGGTTAACTCAAATTTATAAAACATTTTACATGTTATTGGCATTTTCTGTTATAAATTAATATTCCGCACTTGATTGTCCTCTAATCGGGAATCTAACCAATTCTGAATCTCACAATATTATTATTTTTATAAACGATGGTGATTATTTTGAACCGTTAAGGGATATTAAAGAAAGAGAAGAACTGGTGATTGATTATGGGGAGATTGTGTAAGTAGAAAAATAATTGAAAATTGTTTTTCAGTACAAGTGAGATTACCTTTTACTTTCAGTGAAAGAAAAAGGTAACAGAACAAGTTCGCAATAATGTTTATCAGAATAGCAGGCTGATAAAAAAATCCCTCTCACATTACTGTAAGAGGGATTTTTTACTTTTTCATTTTTACTTTTCTTAGTAACCCATACCACCCATATCAGGCGCTCCATGGCTGTGTGGTTCTTCTTTTTTAGGTTTATCTGCAATTACACATTCGGTAGTTAACAGCATACCTGCAATTGAAGCTGCATTTTCCAATGCCACACGGCTTACTTTAGTTGGGTCAATAACACCTGCTTTAAACAGGTTCTCGTATTTTTCAGTGCGTGCATTAAAACCAAAGTCAGCTTTGCCTTCTTTAATTTTATTTACCACCACGCTGCTTTCCAAACCGCTGTTGCTTACAATGGTACGCAATGGCGCTTCAATAGCTTTACGCACAATGCCAACACCTGTTGTTTCATCTTCATTAGCGCCGGTTAATTTAGCCAGTGCTTCGCTTGCACGTATGTAAGCCACACCACCACCTGGCACAATGCCTTCTTCCACCGCAGCACGTGTTGCATGCAATGCATCATCCACACGGTCTTTCTTTTCTTTCATTTCAACTTCTGTTGCAGCGCCAACATATAATACAGCAACACCACCAGCCAGCTTAGCTAAACGCTCTTGTAATTTTTCTTTATCGTAATCGCTGGTTGTAGTTTCAATTTGTGCTTTGATTTGATTTACACGTGCAGTAATGTCAGCTTTTTTACCTTTACCGCCAACAATCACAGTATTGTCTTTATCAATAGTTACGCTTTCTGCAGTACCTAAGTAAGTAAGGTCGGCGTTTTCTAATTTAAAGCCTTGTTCTTCACTAACTACAATACCGGCAGTTAATACCGCTATATCCTGCAGCATTTCCTTTCTTCTGTCGCCAAAGCCCGGAGCTTTTACCGCAGCCACTTTAATAGTGCCACGCAGTTTGTTAACCACTAATGTAGCTAATGCTTCGCCTTCTAAATCTTCAGCAATAATTAATAAGGGACGGCCGCTTTGAGCCACTTTTTCCAGTATGTGCAAAATATCTTTCATTGCACTTACCTTCTTATCATAAATTAAAATGTAGGGGTTGCTTAACTCAGCTTCCATTTTTTCGCTGTTGGTAACAAAGTAAGGGCTTACATAACCACGGTCAAACTGCATACCTTCCACCACATCAACAGTAGTGTCAGTACCTTTTGCTTCTTCCACGGTAATAACACCTTCTTTACCCACACGCTTCATAGCTTCAGCAATCAGTTCGCCAATATTGCTGTCGTTATTTGCAGAAATTGTAGCCACCTGCATAATTTTTTTGTTGTCGTTACCAACAACTTCACTTTGCTTTTTCAGGTTTTCAACAACTGCGGTTACCGCTTTGTCAATACCACGTTTTAAATCCATTGGGTTAGCGCCGGCAGTTACGTTTTTCAAACCTTCGCTAACAATAGCCTGAGCTAAAACGGTTGCAGTAGTGGTACCGTCACCGGCAATATCAGCAGTTTTGCTTGCCACTTCTTTCACCATTTGAGCGCCCATATTTTCAATAGGGTCTTCCAGTTCAATTTCTTTAGCCACAGTAACACCATCTTTAGTTACGCTTGGTGCACCAAATTTCTTTTCAATAACCACGTTGCGGCCTTTAGGGCCTAAGGTTACTTTAACAGCGTCGGCCATAGTGTCAACGCCCTTTTTCATTTTATTTCTTGCTTCAATATCGAAGAATAACATTTTTGCCATAAAACTTAATTTGAAAATTTGTTAATTTGTTGATTTGAAAATTCGTTTGAAAACTGAAGCCGCCATTATCAATTGGCACCTCTTCAAATCTTCAAATTATACGATTGCCAATATATCACTCTCCCTCATAATCAGTAAATCCTGCCCTTCCACCGAAATTTCGGTACCGGCATATTTACCATATAATACAGTATCACCTGCTTTTACACTTACAGGTTCATCTTTTTTGCCGGGGCCTGCAGCCACAACAGTACCACGCTGTGGTTTTTCTTTGGCTGTATCAGGAATAATAATGCCGCCTGCAGTTTTTTCTTCCGCAGCAGCTGGTTTCACAATCACCCTGTCATGCAATGGGGTAATGCTTAACTTCTTTGCCATAACGCTATTTGTTTTTGATTTAAAAGAATTAAAATTTTCGGACGGCAAATGTATGCTAAATCTGTGCCACAGCGTAAAAAAGAAATGTTGGCAGTTATAAGTGTAAAAAAGTTCCGCAGTTTACCGGCAAATGGGAAAAATCGGCAGTAAACCCTTGAAAAGCTGTCAGCAAACACATTCAACATTGCACATTCAGCATTGATTGTTACCTTTGCCGCCACGTTATGATTAGCAGAAGAAATATAAGGGTTAAGGTGATGCAAACGCTTTATACCATCGACAGTATGTCCGGGGAGGTTAAAAGTGGCGAACCTACTGCCATACTCACCAAAAAACTGGAGCAAACCCGCCATCTTTTTACATACCTGGTGTATTTTATTACCGAAGTGGCACGCCATTCTGAAACCGTTGCCCGCCAAAGAGCCAGCAAAAACCTGCCTTCAAAAGAAGACTTATCTGTAAATATTAAAATTGCAGGTAATGAAGTGGTGTGGAAAATAATTGAAACTCCCGGCTTTACTGCAGCATGCAATGAATTTAAAGTAAACAATACACTGGATGCCGAACTGGTACATAAGTTGTATTTAGAACTGGTGGAAACAGAAGATTATAAAGAATACATTGAACTGCAGGCAAGAGAAAAAAAGAGCGAAAAAGATATATTAGATTTTATTTTCAATATGCTGATGCTGCCCAACGAAAGCTTTATTACCCACCTGGAAGAAAGCTTTATACATTGGGATGACGATGCGGAAATGATGCAGCAATTGGTAAGCAGTTTTTTACAAAAACCCGGCAGTTATAATTTTGGAGACATGCTGGGCAAGGACAAGCTTGATTTTGCCAAAGGCTTGTTACAAACAACCTTGGAAAAAAGCGATGTAGCACTGGAATTGATAAAACCAAAGTTAAAAAACTGGGATGCCGACCGTATTGCTGCCCTTGATTTAATAATTTTACAAATGGGCGTGTGCGAATTTTTATATTTTGAAACCATACCCACTAAGGTTACTATTAATGAATATATTGATTTGGCAAAAGAATACAGCACACCACAAAGCGGGCAGTTTGTAAACGGTTTGCTGGATAATATTCACAAGGAGCTTACAGCAGAAAATAAAATTCATAAAAAAACTTTTAAAAACAGTACACTGTAAAAAACAATCGATGAAAAAGATAGTTTTAGCAATTTTTATACTGGCTTCGCTGATAAGCTGCGATGTAAAAAGAAAAGACAGAATTGCCGATGACAGCAATGTGGACAGCACCAAAAAAGCCAATGCCATGAACCAGCCCACCACTGTGCAGTTAATTGACAGTGTTTTTGACTTTGGTACAATTACCGAAGGTGAAAAAGTGGAATACAGCTATCGTTTTAAAAATACCGGAAATACACCATTATTGATTGTAAGCGCCACCGCCAGTTGCGGATGCACAGTACCGGAAAAACCCGAAAAGCCTGTATTACCCGGCGAAACCAGTTATATAAAAGTGGTATTTAACAGCCAGGGTAAAGTGGGGCAAAACCATAAAGACATTACCGTAATTGCCAATGCCTCTCCTGAATTTCCAAAATTGAAATTATCCGGCGAGGTAAAGGCCAAACAATAATTTTTTAGAATAACAATTAATACAAACAAACATGCAATTACTTAGTATTTTTTTAATGATGGATCCCCAGGGCAAATCGAGCAGTATGGGTACATTTATTATGATGGGTGCCATGATTTTGGTTTTTTGGCTGTTTATGATTCGTCCGCAGGCTAAAAAAGCAAAACAGCAAAAAGAGTTTATAAACAACCTGCAAAAAGGCGATAAAATTGTAACCATTGCCGGCATACATGGCAAAGTAAACAAGGTAAACGACGATAATACACTGGAAATGGAAACCAGCCCCGGCAGTTACATTAAAATTGAACGCAGTGCTATTAGCATGGAGTGGACTGCAGCGCTTAACAAAGCTGCCACAGATACAAAAAAATAAATTTTCCGGCACTAAATTTTTAAATTAAATCCGAAGCAGTAATTTACTGTTCGGATTTTTTTTATGCAGTATATTTTTGCCTTTTTGAATTTTTACTTTTGACTCTTACACTATGCTTAAAATAGGAATTACCGGCGGTATTGGCAGCGGCAAAAGCACTGTGGCGCAATTTTTTAGCGTGCTGGGCATTCCTGTTTATGCCGCAGACGAAGCCGGAAAAAGATTAATGAATGAAAACGAAAAATTGAAAAGTGAAGTAAAAAATTTATTTGGTGAAGCTGCTTATGATAAGGGTATACTAAACCGGAAATACATTGCAGGTATTGTTTTTTCCAATGCTGAAAAATTAGCACAGTTAAATGCCATAGTACACCCGGCCACATTAAAAGATGCCGATGAATGGATGCACAAACAAACAGCGCCATACGCTTTAAAAGAAGCTGCCATTATGTTTGAAAGTGGCGCACACGAACACCTGGATTATGTTATTGGAGTATCTGCCCCTGCCCCTTTGCGCATACAACGGGCCATGCAGCGTGACAATATTACAAGAGAGGAAGTACTTGCACGTATGAGCAGGCAAATAAACGAAACTGTAAAAATGCGCCTGTGCAATTTTGTTATTTTTAATGATGAAAAGCAACTGGTAATTCCGCAGGTATTGGAGCTGCATGAAAAATTGGTTCAACTCTCAAAAAAATAAACATGCAAAAAGTTAATGTAGCTGAAAAGATGAACCTGTTTACGGATTATTTTAATCCCCGTATTTTAGGCGAATTAAACGGCCAGCAGGTAAAGGCAGTAAAATTTCAGGGGGAGTTTATTTGGCACCATCATGATAATGAAGATGAAATGTTTTTAGTAACCAAAGGTTCGTTCACCATGCAGCTGAGAGATAAAAACATTGAAATAAATGAAGGTGAATTTATTGTGATACCCCGTGGAACCGAGCACAGGCCTGTTGCTGAAAATGAAGTGCATATTTTATTATTTGAACCCGCCACCACTGTTAATACCGGGCAGCAGCAACATGAATTTACACGTACACAACTTGAAAAATTATAGCTGTAACATCCCGTATATGTTTTGTAATTTCAAAGCATGAAACTTTTTTCTGCAGCCCAGATAAAACAATGGGATGCTTACACAATTGCCAATGAACCTGTTTCTTCCACAGATTTAATGGAAAGGGCTGCAACAGCCTGTTTCAACTGGCTGCAGCAAAAATATCCTTCCAAACAATCGTATTATTTTTTTTGTGGTAAGGGTAATAATGGTGGCGATGGTTTGGTTATTGCCCGCCTGCTGGCACAGCAAAAACATAATGTAACAGTATATATTTTAGATACACCGCAAACAGCTTCAGTTGATTTTAATACCAACTTTAAAAAACTGGAAGTTGTTACATTTAATATTCACTTTATTACAGCAGAAACCGGTTTTCCAGAAATACCCGGTACATCTATAATAATTGATGCACTCTTTGGCACAGGCTTAAATAAACCATTAAGTAATGTTGCAGCTGCATTAGCAATGCACATTAATAAATCTGGTGCAACTATAATTGCAATTGATATACCCAGCGGATTATTTGCAGATAGTTCATCAGCAGGCAACACCGTTATTACAGCCCGGCATACATTAAGCTTTCAACAACTAAAGCTGGCATTTTTATTACAGGAGAATGAAAAACTTTGTGGCGAAGTGCATGTTTTAGATATAGGCCTTCATAAAACTTTTGCCAATGAAACAAGTGCAGTATATAATTGGACAGATACTGCATTGATACAATCAATATACAAACCAAGGGAAAAGTTTACGCATAAAGGCACGTATGGTCATGCAGCACTAATAGACGGAAGCTATGGTATGATGGGCGCAGCAGTACTAAGCGCCAATGCATGCTTAAGAAGCGGTGCAGGAAAACTCACCTGCTTTATCCCCTCTTGTGGTTACAATATTATTCAAACTGCTGTGCCGGAGGCAATGTGTATTATTACTGAAGAAAAAAATACCGCTTCTGTAAATGCTTTAGAAAATTTTGATGCTATTGGAATTGGCCCCGGCCTTGGCATGTATCCATCTAATGCAGCATTACTAAAAACAGTTTTCAGTAACACTAAAAAAGCAATCGTTATTGATGCAGATGCATTAAACACTTTAGCAGAAAATAAAGATTTGCTTACACACATTCCACCCTTGGCTGTACTTACACCGCACCCAAAAGAATTTGAGCGGTTGTTTGGCAAAACTGCAAATGACTTTGAAAGGCTGCAACTGGCATTGCAAAAAGCAACTGATTTAAATGTGTACATTATTTTAAAAGGTTACCATACTTTTATTGCTACCCCCGAAGGAAAAGGATATTTTAATTCAACCGGTAACGCAGGTATGGCAACTGCAGGCAGTGGTGATGTATTAACCGGAATTATTACAGGACTATTGGCCCAATCATATACTGTATTTGAAGCCTGCATTTTAGGTGTTTACCTGCATGGTATGGCGGGGGATTTAGCCGCTGAAAAAAATTCCCAGGAAGCAATGATAGCCGGAGATATTACAGCCCAAATGGGCGAGGCTTATAAGCAAATAGCCGTAATAAAAAATCCCGGCTAAAACCGGGATTGAAGAGTAACATCATTAGCTAACATTAGTTAACTAAATATTTTCGCTGTGTTGTATAAAGTATAATAAATACGGCTGCAATTAAGGTAGAAAAAACCATCGCTACACCACCAAACAATCCGCCAAAACCAATAAAAACTGCAAAACTTATTATTGGTATCAATTCTCCAATTACGTATAATAAGTATCCTTGCTTTTTAAGGTTACGCATTTGCATAGCACCATAAAAACATAATGCAACACCCACCAGGGCTAAAATGAAAATCATTAAACGGTTATCATATTGCTTTTTTATCATGGCAGCAGATTCGCTCATAATAGATTGCACCATTTTATTTTCCGAACCCGAAAGCCCTTCGGTAGTAGTATTCATTTTTTCTATTAACTTGTAGGATGTGGCAATTGTAAAATAGCTGTATATGCCACCAATGGCACCCAAAGCACAGCCAATATAAGTTAAAATAGTAAGCACATTCAGCATTTGAGGCATTTTTTGCATGTCTTTTTGCTCAAGGTTCAGCAGGTCTTTAGCCTGGTCAATGTTTTGGTTAAAATCGGTCATGTTCTTTAAATTTTAGGCATACAAAATAATAAAATTCTGAAAGTACACAAGCTTTTTAGCTGTTTCTGCGTAAAAAAGAAGTGTCGGGGGCATATCAGTACATCTATCCCTCGCCGGCTGGCCTTTTTTGGCTCATTTCCCCTATTTTTGCCGTCCAAATTTTTGAACAACACTATACTTTATGAGTAATTTGATTTATGCCGTTCCGGCAATGGGTATTATAGGTTTGCTTTACACTTTATGGAAATTCAATTGGGTGAGTAAGCAAGATGCCGGTAATGACCGTATGAAAGAAATCAGCAACTACATTGCCGAAGGCGCTATGGCTTTTTTAAAGGCAGAGTGGAAGATATTGGGCTATTTTGTTGTAATTGTAGGCATTTTGCTGGCAGTTATGGCAAATGCAAATTCGCAAAGCCATTGGAGCATAGCCGTTTCGTTTGTTATTGGCGCTGTATTAAGTGCTTTGGCAGGCTATATTGGTATGAAAGCCGCAACTAAAGCAAACGTACGCACTGCACAAGCTGCCCGTACCAGTTTAAGCAAAGCATTAAATGTTTCTTTTACCGGTGGTGCTGTAATGGGTGTTGGTGTGGCAGGCTTAGCGGTATTAGGACTTGGAGGACTATACATTGTATTAAAACATTTCTTTGCGCCCGATGCCCCTATCAATTCTGAAGAAATGGTGAGAACGATTGAAGTATTAACCGGTTTTTCTTTGGGCGCAGAATCTATAGCATTATTTGCCCGTGTAGGCGGTGGTATTTATACAAAAGCAGCTGACGTAGGTGCAGACCTTGTTGGTAAAGTAGAAGCTGGCATTCCTGAAGATGATCCACGTAACCCTGCAACCATTGCAGATAATGTGGGTGATAATGTGGGTGATGTTGCTGGTATGGGTGCCGATCTTTTTGGTTCGTATGTAGCAACAGTTTTAGCAACTATAGTTTTAGGCCAGCAAACACAGGTTATTGGTACAGATGTACTGGGTGGCTTCTCTCCCATTATATTACCTATGTTAATTGCCGGTGTTGGTATACTATTCTCCATTGTGGGTACTTTATTTGTACGTATTGGCGAAAACGCCGGCATCAATACAGCTACGGTACAAAAAGCATTGAACATGGGTAACTGGGGTTCAATGATTCTTACCGCAATTGTAGCCGCCGTTTTAGTTAACTGGCTTTTACCTGAAAATATGATTTTACGTGGTGTACCTTTTACCAAATGGGGTGTTATGGGTGCTATTGCCGTTGGTTTGGGTGTTGGCGCTTTAATGAGCATCATTACCGAATATTTTACTGCCATGGGCAAACGTCCCGTACTTTCAATTATCCGTCAGTCATCAACAGGCCATGCTACTAACGTAATTGGCGGTTTGGCAATTGGTATGGAATCTACTTTTTTACCCATACTGGTTTTAGCAGGCGGTATTTGGGGAAGTTATGAGTGTGCAGGTTTATACGGTGTGGCAATTGCTGCAGCCGGTATGATGGCTACCACCGCAATGCAACTGGCTATTGATGCTTTTGGGCCTATTGCAGATAATGCAGGCGGTATTGCAGAAATGAGTGAATTACCTGGCGATGTACGTGAAAAAACTGACGTATTAGATGCTGTGGGTAACACCACCGCTGCAAGTGGTAAAGGTTTTGCCATTGCATCTGCAGCATTAACTGCGCTTGCCCTGTTTGCAGCCTTTGTAGGTGTTGCAGGCATTAAAGGAATTGATATTTACAAAGCAAATGTATTAGCCTGCCTTTTTGTAGGTGCTATGATACCGTTTATATTTTCATCATTAGCCATCAGGGCGGTTGGTGAAGCTGCTATGGCAATGGTGGAAGAAGTTCGCCGCCAGTTTCGCAGTATACCCGGTATTATGGAAGGTACAGGCAAACCGGAGTATGATAAATGCGTTGCCATTTCAACACAGGCTTCTATTAAAAAAATGATGCTGCCGGGTGCAATCGCTATTATATCTCCATTAATTATTGGTTTTGTACCAGGCCTTGGTGCAGAAGCATTAGGCGGTTTTTTAGCCGGGGCTACCGTTAGTGGTGTTTTAATGGGTATGTTCCAAAACAATGCCGGTGGTGCATGGGATAATGCAAAAAAATCATTTGAAAAAGGCGTTGAAATAAATGGTGAAATGTATTACAAAAAATCAGAACCACACAAGGCTTCTGTAACAGGTGATACAGTTGGGGATCCGTTTAAAGATACTTCCGGCCCTTCAATGAACATCTTAATTAAACTGATGAGTATTGTTTCTTTAGTAATTGCTCCTACCCTTGCAACCATTCATGGTAAATCAGAATCTAACGGTGCAATAAAGCAGGAGGTAATAAAAGAAATAGCTATTACCAATACAGACAGTACTAATAACAAAATGAACATTACTGTAACTGCAGGTAAAGAAGAAATGGCTGCTGCTACGGACAAATTGATTGATGCACTGGCTGCTGAAAAATTACTGGATAAAAACAATTACACATTATCAATAAAAGAAGGAAAAATAACAGTAAACGGCACAACGATTGATGAAAAAACTGCAGAAAAATTTAAAGATTTGCTAGCTTCGTTTAATGGTGCCAGTATAGAATTAAAAAACAGCAAAAAATAATTTTGCTGAACAAAAAGAAGGGTTACTTTAGCAAAAGATTCAACATAGTCTAATCAGAACCATTATAACCAAAAAGTCCGGGTGTTTCCACATCGGGGCTTTTTTTTTGCACATTCGTTAATGGTTGTTAAAAATTACAGCCACGGGCTTTGCAATTACCAATAATTGCTTATTTTGCATTACGAAAAAAATCGTATAAGATGGCAGATAAGCATATTAAACCCACAGAAAGCGAACTGGAAATACTGCAGGTGCTGTGGAATGAAAAGACAGCCACAGTGCGCCAGGTGCATGATGAATTGAGTAAAACAAAGGAAAGTGGCTACACCACTACCCTTAAACTGATGCAGATTATGCATGAGAAGGGCCTTGTTACCCGTAACGACAGCAGCAAAACGCATATTTATCAACCAGCCATAAGCAGGGAAAGCACCCAGAAACAGCTGGTAAACAAAATGATTAATACGCTTTTTGCCGGTTCATCAGCCAACTTGGTTTTACAGGCACTTGGAGGCCATAATGCAAGTAATGAAGAGCTGGAAAAAATACAAGAGTTGATTAATCAGCTTAAGAAAGAAAACTAAATTACCAAAATACCGCTTTTAATGGCAACGCTCTCTTACAGTTTCTGCATGAGTTTGCTGCATAGTTTTTGGCAGGCGGCTTTGCTGTATGCTGTTTATTTTTTGGCAGATAAAAGCTTAGGCACACGGTTTACGCCTGTACAAAAAAGAAACCTGCTTTATGTTTCGCTGTTGGTGCAATCTGCGTTGTTTGTATTTACATTTTGCCTTTATTACATAAAACCTGTTGCAGGCTTAAGTACACTTATTGATGTAACGGGTTTGGCAACTATTATTACTCCCGAATCGGTATCAAAAATTTCTCCCTGGTTTTTTACAGCCTACACCGTTATTGTTTTTTATAAGTTTACCAAAGCTGTTTACAACTGGTTTTGGTTTAAAAAAGAATTTAAGCTGGGGCTTGTTAAACCACCGGTTGATCTAAAATTATTTGCCACATCACATCAATTTCAATTTGGAATAAAAAGAAAAGTACAGTTGTGGTTAAGCAGTACTATTGACTCCCCGATTACTTTTGGTTTTTTTAAACCGGTTATTGTATTGCCTGTGGCGCTTATTAACCAGCTTTCTTTACAACAGGCAGAAACTTTAATACTGCATGAACTGGCGCATATAAAAGCAAATGATTTTTTATTGAATTGGTTTGTAATAGTTGCAGAAACCATTTTCTTTTTTAACCCTTTTATAATCAGTATTTGTAAAAAAATTAAACTGGAAAGGGAAAAGAGCTGCGATATAACAGTTACCGCATTTCATTACCAGCCGCTCTTGTACGCCGAAGCTTTATTGATGGCACAAAGCCATAAGCAACAGTTTGCTAAACAATTATTGCAAACTAATGCAGTTGCCGCAATAAACAAACCACAGCATTTATTAAACCGCATACAATTTTTTGTTAACCCGGTTAACCAGTTACAGCCGGGCCGAAAAAAAGTATTCTTACCTGTAACATCGTTAGTAATTACTGCAGCTATAATGGTGTGCTTGTTGTTTCAAATACAGGTTAATAATACGGCAATGCCTGCAACGCCGCTGCTCCTGCCAGCGGAAACTGCTTTTATGTCAAGCGAAAACCAGTTTCCGCCAATTGTAAACAATATACTAAGCAACCTTTCAGAAAAAAACTTACAAAAAATTTCTGCTGAGGTTGAAAAACATCAACCTGAAATTGAAAAGAAGATAAAAGAACTGGAGCCTTTATTAAAGGAAATTCAGGCAAAAGCCGAAAAATTATCGGAGGCAACTGAAACAAATTTTGTAACCCCTGCATCTATGCAGGAGAATAATGCTGTTAAACAAATAGTAATAAAAGAAGAACAGTCTGGCAGCAAAAACGCCACGGTAAAAGTGTATAATGTTATTTACAAAAATGGAAAATGGTTACTGCAACCGCAGTGGAAACTGGCTGCTAAAGAAATTACACCTGCCGATTCTCTTAAGTTAATTGATACTACAAATCCTTTGCAGGAATATGATGCTGCTGAAGAGCAGCAGGATTAATAACAGCGTGGGCATTTTTGGCTGTAATGATTGCCAATGATAAAGCCCAGCATTATTTCATGTGTATTCTTGGTATAATTCCTTAATCTTGATGTAGTGGCATTTTCATACGCATAGCTAATGTTAAATGTGTTGGAAACATTTACTCCTGCCATTGCAGAATAACCGGATATTAAATCAGAAACCCGGTAACTTCCTCCCACCCAAACTTTATCTAAATATTGCAGTTTTAAATTTCCGTGAAAACCTGCTAACTGCGGTTGCCAATATTGCATCATTACAGATGGCATTGCCATTACTTCATCAGTAAGCGAAAAGCGGTAACCAGCCGTTACAAAATAATTGGGTGTATAGTAAGTACCATATTTATCATCGGTAACAAACTTTGCTTTGCCCGGAATTATATTCAGTACAGAAACGCCTAAAAAATATTGTGCAGAGTATAGCCAAAGCCCTGCCCCTACTTCAGGTTTTAGTTTTTTTAATTCGCCTGAACTTATGCCTATCGCCGGATCATTAGGATCTAATGTGCCCCATTCAATTTTTGTACGATCTAAATTTACGCTTGTAATACCGGCACTAAATCCTGCACTTAAAGTTGTTTTAACACTTAATGGTTTATGATAAGCATAAGTGGCATTTAAAGACCAGCGGTTAATATAACCAGCCTTGTCATTCATAGCAGTAAAGCCAATGCCATGATGAGGGCTTGGCGGTGTGTATTCTTCCCAAAGCCTTGTTCCTCTTGGATCGGTACCCGGCACTTCAAAAGATGTGGCACTGGTGCGTAAATCCTCCTTTCCTATTGGTGCATGAATACTGAAGTAAGTGGTAACAGGTGCACCTGCAATTCCTGTCCATTGGTTGCGGTTGCTTAATTTAATATCCGTGTAGTTTTCTATACCTGTAACCGCCGGGTTAAGTATGTAATTGTTTAGTACATACTGTGTGTAAAATGGTTTTGCCTGTGCCATTACAGTTACGCTGCAAAAAAAGGTTCCGGCAATTAAAAACAGTTTTTTCATGATGTTACTTTCTCAGCTCAAAGGTTTAAGAAGAAAGCCTGTTTTTACACAGGCATTCTTCTGCAATTTTATTTTACAATCGTTACATAACCTGTAACAGGCTGCCGGCCATTTTCAGGTTCTATAATGTAATAGTATGTATCAAACGGAAGTGGTTTTCCATTATACCTGCCATCCCACGGTGTTTTATATCCTCTTGATTCAAATACCAACTGGCCGGTACGTGTAAACACCTGCACTTTACAATTTGGATACGTATCCAGGTATTCAATCTTCCATGTTTCATTAATACCATCTCCATTTGGTGTGAAAGTGTTTGGCACTTTCGGCATTTTAAGCACTTTTACAAACATTTTATCTGGTGGTGCAGTACAACCTCCTTCACCTGTAACTGTAAGCGTATAGGTAATATCATTCAGCATATTTTTAGCTGTTGGCTTTTCTATATGGTCATTATCAAGGTATGTATTGGGTGTCCATAAATACTGCAGGCCGTTGCCGGTAACTATCGGCTCAATTGTAATTGTACCACCTTCCAGTACAACCCTGTCCGGCCCTGCATCTACCTGCGGATAAGCATATACTGTGAATTGTTTGGTAAGTGTATCACTGTTACAGCCGTTGCTGTTAATGGTGTATAATGAAACATCGTATGTTTTAGGCGCACTAAAAGTATATAGCACTTGTTGGGTGCTGGCGCTTCCACCATCTGTAAATTTCCATACCCATTGTGTAATGGTACCATCCAGCCCGTTGGTAAAATCTGTCATCAAAACATTATCACCAATACAAACACTTGGTTTATTAAAGTTAAATGCTGTTTTAGGCTGCGGATGTATGAAGTTTACATCATGACTTACAGTTTTGGAACAACCGGTACCACTTGTAACTGTAAGTGTTACTGTATAAGGACCAACAGTTGTGTAATGATGCGGCGCTGGTGTTTTTGCAAGCGATGAAGTCAGGTCGCCCAAATCCCATAAATAAGTAAAGGCATTTTCAGTGCCATCTGCAATGGTTGAATTATTGATGAATGACACATCTGCATTAGGAATGCAAACACTGGTTTGCCCAAATGCAAATGCAGTATTGGGTATTGGGCTTACATATACAACCTGTTGTTTTGTTTTGCTTTTACATCCGTACGCAGATGCATTATACATGGTAACAGTGTAATTACCCCATGCTGTATAAGTATGCGTAAATGTAGAACCCGGTGCATGATTTTCCAATGGTGAACCATCACCAAAATTCCATACAGTATTGGTTAATGTTACTCCTGCAGGCGCAGTTGATTCTTCTTTAAATGTTGTAGCACTTCCCTGGCATGTTGGTGTAAGGAATGAGAATTTAGCAGAAGACGTATCAAGTACGGTTATAGTTTTGCTGGCTGTATCAACACAACCTCCTGCAGCAGACGTGTAAGTGTATTTAATTGTATGTGTACCCACGCCTGCAACAACCGGGTTAAATAAACCATTTGAATTTATAATTCCGGGCCCGCTGTAAGCAAATGTACCCGGCACACCACCTACTTCACTGCCTTGTGTTATAAGGAATGGTGCTGCATCATAGCATGCATCCGGCATATTATTAAATTGTACTTTAGGCGCTGCATTTACAGTTATAATAGTATTTTTTGTGTTAAGGCATAAAGTACCCGAATAAGCAACAAACCTTATTGTATACGGTTTTGTAAGCGGCGCTTGAAAATTAGGATATTTATGCCTGTACACTTTATTAGGTGCAGGAAAATCATCCACCTGTACTGTTGCAGGTGCTCCTATCCAATCCCAGTAAATTTCCACTTTGGTAATACTGCCCTGGCTAATAGTTGAAAGATTGGTTATTGATACTGAATCATTGGCACATAATGCAGTTGGATTAGTTACAGAAAAATCAGCTACCGGATTAGCGCCATTTATAAATATGGGGTTCATCACTGTATCCTTGCAACCTAATGTACTTGTTACAACATGAGTAACATTGTATGGTCCAACAAGAGTGTAAAGATGAGAGCCGTTCATACCGGTTGAAGTATTATTCACACCACTGGGCGGATCTCCATAATTCCATGTATAGCCTGCAGCGCTTATAGCACCATTTGCAATTTTGCTTGTATCAATAAATACTGCAGCCACATCATTAATACAAACTTCCGGCACAATAAAACCAGCCTTGGGCCTGTCGTTAATGGTAATAGTTTTTGTAAATGGTACTGCATTGGTACAACCATTATTTGTAGTTACTGAAAGGCTTACCGTATAAGTTCCTGCCACACTATAATTGTGTAAAGGATTTTGAATAACCGATGTATTGGGATTGCCCGGAGTAGCATTAGGGTCACCAAAATTCCATGCCCATGTTGCCAATGTTCCCGCTTGTGGATTAGAATTATCTGTAAAGCTGATGTCTCTTGTTTCGCAAAGTGGTGTATTAGTAACAAAGTTTACTGTTGGCAGCGGCAAAACAGTTATGCTTGTAGTAACTGTATTGTTATACGACCTGCTGCATAATGTACTGCTGGCATCTGTAACAGATGTTACTGAATACGTAAATGTTCCCGCCACTCCGGTTGGGGCATTAATCACATACACGCCGGCTCCATTACTCAATACAGGTGTTTGGGGTACGCCATTTATAGTATAGGCAAAGGTATAAGGCGCTGTTCCACCACTGCCCGTTAAGGTTACAGGTGGTGCCGCTGCATTTAAACATACAGTTACTGCTCCTGCTATTACAGCCTGCGGTAAGGGGTTTACTGTTACTGTGGCTGACTGATTAATTACAGGACGTGTACAAAGCGTGGATCCCACATTTTTTACATTAGTTATGGCATATACAAATGGCCCTGCAATATTTGTGGGAACAGAAAAAGTATATATACCTGCCGCATTGCTTATTACCGGAGTTTGCGCAATACCGTTTATGGTATAACTAAACTCATATGGAGCCGCACCATCTGTACCTGTAAAAATAATTGCAGGTGCAGTAGCGTTAAAACACACAGTGGTGGTACCACTTGCGGTTGCTTTTGGCAAATCAGGTATAGTAACAGTGTGATTAATTGTATCACTCAGGCAACCCGGCGTGGTTATGCTTGCATATCGTACATTATAAGTACCAGGTGCGGCGTAGGTATGCGAAGGGTTTTTGCCCGTTGATGTGTTACCGTCTCCAAAATCCCAATACCATTTATAAGTTGCCTTAGGTGTTTGCGGGGTGGTTTCAATAAATTGAACAGGCTCTGCATAACAACCCGGTATCACTTCTGTAAAGCCGGGAACAGGAGGGTTTGAAACTTGTAACTCAAAATCTATGTCTTGTGAATTACCACACTCCCCGTTTGGAAAATAAGTAGTTAATGTTATTGGATACGTTCCAATTGCAGAAATAGAATAAAGAGAGGGTAATGAATACCACCATATATTTTTGCCATTTACAATCGTAACAGAATCGAATGTAGATGGTGGATACCTCGTCATTACACTGGTATTGTTTGGTACAGTTGAAGCTGGTAAACTGCTTATATTCCAAAAAATCGAGTCAGGCTGATAAGGCAAAGATATTTTAAATCTAAAAGGAGTATTTGTACAGACTGAAGGTGTTTGTTCGATACCAAATTCTGTACTTACCCCAATTTGCTGGTAAAGATCTTTCACATTTGTTCCAGCATTGTATCCATAACTTTCAACATTACCAAAACCATAGGCAATAGCAGTAAAACCAGAATCTGCTGTCAGACGAAAAACGGGATTTGAAGCAGCCCTTGTTGTTACATCCTCTTTCAAATAAGAATAAATCGTACGTGGTATTGCTGTAAAAACTGCATTAGGAGCAACTCCATTTATTCTGAATAATGAAGTGTTAACAGTTTTCATTATTACATTGATATAATGTGTTGTTACCTGGCTTTGACCTGGCGGAACATAAGTAGTATGAGCAGAAAATACTGTAATATCATTTATAGTCTGTTCAATTGCACTTAATGCAATCATTTCAGGATCCGAATTTGTCTGCGGACTACCGCAATTTTGGCTTGTAACATACTGTATCACCTGTATAGGCTTGTCAGCTTGTAATAAAGTTGGTCTTGAGGCAGTGTATTGATAATAATTATTGGCTGTTAAACCTGTAAGTGTGGTAGTAACTCCATTATCAGTTTTTGTAACAACCGTTGTGGGATCTTTTACAAAAACACGGACTATATCAACGTTATTGTCTGCAGCATTAGTAGCAACTTTTTTAAGTGGACCTGTTACAAATTGCTTACCCCAGGAGCTGGAAGGAAACAACTGTTGATAAAAATTATCCCCTCCGCTTGCATTATTACAATTTATACCCGACCAGGTTGTTGCTGAAAAAACTGCAATAGGATTGCAACCAGTTGCCGAGGCTAATGATTTTACAAGGGTTCCGGAAGGGTCTGAGTTTAAAGCAAACTGTAGCTGGTAAACATCCCCAACATTAGGTATTGTAACTTGAAAAGGAGTACCAGCAGGATGAGCACCATTTCGTGAAGCTACCGTAGGTGTAATTTCTACAACGGTATTGGGTTTAGATGCATAAATACATAATTCTGGAAAGCTTTGCGAAGTTCCTGAATTAGCAAAGCTTGGCATAATATATTCCTTACCCCAAACTTTTGTAGGTAAAACAAGCGTTGCGCCAGACCTTGCAGAACGGATAATATGGGCAAATACAACTACCGGGCTGCTTGATGTGACATGAATCCCTCTACCCGAGACAACATTATCCTGATAACCGCCTAGGTATACTCCGGTATTAGGCGCATCGCCACCTGCATTTGGTCCTAAAAATTTATATACAACCGTATTTGGTATAACAGTAAAAGGGATTGTTACTGCTCCAACCGTAATTACACCCGTAGATGCTACATCACTGGTTATATAAAGACCCATTGCAGAGTTTGTACCATCAATGTGTTCCGGATAGGGTACCCAAAAATCTTTTCCTTTATTAGTTTGGTCTTGAGAAAAGGCTGAGAAATAAAAAATAAGGAGAGTAAAAAACAGTATAGTTTTTCTCATGATGGTGTTAGTGTATACGTAATTAGTTAGTTTGTTTACAGCTATTGCTGATGCTTCAATGGAGGAAAACGCTGGCTCAGAGGATATTTGGAAATACACAAGTTTTTCACAGGAAAAACAGGGAGTAAATATAGATAATAAAAAACAAAAAAGCCACATAGAAATGCGGCTTTTGTTAAGAATCTTTCGATTCTGTAACCCCCAAAGAAAACATCGTAAACCAAGCACTAACAACGTTTACTGTACCTTGGGTTTGTAATAAACGGAGTTTATTAACTTTTATTTTTTAGCTGGTATAAAATAGTTTTTTATATATGTAAAAACTGTGTAGTATCTTTTACAGTAACAGCTCAATTATGAAATTTTACGCCGGTTTACTGAATAAACTTTTACCGGAATTAAGCCTGTTTCTTGATTTGTAATACTGCGGTTAAGCAAAGCAATCAATATTGTAAAAACTTTTGTAATCATAAGGGGAATATTTAAATGTATAATAATAAAATTAAACAGTTAGCTAAGGCTTTAGGAGGTTGCCAGCCAGGGTAAAGGCCGGCAACTCCTGCAAACCTACTTGTGCTTGGTTATAATTAGTTTTTAATGATTTTTTGTGTGGCAGCTACTGTACCATTCGTGTATAAACGGACTACATATGCACCTGGCGTTAACTTGCTTATGCCAATTAGTTGTACGTTGTTGCTGCCTATGCTTGCACTTACATTTTGTGTAAGCACTACCCTGCCCTCCATGTTTATAATTTGTATTTGTGCTGTAGTTTTTTCTTCAGCCGTAAAGCGAACGGTAAGGTTTTCGGTAACTGGGTTAGGCATTACCTGCATTTTTACTGCATTTGAAGCCTGTAAACGTACAACCAGAATATTCGTATAAGTATATCTTCCGTCTAAATCAATTTGCTTAAGCCTGTAATAAACAACACTTACATCTGCCAAAGCACTGCTGTTGTCTTTAAACATATAGGCTTTACCAGTATTTCCAGTTGCAAATCCATCCAGCACCAAACCAATAGTTTTAAAATTTGTTCCGTCAAAAGAACGCTCTACTTCAAAATGGTCATTATTGATTTCCGTTTCAGTTGTCCATTTTAAGTTTACAACATTATCGCTGGCAACAGCGTCAAATGAGCTGTATTTTACAGGTAAAAAAGTTAAATAATCAAAGCCTTTAAAATAAATGCCTTTCTGCCTCATGGTTCCTGAATTTGCCTGGTTATTAGCACCAGCCTGGTAAGTAAAACTTCCAATAACTGCCGGGCTTGTAACTGTAAACATTACTTGTTTAGCCGAAGTATCAACACCCGAATATTCAACACCACCTGTATTTGTGCCGGTAAACTTTGTGCCAGATTGAACCACATTTATTTGTAATGTAGAAGCCAGGTATGAAACTAAAGAACCAAGACCCATATCAATTACATCAATCTCATGCAAATTATTGTTTCCATCAATATCCATTGCAGTTGCTGCAAATTGAGTCATTAACTTAGGCAGACCGCTTCCGCTGATAAAATCAAACCGGAAAGTAACCAGGCCCGTACTATTTGCAGGTATGTTAATTTGAGGAGAAAAAGCTTCAGGCTTAGTTAAAGAATTATCATCAAGCATTGCAACAGTAGCACCACCCGTTGCGCTTACAATAGTTACCAGCACATCAGTACCACTTGCAACACTATTAAATTTATATACTGCACCAACAGTAAGCGGACTACCAGAAACTAAAGAAGGAGTGTTTGTAAAACTAAGTGTAGGCGTATTGTCAGCTTTTGTATTAAGAGAGATAAATGATAAGGCTAGACAAATAACAGCATACCTTAATGAAGTAAAATTAGTTTTCATTTTCTTGTGTTTGAGGTTTCAGATTATCAGGAAACTGCTTTGGCTTTTAACCTAGGCAAACCCTGAGGGCTCTTGACAGGAAAATTGGGCTTCGGATTTGAAATAGTAAATAAACGAGGTAATGTTCATTTTCAATTTCATCACAAACATACAGCGCTTTTCGGAAAACGCAAATTTTTTTGACAGTAATTTTACTGTTTTTTGAGAAAAACTACGTTTTCCCCTTAGTAGAAAGATTTTTTCAACCGTAAATACCGCAATGCTTAGATGATTTTCAACATTCTGCGCCAAAAATTTAAATAAATTTCTAACCTACGGATATTTATGTAGAAAACTATGCAAAAAACGAGAAGTCTTAACGCTTGTCAAACTGTATAGTAAAATCCGCAACAGCCCGGCATATCTATATACCAAAGAGTATAAAATGAAATTTTTAACCCTGGCTGCCATCATTTTCACTGTCCTTAAAT
The DNA here is from genome assembly GCA_044225605.1 of Ferruginibacter sp. Taxonomy (GTDB): domain Bacteria; phylum Bacteroidota; class Bacteroidia; order Chitinophagales; family Chitinophagaceae; genus Ferruginibacter. The sequence continues at coordinate 84,377 of JBGAIJ010000009.1, forward strand.
AAGATAAAGGCAAATAAAATCAAATATTATTTTTTTAATAAAAATTTATTTTAAACAAGTATTTTTATAAACTGATAGTCAACATTTTAATTTATTTTTTATTAAATAATATTTAGTCATTTTTTGCAAGTTCCGTATGTTCGTAAAATCAATTAATTTTCTACTTTTTAATATTAACTAAATGTTTTTAATTAATTTATTATCAACTATTTATTTTTTTATTTTTGTAGCTAAATTTGATAGTTTTTCTTTTTGCAGCTTTTCGCAATCATTTTCTGTAATTTCTAATACTATTAGTAAACAAAATTTGGTGTGTAAAAACAGAAATAGCAATTTTACATCCCAACAAACCTGTTATGTATATTTACCGGCAACGCTGTACCCTACCCTTCGGACTTCTACTTATATCGCTTGTAATTTCTCTGTTCTCCTGCAGGGAACCTAAAGAATTAGAGTACAGGGATTTTAAAAACCTTACCACCGAGAAGTTGGGATTTTCTACATCAACCATTAAAATTGACCTGATTTATTATAATCCTAATAATTTTGGGCTGGAGCTTAAAAGAACAGATTTGGATATATTTATTAATGGCAATTACCTTGGCCATACAGCCCAGGAATACCAGATTCACATTCCAAAAAAAGGAGAATTTACCCTGCCGCTTACTGTTGAGGTAGATATGAAGAATGCTTATAAAAACGCTTTTCCGGCGCTTTTTGGGCAGGAAGTATTGGTAAAAATAACCGGAAAAGTGAAGCTAGGAAAGGCGAATGTTTATAAAAGCTTTCCCGTAAATTATGAGGGTAAACAGCAATTTTCGTTGTTGAAATAAAAAATGCCACCCGGCAGGATGGCATTTGTATGTACCTGGCTATTTTTTATCCCTTAGAAGGTGCTGGTTTAGGAACTGCATTTGGCTGCTTTTTACAGCATGCAGGTAGCCTTTTATAGGCATATTCGTCTGCTTCCACGTCGTCTGCAGCAAAGCCGATGCCCGAAATAGCTACTTTTATAGTTTCCTTATCTGTACGCTCAGTGAGCCATGTTACGGTGGTGGTTTGCTTTTTTAAATCCACTTTTACATTTGTTACTCCTTCAGTTTTACTAAGAAAAAATTCAAGTGTTTCCTTGCACTTATCGCAGTTTTCAATGGGTGTTTTAAAAACTGCTTTATCAGACGTTTTTTGTGCTTTTACTGCTGCTACCGAGCAAAAAGTAATTGCTAATGCCATCAATATTTTCTTCATTATACCAATTTTGTATAAAGTTATTAATTACCCGACCAGTTGGCAGGGTCGGCACTCCAGTTTAACAATGTTTTTTGCTGTTCGCCGGTTATAATTCCTTTATCAATAGCCAGCTCAATTAATGTAGGGTAGTTAGTAAGGGTTTTAAGGGCAATTTCAGCCGTATTAAAGGCATTATCAGCCGCTGGAAACCCGTAGGTAAAAATTGCCACCATCCCAATTACTTCCACGCCTGCGGCTTTTAAAACATCTACTACCTGCAGGCTGCTTTTGCCTGTTGAAATTAAGTCTTCCACCACTACCACTTTTTGGCCTTTTTGCAGGTTGCCTTCAATTTGATTGCCCAACCCATGCTCTTTTGGCTTGGGGCGAACGTATACATAAGGCAGCTTTAATTGGTCAGCAGCCATAGCGCCCCATGCAATACCGGCAGTAGCTACTCCTGCAAGCACATCTGCGTCAGGAAACTGTTCAAAAATAACACTGCACATTTCGCTTTTAATAAAATCACGTATGTAAGGAAATGAAAGCACTTTACGGTTATCGCAGTAAATGGGGCTTTTCCAGCCGCTGGCCCAGGTAAAAGGCTGTTGGGGACTTAATTTTATTGCACTAATTTGTAACAGTTTTTCGGCAACAGCTTTTTCATTTGTCATGCTGCAAATTTGAAGGCTGTAAATTAAACACTGAAATATTATTATGCACATTAAAATTTATTTTGGCGAAAAACCGGTTTACCTGTGTGACAATATTGATAAGGAACTGAATGAAATACTCCATCACCCCGATGCGGTTTTTGTGGACGAAATATCCGGGCCGGCAATAAAATCATTACTGCATGAAATAAAGAAAGATGAATTTCATGCAGGTGTTTTATGGCACAGCGATTTGGAGATTCTAAAAAAAATGTTCTTTAAGCATTTTACTATTATTGAAGCAGCCGGCGGCATTGTACAAAATACTAAAAAGGAGTTATTGTTTATTTATCGGCTTAATAAGTGGGATTTACCAAAAGGTAAAATGGAAAAAGGTGAAAAGCCTGAAGAATGCGCTATAAGAGAAGTGGAAGAAGAAACAGGTGTAAACGGCCTTAAATTAAAAAAGAAAACCGGTGAAACATATCATACATATGACGAGTTTGGCAAACACGTTTTAAAAATTACTTATTGGTATTACATGACGTGTAACGCAAGCCAGCAACTGGCACCACAGGTTGAAGAAGATATTACAGCTGTAAAATGGATTGCTACTAAAAATATTAAGGAGCCTGTTGCCAACACTTATCCTTCTATAAAAGATATTTTGAGTACTTTTTTTAATGAACCGTAACCAAGTAAAAATTACACCGGCTTTTTTAAAATAGCTACCGTTAACCGGCTTACACAAATAAGCTTTGCATTATCATCATGAATTTTTATATCCCACACATGTGTGGAAGCGCCGGTATGCAAGGGTGTGCACGTGGCGGTAACAAAGCCTTCACGGGCACTGCGTATATGATTGGCATTAATTTCTAACCCAACACAGATATTTATTTCCGGATTAATGATTAAGGCTGATGCAATGCTGCCAACAGTTTCGGCCAAAGCACAACTTGCACCACCGTGTAATAAGCCATAAGGTTGTTTTGTACGATTATCAACCGGCATTTTCATTTTTAAAAAATTATCGCCAATGGCCACCCACTCCATTGCCAGGTGCTCCCCCATTGTATCCGGGCCCAGTGGTTTTAAATCTTCAAGTGTAAGCTGTTTATTAAACCAAATAGACATTAACGGGAGTTTTTTATAGATTGGTTAACCACCGCCGGTAAAAACTGCGACACATCGCCGCCATTGCGCAATACATCTCTTACTAAAGTAGAAGCCACTGAAGTAAATTGTGGCAAGCAGGTTAAAAAGATTGTATCAATATGCCCATCAAGGCTTCGGTTCATATCTGCAATAGCTTTTTCGTATTCAAAATCGTTTACGTAACGAATACCTCTTAAAATAAAATTGGCGCCCACTTTCTCACAACATTCCACCGTAAGCCCGTCGTACACCACAGCATCCACTTTATTATTACCTCCATAAATATCTTTTATCCATTGTAAGCGCTGCTCTTCTGTAAACATGGGTTGTTTGTTTACATTGCGGCCAATACCTATTATAAGTTTGTCAAAAAGTGGCAGGGCCCTGTCAATAATATCAATATGGCCAAGTGTTACAGGATCAAATGTTCCGGGAAAAAGACAGATGCGTTGCATAGTTTGTTGGTTTACAAATTTACTCCGGAAAGATAAGCTGCAAAAGGGTTAAATCTTTTTTAAGGTACAGTGTTTTTTCATCGTTATAATAATTTTTATCCACCTGTGCTTTCAGATGAAACTGCACTTTATAAATCTCCGGTTCCGTTACGGAGCTTTTAATCATTTGCTCCAGGTAATTTAATGCTTTATCCGTTTTTTCTTTATTTGTTGAATGTTTAGCCTGTGCCTGCAAAGAAGCCTGCTGGTTTGTATAATATTCTTTAAGCGAAATAAAATTGTAACGGATATTGCTAATAGTAAGATCAAACGGCTTGCGGCCATTAAAACTCAACTCTTTGTTTTCTAAATCAAATAACACAGGACGAAGTTTGGTGACTATACTATCTTCTTTTACCTGCGTTAAAGCAGTTGTGTCCTGTAATATTTTTTTTTCAGCAGATTGGCCTGCATTATTGCAGCTTGAAAAAATAAACAGGATGAATAGGGCATATAAACCAGTAACTATTTTTATTGCTCCTTTCATGTTTAAATAGTTATGCCTGCATTGTTTTACCTGAAAGTAAATACAAAGCTGCCATACGAACAGCTACTCCATTTTCAACCTGTTGTAAAATAATCGACTGTTTGCTGTCTGCCACATCACTGTCAATTTCCACACCACGGTTAATGGGGCCGGGATGCATAATTACAATTTCCTTTTTCAAACCATCCAGCAACTTTTTATTTACACCGTAGGCAAGGTTGTATTCTCTTAGTGAAGAAAATAACACCTGGTTTTGTCTTTCTAATTGAATACGTAACACATTTGCCACATCACACCATTCCAGGGCTTTTTTCAAATTGTATTCTACTTTTACGCCTAGTGCTTCGGCTATGTATTTTGGTATTAATGTTGGCGGGCCTGCCACCATAACCTTTGCACCCATTTTTGTAAGCAGGTAAATATTGCTCAATGCAACACGGCTGTGCATAATGTCTCCTACCAGCACTACTTTTTTTCCTTCAAGCGACCCTAGTTTTTCCTGTATGGAAAAAGCGTCCAGCAAAGCCTGTGTGGGATGTTCGTTAATACCATCGCCGGCATTTACAATAGCAGCGGGAATATGTTTGGCTAAAAAATGCGGTGCGCCGCTGGCACTATGGCGCATTACCACCATATCCACCTTCATGCTTAAAATATTATTTACCGTATCCAGCAATGTTTCGCCTTTGGCGGCAGATGAACCTGATGCTGTAAAATTGATAGTATCGGCACTTAGGCGTTTTTCTGCCAGTTCAAAAGAAATTCTTGTACGGGTGCTGTTTTCGTAAAACAGGTTTACAATAGTTACATCCCTTAAACTGGGCACTTTTTTAACTGGTCTTTGTAAAACTTCTTTAAAACGGGCGGCGGTAGATAAAATAAGTGAAATGTCTTCTGGCTGAAGGTCTTTAATGCCCAAAAGATGTTTGGTGGAGAGTTGCATTAAGCAGCGAAGTTAGAGTTTAAATAGAGATTACACAAATTTTATACAATGGATAATTTTTTAATCTGCATACTTCAAAAAAAATTGAATTCCCTGCATTCAGGATACATTATCCATTATTGCATTATCAATTATACATTAATACAAAACCACTTCTTCTTTCTCCCACTCTACTTTTACTTTTTGTGAAGTGATGGTGTCTATTGCTTTGCCACAATAATCCGGGTGAATGGGCAGCTCCCGGTTAAATCTTCTGTCTACCAAAACACACAATTCAACTTTTTTGGGGCGGCCAAAGTCCTGCAGTGCATCTAATGCGGCACGTATGGTACGGCCTGTGTACAGCACATCATCAATTAATATTACCTGCTTATTTTCAATGGAAAAAAGAATGTCAGTTTTATTGGCTTCATGCAATTCTTTACGAATATCATCCCTGTAAAAAGTAATATCCAGCAAACCATAATCAATATTTTCGCCGGGGCTAAGCTGTTTTATATGCTCAACAATTTTTTCACTTACTTTAACACCACGGGGCTGCAGGCCAATAAATACCACATCTTTTAAATCTGCATGATTTTCCAATAACTGGTGGCTAAGGCGCAACAGGGTTAGATGCAGTTGCTGTTTATCTAAAATAGTCTTCAATTCTCTGAATTTATTAAGCGAATTTATTTGTATTTGTGGTATAAAAAAAGTCCTCATTACTGAGGACTTTAAATTTTATTTCTCCTGCATAAAAGGATATTTATAATCCGTTGGCGGATTAAATGTTTCCTTAATTGTTCTTGCACTTAACCAACGGTATAAATTCAATATACTTCCGGCTTTATCATTTGTACCACTTGCTCTTGCGCCGCCAAATGGCTGCTGGCCAACCACAGCACCGGTTGGTTTATCATTAATATAAAAATTACCGGCAGCATTACGCAGTTTGTTTGTTGCCAGTTCCACCGCAGCCCTGTCCTGCGAAATAACAGCGCCGGTTAATGCATAAGGCGATGTGGTATCCACCAGTTCAAGCGCTTTTTCAAAACTGTTGGCAGGATAAACATACACCGTCAGCACGGGCCCAAAAATTTCTTCGCACATGGTTACATATTTAGGGCTTTTTGCTTCTATAACTGTTGGTTGTATAAAGTAGCCTTCTTTTTTATCGCACTTGCCTCCCACCCAAATTTCTGCTTTAGGGTCTTTCTTAGCATTATCGATGTAAGATTTTATTTTATCAAAACTTTTTTCATCAATAACTGCATTAATAAAGTTGGTAAAATCTTCCACCGTACCCATGCTGAAGCTTTTTACACCTGCTATTAATTTCTTCTTCACTTCTTCTGCAATATTGCTTGGTATGTATGCCCTTGATGCAGCAGAACATTTTTGCCCCTGGAATTCAAATGCGCCACGCAGTAAAGCAGTAGCTACTACATCAGGATTAGCAGATTTATGTGCCAGCACAAAATCTTTACCGCCTGTTTCGCCAACAATACGAGGATATGATTTATAGCTGCCCATATTTTTACCAATGATTTCCCACATGCTGTTAAACACGCCGGTGCTGCCCGTAAAATGCACACCAGCAAAATCTGCATGGCTAAAACATACTTTGCCCAGCGTTGGGCCATCTACATAAATTAAATTAATTACACCATCGGGCAAACCGGCTTCTTTCATTATACGCATAAACATTTGTGCGCTGTATACCTGTGTGTTGGCAGGCTTCCACACCACCACATTGCCGCACATGGCAGCGCTGGTTGGTAAATTGCCGCCAATAGCTGTAAAGTTAAAAGGCGTTACCGCCAGCACAAAACCTTCCAGCGGACGGTACTCCATCCTGTTGTGCATACCCGGCCCGCTGATGGGTTGTTGCTTATATATCTCACCTAAAAAATGAACATTAAAACGAAGGAAATCTATTATTTCACATGCACTGTCAATTTCTGCCTGGTAAGCGTTTTTACTTTGGCCCAGCATGGTGGTGCCGTTCATGTACGGACGATACTTAGTAGCAATTAAATCCGCTGCTTTTAAAAATATATTCGCCCTGTTTTCCCAACTGGTGTTTGCCCAGCTTTCTTTAGCCGCCAATGCGGCATCAATAGCCTGCTGCACATGTTTTTCTTCACCGGCATGAAAATAACCCAATGTATGTTTTATTTCATGCGGCGGATGCATAGCCACTTTTTTATTAGTACGTACTTCTTTATTGCCAATGTACATAGGCACATCTGCTTCTATACTTTTCAACTCCGCAAGTACTTCTTTTAAACGTTTTTTTTCAGGTGAACCTGGTGCGTAATTTAAAACCGGCTCATTAACCGGCAAGGGGTAATTGAAGTCTCCGAATTTCATATACGTTGTTTTAGTTTGTTAATTTGAAAATTTGATAATTATGCCTGCTATTTATCGTTTCGTTTTGTTGATGCAATGATTTTAGATAAAATTTTTATTAATGAATTTACCTTTAAAAGCAATTCATTAGTTTCTGGATAGTTTTCTGATTTATCACAAAGTAATAACCAATATTCCGTTTCGTCAGCCTCTTTTGCTGCAATTTTCATTTTGTGTATAAAGTCAATTTTACTTTCAGCATTTTGAGCTTCCCGTACATTTGCGCCAATACTTGTACCTGATTTTAATAACTGCCTGGCTATAACAAAGTGCTTTTGTTCGTTTAATATTTCTGCATATTTAATAATTTCCAAAGCAAACTCAAAGCTTAAATTAACAATTAAATTATCCCCTTTACCGGTTTGCATATTGTTAAATTTTCAAATTGCCAAATTTTCAAATCATCAAATCGATTCACCCTCCTTCTCACTCATCAAATATGCTTTTACAAAACCATCCAGCTCTCCATCCATTACCGGTTGCACATTACCAGTTTCAAAATCGGTGCGGTGGTCTTTAATCATTTTATACGGGTGAAAAACATAGCTGCGTATCTGGCTGCCCCACTCAATTTTCTTCTTTTTGCTGTTGGCTTCGTCTTTCAATGCATTGCGCTTTTGCATTTCAATTTCATACAAACGGCTTTTAAGCATTTGCATAGCCAGTTCCCGGTTGCCCAACTGGCTCCTGTCCTGCTGGCATACTACCACAATACCTGTTGGAATGTGCGTTAACTGCACTTTCGTTTCCACTTTGTTTACATTCTGTCCGCCTGCGCCACCACTGCGGCTGGTTTCCATTTTCACATCAGCAGGATTTATCTCAATGGTAATGGTATCATCCACCAACGGGTAAACATTTACTGATACAAACGATGTATGCCTGCGTGCATTACTGTCAAAAGGCGAAATGCGTACTAAGCGGTGTACACCACTTTCGCTTTTTAAAAAGCCATAGGCAAAAGGCCCTTCAAATTTATAGGTGCATGTTTTTATTCCGGCGCCATCGCCCCATTGCCAGTCCATTTCGGTAACACTCCAGCCCTGCTTTTCGCCATACATGCGGTACATACGTGCCAGCATTTCGGCCCAGTCCTGGCTTTCGGTGCCACCGGCGCCGCTATTAATTTGCAGCATGGCAGGTAATTCATCTTCCGGCTCGTTCAGCGTACTTTTAAACTCTGCTTCTTCTACTTTTTCAATGGCGGTATCGTATGCCTGTTTCGCATCTTCTTCAGTGGTTTCGCCTGCTTTCCAAAATTCAAAAAGCACGGCAAAATCTTCAACCGCAGTTTCCACTTCAGTGTACAGGTTTACCCAATACTCGTTTACCTTAATTTCTTTTAAAATGGAAGTGGCACGGGCATTATCATCCCAAAAGCCGGGAGAAAGAGACAGTTGTTTGTCGTTGGCTATTTTAGCTTCTCTGTTTGCTACGTCAAAGAAATCTCTTCAAAACCGTTGTGCGGTCTCTCAGAGCCTTAATCTGTTCTATTGTCATGCTGCAAATATACAAAGGAAATTTTTGTTGCCGGCAGTTGAGCCCTGGTTGAAGTTTAGTGGCGACGCTCCGTTCAGCATTATAATTACTACCAGCTTTTATTAAAGCGTAAAAAAAAAATCCGCAGTAAAAAATTACTGCGGATTTTTATAAAGTAGTTTGCAATTATTATTTAAACTCTGCAGATACTGTTATTTTAGGATCGGTAGCAACTTTACCAGCACCAATTGCAGGGCCATTAACATTGTAATCGGCAACTTTTACACTAAACTCAGATGTTGTTGTAATTTTTCCGGCACTTACTGCAATGGTAGCAGGGGCAGTTATTTTTTTTGTTACGCCGTGCATGGTTAAATCGCCTTCTACAGTGGCACTGTAAGTTCCGTCTGCTTTAAAGTTTACAGCAGAAAGGTTGGTTATTTTTCCTTTAAAAGTAGCTTTAGGGAATTTATCGGAATCCATCCATTGTGCACCATTAAAGTGTTCTTGTATTTTTGGATTAGCAAAAGAGAAATTTTTCACCACCGCTTCAAAAGCCACATCGCCCGTTTTAGTATTTAAAGCAGCAACAACCGTTTTATTATCTGCTTTTGGCAACGCATCCAGTTTAGTTGTTGCATCAAAACTTACAGTTGCTGAAGAAGTGGTTTTTTTCTTTTGTGCAAATGATACCGCTGTTACTACAGCAAGAGAAAGTACAAGAATTGTTTTTTTCATTTTTTGATTTTTATTTTTAAGTATTTATTTATTAAGTGTGCACCGCTTAAAATTTACCATCATTACTTCTAGTATATCGCTGTAAACCCCGTCACTGAACGATCCTTTAATTGATACACTATCGCCGGCTTTTAATTTTTTTGCTTCATCAAGCGATTGGTTTTGAAAACTAAAAATGATGTAATTATCAGTAAGTGTATCTGTCATTTTAATATTAATGCTGGAATCTGCTGCCGCTTCTGTTTCGCTCACACGCCCGTTTACTACAATTATTTTGTCTTTGTATTTCGTATTAACAGAGCTGTCTCCGGGTTTAAATTCATTTAAAAAATCTGCAGCATTTACGGTATAATCTGCTTTTACGGTTTTTGTATCATCGTACTTTAAATTAAAAATATACCATGCTGTTATGCTGCCTGCCACCAGCAAAACACCGCCTGTTATTAAAACCCATTTAAGCCATGATCTTTTTTTCTTTTTTTCCATTTTACCGGGTATTTAAAAGATAAACAAATATACAATGTTTAAACATTATTACATGGCCTGTTTTATTTTTTTTGAAAATTTAACATGCCATACATAAGTTATGCCAAACTTAATCCCTGTTTTTACCACGTTAACAAGCGGTGTACAAGTAAACATGTTAACTTTTGGAATGACCTGTGCAACCGCCTTAATTTTAGTATGCATTATAAGCCGCTTTTATACAATTGCAGCAATAAAGCAACAGATACAGCATTGGGTTAGTTCGTTACAGGTTAAGCTATTAGCCTGTAAGGTATTTCCCAATGCTGTTTTGTTTTTGTAACAGGTTGTTAATATTTATTCACAGTGCATTTAAAGCAAATAAAATTATAACCTGTGGCATTGTAATTGAGGATTGTTATGCACCTAAACCCAAATCTTAAAGTAATGAAACTTCAGTTTTTTAAAAATGTGCAATTTACCAGGCTCATTAAGGCAGAGGGACGTTTAAGAGAATTTAATTTCCGTAAGTATGGAAATGCCCTACAAAAAACACTCTTTTCAATTGACACCACAGATGACAGGGGTAACCGTATTGTATTTGATATGTGCCAGCAGGAAGATGCCTGGAAAATAGCACAAACACAATTGCCTATTTGGATTTTGGAGAGTGAAAATAATTTGCGGCAGCTTATAGAATCGGAAGCTGTTAATTAACCATCTTCGATTTTTTTTCAGGCGCTATTATAATTGTGTGCACAAAAAGTATGCGCTCTGCTTCCAGCGCTTCATCTGAATTTATTACCTGTTTACGAAGAAAATTATTATCGGTACAGTTCATACAACCAAGTATAACATTTTCCTTTTTAAAATTGATCTTACCTGTACTGTCTGTAAGCACCATCCCGGTTTTAGAAGTATTACCACCATAAAAATTAAAGGCAGCATCATTCAGCAGCCGCAATGTGTACAAGCTCATTCCCGGATGCACCCCGCTTTTTAACTGCCATAAATTTTCAGCTATATTTTGATCATAATCCACCGCACTTCCTGTACGCAACTGGCCGCCTATAAAAATTTTGGCAAGGCCTGTATTATTAACCTGGTCGTCCCATAAAAAAACGGCCTGCCTGCTGGTATTTGGAAACAGCACTGTGCACTTGCCAATTTTATCATCAGACAAATAATAAATATCCTTTTTTACATTTTGCTCGCCAAAATAAAACCGCAGGTATTCATGTGAATTAAAAGCAGCCAAATCTTCTGCAAATTTTATTTCTTTTGGTTTAGGAAGCGGTTGCTTTTTTACAAGAAAAGTATATTCCATTAATGTATCTACAGCACGTTTAGATACTTCTGCTGTAAAATCATTATGCTGATACAGTAAACCCGCCGCTGTTAAAGAATCCTTTTCGTTGTTGCAATAAAAACCGCTTTTCTTCAGTTCGCTTACTATTTGCTTTCCTTCATCGGCAGAGAGTGTAACAAATGAGAATGAAAAATCTTCCTTAGTTGCATAATAGGTTAATGAACGTTCAATGGAATCTCTTTTACCCCCTTTTGTTATGGAACGGTATTTAAATTCCCGTACAATGGTATCGCCTTTAAAATCATTTCCTACCCCCACAAAGTTTTGTTTGTAAATATAACTTTCAAATTTAGGCCTGGGTGCTGCGGCAATGTCCAGCAGGCGTGATGCAGTAAACACCTGTGCATTCAGAGCAAATGAACCAATTACAAGTAATGCAGTTAGTAAAAATAATCTCAAAGCAAATTTAGTTTTAGCTGGCTGCCGTAACATGTTACAATAACATTTACTGCAAAAATTTTATTAACACTTCTTGTACTTTGGGGAATTTGCTTTCGGTGGGGGGTACTAAATATTAACTGGTACGAAAATAAGCAATTTCACTTATGCAAAAATCAATACTGAAAATATATTTGCGTGGCGCCGTAACCAAAACGGTCGGTGTACTGGTTTACAAAAGATTTCACTTCTCGTTTTAATCGTAATATGTCATGAATTTCTTCCCGGAGTTTGCCGGCACCCACACCATGAATAATAATAAACTCATTAAGATGGTGTGCCACAGCCAGGTCGTAATACTTTTCAAATGTTTTTAACTGCAGGGTTAGTATTTCAAAATTAGAAAGGTGCTTCCAGTTGTCGGTTAGTTTTTCAATATGCAGATCCACCACCGTACGTGCCGGCTGCATATATTCCCTTGCTTTTGCAGCATCGTACACCCTGAAACCGGCATTACCTAATTTACTCAGGTCAACTTTTTCTTCTTCAATTTTATCAGGATAAGTGTGAAAGAGTTCATACGCAAAACCTGGTTCGTTCTTTAATTGAATTTCTTCCAGCTTTTTAAAAACCTGTTTACCTTTTAATTTCAGCGATGCTTCGTAATGGGGCGCTTTGCCTTTTTGTGGCGCTTCTTGGGCAAACTCAAAATCAAATTTGGGGTTATCGCTCAGGTCTTCAAAAGGCACATCATGTAAATAAAAATCAGCCTGCGGTAATATGGTATTGTTTAACCTGAAACGGCTGAAATTATCAACAACAAAATTGTATGTAAACTGGTAGCCTTCGTTGTTCTTATTAATAAGGTAGATTTTAAATTTCTCCACCACATCATCATCAAAAACGTCTTTTTGATATACCGGTAAAAAAGATAATTGCACCCCCTCGCCCTCCTTTGCTTTTACCGCTTTTTTTTCAGTTTTTACATTATCTATGTAAACCTTCTTTTTTTCCTGCTGCCGTTTTTCGGTAAACATTTTAAAATACGGGAAATCAACCTGGTCGGTATAAGCAGGAAATTTTACACCCTTCACTTCAATCAATATCATTTTCTCATTGATGATTTCCACCACTTTGCCATCTTCGTTGGTGAGTTTTACCACAATCTTATCCCCTACTTCGTATTTCATATTTTAATTACTTTATAAAAAAAGCCGCACAAAGGTACGGCTGTATTGCATTTATAATTACAATCAATTATGTTGAAAAACTATTCGTCAAATTTTTTCAAGTAATCGGGGCCTTCGTGTTTTTCAGTAACAGGTGCTGCTGTTTCTCCCAAAGCCAGTTTGCTTTTTTTATATCCGTATAAAAAATAAATTACTAAACCAATTGCAAGCCAGCCAAGGAACCATGCCCAGTTGCTCTTCGTCATACCGGTAAGCAAATACAAACAGGTTATTAAACCCATTAATGGAATAAGTGAATACTTTTTTACAAAAGCCATTACACTGAGAATAACAGCAATTATCCAAAACAGGATTAATGAAATTTTTGGGGTAGCAGCATCCATATAACTTATTTTGCCGCTGGTATAATCTTCATTTTTGCTAAAATCAAAATTAAACATTTCAGTAAAATGACTTTTAGCAAACACAGCAATTAACGCAATAGCCCCAAATACAATTACCGGAAAAAGTATTTGCCCATTGATATAAGGCAAATGAAATTTACCCGGCTGTTTTTCTTTTGCAGGAATGAGCAGCACACCGCCGCAAACCAATACAAATGCAAACAGTGTGGCAATGCTGGTAAAGTCCAACACAAAAGTTTTATCAGTAAATAAAATAGGCAAGCCCACCACTAAGCCTGTTATAATTGTGGCAAAAGAAGGCGTTTTAAATTTAGGATGAATTTTTTGAAATACCGGCGGCAGCAAACCATCACGGCTCATGCTCATCCATATACGTGGCTGCCCCATTTGAAATACCAGCAGCACACTCGTCATAGCAATTACAGCTGCAATGGCAACAAAAAACTGCATCCAGCCAACATTCAGGTTTTGCTCTTCAAAAATAAAAGCCAGCGGATCTCCCACTCCATCAAACTTTGAATAATGTACGGCTCCGCTTAACACCAGCGATAATAAAATGTACACCACGGTACAAATTATTAACGAATAAATCATGCCCCGTGGTAAATCACGCTGTGGGTTTTTACTTTCCTCTGCCAGCACACTCACTGCATCAAAACCAATGTATGCAAAAAAAACGCCTGCCACTGCTGCCATTACACCACTAAATCCATTGGGCATAAATGATTTTACACCTTCTGTATTTTCTGGTGTCCAGTTACCGGTTAATCCATTAGAAAAAACAAAATAGCCGCCCACTAAAATCACCAGAGCAACCACCGCCATTTTCAATATCACCATTACATTACTGAAGTTGCGGCTTTCTTTTACGCCACGGTAAACCAGGTAAGTGATTAAGCCATTTATCACCAATGCCGGTAAATCTAAAATAATACGCAGGCTGCCCAGCATGGGTGCATTGTTCCAGGCATCAATATCATCCGGGTTGCCGCCATTGGCAACAGCACCTTTGGCTTCTGCATAACTGGTGCTTAACCAATGCGGCACATGCACACCCACCGCTTTATCTAAAAAAGAAGTAAAATAATCGCTCCAGCTAAAGGCCACATAAATATTACCAATACTGTATTCCATAATTAATGCCCAGCCAATAATCCATGCAAACAGTTCTCCAAAGCTTGCGTATGCATAGGTATATGCGCTGCCTGCCACGGGTATGCGACTGGCAAACTCACTATAACAAAAAGCCGTAAAAGCACAGGCTATTGCAGTTATTACAAACAGAATAACCACGCCGGGCCCGCCATTAAACACTGCGCCACCCAAACTGCTAAAACTACCGGCACCTAATATTGCGGCAATTCCAAAAAATGTCAGATCACGTACAGTAAGTACCCGTTTAAGGCCACCTCCACCATGACTATCATAACCACCTTCAGAAATTATAGAAGAGATTTTTTTTGTGCGGAACAAGGAGTTACTCATGTTAGTTTTAGTTTGAGCTTCAAAATAGCAAAAAATCATTTAAAATGTATAAGGAAGCAACGTTTTATAAATACAAGGAGTCAGTTTTAGCATGAAATCACTAACTATTTTATTGCTTGCTGTTGCTGTTATGATGACAAGCTGCACTAAAGAGGCCAGTGAACAGAAAGGTGTTGTATTAAGAATTGAAAACCTTACGCCAGATAAATTAGATTCGGTAGTGGTAATAAACCCGGCTGGACGACAGGTGTATTATGATATTATTACCAACGCAAAAACTGAATACAAAAGCTTTGAATACATTTACAACTATGCCTATATTAAAGCTTATTATAACAGCAAAGTTGCTATAATGCAGCCTATAGATTATATCGGTGAAATTAAAATAGAAAATGGCAAATACACTTACCGGCTTTCAATTGTTAGAAATTCAAGCTCAAATTATGTAAGTGTGCAAAATCAAAAAGACTAACTCTCCCTCTCCATTAAATACACTGCCAGTTCCTGTAATGATTTTTTACGTACGGCAGTAACGGCCGTTTCTTCCAAATGATGCAGGGCTTTTTTATAAAACTCCTGTTTTAATTCTTTAGCCCATTCATCCACTTTACATTCTTTAAAAATACGCAGTACTTTTTCAACTTTATCAGGCGAATTTATTTGCATTAAATTTTGCAGCTCTTTCTTTGCAGCTTCCGGTGCCGATTCCAGCGCATGAATCATTAAAAAGGTTTTTTTATTGGCAATAATATCGCCACCTACCTGTTTGCCAAATTTATCCGGGTTACCAAAAGCATCTAAATAATCATCCTGCACCTGGAAGGCAATGCCCAGGTTTTTCCCAAACCCGTACAAATGCTTCTGATTGTTTTCGCTGGCGCCGCCGATAATAGCGCCTAATTGCAAACTTGCTGCTACCAGTACAGAAGTTTTCAATGTTATCATATTCAAATATGCATCAAAACTTACTGTTTGTTCTTTTTCAAAATCCATATCCAGTTGTTGGCCTTCGCATACTTGGCTGGCAGTAACATTAAACAAATGCAATACTTTTTGCAATACTGCAGGCTGTATTTTATTTAAGTTCTCATATGCTTTTACAAACATTACATCACCCGCAAGTAACGCTGTTGGCTCGCCGTATTTTATATGTACGGTTTGCATACCCCGGCGCACCGGCGCTTTGTCCATAATATCATCATGTATCAAACTGAAATTATGAAACAGCTCAATGGCGGTTGCTGCATGAAAAGCATCTTCATGCAGTTCATCAAACAATTCGTTAGCCAGCAATACACAAACCGGCCGTACCCTTTTGCCGCCAATACCTAAAATGTATTGGGCAGGATCGTATAATGTGGCAGTGTGTTCAGGAAATTGTCTTTTACTAAAACGCTCCTCAAATATTTTTGCTAGTTCTAAAAACGAATGCATGCTATCTATTTCTTCTTTTTGCTTTTTATTGTTGGTTTTACTGTTGGTTTTACAGCCTTAGCTTTTTTTGCAGGTTTTGCACCAGTGGCAGCTTTATTTGCCTTTGCAACCGGCGGAACCCACTCATAATCCAGTTGCCGCTTACTTAAATTAGCTGCCACCACTTTAATGCGCACTTTATCTCCCATGCGGAATTTCTTTTTTGTACGCAGCCCCACCAATGAATAATCAGCTTCATCCAGGCGAAAATCATCGTACTCACTCAAATCCCTAACAGTAACCATGCCTTCGCATTTATGTAAAACAGTTTCTACAAAAAAACCAAAGGAAGCAACGCCACTGATTACACCATCAAATTCTTCACCCAAATACTCCTGCATAAATTCTACTTGCTTATATTTATTACCGGCACGCTCGCATTCCATGGCTTTGCGTTCCCGTTCGCTGCAGTGCTTGCACTTTTCTTCCATCTGCCTGTCCATCTTCAAATTCTTATCCAAACATTCCTGCACTATCCGGTGCACCATCACATCCGGGTAACGGCGTATGGGTGATGTAAAATGACAGTAATGCTCAAACCCCAAACCATAGTGGCCAATATTTTCGCTGGTGTAAACAGCTTTTGCCATGGTACGAATCCCGAGTTGTTCCAGCACATGCTGCTCCGGTTTGCCCTGCACATCTTTCAGCATTTTATTAAACGATGCTGCCACTTCTGCTTCATCACTTAAATTAAAATGATAGCCAAACTTTTTTGCAAAAGCTGCAAAAGGTTTCAGCTTTTCTTCATCAGGCGTATCATGTATACGGTACGGAAAAGGCACCGGCTGCTTATTAATTTTTATTTTAGAAACATACTCGGCCACCGTTCTGTTTGCCAGCAGCATAAACTCTTCAATCAATTGATGTGCTTCTTTACTTTCTTTTATAACAATACCTACAGGCTTTGCATTTTCATCTAACTGAAAACGTACTTCCTGCGATGAAAAATTAATAGCACCATTTTTAAACCGCTGCCTGCGGTAACGCTGTGCCAAATCATTCAGCAATAAAATCGCTTTAAAATGCATCCCTTCTTTTTTCTCAATAATATCCTGCACCTCTTCATAAGTAAACCGGTGATTGCTGTGTATAATGGTGCGGCCAATCCATTTATGCCTTACTTCACCTTTATTGTCAATTTGAAAAATGGTGGAGAACGTGTATTTATCTTCATGCGGCCGCAGCGAACACAATTCATTACTGATGCGTTCCGGCAACATGGGGTTTACACGGTCGGGTAAATACACACTGGTGGCCCGTTCGTAAGCTGATTTATCCAATACTGAACCCGGTGTAACAAAATGACTTACATCTGCAATGTGTACGCCAATTTCATAACAGCCATTATCAAGGTTGCGTATAGAAATGGCGTCATCAAAATCTTTGGCATCCACCGGGTCAATAGTAAAAGTTAAAATATCCCGGCAGTCTTTACGTTTGCGTTCTTCTTCACGTGTAATTTTATCGCTTAGTTCGTTGGCAGCTTTCATTACATCATTATCAAACCCAATAGGAAAACCAGCATCAATCAACAGTTCCTTCATCGCAAAATCATTCATGTCTTCTGCCTTAATCACACTCACCACTTCACCTTCTGGTTTGCGGTTATCTGCATCCCATTTCACTAATTTCACCACCACCCTGTCTCCGTCTTTTACATTATTCATTTTATCAGGCGGAATAAAAAAATCAGGAATGGGCTTATCAGAGTCTGCAGTAAAAAAACCAAAATTTTTACTCACCTGTATGTTACCAATAAATTCTGTTTGTTTACGCTCCACCACTTCTGTAATCTTTCCTTCAATGCGTTTGCCGGGCATGGCGTGTTTATCAAACTGCACTTTCACCGTATCGCCATGAAAAGCCCTGTTAAAATCATTGGGCCGCACCAACACATCTTTATCCATTCCCTCTACAATTACAAAGCCCATACCACTACGTGAAATATCCAGCTTGCCCACCACTTCGCTTTTATGTTTTGAATGGCTTCCTTTCTTTGAACTCTTTTGTTTTTTACTCATAAATTTTTTGTTGTCAACTTTTATTCTTTATTCAGCTTCATTGGCGTCGCACTCTTCAACTGAACAGCTTTTATCATCTTTAATATGAAAGATTAATAAACAGATTACTTTTATTTATAAGTTTCAATCCGCTAAGTCAGTTAAATCTGCGTTCTATCATCTTCGCAATTTACCAACAAAATCCTACATTCACATAAAGCAACTCTTGTGCAGCCACTCACAAATTCTCCACAACGCATTATTACCAAAACCATTTGGATGTTGAGCCTGGTAAGTTTATTTACCGACATGGCTAGTGAAATGCTGTATCCCATTATGCCGGTATTTTTAAAACATATTGGCTTTTCTGTTTTATTAATTGGCATTTTAGAAGGCATTGCAGAAGCTGTTGCCGGCTTAAGCAAACCCTACTTTGGCAAATTAAGTGACAGTACCGGTAAACGTTTACCCTTTGTGCAATTGGGTTATGCTTTAAGTGCCATTAGCAAACCCATGATGGCATTATTCTTTTATCCACTATGGATATTTTTTGCCAGAACTATTGACCGACTGGGCAAAGGCATACGCACCGGCGCAAGGGATGCAATGCTGAGTGATGAATCAACACCGTCAACAAAGGGAAGGATATTTGGCTTTCACCGCAGCATGGATACACTGGGTGCTGTATTTGGTCCTGCTATTGCATTGTTGTATTTATATTTTCATCCGCAGAATTATAAAACACTTTTTTTAATGGCGTTTATACCCGGTGCTGCAGCCATTCTATTTACATTGTTAATTAAAGAAAAGAAACAGTCACCCGCAAACAAAAAACCACAAACAACAAACCATCAACTTTTTTCCTTTCTCTCTTACTGGAAAACCGCTCCTCAGCAATACAAAAAATTGGTTATTGGTTTGCTGCTTTTTGCTTTATTTAACAGCAGCGATGTTTTTTTATTACTTAAAATGAAAGAAAGCGGGTTAACAGATGTGCAGCTAATCGGTGTATATATTTTTTACAATTTGGTATATGCATTACTGGCTTATCCTGCCGGCATACTCGCCGATAAGCTGGGTATGAAAAAAATATTTTTACTGGGTTTGTTTGTATTTGCAATAGTATACTCCGGCTTTGCATTTAATAACAACATAATTGTTTTTTTGGCTTTATTTCTTTTATATGGCATTTATGCTGCTGCAACGGAAGGCATTTCAAAAGCATGGATAACCAACATGGTTGATAAAAAAGAAACGGCCACCGCTATTGGCACTTACACCGGCTTACAGAGTATTGCAGCATTAATTGCCAGCAGCGGTTGCGGTTTTTTATGGTTTGCTGTTGGCGCAAAACTCACCTTTATTATTACTGCAGGGGTAACCGTTTTAGTTATCATTTATTTATCCTCATTAAAAGCATTGCAAAAAGATAGTTTGTAACTTTAATTATACAAACTAAACTAAATGGAAACTTACGACACCCTCACTGCCGCCTTAGCCGGCCTTAAAACAAAAGGTTACACTTTAGACTTTAATATTGCCTTTGACAAACTGATGTGCAGCAACAATATTGTTTGCTTAAACCCTAACGAATTTGAAATAACCGAAGTGTACCGCTTTGAAGGAGACACTAACCCTGATGATGAAGATGTGGTATATGCGGTTGAATCGTATGACAAAAAAATAAAGGGCACATTCACCAGTGCATACGGTATATATGCAGATACTATTTCAACAGAAATGCTGCAAAAAATTTCGATGCACAAATAAATTACGCAATAAAACGATTGCTATGCCAACTTATAACAGAAGAAATTTCATTAAAGCCAGCGCTTTAACTGCTGCTGCTTTAACCCTTAATGACACCATTAAAGCCTTTGCTCCGGCAAAGAAAGACAAAATACGTATTGGTATGATTGGTGTAGGCCTGCGCAGCCACGAACACATGGGCAATTTTTTGCAACGCCCAGATGTGGAAATAACCGCCATTGCAGATCCACAGCAACGCAGTATTGATGAAGCGCTGAAAGTATTTGCGCAATACAACCGCCCCACACCCGCAATTTATAAAAACGGCAGCCATGACTATAAAAATTTATTGAAACGGGATGATGTGGATGCTGTAATGATTTGCAGCCCGTGGGAGTGGCACAGCATACAGGCAATAGATGCTATGAATGCTGGAAAAATTCCTGGAGTGGAAGTGTGCGGCGCTATTACATTGCAGGAATGCTGGGATGTGGTAAACACCAGCGAACGCACTAAAATACCTGTGATGATGATGGAAAACGTTTGCTACCGTCGTGATGTGATGGCAGTGTTAAACATGGTGCGCCAGGGAATGTTTGGTGAACTGCTGCATGGGCAAGGTGGTTACGAGCATGATTTACGTGGCGTATTATTTAACGACGGTGTTACTCCATACAACAGCGGCGTGGAGTTTGGAAAGAATGCTTATAGTGAAGCCCAATGGCGCACAGAACATAACCGCACACGTAATGGTGAGTTATATCCCACACATGGTTTAGGCCCCGTTGCAGTAATGATGGACGTTAACCGTGGCAACCGCATGACAAAGCTTTCAAGCGTTGCAACTAAGGCAAAAGGTTTGCATAAATATATTGTAGAGCATCCTAAAGGCGGACCGAATCACCCTAATGCAAAAGTAAATTTTAAATGTGGTGATATTGTAAACACACAAATACAATGTGCCAACGGCGAAACTATTTTATTAACGCATGATGTATCCTCTCCACGTCCTTATAATTTAGGTTTCAGGGTGCAGGGCACTGAAGGTTTGTGGCAGGATTATGGAAGCGGCGGCCCCAAACAGGGTTTTATTTATTTTCAAAAACAAATGGACCACAACCATAAGTGGGACAGCACAGAAAAATGGCTGGCCGATTATGAGCATCCACTTTGGAAAAAATATGGCACACAGGCAGAAGGCGCCGGTCATGGCGGTATGGATTTTTTTGTTGACCATGCTTTTATTGAATGTATAAAACGCAATGCTGAATTTCCGTTGGATGTATATGATTATGCTACATGGTATGCCATTACCCCATTAAGCGAAAAAAGTATTGCTGCAGGCGGCGCTTTACAAACTATTCCAGATTTTACAAGAGGAAAATGGAAAACGAGGAAGCAGGTATTTGCGTTGAATGATGATTATTAAGAGCCCCCTCCGCCCCCTGAAGGGGGAACCGGCGAAGATTGAAACGAAGCAATTAATATTTTTGTCATTTCGACCGAAGGGAGAAATTTGCAAACGAATAATGTAATGCTGATGTTACCAGCATTTGTTTTTCATGGCAGCATCGTTGCCACGCTCGGTTCAACAGCATATCATTGGGTAGCTTTTATGTAAGCGGTTAAATTTATCTAACAATAAAAGCCGATGACGAAAAAAGGCTGCTTAAAAAGCAGCCTTTTCTATGTAATTATTTTTTAAACATCATCGTATCACCACCGTTGTTCCCTGCTTATTATGCACTTTACCATCCACATCAACGGCTTCAATCATCCATACCACGGTTTGCATATTTACAGGATTGCCGTTTAGTTTACCATCCCAGCCGGGCTGGTCGCTGTTCATGCTAAACAGTAATTTGCCCCAGCGGTCGTAAATACGGAAGTAGTTTACTTTTACAAACCCAACCAGTACCGGTCTTAACCGTTCGTTCAAATTATCGTTACCCGGTGTAAAACCATTC
This sequence comes from Ferruginibacter sp., assembly GCA_044225605.1. Taxonomy (GTDB): domain Bacteria; phylum Bacteroidota; class Bacteroidia; order Chitinophagales; family Chitinophagaceae; genus Ferruginibacter. The sequence continues at coordinate 106,436 of JBGAIJ010000009.1, forward strand.
GGTACATAAATGTCAATCTTCTTTTGCGTTTTTACAAACTGCGTATCAACAGTTATACAATTTGCAGCTGTTTTTAATTGTATAGTGTAAAGTTGCGGCTGTATGCCTTTAAATACGGGGCTGTAGCTAAACCGGCTGCTCAGGTTTACTGGCGGATCCCATGTTACATTGTTACCTATGTTTCTTGCCTGTAACTGCAGCGCATAATTATAAAAAGCAGTTTTATCAGGATAAGTGATACCTGCTATTTTAGGTTCAATACTTACGGTTTTAGAAATTGTATTAAATGACACAGGGCATTGCGCTGTGCTTACCTTTAAAGTAATTGTATAATTACCGGCAGTGGTATATGTATACACTGGTGTATAAGCATTATCCAAATGCCCGTTACCAAAATCCCAGAAATAATTTACGGTGGAGTTTGAAATATTGGTAGTGCGGTTTATTATTGGCACTCTTAAATCCTGGCAAACTGACGACTGCACAGAAAAATCTGCCGCAGGCACAGGATAAATTTCAACATTTTTAGAAATACTGTCTTTACAAAGGCCTCCATAATCTGTTACCAGTTTAATAGTGTAAGGGCCGTATGTTTTGTAAATGTGCGAAGGATTGGTTGCAGTATCAGAAAGGCCATCGCCAAAAGTCCAGTAATGCGTTAAGCTGCCGCTAAAAACAGTACTGTTGTTTTGCAATATAAAATTATGGCCGGGAAAACATTGCGTATAGTTGTTTGCAGTAAAATCAGCAATAGGGCTTGGGTTTACCACCACCTGCATTGTACTGTCATCGCTGCAGCCGCCATTATTTTCTTTTGCGGTTAATTTTACGCTGTATGTTCCGGGTACTGAATAGCTATGTGCAATATCATTTGAGTTATTGAAACTGCCATCTCCAAAATCCCAGGTATAAGTTAATACTCCCGAAGGCACCGTGCTTTTTGTGTTAAATACAAACCAGTTGTTTTTAAAACATTGCTGCGGCTGATCAATAGTAAATGCTGCAAACGGGCTTGGGTTAACCTGCACTGTTTTATTGGCACTGTCCACACAACCACCCGGTGCTGTAACCAGCAGTTTTACATTGTACACACCATCTTTTGCATAACTGTAAGTAACATCTCTTGTAGAGGCGGTGGTACCATCTCCTAAATCCCAGGCATATTGTAAAGTGCCGGTGTTAAGTACGCTGGTATTATTAAACACAAATTGATGGTTATTGAAACACTGTACAGCCGGTGCTGTATTAAAGCCTGCCACCGGGCTTTCCCATATATCTATTTGTTTTACAACAGTGGTACGTGTACAGCCTGCAGAACTAAATAATACTGCATGATAAGCACCTGTTTGTGTAACTAAATAATCTGTTGCAGTAGCACCAATAATAGCAAACCCGTCCTTATACCACTGAATACTGTCGTGTGGAAGCACTTTTAACCTTACGGTTTGGCCCGATGAGGTGCAATAAGACGATGGCCCTATTTGCTGAATGGAATCACTCAATACATCTACACTAACGGTTGCTTCATCAGTTGTAATGCAGCCGCCGTTTATGTTTGTAACGGTTAAGGTATATGTTGTGGTTGCCGAAGGTGTGGCAATTGGATTAGCAATATCCGGGTTGCTTAAGCCTGTAGCAGGAAACCATTTATACACCCGGTTAGGTTCCGGCGGCCCTCCTAACTGCACCGGGTTATTATCACAGGTTTCTTTATCCGCCCCCGCATAGGCTCTTACGGTTAAAGTATCCCACAAATAAGCAGTAAGTGTATCTAAACAACCATAACCATTAAAAGGCACTAATTCCACTTTTACAGAGTCACCTGACAATGGTGGAGGAATAATAGTTAGCGATTGACCTGTTCCTAATAAAACAGTGCCTAAACCATTATACCAATTATAAGCCTGGTAACCTGGAGGGGCGCTAACAGTAACAGCAGTATCATCCGGGCAAAATACGGCACCATCAAAATTACTGTTACAAATAGAGCCAACGTCTAAATATGCATATCCGAAATGTGATCCGTTGGGGAAAAGTCCGCATCCTGTAGCAATAAAGGTAATTTGTATAGTTTTACCGGCATTACCATCCAGGTTAATACTCCTGGCTGCCCAGGGTTTCCATCTAAATTGGGAAGCAACTGTCGGTGGTGGTAAAAATCCCGGTAATGGGTTTGCTGTTGAATAAGCTATATCAGCAGAATCGCAACCAGTATTGGTGGTATTGTCGGTTAAATTATTAACTGTTACCCTAAGTCTTGGTTGTTGTAGTGCCGGGTGGCCCCCCCCATTATTAATTACTATTGCATAATTATAAATGAGCCTGAATTTATTTTGGCCTGCAGGTATAGTAAATGTGTAGGAAACGCCATCTGCATTAGTTCCAGTAGTTTGCAGGCCTATTCTTACAGAGTAATTACTGCCATTTGGGCACAGCGTAGGAAAATTACCATAAGGATCTCTTACAGGTAATGAAGCGGCGGAAATAATATCATGCCGGCCCGGAATGGGGGCAGTTGGGCTTACAGTAATTACACCATTGTTAACAGAACCTGTAAGGCATTGCCAACCGGTAAAGTCCCCCATTTCAAAATCAATATTGGGAGGGCATTGGGCATTAGCAGTAATACCCAAAAAAAACATTATAACCAGCAACGCCGGTTTTAAATTAAAGTACTTAAAAATAGTGTTCATGTAGAGTTTGGGCATGTGCAGTAGTTGGTAAATATGCCATAAATATAATACTATTTTTGCAGGCTGCATCCTGTACAAGTTAGTTGATATTAACATTTACAATAAAAAATTAGCAATAATGCAGCTAAATAAGGTTATTTGAAAAATGAATAATACTTTTCTTACTTAAAATAAACAGCATTGTGCAACTATTATTGAATGAAATTAAAAAAAAGCTGAAGGGCAAAAGCAGCCCTGAAGCGCTGCATGCTTTTAAAAAATTTGTACCGGGCACCATGAAAATTTATGGGGTGCGTACCCCTTTGCTGGATGATTTAAGTAAGCACTATAAAAACGATGGTTTTGATTTGATAAAGGCTTTATGGCAATCCGGCTGGTTTGAGGAGCAAATTTTGGCTGTGAAAATTTTACAGAAAATTGCTAAAAAAGACCCGGAGCAATCATTGCAATTAGTAGCAGCATTTGCACCAGCATTAAATAACTGGGCAGTTTGTGATGCGTTGGGCATGCAGGCATTGCAAACTATACGTAAAACGCACCGGCAGGAAATTTTTAATCTTGCTAAAAAATACAACCGCTCAAAAAATTTTTGGGAGCGCAGGCTGAGCCTCGTGCTGGTGGAATGGTATACAAGGGATAAGACACTGCACCCGGCAATTAACGAATTAATTAAACCACTGGAAAACGATAATGAGTATTATGTAAAAAAAGCGGTGGTATGGATTAAGAGAAATTTTGAGAAAGGGAAATAGGGTTAAGTAAAAAGTCAAAAATCAAAAGTGAAAAGTGGGTAAAGCAGAATACTGTCTTTTTTGAATTTTTACTTTTGACTTTTTTAGTTGCTGCTTTCTGAATTCCCACCTCACTCACTCTCCTTGCCCATTGCAGCCAGTTTCATTTTTTTCGCAACATCATGCCCCACATATTTTTCAATACGGTTTTCGGCAATATAAATTACGGGTGTGAGTATGATAGCCATTATTGCTTTATAAATATAATTTACAACACCAATAGCCAGTATTTGCTGCCAGGAAAACACTCCTGCAAATGCTATAAATAAAACAATATAACTATCCACTAATTGCGATACCAACGTAGAGCCTGTTGCCCTTAACCATACTTTCCCTTCGCCGGTGGCCTTTTTTATTTTATGAAAAACGGTAACATCCACCAGCTGGCTTACAAAAAAAGCAACAAGGCTGCCCACAATTATCCGCATACCCTGCCCAAATATTCCATTGAATGCATTTTGCATATCGGGCACACCATCGTTTACATGAGAGCCCAGCCAGAAATCTGCAGCAGGCACATGTATAGCTGCATAAAACATTAAAAAAGCGTAGGATATTAATGCTATTGCTGTAAAAGAAATTCTTCTTACTGCTTTTGGCCCGTAGTATTCATTTACAATATCCGTCATTATAAATTCAAGCGGCCAAAGCAATACACCACATGTAAGGCTTACAGATAAATTATTTGCACCAAACAAACTAAAGTTTGACGGCTGCATACCAACTAATTTTTCCAGCGAAAAAATTTTTGTACCAATACATTCGGCAATTAAAGCATTGGCAACAAAAAACGCTGAAAAAATAACAAAGAGTTTTGTTGGTTTGTCTTTAAGTATATTTTGTACCATTTAAAAATTGCTGATGAAAAAATAATAAACCTGTATTATGAAGAATACTAAGTTAGTTATTACAATCCACCTGGGTATTAGTTTAGTTTTTTTTGCCAATAACAGGCATGCAATTAAAAAAACTGCATTTACAATAATGGCACCATAACCCAGCACCACCAAAGTACTTTCAAGCGGTTTGGCTAAAACCTGCCCGTTAAAGTTTACCTGTTTCTTTTTAGCACTTTCCACAAAACGCAAAATTACCGATGCCACAAAACACAGGTTGCAAATGAATGTTACTTTGGAAAAAAATTTCATTAAAGCAGTTGATTATTTATTATTAATTATTTCAAAAGGGCCTATCCATTTTTTCCTGTCAGCATGGGCACAAAAGAAAAATTTTCAAAAGTTTCCTCGCTGTAAGTACCATCTTCATTTTTTGTAAGGCGCAGCATTCGCTGAAAATTACCTTCGCTGTCGTCTACCGGTATTACCATTTTACCACCGGTTTTTAATTGTTCAATTAATTTTGGAGGAATAAACGGTGCCGCAGCAGTGATGATTACTTTATCAAAAGGGCCAAATGTTGGCAACCCTTCAAACCCATCTCCATAAAAAAATTTAATGTTAGGGTACTTTGCTTTTAATACAAACTGTTTTGTTTTTTCATACAGGTTTTTCTGCCGTTCAATAGTAAATACCTGTACGCCCATTTCTGCCAGTACCGTTGCCTGGTAAATGCTGCCGGTACCAATTTCAAGTACTTTATCAAATGGTTTTATTTGCAGCAACTGTGTTTGGTATGCAACTGTATAAGGTTGGGAAATGGTTTGCCCGTCGCTGATGGGGAATGCACGGTCTTCATAAGCAATTTCATCAAAAGCACTGTCTAAAAAATAATGACGGGGAATATTGTTAATAGCATTTAATACAGCTTCATCTGTAATTCCTTTTTGCCGTAATGCATCCACCAGTTTTTTGCGCAAACCTTTATGCCGGTAAGTATCTTCGTATTTTCTCATAAACCGGGTGCAATATAAAAAACATTTGGGCTTACTTAACGGCTGTGCTTAAAGTAACGCTGTATTTTTTTAGCAACTCCCCAAAACGGGCAGCATCAATATATTTGGTGTAATATTCTTTTTCATTTTCAATTTCATTGGCAATATCAAAATCTATTGCCAGTGCTTTTTCAATTTCTGCATAAAATTTTTCGTCATCACCATCGGCTCCGGCGTTTTCTGCACTTATTGCATAACAAAACGCATCATCAGGATTCAGTTCTATTGCCTTTTTCAGTGCTTCCGCTGCTTTTTCTTTATTTCCCAGGCGCCGGTAAGCATACGCCATATTAATAAAAGGTACTGCATTCTGTTTATCTATTTCCGCAGCTTTCATGTTCAGGTCAAGGCTTTCCTGGTATTGCTTAAGGTGATATATCGCTGCTCCTTTTCCAATTAATGCATCTACGTTTTCCGGCTCTAATGATAATGCGTTTGCAAAATCATCTGCCGCTTCGCTGTATTTTTTTAACTCAAAGTAAACATTACCACGATTAGTAAAACAAATTGCAATACCGGGTGCATGCTCAATGGCTTTTGTATAATTAACCAGTGATGCTTCAAATTTTTTCTGGTAATACTGCACATTTGCCAATTCAGTATAATAATCAGCATTACCTGAATCTCTTTCCACAGCTGCTGCATAATCAGCTTCTGCTTCAAGATACTTTTTCTGTCTTTCGTACACATATCCCCTGTCATAATAAATTGAAGCATTTTCAGGTTTTAAACTAATTGCAGTGGTGTAGTTAACCAATGCAACATCATTATCATTTAGTTTTGAATAAGCAAGTGCCCGGTTTTGATAAAATACAGCATCGCCTGCTTTTAATTTAATAGCTATGCTATAATCTTCCAGCGCTTCATTATACTTTTCAAGATCAAATTTTATATTTCCTCTGTTGGAATACGGATCTGCAAATTCAGGCTTTAGTTTTATTGCAATATTAAAATCCTCAATTGCCGAATCGTAATCTTTTAGCCGTCGTTTCGTTATTCCCCTGTCGCTATAGGCTTCTGCATAATCAGGTTTTAATTTAATGGCTTTGTTTAGTACTTCAAGCGCCTTATCATTTTCTTTAAGCTGGTTATATACAATACCGGCATTGCGCAACCCTATTGCATAATCCGGTTTTAGTGCAATGCTTTTATTATAAAAAGCAAGTGCTTCATTGTATTTTTTATATTGAAAATAAATATTCCCCATTTCATTATACACATCCGTATATTCCGGGTTAAGCTCAATTACTTTTTCATATTTTTCTTTTGCTTTTTCATACTCGGCTTTGTAATAAAGATCAAGCCCCTGCCTGAACAGCTCATTAGCTTCATTAATCAGTGCCTGTTCTTCTTCCAAACTCAATACTTCCCATGCCGGTATATTCTTCTTTACTACTGTATAAAAATTATTATAGTTGTAGGTAATAAAATTGCTGCTGGTGATGCTTTCGTATAATGAAGGTATATTTTCGCCGTAAGCATGTATGGCATAATACTGAATAAAACACCGGTCAAAATATGAGTGAAGCCTGCAATCATTCAGCATGTATTTATCCTTAAACAGCTTTTCAAATTTACCCCTGTAATTATCTATCCACAACTGCAAATAAGGGTTCACTGAGTTTTCAATACGTGAAGGCAACGGGTAAATATCCAGCCTGCGGCAATCGTTGGAGTCAAAACGGTAATCAATTGCCTGCCTGGCAACATCCACCACTCCATCAATATTCTGTTTATTTAAAACAAACACCATTACCAGTTTTTGCGGCATTAACATGGTGCAAATACCGCTGGTATCAGCAAGGCCAGTACGTGCATCAATAAATATGTAATCGTATTTTGTTTCCAGCCAGGCCGCAAAAGTTCTGAAGAACGCCGGTGCTTTTTCATACAGTGTCAGCCAGTTTATGGCGCCCAGTTTTTTAGAATATCCATCATCAAATTTGCCCGACTTAATTAAATCAATACATATACTGTCATCAGTTAAATCATTTTTAGCAACCGTTTCCGAAGGCATGTTTGCATTACTTGCCTGTACTGCGGCAAACGGATTTACTTCCCTGTCCACATAATCATAAAACCGGGTTTCCATAAATGTATTATAACCCTCTTCATTATTATTGGCTTCGTCATCGGTAAAACTGTTTATGTCACTAACAAGATCTACAAAACCCTTTGTGTCATCTGCAGCTTTAAAAAACTGGTGCAGCCCGGGGGCTTCCAAATCGCAATCAATCAGCAATATTTTTTTCTTTTCTTTTGCAGCAAGGCAGGCAATATTTACCAGGGCCATGCTTCGCCCCACTCCGCCTTTATAAGAATAAAAGGTTACCGTTTGCCCGTTTTTTAATGCCTCGCTCATTGCTTAATTATCTTTTTTTACCAGCAGGGGTTTATGTGCTGCTTCTTTTTGTGTTTGATTGTTGCGCTGTTCTTTTATCCATGCAATTACCTCCTCATCGGTGGGTTTGGGAATGGCCTGTATCATTTGCTGAAAGTCTGTTGTATTGTATTCATCTAAAATACTCCAGCACTCTGTAAGCGTATCGCAAAACTGCTGTTTTAAATTAACCAGCTCCGGCGATACATCCTTTTTTATAATGAGGTATTCAAACTGCTGTAAAAAAAGTGCTTTTTTATTTGCAATACCTTTAGGCAGGCTGTCTGCCTTGCCGCGGTAAATAAACGGTATAATGTAGAAAAACTTCCTTTTCTGGTCGTCGGTTAATTTGCTTTTTATCACTTCTTCCACCCGTAAAGCATGCATTAGTTCACGGGCACACCATATATTATCGGTGTGTAAATAATTGGGGTAATAAATAGGAATAAAAAAATAAGAGCCGCTTACACCATCATAAATTTTATCATCCCATTCTTCGCCATACTTAATGGCGTTCTCATCAAAAAACAATTTGTTTTTGTTAGTCGCAAGCATTGCTTCCGACTGTATCATTTCTCTTAAATTACTATAAAACAGTTTTTCGGCATCGTTATGCCGGTAACTGATGAAGCAGGAATATTCAAAAGCCATAGCATAAGGTATTTGCATACCAATATACAATATTTTGAGAATATTAAAAAGAACTGCTATCTTATTTCAGCTGCATCTCTTTTACTATCCGTGCTATTTTATCATCCAGCGCTTTTTCTGCTCCCTCAAATTCTTCTTTAATATTCAGTTTGCCTTTTACGCTGAAGTAAAATTTAATTTTTGGCTCTGTACCGCTTGGCCTTGCAGAAATTTTACTGCCATCAGCCAGTACAAATTGCAGCACATTGCTTTTGGGCAAATCAATAGGCCATGTTTTACCGGTGGTTAAATCTTTACCCACTTTTAAATCATAATCTAACAACTGTGTAACAGCAACGCCATCTAACACCGTTGGCGGATTATCCCTGTAACCCTGCATCATAGCAGCAATTTCAGCCACACCATTCATACCTTTTTTAGTAAGGCTTACCAGGTCTTCTTTATACAAACCATATTGCAGGTACATGTCAATCATTTTATCATACAAACTTCGGCCTTTGTTTTTTTCGTAAGCTGCCATTTCGCATAACAAAGCCACAGCGCTTATAGCATCTTTATCACGTACTTTATCACCAATCATTAAACCAAAACTTTCTTCGCCACCCACCACATAATTTTCTTTGCCTTCTTTGTCTTTAATCATGGCGGCAATCCATTTAAAACCCGTTAACACATTGTAACAGGCAATATTGCTTTGTTTGGCAATTTCATCAATCATATCCGTGGTAACAATTGTTTTCACCACCATATCATTGGGCTGAGCAATACCTTTTGCTTTTCTTGCTTCAATCATATAATTAAACGCAAGCACCGCAGTTTGGTTGCCATTCATCAGCACCCACTCGCCTTTGTTGTTTTTTACACCAATGGCCACACGGTCACTATCGGGGTCGGTGCCCAGCAAAATATCCGCATCCAGTTCCTTTGCTTTTTTCAAACCAATACTCATGGTTTCTTTTTCCTCCGGGTTTGGATAAACTACCGTTGGAAAATCACCACTCGGTGTTGCCTGCTCTTCAACTATTGTAACATTGGTAAAACCAAAACGCTCCAGCACCGGCGGCACCAGCGTAATACCTGTGCCATGTATAGGTGTGTAAACAATTTTTAAATCATGCTGCGCTGCACATACATCAGGATAAACACTCAATGTTTTCACCATATCCAAATATGCATTATCCAAATCTTTACCTAAAGGAAAAATATTTGCTTCGCCGCCTGTCCATTTCACTTCATCAACACTTGCAATTTTTTCCACTTCCACAATTACGTTTTTATCATGCGGCGGCACTAATTGTGCACCATCATTCCAATACGCTTTGTAACCATTGTATTCTTTTGGGTTGTGGCTGGCAGTTAACACCACACCCGCCTGGCAGCCTAACTGGCGAATGGCAAAACTTAATTCCGGTGTTGGGCGCAGTGCTTCAAACAAATAAACTTTTATACCATTAGCTGCAAAAATATTCGCCGTGGTTTCTGCAAAAAAGCGGCCGTTGTTGCGGCAGTCGTGTGCAATAGCCACGCTGATGTCGCCACTAAAAGATTTTTTTAAATAGTTGGCAAAACCCTGTGTGGCCATACCCACAGTATATTTATTCATACGGTTGGTGCCAATACCCATTGTGCCACGCAGGCCGCCGGTACCAAACTCCAGGTTGCGGTAAAACGCATCTTCCAGTTCGGCCGGATTATCATTTTGTAATTTTTTTATTTCGTCTTTAGTGTTTTGGTCGTAGTTACCATTTAACCAGGTGTCAATTTTTGCAATAGTTGTTGCTTCCATATATTTTTTATTTACATCTTCAAAAATAAATGTTTCGTATATATTAACACCATATAGTGGTAATTTTGTTTTTTATGAGCCGGGCATTAGTACAAAAATCAACTTCATTGGCGTCGCACTCTTGTACATTTAAAGCTTTATTGAGCATTTATCTACTCGTAGTTTTATGTTTTCAATTAAAGGCGCAGGATACTTCATCAACTACAAAAAGCCCTGTTTTCAAACCACAACCATTCCCCTCACATGGTGACACAAGTTATTTTAGTACGTTAACTCCAACTCAAATAAAAAAGCGCACTAAAATCATCGCTGCCACAAACATTATTGGTTACAGCGGTGCAATGGTTGGTTTATACAAGGCATGGTATAAAAATTATCCGCAAAGTAATTTTCATACATTTAATGATATTGGTGAATGGAAAGGCATTGACAAAATTGGCCATGCTTACAGTGCCTATGCAGAAAGCAAAGCCAGCATGGAACTCTGGCGCTGGACAGGCATTGACCGAAAAAAAAGAATCTGGCTCGGTGGTATGAGCGGCGCTTTTTATCAAACCGTAATTGAAACGCTTGATGGCTTTTCCAGTGAATGGGGATGGAGCTGGGGTGACTTTAGTGCCAATGTTCTCGGCAGTGGTATGCTGGTGGCGCAGGAACTGGCGTGGGATGAACAGCGCATACAATTTAAATTCTCCTTTCACCGTAAAACATACAACGACCCTGCATTAATACAACGCAGCAATAAAATTTTTGGCAGCAGTACGGCCGAACGTTTTTTAAAAGATTATAACGGGCAAACCTATTGGCTGAGTGCCAACATAAAATCATTTTTTCCTAAAAGTAATTTACCGGCATGGATAAATGTTGCCGTTGGCACTGGTGCCGAAGGTATGTTTGGCGCCAATGAAAATATTGGTAAAGATGCCAATGGCAATATAAACTTTAACCGCACCGATATAAAACGTTACCGCCAATGGTATTTAGCACCCGATATTGATTTAACAAAAATCCGTACCAATAAAAAAGGCATTAAAGTGGCGCTGAATATTTTGAACATTGTAAAATTCCCCATGCCATCGCTGGAATATTCAAACGGCAAGTTCAGGGTGAATGCAATTACGTTTTAGGATAGAACACTGATTGAAATGATTAAACTGATTGTTACGGATTTCAATTCGTGTAATTCGTTTAAATTAGTGTAATCATGCCAATCTTTAACCTGAGAGACGAAATACTAAAAGAACACTCCAAAGCACAATGCACCCATATTGTAAACTGGGTGGGCACATCTCAACAGCGTTTTGATGAGTTATTCAAATTGTTTTTAAACGACGAATACCGTGTGGTGCAGCGGGCAGGCTGGCCAGTCAGTTATTGCGTAATTGCACACCCGGAGTTTATAAAAAAACATTGGGCAGCGTTAATAAAAAATTTAGGCAAACCCAACCTGCACCCGGCTGTAAAAAGAAACAGCATACGTTTATTGCAGGATATAGAGATTCCTGAAAAATACCAGGGCAGCATTATGGATATTTGTTTTAATTATGTTGCCTCCCCCACCGAAGCTGTGGCCGTAAAAGCATTTTCATTAACGGTGCTAAAAAACCTTAGTAAACAATACCCTGAAATATTGCCTGAAATAAAATTACTGATAGAAGAACAAATGCCGCATCAGACTGCGGCATTTAAAGCAAGAGCGAAAGTATTTTTAAATAAGTAAATCAGAATTTTACTCCTATTGTAAAGCCGGAACGTATGCCGGCAAAAGGCCCGTCTAATTTTACATTAGCACCAGAAGCATTTACCGTAATAGTTTTCTTTGTAAGCGGAATATCAAAATCTTCAATTTCCTTGCGCAGGTCATCTTGTTCTGATTGAGTAAGTGGCTGTGCGGCAACACCGGAAAAATCGCCTTTTGCAGAACCATAATGCGGACCAATAAACCAGAGGTCAAGCGCAATATGTTTGCCTATTGGAAACTGCGTGCCCAGCAATAACCCAAAAGTATTGCCTGTAAGTTTACCCGACATAGCGATAGAACTATTTGTAAGCTGACTGTTTTGATAGGTGAATTTTAAACCGCTTCCTTTAAAAGTTACATTTCGGTAAAAAGGCGCTACATAAAAACCACGGCCATATCCTCTTCTGCTTAAATAAAAACGTACTTCAGGCGTAATGGCAGTATTGCCTAAATTAAAATTCTTTACCTGGTCCAATGCATCCGGGTTATCACCAATGGCCTTTGTTAAAGTACTTTGCATGGGCAACAATCCATTTGGCATGGTGCGATACCCCAATGCCACCGATATTTTCCGGGTAATAATTCTTTCATATTGAAAACCGTAATTTTTTAATGGTAACCCGGTAAGGTTTACTTTAATAATGTTCGTTGGGTGTTTTACCTCCGGCTGTGATTTTTTTTCTTTCTCTGAAGATTCCTGTGCACGGGTATGCAGGCTCATCATCAACATTGCCATAATTAAAATGAAGCAGTTTTTTTTCATTGCAGGATTTTTTTAGTGGTTAAAATTAATAACCCAAAAATGCACCAGAATATTGTTTGCGAAAAGGGTGTTTTAACTATATATCTGTATTTTCTGTTTTCCAGATACTGTAATTGCAGAGCCTGCTGCCATAAAAACAGAATCGGGGTTGCGGTTATTTAATATTGCAAAAGCATCGCCATATACAGTTTTAAAATCGCAATCAGCATTGTATGATTTCAATAAATGTATTTTCCATTCCGGGTGTTTCACTTCGTATTCATAAGTAGTTGTATTGTTGTACCTGCTGTAACCAAAATAATGCTCTGCAATAAATGCAGCCTCGCTGCCTGTTACAAGATTTTCAGGTGCTGCATTTGTTACTGCACCCAGCCTGTTCCATTTTCCGCTATGCTTCCAGCGGTACTCAGTCTTCATTTCATGACCCTGCAATTTTATGGAGTGCTGCATAGGCATACGGCAATATTTTTCTTTGTAAACTGTATTGGCTACAAAACTAATTGCAAGCTTAGGTACAATCTCTTTTATAAACACAACACCCCTGCGCCATTCTCCATTTACAAAACGCTTTACATAAAACCGCAAATTCACTTCTTCAAAATTTATATGAAATGGTATTTTTATTCCCTTAACCCTTGTGTTTAAAAACATAAACCCAACAAGGCTTACGTATGTTCTTCCGTTATAAAAATCCAGTTGAGTGCCTGCGGGCAAATATTGTTTTAGTATTGAAGGCTCAACAGTATAGTTAGCCATTATTAAGTTTTTCCATTCTGCAGATAAAAATACTTTTGCCATATTCCCAATCTACTTTTCTTTTTTACTATCGAATATCAATCTCAAATTCTGGTCGTATGTAACATAGTTATACAGCCAGTTTATAAATACAAAAAAGCGGTTTTTCACTCCCAGTATCAGCATCAGGTGCAGGCCCATCCAAATCATCCAGGCAAAAAAACCACCAAAATGTAATTTAGGTTTGGGCATATCCACCACAGCAAGGTTACGGCCAACCGTTGCCATACTTCCTTTATCATAATACTCAAAGCCTTTATCACTTAAAGGAGTATTAGCTAACATTAATTTAAAATTTTTAGCAAGAAAATCTGCCATTTGCATGGCAACAGGCGCCACCTGCGGATGCCCGTGAGGATAAGCCGGCTCTTCCATATACGCCACATCGCCAATTGCATAAATATTTTGTGTGCCTAATACCTTACATTGCCTGTCTACCTTAATGCGGTTGCCTCTTGCCATTAAAGTTTTATCAATACCTTCTGGCACATTGCCTTTAATACCGGCTGCCCATATCACCATTTTAGTTTCTATAATATCGCCATTTTGCAATGTAATTTTTTCGCCGTCATAATCCTTCAAAAGCGTATTGGTTAAAACAGTTACACCCAGTTTTTCTAAATATTTTTGAGACTGTTCGCTGCTTTTTTCACTCATAGCCGCCAATGTTTTACCGGCACCTTCTAAAAGATAAATATGCATTTTGCTAAAGTCCAGTTCAGGATAATCTTTGTACAATACAAACCGTTTCATATCTGCAATGGCGCCGCTCAGTTCCACGCCTGTGGGGCCACCGCCTACCACAACAATATTCATTAATTGCTGCAGTTTTTTTTCATCTTTTATGGTGGTAGCCGTTTCAAAATTTTTCAACAGGTGATAACGGAGTTGCAGTGCTTCCACCGTGCTTTTCATAGGCAATGCATTATCCATTAAATTTTTATTGCCGAAAAAATTAGTGTCGGCGCCGGTGGCAATTACCAATGCATCATATTCCATTTCTCCAATGGTGGTTACAATTTTATTTTGTGCAGAAAGTATTTGTGTTACTTCTGCCAGTTTAAACCGTACATTTTTACTGTTATGAAAAACCTTGCGTAGTGGAAAAGAAATATTACTGGCATCAAGCCCCGCAGTTGCCACCTGGTAAAACAGTGGCTGAAACTGGTGAAAGTTATTTTTATCAATAATGGTTATTTCAAAACCTGGTTTATTGTTCAGTTTGCGTGCCAACCTTAAACCGCCAAAGCCGCCGCCAATTATTATCAGTTTCATGGTGCTTGTTTTTTATCACCACAAAGATATAATATTTTCAATAATTTTTGAAAATACAGGAAATAATATTTTTACCCATGTATTTTATATTCCCGGCAATAACATTGAAAAGGAATAAACTTTGTGCTTCGTTGCCTGTGCCGCAACTATTATGCAGCAAGGCCGCATAAAAAAAGGCAGCCGTAAAGCTGCCCAAACCAAACTATGAAAAGAAGATTTATGCTATTTATCAAACGAATACTTAAGTAATACTTCATGCCCGTTTGCACCTGCATCAAAAGTGCTGATGGGTGATGTATAGTTATCAAAAGCATATCCAATGGTGAACTTTTTATTAATATGCAGTCCTGCGCTTAACATGTAGCTCTGGTGTGCCCTGTAACCTACACCCCACCAAAACAATTCTCTGTGTTCCACCCTTGCGCCCACCTGGAAGTCCGTAGGTGCGTTGGGCAAATAAGTCAGCACAAAGTTGGGTATAATGCTGGTGGCGTCATCCACTTTCCAGCGGTAAGCACCATGTAGGTAATAATGGCGGTATAATCTTGCTTCTTCAGTGGTTGACATATTGCCACTGTAAAAGTCAAGTTTAGATTGTACCAGTTGAGATACTGATGCACCTATCTGTATTGTTTTTGTTTTGTAGGCAATACCAAATCCTGCATCGTATTTAAAACGGGTGTCGCTGCCGCCAATAGCAGGGTCGTTACCCAATGTTGCTGTAAGCTTTGATTTATTAAGCGCATATTGCTGAAAACGATTTTCCATACCGAGAGAGAATATATTTCCATTATCGGTTATGATGTGTTTTGCCAGCGACAGCTCTACTGCTGTACGTGTAGTGGGGCCGGTTTTATCATTATAGATATAACCGCCTATGCCAATTTTTTGTTGAGGCAAACCAAAGGAACCAAAAATGGTGGCCGTTTGCGGACTGCCGCTTATGCCACTCCATTGGGTGCGGTAGCCTGCACCAATAAAATTTTTATCCTGTACACCTGCCATTGCCGGGTTTTGTAACATACCCTGCAACTCGTACATGCTTGATGTTTGTAACTGCTGTGCTTTTACACCAATGGCAGCAGCCAGCAGCAATAATGTTATACTTTGTTTCATATCTGAATGTGTAAGTTTAATTATCTTAAAATTGTTACGTCGCCTTTAAACTGCTGTACGGTGCCGTTAATCAATTTTGCACTTATTACATAGTAGTAAGTACCGTCCGGCACCGGCTTTCCTTTGTAAGTACCATCCCAGTCATTATTATAATTCTGGTTGCTGTACACTACTCCACCATAGCGGTTAAACACATTTACAGTAACCTGCGTGGTACAGTTGCTGCCGCCGGTAACAATCCATCTGTCATTAACAGCATCTCCATTTGGTGTAAAGGCATCTTTAATGCGTATGCAATAAGGCAATACCGTTACCACTGCATTATCGGCTGTTGTACATCCTGTAACATCTGTTGCAGTTATTACATAGCTGGTGGTAACAACAGGTTTAACTGAAGGAGTAAATGTATTACCTCCGCTTACAATAGTAGCAGTTGGAGACCATGCAACTGAAGCTATATTGCTGTTGCTGGCACCGTCCAGGGTAATAATATCCCCGTCAATAATCGTTTTATCAGGACCAGCATTTACAGTTGGTACCGGCCTTTGGCCAACAGTTACCTGCTTGGTGTATGTTGCACAAGCGGCATCATTAACGGTAATAGTATATACACCTGCAGCAAGATTGTTAAATGTTGCTGAAGATTGAGGTGTACCATTATTTATACGGTATGTATAAGGCGCAATGGCACCTGTTGCATTAATGGTAACAGTACCTGTTGGTGAGCTTACGCAAGAAGGTGTAATAACTTCTGTTGATGAAATATTCATTGCCGCAGCATCTCCATATTCCATCATTAATGCAGATTGCTGGCTGTTTACAGAAGAACCGGCAACTAATGGTAATCCATAAACTCTCTTATTGCTGATAGGGCCTGCAATTTTAGGATATAAGGACATAGCTACAAAACTTCCGGGAGCAATATCGTAGGTCCATGTATTCCATGCATCTGCTGTTTTCATAACAATAGTACCTGCATTTAAATAACCATTGTTGTTATCATTCATTACAATATTGGTAATGGATGTAAAGTTTGTAAAAGGTGTTGGTGCAGGAGGAACAGCAATAGAAAGATCTGTCCATGTGTTACCAGCATCGATGGATCTGAATAATTTACGGCTGGTTCCGCCAATGAAAATCACTTTACCACTTACCACACTCAGTGCATTATAAGTAGCAGTACCATTACTGTTAACCAGCGTATCCGGGCTTATATCCGTCCAGGTAGTTCCTCCATCTGTTGTACGATATACTTTACCCCTGTTTCCGCAAGTGTAACCTGTATCCTGGTTGGCAAAACGGATAACTTTTAATTGCGGTGCAAACGTTCCGTTAGGGAATGCTTTAACAGTATCCCACACCGGCGTTGCTGCAGATGGATTTAAACTGCGGAATATTACGGTACGTTGTACCGAAGGGCTGCCACGGTAACCAACAGCCCACGCCCTTGACTGACCCAGCATGGTGAAATTGGCAATACCAAATGTGTTAGGATTTGTTTCTGTAAATATTGGAATATAAGATTGTCCCTGGTCTGTTGAGCGGTGAATACCAATAAAACCAAATGAGTTAGTGCTGAAGTACATCGCATTGGTAGCTGGATATACCACATTGGCCAATGGTATTTGTGCTGCATCAAACAAAGCATTAGATGCATTAGTCCATGTTTTACCACCATCGCTTGTTTTAGCAATCGTTCCATTGCTGCCCACAGCTATACCATTACAATAATCTGCCCAGTCCATATCACTAAAACCATAAAATAATGGTCGTATGTTGTTATACGGCCCTCTCAACCATACATAAAAAGAATTACTTGGAAAAGCATAATAAGATAAGCCATTAACAGTGCCCACCACTATTTTATTAGCCGGCGTAACATCCATTGCAGAAAAACCCCAATGCGTATAAACAACATTGCCCGGGTGTACAGGACTGTAAGTCCAGTTAGTACCATTGTCTGTAGATGCCAGCACCATATTACCGGATGCAAGAAACAGTTTACCGGTACCGTCCTTTTTTATATGTGGCATTTGACCGGCAACAACACCAACCAGGTTTGCAGGGTAAGGTGTTGTTGTACTGTTAAGCCATATTACTATTTGGTAAACGCCTCTTTCATACGCTCCAAACACAGCTGGTGCTGCACTTGCAGTACTATCGTTTTTACCGGTGCGTACCCGTATAACCACATTATTATTAAGGCTGGAAATAATTACCAACGAGTCATTAATACCAAGCAGCCCTTTAAATGTTTGTGTAGCGGGTGTATAAGTACCTGTGGTGGCACTAATGCCAAACTTAGAACGGTGTATGCTGTAATCTTTCACCACATTCTTTTCAATCTTCCACAAAATGGCACTGTAGTTAGCTACTGAATTACCACATGAACCTGTAACATAACCTACCGAATCATTTACAAAATGAATACGCTGAATTTCTGACTGGTTAAAACCACTGAGCGTAACATTATTTTGTTGCGGACGGAAAGGTGTTGCCAGTGAATCCCACGTGTTGCCGCCATTTTTTGTAAAATACACTTTAGGAGCATCGTTAATGCTGGTGGTATTGGAGGTGTTAATAGCAGCACCGCCAATGTACCCGGTATCTTTATTAAGAAAATGCAGGGCATTAATATTACGGCCTAAACTTGTTAGGGGTGTATTAATTGTAGTCCAGTTTATACCACCATCAGTACTTTTAACCATTAAACCGCCTGAACCTACTGCATAAGCAATAGAAGGTGTTACAAAATGCACATCACTAAAACTACCAATGGCTACAGAGCCTGTATTGGTTACATATTTATATGCAACAGACTGCCAGGTAGCGCCTCCGTCGGTTGTACGCATAATAGCGCCGCTAACACCAAGGGCACCTCCGGAAACAGCAAGACCAACATTATCATCAATAAATGACATGTCACTAAAATTATGTGCAAACGGTTGTGGATTGGTGTATTTCCACGGGCTGTTACCCATTGAAGGGTTGGTAACCTGCGCCATAAGGCCCGGGCTAACCAGCAAGAAAAAGATAAAGGCCCAAATTGAGGGAGCCTGTAAAAAGCAGTTTCTTTTCATTTTGTAAGTGTTTGTGTTTTGGCTTGTATAAACCTTATTTAGTTTTAACGGTACAATATTACCAGCAGAATAAAGCTTACTTTGTAGAATTAACTCTACCGTGTTTGGAAAGTACTTAAACTTATTTTGAGTAAAATTTTAAAGCCCGTTTTATTATTTCTTTAATCATGAAAAGCTGTATCAAAATAATTTTATTTCTTTTTGTTCAGTTTGTATGCATTAGTGGTATTGCACAAACTCAAAAGGAAGCTAACGTTTGGTACTTTGGTAAATTTTTAGGTATTGACTTCAACAGTGGAACGGCTGTACCCATAAATAATGGCCAGCTAACCACTGTTGAAGGTGTTGCAACTATTTGTGATGTAAACGGCAATTTGCTTTTTTATACTGATGGCATAAAAATATGGAACAAACTGCACCAGGTTATGCCAAACGGCACCGGGCTTTTTGGAGACCCTTCTTCTTCCCAGTCTGCAGTTATTGTTCCTAAAATTGATGACCCCGGCAGGTATATTGTTTTTACTGTTGATGCGGTAAAATTTGTATCTCCTCCTGCAACTTTTGTTGATACAAAAGGGCTGAATTATTCTATTGTAAATATGGCACTGGATAATGGCAATGGAGATGTTGAAACTAAAAATGTGCCGCTTACAAAAAATTCTGTTGAAAAAATAACAGCGGTACGCCATTGCAATAACAAAGATGTTTGGGTAGTGGCACATGACACCGCCTCTAACGGATATTATTCTTATTTGGTAACTGCTGCAGGTGTAAACCCTGTTCCTGTTATAAGCCATACAGGTATTGTATTACCCGGACTTCCAAGAACAAACACCACCCGTATTGACTCTTCATTTCTTGGATATTTAAAAGCATCACCCAATGGAAGAAAAATTGCTGCTGCACACTGGACAAGAAATGTAGACCTGAGTGATTTTGACATTGCAACCGGTGTTGTTTCAAATACAGTGAGTTTACACGACGCAAGTGAACCGTACGCATTGTATTATGGCGTGGAGTTTTCACCTGACAGCAGGTTGCTTTACTCAACGGCTGGTTTAAACCCCAATACTGCCGGATCAATTTACCAGTTATTGCAGTATGATGTAACACAACCGACACCTGCGGCTATAATAGCATCTAAACAAACTATTACGCAAACAGGTTCATTTGGTTTAGAATTATATGGTGCTTTACAAAATGCACCTGATGGCAAAATTTATATGGCTTTAAACTCTGCAAGCCTTAAATATATTTCTGCTATCAATAACCCCAATGTATATGGCACAGGTTGTAATTATGTTTTAAATGCACTGCAATGGTCTGGAGCAACACAAGCATCTACTTTTGGTTTGCCTGCATTTGTACAAAGCTATTTTTATCCGCCAGACAGTTTTACATACACTATTTCCTGCAATACAGCACAGTTTAATTATACTCCTGCTGCAGAAGTAAATTCAATAAGATGGGATTTTGGAGACGTCGCCTCCGGTGCAAATAACACATCAACAATAAATAATCCAACACATACATTTACCACTGCAGGGCTGTACACTGTAAAACTGATACGGTTTACCAACTGTGGCTCCGATACTTTAACCAAGCAAATTAATTCCGGCGCCATTGATTTATACCTGGGGCCGGATACTACAGTTTGCGGTGCCACCAGTTTATTACTAAACGGGCCTGCCGCAGGAAGCACCAATACTTTTTTATGGCAAAATGGGGCCACCACACCAACGTTTACCGCCACCACATCCGGATTATACTGGGTGCAGGTAACCAGCGGCACCTGCAGTAAAAGAGACAGCATTAATGTAACCTTCAGCACAAGCCCTGTTTATAATTTAGGACCCGATGGCCCAATTTGCAGCGGCGATACGCTGATATTAAATGCCACTGTTGCCGGCGCTACTTATTTGTGGAATACCGGGGCTGTAACAGCCACCATTAAAGCTTACCAGGCCGGCACTTACTGGTGTGATGTAAAAAAGAATGGCTGCACTTTCAGAGACAGTTTGATTATTACAGCTGTTAATCCTTCACCAACAGTTAACCTGGGGAATGATATTACCGTTTGCCAGGGCATACCTGTTTTATTAAATGCCACAAACCCCAATGCAACTTATTTATGGCAGGATGCCAGCACCAATGCTACATACTCACCTACTGTAACAGGTTTGTATTGGGTGGAAGTAACGAATACCATTGGAGGCTGTAAAAAAAGAGACAGTATTAATGTAACTTTTACATCGGCTCCAATATTTAATTTAGGGGCCGATGGCCCGGTTTGCAGTGGCGATACACTTACACTAAATGCAACCGTTACCGGCAGTGCCACTTACCTGTGGAATACCGGCGCTACCACCGCAACTATAAAAGCATACCAGGCTGGTACTTATTGGTGCAACGTTTCAAGAAATGGCTGCAGCTTCAGGGACAGCTTAATTATAACAGCAGTGAATCCTGCACCGGTTTTAAATCTTGGCAATGATATTATTGTTTGCCAGGGTGTGCCGGTTACATTAAATGCCACTAACCCCAATGCCACTTATTTGTGGCAGGATGCCAGCACCAACGCTACATACTCACCTGCTGTAACGGGTTTATATTGGGTGGAAGTAACCAATACCATTGCAGGCTGTAAAAAAAGAGATAGTATTAATGTAACATTTACAACAGCACCTGTATTTACACTGGGGCCTGACTTACCTGTTTGCGCCGGTATACCTGTAATATTTAATGCTACTACGGCCAATGCTACCAGTTATACATGGAGTACTGGCGCCACTACAGCCACCATCAGTGCTGTTACACCGGGGCTTTATTGGTGTGAAGTTGCAAGAGGCTCTTGTTCTTTCAGAGACAGTGTTGTAATAACCGGCACTAAGCCCTCTCCCGTTGTAAACCTTGGTGCCGACCAAACAGTTTGTGAAGGAACAACGGTTACATTAAATGCTGCTTTTCCTGCAGCAACTTATTTATGGAACGATGGCAGCACAAATCCTGTGTTTACGGTTACCACTGCAGGCACTTACGTTGTAACGCTTGATTTGAATGGTTGCAAAAAATCAGACACGGTTATCATCAACTATAATTTAAAGCCGCGGTTTACCCTGGGGCCCGACCAGTTTATTTGCCCGGGCAATACCATAACGTTAGCACCAACCCTTGATCCTTTATGGCAGTTAAGCTGGCAAGATGGTTCTCAAAATGCAACTTATATTGTTAAACAGGTTGGGCAGTATGCATTAACCGCAACAAATAATTGCGGTGCAACCACCGATGCTGTTGTTGTATCAAAAGGCTTATGCACCATTAATATACCAAATGCCTTTACGCCCAATAACGATTCTAAAAACGATGTATTTAAAATATATGGAACCGACCTTGTAACCAGTTTTAATTTAAAAATATTTAACCGTTACGGGCAAATTGTTTTTGAAACAGATGATAAAAACAAAGGCTGGGATGGTAAGTTTAACGGTACTGCATCACCCGGCGGCGGTTTTGTATATCTATTAAATTATAAAGAAAGTACATCAACAGAACAGCATATTGTAAAAGGTACTTTTATTCTCATCAGGTAAAACCGTGTTTAAAAAAATAACAGGATTGTTTGTATGGAAGCCAAAATATTATTAGCAGACGACCACAGCATTATACGCAACGGACTGAAATTATACCTTCAGCTTAATATTGGATGTACAGACATAAGCGAAGTAAGCAGCTGCAACGCATTGATGAATGAACTGGTTAAAAAGAAATATACACACCTTATTCTTGATATTATTTTAAGCGACGGCAGCACGCTGGAAGTAATACCCAACATAAGAAAAGTATATCCTAACCTTAACATTATGATATTTTCCATGCAGCCTGTGGAAGTATATGGTGAGGCATTGAAACAATATGGCATTAACTATTATCTTTCTAAAACGGTGGGTGAAGATGAGATAATTGATATGCTGAATCATTTTATCCACAACCAGGCGCCTGCTGTAAAGCGGCAGCCTGTTACTAAGGACAATCCGTTTTCTGCACTGGCACCCCGGGAGCTTGAAATACTGCACTATGTTTTAAAAGGTATTGGCACAAAAGAAATTGCCGATAACCTGAACCTGAAAATGAATACCATCAGCACTATTAAAACCCGTATTTACGAAAAAACAAACGCCGGTAATATTAAAGAGCTGATGGAACTGGCTACTTTATACAGCGTGAATTATTAATGCATTTGTTGTAACTTTCGTAACAGGTACAAACCGGTTATGTTAAAACAACTGCTTACATTTTTTTTATTGTTTGTTACTGCTGCCGTAGCTGCACAGTACCAGGCAGCCACTCATACGCTGCATCAATACACTACCGAAAACGGCCTTCCTTCCAATTTAGTAAGAGGTATACAATGGGATGATAAAACAGGTTTTTTATGGATTATTACCGAAGGCGGCCTGGTACGTTTTAATGGTGTTGAATTTAAATCGTACAACAAAGAAAAAATTTCACCAATAGCGCCGGAAAAACAGGTATATGCTGTTAAAAATTACGATGGCGGTATTTTTATTTCCGATGGCAGCGGCAATATTTTTGAAGTAAAAAAAAACAAGCCTGTATTATCCAAACCGGCTTCGCTCAGCAATTCATTTACCAATTATCATTTTATAGCCGTATCAAATATTTTTTTTAATGCCCGGGTAAAAACAACTGACGCCTTTGCATCTCCGTTTGAAAAATTAATTTGCCTTAGCGATACATCCTGCCTTATTCTTTACGAAGGAACCATTTACAAGCTTGCAATAAACGACAGCGTTCCTGTTGCGGTGTTTAATAATGTAAGTGCTCTTTATAAAATAAACAATAATTGTTTTTTTACAACCAACAACAGGCAAAGTTTTCTGTTACAAACAGCATCGCTTACAGCAAGCCCGGTAAATTTTACACCCGGCGAAAAAAATCTTTTAAGTTTTAATAACAGCTTAAGCCAGCTGTACTGGAATACCGGAATGGAAAAACCGGTTATTATAAAAGCAAATGAAGCCTGGGTACTGGAATATGAAAACAATAACATAACGGCAAAACTTGTAACAAACATATTACCAACCGATGCTAATATTTCAACCGTTGAATATTTAGAGGACAAAGGTTTGTTGTTTATCGGCACCGATTCAAAAGGTATTATTGTTATTAACCGGAACATGGTGGAACCTAAAAAAAGAAAAAACACCAATCCTAAAAATAAAAATGCCTACTTCTCTCAAATTGCACTGGACAATGGCAATATATTAACTAACGAAGGAGATATTATTGGCAATAATGAAAGCAGCCCCGGCGTGTTACCGGCTACAGGAAAATTCTCCAACAGAACATCTTTTACAAATGGCAACCTGATATGGTACAACAGCACTAACAGTAAAACAGGTATTTACAGCCTGCACCAGTTTAACAAAACAACCGGTGTAATAAAAGTGCTTGAAAAAATTAAGCCGCTTACCCTTGTTGAAATTTCTGATGGTAAAACATACCTGGCCAATAATGAAGGCATTGGCCTTTTACAGGCAGACAGTATGTTTTACCTGTACCGCTACCCTGCTGATGCAGCAAACGTAAAAACCTACGACTTTAAAGAAATAACTCCCGGTGTTTTGGCTGTGGCAGGCTGCCATGGCTTATTAAAATTTACTGTTGCCACAAATAAATTAGATACTATTTACAGCCGTGATAATGCCTGCTTTGGCAGCATATGGAAATACAAGGATTACATTTTTTGGGGCAGCTACGGTTACGGTTATTACATTTATAAAAACGGTGTTATAAAAGAAATGCCGCTTGATAAAAATGAATACCTGTTATACGCACATTGTTTTGTAGAAGATGCAAACGGGTATTGCTGGATAAGCACCAACAGGGGTTTATTTAAAGCAGGCCTTAATGACATTATAACACATTTTGAAACAGGCAGTACACCTGTTTATTATCATTACTTTGGTAAAACAGACGGTATTGAAATGACGGAGCTTAATGGAGGTTGTACACCATGCGCTTTAACGTTAAAAGATCAAACTATTTCGTTTCCATCAATGGATGGTTTGCTTTGGGTAAACCCGGCAACCGCAAAACCACTTTTACCAACCGGTGAAATTTATATTGATGAAGTTTTGATAGATAATAAAAACACCGACCCGGATTCATTAAAAACATGGCTGTTGCCCGCCGGTGTGCAGGAAATTACTTTTAAACTGGGGTTTTCTGCCTGGTGCAATAAAGAAAATCTTTACATAGATTACCAGTTAAATGACACACTGCACTGGAAGAAATTAAAAACAGAAGAAAACACTTCTATACAATTTAGCAACCTGCCGGCAGGCAATTATATTTTAAGAGTACGCAAACTAAATGGCTTTGGTATTAATAACTACTCGTACAAAACCATACAATTTACAATAGCAAAGCGCTGGTATAACCAATGGTGGTTTTATTTATTGTTGCTGGCAGCATTAACCGGCCTTGTATACCTGATAGTTAAAATAAGAAACCGCCAGTACATAATAAGGCAACGGAAACTGGAAACACAGGTGGCAGAAAAAACAAAAGAACTGCAGCAAAAAAATGAAGTGCTGGAAAAGAATGATACGATTAAAACAAGGTTAATTTCCATTATAAGCCATGATATTGTTACACCGCTGAAGTTTTTAACCATGGCGGGTAAAAACCTGGTAGAAAAAAAATCGGTAATGCCGGAACAACTGCAGGAAGAAACGTTAAAAGAAATGGCCAGCACATCGCAGGAGCTGCAGTTACTAAGCACTAATATTTTAAACTGGATAAAATACCAGAACGAAAACCGCCGCCTTGCTAAAGAAATATTTAATGTGCATGATGTTGCCGGGCATGTAATGGGCATTATGCAAACACTGGCCAAACAAAAAAAACTGGCGCTTCAAAATAATATACCCGAAGGCCTGGAGCTTAACCAGTATCTTGAACCGCTGCGCATATTATTGTACAACCTTGTTGCCAATGCTATCAATTTTACAGAAAAAGGAAGCATTATCATCAGCAGTACCAAAAATAATGGCAACACCATTATTAGTGTTGCCGATGAAGGTGTGGGCATGACGGCAGAACAAATACAAAATATAATGGGAGATCAGTTTATTGTTTCTTCTGCCAATATAGATAACCGCAAAGGCAATGGCCTTGGTTACCTTATTATAAAAGATTTAATAAAAATGATGGGAGCTTCGCTGCAAATTAACAGCGAAAAAGGAAAAGGCACAGCAGTATCTGTTATAATTCCTGATTAGTTAATTAATACAACGGCCGCACCTTAATAGTGTGCTTCACATTCTTCAATAACTCAACAGCATGTTTGCTTAATCCTTTATCAACATCCAATACCACATAACCAATAGCATCGTTGGTTTTTAAATACTGTCCTAAAATGTTTATTTTATTTTTGCTCAACTGTGTATTTATTTCACTAAGCACACCCGGTACATTATAATGCACATGCAGTATGCGGTGCGTACCTTCCTGCGGCGGCAGGCTTAACGCAGGTACAGTATGAGAGCCATAACTGATTCCTTTTTCTAAATAATTAAACAGCTTATTACTTACATCCACACCAATATTTTGCTGTGCCTCCTGTGTACTGCCTCCAATATGCGGCGTTAACAGCACATTGCTTAATCCTTGTAATGGTGTTGTAAACTTGTCGCCATTTTTTTCCGGCTCCCAGGGAAAAACATCAATGGCAGCACCACCAACCTGTCCGTCTTTTAATGCTTTTGCCAGCGCATCTAAATCCACCACTTCTCCCCTTGCATAGTTTATTAAAATGCTTCCTTTTTTAAAGTGCTTTAATACATTTTTATTAATAAGGTTTTTTGTGGTAGCCAGCTCTGGAACATGCAGTGTAATTACATCCGAAGTGCTTACAAGTTCTTTCAATGTTTTTTTATCTTCTGCATTACCCAATGGCAACTTGGTCTCCACATCATAAAACACCACTTTCATACCCAACCCTTCTGCCAGCACACTCAATTGGCTGCCTATGTTTCCATAACCAACAATGCCTAACGTTTTACCACGTAATTCGTAACTGCCGCTGGCATCTTTCAACCAAATACCGTCATGAGCCGCTTTATTTTTGTCAACAATTTTGCGAATAAGCATAATGGATGCACCAATTACCAACTCCGCCACACTTCTTGTATTACTGTAAGGCGCATTAAAAACTGCCACGCCTTTTTTGGTAGCTTCTTCTAAATTAACCTGGTTGGTGCCAATACAAAAGCAACCAATGGCTTGTAATTTTTCAGCTGCATCTAGCACCTTTTTTGTTACCTGTGTTTTACTTCTTATGCCCAGTAAATGCACATTTTTTATTGCAGCAATTAACTCTTCTTCCGGCAGGGCACCACTTAATTTTTTTACATTGGTGTAACCACCCGCCTTAAAATGATTTACAGCCGTATCACTTATATTCTCTAAAAAAAGGATATTAATTTTTTCTTTGGGATAGCTCGTTATTTTTTTCTCACTCATGATTTTACGCCGTATTTTGTGCAAATATATTCTATATCCACGGTAAAAATTTTTATGAACCTGCTTTTGCATCATTCTTCAGTCCCGAAAGCTTTCGGGATTGTGTCACTCACTGCATCTTTTTTAACTTTATTCAACAAACCTATGCACAAAGCCAGCCGGCAACGTTTGCGTTTTTTATCTTTTTTGATAATTATCAGCATCTTTTTTTTCTCATGCAGTTCTCAAACAAAAAAAAATAACGAAGCAGGCAGCATTAATACAGATACAGGAATAATTGAACTGCCCAAGCCGGTACCATTACCCATTGCCGAAGTACAAAGGCTTGGCAATGCCTGCCAGCTTTGGTACGACACTGCTTTATTACCAAAAGGTTTTAATGGCGGTATTATTGTTGCAAAAAACGGCAATATTGTTTTTGAAAAATATACCGGCACCATACACATACCCGGCAGCGATGTAATTACCGCCACAACGCCAATGCACATAGCATCTGTATCAAAAACATTTACAGCTATGGCTGTTTTAAAATTATGGCAGGATGGGTTGTTAAACATTGATGATGAACTTAGCAAGTACATTCCGGCATTTAATTATCCCGGTGTTACCATACGCAGTTTATTAAACCACCGCAGCGGCCTGCCTAATTACACTCATTTTTTAGAAAATATGGGATGGGACAAAAACAAAACTGCCACTAATGAGGATGTACTGAATTTTCTTATAAACAATAAAAGCATAATTGAAAATATAGCGCCCCCTAATGTTCATTTCAGTTATTGCAATACTAACTATGCATTGCTGGCATTGCTTATTGAAAAAATTACCGGTAAAAAATATCCCGACTTTATGCAGCTTACATTTTTTACACCGCTGCAAATGCGCCACACATTTATTTATAAAAAAGAAGATTCAGCAAAAGTTACACCCAGTTACGACTGGAAAGGCAGGCCTATGACGTGGAATTTTCTGGATGCAGTATACGGCGATAAAAATATTTACACCACACCGCAGGATTTATTGATTTGGGACCGTGCGCTTAACAGCGGTAAAATTTTTAAACCTGAAACTTTAGAACAGGCCTATGCGCCATACAGCAACGAAAAACCCGGCATACGTAATTATGGTCTTGGCTGGCGTATGAATATTTATCCGGATGGAAAAAAAATGATTTATCATAATGGCTGGTGGCATGGCAGCAATGCATGCTTTATACGGTTGCTTAAAGAAGGCGCTACAATAATTGTAATAGGTAACAAATTTACCCGTGGTGTATATGGCGCAAAAATTCTTTCAAATCTTTTTGGCGATTATTATACCGGCGAGGAAGATGAAGAAAATGAAAATACCAAAGCAGCCGACAGCCTCATTAAATCTAAAAAAGACAGCCTGGTTATAAAAACCCCTCTTTCTAAAAAAGAACAGCATTTACAAAATCTTTTTAAAGATAAAAACAAAGTAGGCACACATTAATCAATGCCTGTTGATGCCGCTATAAGTTTACAAATTGCTGGTTTTTGCACATTTGTTAATTAAAAACCGGTTTATTTTGCGGCTTTTTGCAATATTTTTTGTTTATTTGGTTAAACTAACTGACTGACCAATGCTTAAAAGGGAAAGACAGGCGTACATTGTACACCAGGTTAACCTGCATAATAAAGTATTGTCTGCAACCCTCAGTGCAGAGATAGATGTATCAGAAGATACCATCCGCAGGGATTTAATGGAGCTTTCTGAAGATGGTAAATTAATTAAAGTACATGGCGGCGCACTCTCCCTGGCTTTTAGTGATATTACCTACCCTTCTAAAAAAATATACTCACAGGATAATAAAAAGATAATAGCCCAAAAAGCTGCAGCACTTATAAAAGACGGCATGTTTGTACTAACAGGTGGTGGCACCACCATTGTGGAAATGGCACGTTCTTTACCACCATCGTTATCGGCAACATTTATTACTGGCAGCATACCGGCAGTGGTGGAATATATGCATCACCCCAATATTGAAGTAATTGTTATTGGCGACAAGCTTTCTAAAAATTCTAAAATTACTTTGGGCGCCGATGCGCTTGCACGCATTAAAAGCATAAAACCCGATTTATGTTTTTTAGGCATTAATGCCATTGATACCGTACATGGCATAACAGATAATGACTGGGATGTAGTGCAACTGAAACAGGCAATGATTAGCAGTTCGCAAAAAACGGTATGTCTTACTATTTCTGAAAAACTAAATTCATTTCAGCCAATACAAGTATGCAGCATTGATAAGATAGATACATTGATAACAGAGGCTGACCCTGATGACGCAAAACTGCAGCATTTTAAACAGGCAGGTATTAATATTATTTAGTTATACAATTATTAAAAGAACTAAAATTCCACACAAACTAAAAACAACTAGAATGAGAAAGTTGAACCCACTTTTATTTTTTCTTTTCCTGGTGTTATTCCTCTTTCCGGCAGCAACACAAGCACAGGACAGAGTTGTAACAGGTACCATTACTGCTGATGATGACGGTCAGCCCATGGAAGGAGTAACTGTAACAAACCAGCGTACTGCCAAAAGAACAATTACAAGCAGTATCGGTTTCTTTAGCATAGAAGCTAAAACCGGAGACAGGTTAGTGTTAACATTTGTTGGCTACGACAGAAAAGAAATTGTTGTACAGGAAAAAGACGTTAACATTCAATCGCAGCTTAAACAATCAAAAGGAACACTGGAAGGTGTGGTGGTTACTGCTTATGGTGTAAAAAAAGACCGGAAAATAATTCCATACTCAGTTACTGAAGTACAAGGTGAGGAAATTGCACAAACCAGAAGGGATAATTTTCTGAATGCTTTAGCAGGCCGTGTACCCGGCGCCACCATCACTTCCACTTCAGGTTTACCGGGTGCTTCTGCAACTATTATTTTACGCGGCGCAACTTCAATAGGCGGTAACAACCAGCCGTTGTTTGTGGTAGATGGTATTCCTTACGATAACCAGGCGCTTAACCAGGAAAATTTAATTGCATCATCTAATCCTTCCGGCGTTGGTTTTGCAAACCGTAACAGCGATTATGGTAACAGGGCAATGGATATTAACCCGGATGATATTGAAACGGTAACTATTTTAAAAGGCCCTGAAGCAACAGCATTGTATGGCTCCCAGGGTGCTGCAGGTGTAATTTTAGTTACCACCAAAAAAGGTAAAGCTGGTAAAGGAACAATAACTTACGAAAACAACTTTGGTGTTTCTAACCTGTATCGTTTTCCTGAAGTGCAAACAGTATACGGAAGAGGAACCAATGGCATTAAAGACAATACGGTAGCAACATTTTTTGGAGAAAAATATCCTGAAGGCACTACTTTCTATGATAACATTGGTAATTTTTTCCGCCAGGGTTTTCAACAGCAGCATTCATTAAGTTTTGATGCAGGTACCGGCACCACCACCATGCGTTTGTCGGGCAGCTTTTTAAATAACAGTGGTGTAATTCCAAATTCAGAGTTTAAACGTTCTACTGTACGCTTAAATACCACAACAAAACTTTCTCCTAAATTTACCATCAATGGTTCTGCTTCTTTTGTAAATACGGCTACAGATAAAATTTCTAAAGGAGCCAACAGCCCGTTACTGGCGCTGCTGTATTTTCCAAGAGATTATGATATGAGAGACTATTTACTTCCAAACGGCAGCAGAAAAACTTACCGTGGCGGCAGCTATACTTCCGAGCCGGACAATCCTTTTTGGGATATTAACAAAAACACCGGTTATGATAAAACAAACCGCTTAACAGGTAATGTGGGCTTTACTTTTAATCCTGCCAAATGGGTTACTATTGTATCCCGTTTTGGATATGATGGTTACAGCACCAACGGTAATTTTATAACACATCCGCAGTCTCTTTATGGTGCGCCAACAGGTGGATTTATATCAGGATACAACCAGCTTACCAATAACTTTAACTACCAGGCTAACGCAACTTTTAAAAAGAAAATTGGCGTAACCAACAATACATTGCTGGTAGGTTTTAATACAGATGATTATCAAACAAACATTGATTCTTATAAAGGAGAACAGTTTTTTGAACTGAATTTTAAAAGCATTAATAATACCAAGCCCGAAACACGTGATGCTAAAACAGCTTTTATACATTCAAGAAATGTCAGAATGTTCTCCAGCTACACCTTTAATTATAAATTCATCAATCTTTCTGCAGGCGCAACAAGAGAAGGTGATTCAAAACTTACATCTAAATTCTATCCTGATAAAAGCCCCTGGTTCAACTATGGCTCAATAGGTGCAAGTATTATTCCAACCGATATTAAAGAAGTAAAAGAAGCGCTTCCATGGATGAATTACATGAAGCTGCGCTATAACTATGCAACTACAGGTAAAAGTGTGTATACTGCATATGCAATCGACTATGCATTTGTATCACAAATTTCAACAGGCGGTGGTTATGCTTTAGGTGTAACAGGTGGCAACCAGGGTTTAAAACCAGAAATTACACGCCAGCGTGACATGGGTTTTGAATTTAAGTTTTTTAAAAACAGGCTGGGTGTTGACTTTACTGCATATTCACTTAAAAGCCGTGACCAAATATTGGCAGCACGTACCAGCTACCTTACAGGTTATGTACTTAAATTTATTAATGGCGGTTTAGTACAAAACAGGGGTATTGAGTTACAGTTAACAGGCACACCAATTAAAGCCAAAAAATTCAATTGGGATGTTACAGTAAACTTTGACAGAAACGTGGGTGAAATTCTTGAAATGCCGAAAGGACTTCCATTTTATTATGATTCTGATACGTGGATGTATGGTAATGCACGTTCGCAAGCTTACCAGGGTGCCTTTACAGGAAATCTTGCCGGTTACACTTTCTTAAAAAATGATAAGGGGCAGTTGCTGATTGATCCATCAACGGGCTATCCTATTACAAATTCCACATTTCAAAATATAGCTGACCGTCAGCCAGATTTTAAAATTGGCCTTATCAACAGTTTTACTGCAGGCAATTTTAGTGTAAGCTTTAATTTAGACATAAGAAAAGGCGGCGATGTATTTAATGCAAATGAAATGTATTTATATACAATTGGCTTAAGTAAGAAAACACTTGACCGTGAAACACCAAGAGTAATACAAGGTGTGCTGAACGATGGTTTACAAAATACTGCAACACCAACTAATAACGCCATTGCACTTACACCTTACTATACGCAGGCATTTTACACCACTACCGCCAATGTATCTGAAGCAGACTTTATTGAAAGTGTGGATTGGGTAAGACTTAGAGACCTTACCGTTTCGTATAAATTTTCTGATGCATTGCTTAAGCGAATGAATTTCTTTAAGCAGGTGGTATTTACATTATCAGGCCAGGATTTATTCTTAATTACAAATTACTCCGGTGCTGACCCCAACGTAAACGGGTTAAATGCCAGCAGCCGCGGATTAGGTGGCGCAGGTATTGATTACGGCGCTATTTCAAATCCAAGAAGAATAAATGCAGGATTTAAATTTCAATTTTAATTATTAAACTTTTTATACCATGAACAAGAGAATTTTAATACTGATAATTGCTGCCGGTATAGTGTTTACGGGGTGTAAAAAATACCTTGATATAAACACGGATGAAGATACTCCGCAGAACCCCGACCCCACCAGTGTTTTTCCAACACAACTGGCGGGTATACCAAGGGGCACACAATATGATGCCCGTTACCTGGCAAGATATATTCAAAACTGGCTAACAGGTGGTAATAATAATCAAAGTACTTATGACCTGCATGGATACGCTGCAGGATCTGATGCGATGGGAGATATTTGGCGCCAGACTTATTACGGCCTTGGAAAAAACCTTGAGTATATTATTACAGAAAGTGAAAACAATCAAAGATGGACATTAGCAGGTGCAGGCATTGCGCTAAAAGCTTTTATGTTTCAAACTGCAACCGACTATCATGGCTCAATAGGTTTTTATGATTTGTACCAGGATGATAAAGTGTTTTACAAATACACCAGCCAGGATACTATTTACAAAGCAGTAGATTCATTATGCCGCAAGGCTATCGATTATCTTTCCAGGGTTGAGCCAAATACCGGTTTTCCACCGCTTTCTAATGGAGATTTTGTATACAGCGGAAATGCCGTTAAATGGAAAAAATTTGCTTATGGTGTTTTGGCAATTAATTGGGGGCACCTTACCAATAAAGCCAGTTACAATGCAGACTCTGTATCAAAGTATTGTGATAACTCCCTTTCGGATATTACAGGGCTTGATGATTTTTTAATTCCTTTTTCTGCTACTAAAAATGATGATGCCAACTTTTTTGGAACCTACAGAAATAACTTGATTGAAAGTTCTGTAACATGGAAAGCCAGCAACTTCATTGTAAGATTGCTGGATGGCACAACACTTATAGGTAATACATTACCAGCATCAAGAGACCCAAGGTTGCGCCATATGTTAAGCTGCTCACAGGATACTGCCAATGGCAATGGCGGGTACAGAGGTGTTGATCCGGGAATAGGTGATCCCAATTCTGCCTCTACAACATCCAGATTAAGAGTGGCAAGCCTTTGGGGAGACAGTGTATATCTCAACCCAAGCTCCAGTGCTTTTACACAAAGTGCAGGTAAGTTTCTTTTTAGGGATAAAGTGGTACACCCAATTATGACCTACTCTGAAATTCAGTTTATAAAAGCAGAAGCCTTATTCAGAAAAGGAGATAAAGCCGGTGCACTTACTGCGTACAGAAACGCCATACAAGGCCATATTAATTTTATTAACAGGGATGCCAGCATACCATTAGGAAACACACCGCTGTATAACACAGTAAAAATAACCACTGCAGAAGCCAATGCATATTTAAATACAAGCGGCGCTGTAAAAACCACTGCTGCTTCACTTACACTTTCCGACATTATGCTGCAAAAATATATTGCGTTGTGGGGCTGGGGATTTGTTGAAACCTGGTGCGACTTAAGAAGATATCATTATAATGTTGATATAGATCCCATGACAAGTTTGCCGGTGTACAAGAATTTTAATTTCCCTGCAACATTCTTCTCATCAAACTTTGGATTACCGGCACAAAGAGTAAGGCCAAGGTTTAATTCAGAATATGTTTGGAATATTCCGGAACTGGAAAGAATTGGAGCACTCGCTGTTAACTATCATACTGTGCCAATGTGGTTTACACAACCATAAAGCATACGATTATTAACTCTTAACACACTAAAAAAAACAAGATGAAAAATACTTTATATACTGTTGCAGCGGTTGCTATTATGCTGGCAGCTGGTTCTTGTAAAAAGAATCAGCTAAACCTGAGTAATACATTAGCTACCGACAATGCTGCATACCTTAAAATACATTGGCTCAGCCCTTCGTTTTTAACGCAGGGTGTACAGGTAAAAATAAATAATGTACGGGTTAGTAACCTGCTTGGGCTTGGTTATACATCCACTACGCAATATGCAATGCCGTTTCCAGGCGGTGGTTTAAATACAGGCGGTAATAACAAAAGCGATTATCTTTTGGTAGATGCCGGAGAAATGGAAGTAAGCATCAGCGTTCCTAAAAAAGGAACCAACGAAGATTCCATAGTAATAAATAAAACCACTGTTTCGGCAGAAAAAGGTAAATACTATTCTCTTACCGTTTGCGATTCATTCCCTGCGGCGCAATCATTTATTTTACCTGATGATGTGAATTATGCCGATTCAGGCTATAATTATTTGCGGTTTATAAATACCGTACCAAATGCAGGATCTAATTTAGATTTCCTGGTTACTAACACATCTGGTACTGATATTGTTCTTGCAACCAACATTCCATTTAAGGGCAGTACAGCATTTTTAAAAATTCCATGGATAAGCGGCACTAATACGTTTAAGTTAAGAAAAACAGGAACTACTACTACTTATGGTACTACATACGCTACCAGTTCTATTACAAACAAACGTTGTTATACTGTAGCTGCAAGAGGATACAATACCGGCACGGGTGTAAGAGCTCCAACTTTTTCTATTGTTTATAATAAATAATTAATTACAGGAAAACCCTTTGTCCTGTTAAAATAACCGCTTTTCAACTGCCTGTTACGGTTTGTGCGAAAAGCGGTTTATTTTTGTAATCACCCTTAATAAAAATAGTTTGCCATGTTAAAAGCTACAGTTCCTTTGGTTGCTTTTTTGCTGTTCCTGTTTTTTTCAAACAATGTTTTTTCTCAAACAAATGACCTGTTAGCAGTGCAGCAAAGAATTGCTGCTGCAGTAGAAAAATATCATGATGATTACCCAAGAGAAAAAGCCTATGTGCAAACAGACAGAAATATTTATGCTGCCGGCGAAACAATATGGATGAAAGCATGGCTTACTTATGAAGGCAAACCCAGCCCTTACAGCCGCATTTTTTATACCGACCTTATTAATGATAAAGGTATTGTTATTGAAAAAAAAATGTACCGGCTGGACAGTATGAGCAGTACCGCCTGTGATATAACATTACCACAAAATATTGCCGCAGGCAACTACCGTTTAAGAGGCTATTCTTTGTGGATGATGAATTTTATAAACGATGCGTTTACTGCAAACATTTTTGTTACTGATAAAAAAATACAATCATCGCCTGCTACAAATAACAACAGTTACAGCATGGCTTTTTTTCCCGAAGGCGGATACCTTGTGGAAGGCGTAGAATCTGTTGTAAGCTGTAAAGTAACTGACAAAGCCGGCACAGGGCAAAACAACCTTGCGGTTACAATAAAAAACAACAAAGGAAATATTGTTGCCGGCTTTACTACAGAGCATGATGGCATGAGCAGCTTTGTCTTTACACCACAAGCGGGTGAAACGTATACCGCCTCACTTCAAAACAACGTACCCTTTGCTTTACCTGCCGCAGAAAAAGAAGGTGTGGTACTTAAAGTATCCAACACATCTAAAAGCAGGGTATCGGTAATTGTAAAGAAAAACACATCTGCTCCTGCAAAATATAACAAGCTGCTTATTGTGGCACAAATGCACAGCACTGTTGTTTTTATGGGCGCTGTAAATTTTGAAGAGGGTGCTACTGCAGCTGCAATAAATAAAAAAGATTTACCACCGGGTATTATGCAGGTAACATTGTTTGATGAAACAGGAATGCCACTTGCAGAAAGGATTGTTTTTATAAATAATATTGCTGCCACGCCTGTGGAAGTTAACGGGTTGGGGACTAATGCCACTAAACCCGACAGCATAGTAATTAAATTACCCGCAGGTATTAAACCAAATTTATCTGCTTGTGTTGTGCAGGATAATCCTGCCGGAAGCCCGGCAGCA
Organism: Ferruginibacter sp.; assembly: GCA_044225605.1. Taxonomy (GTDB): domain Bacteria; phylum Bacteroidota; class Bacteroidia; order Chitinophagales; family Chitinophagaceae; genus Ferruginibacter. Next base: position 143,268 of record JBGAIJ010000009.1, read on the forward strand.
GAAATACTTTTGTCGTCACAATTTCTTACTTCGGATATAAATGGAGAAGTGTATAACCCCAATTACTATTTTTCGGCTAATGATAGTGCTGTAAACCGCCACCTTGATTTATTAATGCTGACACAGGGCTGGAGAAGATACAAATGGAAAGAGCTGCTGAATAATTCTCTTCCTTCATTAAAATATGTTACAGAACAAGCCATAGCTGTTAAAGGCAATGTTACAATACCTGGAACAAAAGAAAGGATAACCAATGGTAAAGTAAATATGTTTATTAAAGGAGCTGATTCCACATCATTATTTTCTGTGGCAAACTTAACCGATAAAGGCGAATTTATTTTTGACAACCTCAACATAAGAAAAGATGCCATCATTTATTACCAGGCAACTAACAGTAAAAAAGAAAACGCAATAACAGATGTAACTATTTATCCGGCCTATATCGATAGTCTTAAAAAAACAAATGACGCAGCAATTGCAAAACCGTATAGTGCTGTTACCGGCAATGAACTGTCTGCGTACTTCAACCAGCTATTTACCGCAGATTCTGTTTACAAAAGCATGCAGGGAGTAACAGTAACAGCAACTAAAAAATCCCCGGTTGATTCTTTAAACAGTTTATATGCAACGGGGCAGTTTGCCAATAACGGAAGGCAAATAAACCCCGATGGTTATTACTTCAATATTTGGCAGTTAATGCGTACCATTCCCGGCTTTTCTATTGAAGGAAATGCAAACAGCCCTACTGTTACCGTAAAAAGAGCAGCAGGCCTTAATGTGTTTGGAGATGCCAGTGCCTTATCAGATGCAGGCGGTGAAAGCAGCAGTGACATGAGCGGTTATGTTGAAAACGGCATTGCATATTACTTAAACGAAGTGCCCGTTAGTAAAGATGTAATAGATGGCATTTCTATGAACGATGTGGCTTACATTAAAACATTTATTGGTGCAGAAACTGCGATTATTGGCCCGTTTGACGGGGTAATATCTGTGTACACAAAAATGGGCACCGCAACCGGTAACAGCATTATAGATAAATCTTTTGCCCGCCTTAAAATTTTAGGCTATGCCACTCCTAAAGAATTTTATGTACCCGCAGTACAAGGTAAAAACATGGCCGTTACCAACCCTACACTACTATGGAAGCCTTACCTGTACTTTTCAAAAAACGGGGAAGCAAAATTGTATATTAATAAAGAAAAATTGAAATCGCCTTCTACCCTGCTCATACAGGGAATTGATGCAGCAGGAAGAATATACTATTTCAGGAAAAATTTATAAATGCTTACCCAAAAAACAAATAACAGAGTATTACTGAAGTAATCACACACACCAAATCTGCCAGCAACATTGCGCCAATACTGTAACGGGTATTTTTAATTCCTACAGAACCAAAATAAACTGCCACCACATAAAAAGTAGTGTCAGATGCGCCCTGGAATATTCCTGAAAGTTTGCTTGCAAATGAATCGGGCCCAAATGTTTTCATCGTATCCACCATCATGCCTCTTGCAGCGCCGCCACTTAATGGGCGAATAAGTGCAGTAGGCAATCCATCCACAAACTTTGTATCGGCGCCAAATAGAGCAAAAAAATGTTTCATCCCGTTTATAATTGCATCAAACGTACCACTTGCACGCAGCATACTTACCGCAATTAAAATGCCCAATATATATGGAATGATGCGTATTGCTGTATCAAAACCATTTTTTGCACCATCTAAAAAAGCTGAGAAGACATCTATTTTTTTATACAGCCCTCCTAATACAATCAATAAAAACACCAGCACTATTAAACCGTTGCTTAACGAGCCTGAAAATAACTGCAGGGAGCCTGTATTTAAAGTGGTAACATACCAAACCAATAACGCAATTATTGCAGAAATACTAAACACCCATAACAATACAACCGGCTGTAATAAGTTTATGCGTTGTTTAAGCGAAACAATAATCATTGCTGCAATGGTACCAACAAAAGTTACAATCATACAAGGAATAAAAATATCAGTGGGGTCGCTTGCTTTTTGTGCGGCACGTACTGCAATTACGCTAACCGGTATCAGGTTCAACCCGGCAGCATGTAAACATAAAAACATGATTTGCGAATTAGACGCCACTTCCTTGTTAGGATTAATTTCCTGTAAGCTTTCCATTGCCTTTAAACCAAATGGCGTTGCTGCATTATCCAGCCCCAGCAAGTTGGCAGAAAAATTCATAATCATATGCCCCATACTTGGATGCCCCTTTGGTATTTCCGGAAAAAGTTTTGAAAAAAACGGCCCTACAATACGTGACAGAAACCGGATACCGCCTGCTTTTTCTGCAATATTCATAAACCCGATAAATAAGGCCAGGATACCAATTAGTTTAAGACAAATATCTACTGCTGTCCAACAGGTTTCTATTATGCCATCTACTGGCTTTTGTTTTCGGTTGGCAAGATAATCGCTGCCAATTATCCTTGCAGCTGTAAATTTTGCCTGTATTTTTAATGCAGAGTCGTTATTTGCATTATCACTTAATATGTATCTTGTTTCCTTGTCTGCCTCCTTTTGAAAAACATAGCCATAATCTTTCATCTCTTTGGTTATACCTGCAGTTGAAGTACTATCCAGCACAGAAACAACTTTAAATTCATCTTTACTTGTTCCGGAAACCATTCGGATAAAAATATCATCCCTGCTTTTATTAAACATAAAATGATAGCCTGCAATAAAAACTGCCACTATTATAAAGGCGCTCCATATTCTGCTTAAAGCCATTGGTATGAATGTTTTAATACCGAATATCGAATTTTTTAATGGATTTGTGTCAAGAAATTAACCGGTAAAAAAGCCACACTGCACTTATCAGTCACATCCGCTCTTATTGATTCCATATTGTCTCTTTAATATTCTTTTCAACCCTTACCTTTGCAGCCAATTTTTCACTTTTAATTTTTATTGATTATGGCTTTACAGGCGGGTATTGTGGGATTGCCTAATGTAGGAAAATCGACCTTATTTAATGCGGTAAGCAACAGTGCAAAAGCGCAGGCAAGCAATTACCGGTTTTGCACAATTGAACCGAATGTTGGCTTGGTAAATGTGCCTGATGCAAGGTTGAATGCATTAGCTGATTTGGTTAAACCGGAACGGATTGTGCCTACCCAAATTGAAATTGTTGATATTGCCGGTTTGGTACGTGGCGCCAGCAAAGGCGAAGGTTTAGGAAATAAATTTTTGGCGAACATACGTGAAGTGGATGCCATTATTCATGTTATCCGTTGTTTTGAAGACGAGAATATTTTAAGAGATGAAGGCCCGATTAATCCGGTGGGTGACAAAGAAATTATTGAAACCGAACTGCAGTTAAAAGATCTGGAAAGCGTGGAGAAAAAAATTCAACGCACTGAAAAAATTGCAAAGACCGATGCGAAGGCAAAAGCGGAACTGGAAATTTTAGTGCGTTGCAAAGAGCATTTGGATAAAGGGAAAAATATTTTAGCCCTTGGCTTATCCAAAGAAGAAAAAACAGCTGTTGCCGATTTATTTTTATTGACAGACAAACCCATTTTATATGTGGCGAATGTTGATGAAGCCAGCATGCATACGGGTAATAAATTTTCTGAAGCTTTAAAGGAAGCTGTTAAAAACGAAGGCAACGAAGTAATTGTAATGACCAACGCCATTGAAGCACAAATTGCCGAGTTTGAAGATGCGGACGATAAAGCCATGTTTATGGATGAATATAAAATGACTGAGCCGGCACTGGACAGATTAATACACTCCACCTATAAACTTTTAAACCTTAGCACATACTTTACCGCTGGTGTACAGGAAGTAAGGGCATGGACCATACACCAGGGATGGAAAGCGCCGCAGGCTGCCAGCGTAATACATACAGATTTTGAGAAAGGTTTTATTAAAGCCGAAGTAATAGCTTACGAAGATTTTATTAATTATAAAAGTGAAGCTGCCTGCCGTGAAAATGGCAAGTTGCGTATAGAAGGAAAAGAATACCTTGTAAAAGACGGGGATGTAATGCACTTCAGGTTTAATGTATAAACTTACATTACACAATAAAAAAAGCTGCATTAAATAACAACGCAGCTTTTTTATTTATTTAAAATTTTATCCGTTAGTTTTTAGAAAACTTCATTGCCTTTTTAAAACCACCTTCGTTATCAGAAACTGTAAGTAAATAAACACCTGATGCCAGTGCCGATACATTTACAGATTTTTGCGTTGTACCAGCTGTAAATGATTGAACAGAGGTATTGATTATTTTACCTGTAACATCAGTTACCATTACAGTAAGCTTTAATGCTTTAGGGCTTTCAATTGAGTAATTAACAACACTGGTAACAACAGTAGGATAAATCATTGCATTAACATCCGTTGCATTTAAGTTTACCTTAATAATGCCGGACAATTTGAAAATGCTGTTTTTATCAACTTGTTTAAGGCGGTAGTAATTGAATCCTGCAGCAGGAGCAGCATCATTGAATGTATAAGAAGCGCCACCGTTTGCCCCGGATGCATTTACTTTACCAATTTCAGTAAAATTAACCCCGTCTTTAGAACGCAGTATTGTGAAATATGCGCTGTTATTTTCAGAAACAGTTACCCAGTTCAGCTCAACACCAGAATTTTTAGGGGAAGCATTGAAAGAAGTAAGGCTTACCGGTAAAATACCAGAAGCTACCATTGTAAAATTATCTACCAATATTCCGCACTCCTGGTTATTATCAATAGCAGTTACTTCAATTTTTACCGCAGCATCTGTAGCTGTACTAACAATACTCCATACTTGTGTTTCACCTGTATAACCTACCCATGTACCATTGCTATAATGATAATCAACCGAAGAGTAAACTGTATTGGATGTTACGCCGGTTACCTTAACATTAATACCGGGGTTAGCAGGCGTTTCTGTGCACCCAATACGCCTGGTTGCATCAAAATTTATAGTGTAAATAGTACCTGGAGTAATATTTACATCTTGTTGAATGCAAGACAATACATCTATTTCTGCAATATTATTAGAGGAGTTGGTTCCTCCGTAAGCAGTTTCGTCAACAATTCCTACTTCTGGGGATACACCGGGATTATTGCATGGACCATTAGCCCAGTTTGCAGAATTATCCATAGTAGATCCTGTAATAAGATTTTGAGATTGTGCGCAGAATGAAACAGCAACAAGGGCAACAACTGCAAAAAGGTTTTTCTTCATTTTATTAAGCATTTAATAATTACTAAATAATCAACATGCCAAATATGTGTGCAAACAATTTTTTTTTGACTGTTGGATAAAAGATTTAAGTCATTACAAAAATGAATATTTCTGTTATGATTTTACAAAGTTATAATCAATCTTCAGAAATACAAAAAATTTAATAAAATATAATGTAGTAAAAACACGATATCAATGCTATACGGTTGTTTTAGTATACACCATGTAATAGTATCTTTGCGCATCATGATCAAGTTTAAAAACTATCTCTCCCTCATTAAATTTTCGCACACCATTTTTGCAATGCCTTTTGCGTTAATTGGTTTTTTTCTGGGCTTAAGGTATTATAAAGCAAATAAAGTCTTTCAAGATCCGCTTAACTACTATATCATTAATGGAAGCTACCCGCCAATACAGCGCATCTTCTTCATTTTATTTTTTGTCATCCTCTGCATGATTTTTGCCCGCTCTGCCGCCATGGCTTTTAACCGCTGGCTGGATGCTAAGTATGATGCTGCAAATCCACGAACCGCTGTACGGGAAATTCCTTCCGGCATTATTAAACCTCAAAATGCCCTCATTTTTGTTGTTGTAAGCTGTATTCTTTTTATCACTTGTTCTTTTTTTATAAACCGGCTTTGTTTTTACCTGTCGCCGGTTGCACTTTTTGTGGTACTTTTTTACAGTTATACAAAACGCTTTACTGCTTTGTGCCATTTGGTATTAGGGCTTGGGTTAGGCTTTGCGCCCATTGGCGCTTATATTGCTGTAACCGGTATTTTTAGTTTGTTACCCTTACTGTTTTCATTTGCTGTTTTATTTTGGGTAAGTGGTTTTGATATTATTTATGCCCTGCAGGATGAAGAATTTGATAAGCAGCATAAATTACATTCAATACCTGCTGCTTTTGGCAAAACCAAAGCACTGCATATTTCTGAACTGTTGCACATACTGGCTGCTGTAAGTATTATTACTGCCGGTATTTATGGACACTTTGGGCTGTGGTACTGGTGTGGTGCAGTTGTTTTTAGCAGCTTACTCATTTACCAGCATACGTTAGTAAAACCAACAGATTTAAGCAGGGTAAATGTTGCTTTTTTTACAACCAACGGAATTGCCTCACTGGTGTTTGCGGCTTTTGTAATTACAGATATCTTTCTTTCCTAAAACAATTTTATGGGCAGAATAATAGCAATAGATTATGGTGGCAAAAGAACAGGTATTGCAGTAACCGATCCTTTACAAATTATTGCAACAGGATTAACCACAATAAATTCAGCCGAGCTTATCCCCTTTCTTAAAAATTATTTTAGCAAAGAACCTGTAGAACTTATAATTATCGGCCTGCCCGTTAATTGGGATGAAACAGATACCCATGGCACACCATTGGTAAAAGCTGCTATAAAAAAACTTGAAAAAGAGTTTCCTGCCGTTCCGCTTAAAACAGTTGATGAGCGCTATACTTCAAAAATGGCCAAGGATGCCATGCTGCAAATGGGGCTTAAAAAGAAAGACCGCCGTGATAAAAAGCTGGTAGACGAAATAGCCGCCACTATTATGCTGCAGGAATACCTGCAGTCTGTAAATGGCTGATTTACTTAATTAAACTATTTTTGCCGGGTAATTAAACTATAACCTATTTAGTAATTTATTGTAATGATTTTACCAATTGTAGCATACGGCTCCCCGGTTTTACGCAAGGTTTGTGAAGATATTGGCCCTGACTACCCGGCGCTTGATAAACTAATTGCAGATATGTGGGAAACCATGTACAACAGCAGCGGGGTTGGGTTGGCCGCCCCGCAAATTAATAAGGATATCCGCCTTTTTATAATTGACAGCGAACAGATTTTTGCCAATAAAGATGACGACGAGGAGCTGGATTTTCCTGATGAACCCGGGTACAAGGGAGTTTTTATTAATGCCCATATTACCGAGTTAAGCGGTAAAGAATGGAGTTATAATGAAGGGTGTTTAAGTATTCCTAAAATAAGGGAAGATGTAAACCGGGAAGAACAGGTAACACTTGAATATGAAGATGAAAACTTTAACCATCATGTAAAAACATTTAATGGCATAACGGCACGGGTAATTTTACATGAATACGATCATATTGAAGGCAAACTTTTTATTGATCATATTAAACCGCTCAAACGCAAATTGCTCCAGGGCAAACTAGCAGATATTTCCAAAGGCAAAGTAAAAGTAGATTACCGGATGCTGTTTGCAAAGTAATTGCTGTGTACAGCATTAACAAACCGTTTCTAACTTATTTTTTATCTTACAGGCATGAATTACATCGTGCCTGTTTTGTTTTTTGCACTATCCGTACAATTTGCTGCAGCGCAGGAAAAAAAAGATACACAGTTTGTGTCTGGCAAAAATGTTATTACACTCAGCGAAGTGGTTTTAAATAATAAATTAAATATTCCTTCTTTTATAACACATGTAAAAAACGATACCAGCTTTTATAAGGCCTTTCGCAACCTGCATGTACTGCAGTTTACTGCAATTAATGATATAAGAATGAATAACAGTGATGGAGAAATGAAAGCATTGTTACACAGCAAAACAAAACAACTGCGCAGCACCAACTGCCGCAGTATGGAAATACAGGAAGAGCAAACAACCGGTGACTTTTATGATGCGGATCACAATTACAATTATTACACTGCCCAAATGTATGCTTCGCTTTTTTTTACAAAAGACTCTGTTTGCGGAGAAGATAATATTGTTGCCGGTAAAGAGTTTAGTACCGAAGGAAAAAGTGGCATGGAGAAGCATAAAGAGCAACTGAAAAAACTATTTTTTAATCCCGGAAAAAAAATAACAGGTATACCTTTTTTAAGCAGCAAAACAGCCATTTTTGAAGATGATATGGCCGACAAATATGACATGAGCATTGATATGGATGTTTTTAACGGCGTTGTTTGTTATATTTTTAAGCAAACTGTAAAACCTGAAAATAAAAGCGATGTGGTGATTGATGAAATGACTACATGGTTTTCCGAAAAAGATTATGAAGTAATGGGACGCAATTACAGTTTAAGTTACGATGCAGGCGTGTATGATTTTAAAGTGCAGATGGAAGTGGTGCTTACAAAATTTGGTGAATACTTAGTGCCATCTCTCCTGCGTTATAATGGCAACTGGAAAGCCATTTTCAAGCCAAGAGAAAGAGGTATTTTTACTGCCACGCTGTTTGATTTTAAAAACTGATTTGGAGTTTTATTAACTTTTGAACTTTTAGTTTTACCATATGAATATTATACAAAAAATAGCCTGCACTGCTTTAATGGTATGCGCAGGCTCTGTTGCAATAGCACAAAAAGGCGGCAGAGATTTTAAAGAAGTGGATGAACATGTAAAAAAACTGGGCAAGTTAGACAGTATGAATATGGGCACCATTGCTACCTTACTTACAAAAGAGTTTACTGATAAAACTGATAAAGCAAGGGCAATTTTTACCTGGATAGCCACCAATATAAGTTACGATTTTAAAAATGCAAGAAGTGGTAATACAGATAAAAATACCAGCGCATTGGTATTACAAAACCGTAAAGGCTTAGGCGCCGGCTATGCCAACCTGTACCAGGATATGTGCAGTGTTGCCGGCATACGCTGCCTTACAGTGGATGGTTTTGTAAAATTCACCAGCGAACAAATTGACGATACAAAAAGCGAAATAAACCATACCTGGAATGTGGTGCAACTGGGCCAAAGCCCGGATGCATGGTATTATGTAGATGCCTGCCGCGGTAGCGGTTACACTGACCCTGATTTTAAAAGTTTTACACCCGCTTTTAATGATGAGTATTTTTTTGCCACACTCCGTATTTTTAACTGGGAGCATTGCCCTGATAATGAAGCATGGTATTTAGGCCCACGGCCCAAAGGCAAAAAAGATTTTTTTGATTTACCGGTAATAAAATCGGCAGCTTATGAAATGGGGCTAAAAAGCTTTATGCCTAATAATGGGTCTGTAAAAGCAAAAGTGGGGAAACCTTTCCTTTTCAGTTTTCAATTGCAAAGCGATTTGGATATTACCAAAGTAGCGCTGGTGTTTGGTGAGGATAAAAAGAAAAAGACAAAACCAATGGAGTTTACTTTTAATGCCGGCACACTTTCATTTAGTTATAAACCGGTTGATGAAGATACATACCCGGTTACTGTTACAGTTAATGACAAAGAGTTGCTTGTATATAAAATGGATGTTACCGAATAAAAAGCGGCCGCCTTATAAATCATTAGTTTAATATATTTATCCACACAATCAATTTTATAAGGTATTTTATTTATATTAGCATAAGCTATTTAAATATGTTCCGAATACCCCCCCCCCATAACAATATATGTATAATTGCAGTAAAGCTGCACTATAAAATTTTTCTTTCCCGCAATTTTTTGGTGTCAAAAACAGCGCTTGAACCTCCTTAATCAAATTCTGTTCAGGTAATAAGTAAAATCTACAAGCACAGGATTTGTTAAACACCAAAAATTATACAATGAGACAAACGTTTAAAAGGCTAAGCATTTGCATAGCACTTATGGCAACAACAATAACTTTTACCTTTATTGGCTGTAAAAAAAACGGCTCTGTAGCAAAAGAAGCGTCTTTAGATAAACTAAATGACTACGAAAAAGATATAAAGGCACAAATAGCTGTACTACCTTATTGGGAAAAATTACCTACCAAAATAACCAACCATAGTATAGCCGCAAAAACCTTTTTAGCAGATAAAAATAATAAGCCTTTAAACCAATCTGAATCTGCTAATACACCAGCGGCACCTTGTAATTTTACAACACCTGCATATTGCAATATGGCGCAATATGCAAGAGCTTATGACTGCTCTGTAAGCACACCTGGCAGCGACGGAGTTTATTATATAGATTTCAGTTACGAACTATCTTGGGATAATGCCCCTGTTACCAAGGGCTCAAAAGGTTACCTTAAAATTTACAATACGCAAACAAATGCGTTGGTAGTTGACGAGATTACCAATAATTTAAGTGTAACAATAAAAGACCGTGGTGCAGATCCTTTCAACTCTGGTAATAATATTTATTGGGTTAATTTCCGTATACCTAATGCTATTGCGAGACAATATTTGGAAAACACTACAGGTTTGTATAGCTTATATACAGCTGCCCTGTTTGCTACATCCTGTACAAATGGTACCAATTACCTTGTAGGCAGCACCCCTATAACATCTAACGGTTTTACCGGTGCAAGTGCCAATGATCCATGTACACGTAATGATAAAGTGCTTTGCCTCATTGCTTCAAGCGGACAACCAAACCCAACATATGCACCATCGATTTACCTTGCAGGCGTTAATGCTTGTACATACAATAGCACTTTTATCAAACCAGATGTTATACAAGGAGAATACTCATTGAATGGAGGATTAACATGGTTTTCAAATTTTACCGGAGGTTGTAACAACGGTAGTGGTTTTGCTAAACTTAACCAACTTGGGTTGGGTGGTTTTATGTCGGCACCATCACTAGCCTCAGGTACGTTTGACCTTATATTTAGATACCGAAACTGGAAATATGGCGACCCAGTAAGAAATACAATTGCCTGCAACCCATATTTTACTATACCATCGCTAACAGCGTCTCCAGCAGATTGTACTAATCAGGGCAACCCTTCAATTCTTAATAGTGGTTATACCTACTATTACTATGGAACTGTAACTATTCCTTAAATTAAACCGCCTGCCCGGCTCAGCCGGGCAGGTTTATTTCTATGAAAAAGATTTCCCTTATAAGTTTTTTGCTCACGGCAATTGTAACTACAAATGCACAGAAGAAAGGTTGCAGTGATTCTGTAGTATTTAATAAGTTTGAACCTGGTATTTATTTTAATTACGGCGAAAATGATTTTAAAAATGCAAGAATAAGGGATACTGCCGATAATATTTTTGTGGATGAAGGAAGCAAATACCGGGGCATTACCTCGGTAATAAAATTTAACGGGAATAACAAAACTGTGTGGGCAAAATGGTACAGGCCCGCCACCAATACCAGCCCAATGAGGAGCATTGGTGCCTTGGCAGGCATTGATGAA
>JBGAIJ010000010.1:0-143605 GCA_044225605.1 Ferruginibacter sp.
AGGTTTGGCACCTCGATGTCGGTTCGTCACATCCTGGGGCTGGAGAAGGTCCCAAGGGTTCGGCTGTTCGCCGATTAAAGTGGCACGTGAACTGGGTTCAGAACGTCGCAAGACAGTTCGGTCCCTATCTGTGATGGGCGCTAGTAAATTGAGAGGACATGACCTTAGTACGAGAGGACCGGGTCGTACGTTCCGCTGGTGTATCTGTTGTGCCGCCAGGTGCAATGCAGAGTAGCTATGAACGGCCAGGATAAACGCTGAAAGCATCTAAGCGTGAAACCTTCCTCAAGATGAGTTTACTTTTAAGGGTCGTCGGAGACTACGACGTTGATAGGCTACAGGTATAAAGGTGGTAACATCAAAGCCGAGTAGTACTAATTGCCCGTAAGCTTTATTTTTTATTTTTCTTCCTCATTAGGAATTATAAAATAAGCAAGTTGCAACTATTACCCCAATATGTCACCTTATTATTGTCAATAGCATTTAGCTAAACCGACAAACCGTCTTATGGTGGTTTTGCCGAGGGTGTTCACCTCTTCCCATACCGAACAGAGAAGTTAAGCCCCTCATGGCCGATGGTACTACACAACAATGTGGGAGAGTAGGTAGCTGCCATATTCATTTAAAGCCTTTCAGTTTATACTGAGAGGCTTTTTTATTTTGTGGCTATTGCTCAAGTATTGTTTATGAACAGATTACTGTTTTAATACTCTCGTGATACTATCTATGCTTTCACCATACTATCTCTATTCTTTCACCGTGATATTGTAAATAAATGGATGGTTGTTTTTTGATAGGGGCCATAATGAAAATAGGCCACCAGTAAAGTACATTTTCATTAATCAGAAGAGTATCTTGTAATCTCAAAAAAAATCCCGGCTTTGTGCCGGGATTTAAATAAAATAAAACAATCTATCTCTTACGGGAAAATACCCAGCTCATTATAACTGTTTGCCACTTTATTTATCGCACTTACATACGCTGCCGTACGCATATCAGGTATGGAAGGATTGTTTTTCCATATTTCCATAATTTCCCTTGTGGCGGTAATCATGGTTTCTTCAAGGCCGCTGTGCACCAAATCCTGTTCTTCTGGCCCGTGCATAATAAAATCCCGTTCTGCCTGGCTCACTTTTTTACCGCTCATTTCTTCTATCTGCCCCAGTATATGGCCATTTAAATTTTCAGTAAAACGTTTTTCCATACGGCCATAACGTACATGGCTTAAGTTTTTCAGCCATTCAAAATAACTTACGGTAACACCGCCGGCGTTTAAGTACATATCGGGTACACAAAGAATACCTCTTCTTGTAAATTCTTCATCTGCTTCGGGTGTGCAAGGGCCGTTGGCGGCTTCACCTACAATTTTTGCTTTAACTCTTGGTGCGTTATCTCCATTAATTACATTTTCTAATGCTGCAGGAATTAAAATATCGCATTCCAGTTCCAGTGCATCTGTATTTTTTGCAAGATTGGTTGCTCCAGGGAAGTTTAAGATAGAACCTGTTTTTTTACGGTGCAGAAAAACCTCCTCTTCGTTTAGGCCATCCGGATTCATAATAGCGCCTTCGTATTCTGCCAGTGCAATTACTTTTGAACCTGCTTCCCTGAAAAATTTGGCACTGTGATAACCCACATTACCCAGGCCCTGTACTACTACAGTTTTACCTTTAACCCCGGTTGTAAGCCCCAGCTTCTTCATAATATCTTCCATGTTGCACACTTCACGAATACCATAAAATACACCAAGCCCTGTTGCCTCTTTACGGCCACGAACACCACCCTGTGTTACAGGTTTACCGGTAACACAACCTGCGGCATCAATTTCACCGGGTTTTAAAGATTGATAAGTATCTACAATCCATGCCATTTCCCTTTCACCGGTTCCATAATCAGGCGCAGGTACATCAATACCGGGGCCAATAAAATTTTTCTTTACCAGTTCTGCTGTATAACGGCGGGTTACTTTTTCTAAATCATAAGCGCTGTATTTTTTTGGATCGATGGTAATACCACCTTTGGCACCACCAAAAGGAACGTTTACAATGGCGCACTTAAAAGTCATGAGTGCTGCCAGCGCCATTACTTCATCCAAATTTACTTCGGGGCTGTAACGTATACCGCCTTTACAGGGCGCTTTATGGTGGGAGTGTTGTACACGGTACGCTTTAATTACTTCTATTTTACCGTCTACTTTTACCGGAAAGTGCATTCTTAATACAGAATTACACTGTTTAATCTGTTCTAATAAACCTGGATCCCAACTGGTGAATTTAGCGGCTTTATCAAAACTTTTTTCCACGCTTTGAAAAAAGCTGTAGTGCGTTTCGGCTGACATAATCGTTTTGTTTAGTTTTTAGCAATCGTTGTTTATAGTATTGTTACAGAAAGGCTGGCAACCTAAGCTGTTTTATTTTTCTTTTTCAAGCCGGCTTATTTTTCTGTCAATTGAAAATACATACAAAAATAATCCAATCAAAATAGTGAGGCATACAGCCACCACCACATAAATTTTTCCATTGCTGCGCATTATATCAGTTTCCGGCGTTGTTTGGGCGTGTGCTGTAAAGCTTACTGCAATAAAAAAGATTACCGTAAGTATTTTTTGCATCAACTTATTCATTCAGCAAGGTTTTATCTTTTAGTAATTGTATTCTTATTTTAAGGGTGGCTATCCATACACTTAACAAAGTCCACCCTATAACTGCGGGCCAAAAAACCATACGCATACCGGCATCTAAATCTTTTTGTGCATTTAATGCAGGATTGCCGCTATCACTGCCCGGTGAGCCGGGATGCAGGCTGCCCACCATACGGGGAATAATCCAGATACTGGGAAACAGCATTGCAAACGCAAATATGTTATATACGGCACTTACCCTTGCTTTCTTATCAATATCAGTAAATGACCCCCTTAATACAAAATAGGCTCCATAAATTAAAATTGCAATAGCCGCACCAATTAATTTAGGTTCTTTAAGCACACTGCCCAGGCTTTGGCTTTGATCGGTAAGCCATGTATAATTTGCCCAAATAGCACCCGTAACATAACCCAATAAACCCAGGTAAGTACCAATAGCGGCATAAGCAGCGGCGTAAATATCATTTTTATATTTAGATGACTGCAGGTATTTTATGCTGTAAATAAAACTGATAATAAACATCACCATCATGGCAAACCACATACACACATGAAAGTAAAGATTGCGTATAGACTGATGTATTATGGGTAAGTCGGGCACTTTAAGCAGGAAACCTGCCACTACTGTGTAAACAAGTAAAACGAAGGCTAATATTTTCCACCAGTGTTTTTGCACCCGAAAAAGCTGATAAATTATTGAGTGGCGCAAAGATAGGGAGAGTTTTAGTTCTGTGGATTTGTTTTCGCAGTTTTAATCTTTCCATAAATATGGAAATAAAACCAGCGCCATAACAACCACTAATATATCAAGCCCCGAAATTAAGCCGGCTAACTGCAGTACCACCCCTTCCCTAAAAACTTCTGCAAAAGCGGCTTTGCTTAACTTCATAAGCAGCATTAACTGCGGCAATATTAAAGGGAAACCCATAATTGCAATTAATGCAGCATTTTGCTGCGCTTTTGCAGCAATTGCGCTCATTAAAGTAAAAACAAGGCTTATGCTGAGGCCCCCCAGTAATACAATGCCTGTAAATTGCAAACTATTACTTAAAGGATTTGATAAAAAAAGAAAAAACAACAACAGGCTGATGCCGCTCATTATAAGCATGAGCAATATGTTGTAAAGCATTTTGCTTATAATAAACTCTACAGGCGAAACAACAGAATAAAAATATAACATCCGCCCCTTACTTTCCTGCAGAAAACTTTTAGCAACTGCATTAACGCATATAAAAAGCTGTATCACCCAGAATAAGCTGTTCCAAACAACTGCATCCGGTTTATCAGGAATAGAAAGATAAATTACAAATACGGTAGAAGCAATGTAAAGGATGATGCCATAAAAAGTATGCTTTTGCCGAAGCTCCAGCAGCACATCTTTTTGTAAGAGGGATAAAATCCTTTTATTCATTGCCGCAATTTACAAACTAATGTATACATAAATAAAAAGCACATTGGCTCTAAAAGATAAAATCTGACTGCTTAAGACTAACGCTTGTTAGTTAGTACACAATGTTATCCACAGAAGAATTACTACAGTAATTTTACTATTGTTTGATAAAAATATAAAATATATTTTACCGCCTAATCTAAAACACAAATCAAACTTTTATGAACAAAACTCTAAAGACAGGCCTGCTACTGTCAGGTGTTTTTTGTGCTTCTTTATTAAAAGCACAGGAAGTTGTTCCGGGAGCAAAGGGAATGCAACCGGAATTAATTGACTTTAAAACGGCCCCCCAGCCTTTTAAACCCGGTAAAGTGTTAATTGCGGATGCCAGTAGAAAAATTACTGAATCGAACGATGCTTTACTTAAAGGAATTGAGAACGACAACATTGGTTTTGAACATTACCGCTACCAGCAAAAATTCAATGGTATACCTGTTGAAAATGCTGTGTATATTATGCATGTTAAAAGCAATGCCGTAACCATGCAAAATGGTAAATGGGTTAAAGATTTTCCATCTTCTTTAGTGAGTGCGCCTGCAATATCTGCCGATGCTGCACTGGTTAAAGCAAAAGCTTTTGTTGGTGCAAAAACTTACAAATGGGAGCTGCCAGGCGAAGAAGCTTTTTTAAAGAAAGAGCAAAACAATCCCAACGCTACTTTTTATCCTAAGGCAGAACTGGTGTATTACAGCGGCGAAGAAGATGTAATACCTGCTGACCTGCGCCTTGCTTACAAGCTGGATGTTTATGCACAGCTTCCGCTAAGCAGGCAAATAGTTTTTGTAGATGCTGTTAACGGTAAAATATTGGGCAAACGTGAAATGATACACACTACCAATGCTACCGGAAGCGCTGTAACTGTTTACAGCGGCACACAAACAATTACTACTGATTACACAGGCACTACTTACCGCCTTCGTGAAACAGGAAGAGGTAATGGCATTAATACCTACGATATGCGTTTGGCCGGTACAAATTATAATTCTGCGGTTGATTTTACTGATGCTGATAACACCTGGAACAATGTGAATGCCAATAAAGACCAGTATGCAACAGACGGCCACTGGGGCACAGAAAAAACATACGATTATTATTTAAGCAAACACAACCGCAACAGTGTTGACAATGCAGGTTTTGCTTTAAACAGTTATGTACATACAAACCTTGTTGCTTTTGGTTACAGCAATAATATTAATGCATTTTGGGATGGCAGCCGTATGACTTATGGTGATGGTGGTACAAGCGGTTCCACAACATATACGCCGCTTACTGCACTGGATGTATGCGGCCATGAAATTACGCATGGTGTTACTGAAAGAACATCTAACCTTACCTACTCCGGCCAGTCTGGTGCCATGAACGAAGGCTTTAGCGATATTTTTGGTACAGCTATTGAATTTTATGCTAAGGGCACCGGTGGTAACTGGTTAATTGGTGAAAATATCGGCGCTGCTTTCCGTAATATGAGCAACCCTAATCAATTCAGCCAGCCAGATACTTACCAGGGCACTTACTGGTACACCGGCACTGGTGATAATGGTGGTGTGCATACTAACAGTGGGGTATTAAATTTCTGGTTCTATTTATTATCACAAGGCGGCAGCGGAACAAACGATATCAGCAATGCTTATACTGTAACAGGAATAGGTATTGACGATGCAGCCCGTATTGCTTATCGTACCAATACCGTTTATTTAACTGCTTCATCAAATTATGCAAATGCAAGAACGTATGCTATACAATCTGCTACTGATTTATTTGGTGCAGGCAGCGCACAGGTAATTGCCACCACCAATGCATGGTATGCAGTGGGTGTTGGTGCTGCTTATAGTTCTGCATGTGGTACTCCAACTGCTTTAACTGCATCATCTATTACAAGTTCTGGTGCAACATTAAGCTGGACGGCAGGTTCCAACGCAGTAAGTTATTTGGTAGAATATAAATTAACATCTGCATCAACCTGGACAACACTGGCAAGTGCCAATACAACTACTTCAATTGCTGTTACAGGTTTAACAGCCTCTACTTCTTATGACTGGAGGGTGACCACTAATTGCAGTGCTTCAACCAGTACAGCAGCTACTGCATCGTTTACCACAACAGCTGTAGCATCTGGCTGCGCTGCGGCATTTGAACCTAATGAAACACAAGCCACAGCTATAGCCATTACATCCGGCACTACAAATTCAGCAGCTATAAGCTCTGCTACTGATGTAGATTATTATTCAATAACAGTTAGCGCCACCAGCAATATTGTTTACAATTTAGTTGGCCCAAGCGGCGTGGATTATGATTTGTATGTGTACAACAGTGCAGGCACACAAGTAGGTTCGGGTACAGGAAGCACCGCAACAGAAACTGTTACATTAAACAACCAGGCTGCAGGTACTTATTATATTAAGGTAATAGGATACAACGGAGCTAACAGTGCTACTTGTTACACCATTAAAGCAACCGCAACTACAGTAACAAGCTGCCAAAGCAGTTATGATGTATCAACCAATGGTACTATTTCAGGTGCTTCGTTAATACCGTTTAATACAAATATTACCGGTTTAATAAGCCCAAGTGGTGATAATGATTATTACAAATTTGTAATTACCACCGGTGGTACAGCTACTGTTACATTAACTACTTTGCCTGCTGATTATGATTTAACAGTTGTAAACAGCAGCGGTACACAGTTAGCTATTTCTCAAAACGGCAGCACTACAAGCGAAAGTATTGCACGTACATACACAGCAGGTACTTACTATGCAAGAGTGTATGGTTACAACAACGCTAACAATGCAAGCAGTTGCTATACTTTAAAAGTGCAGCTGGGTACGGCAAGTATTGCTGCAACACCAGATGCCGGTGCTGTGGTAAGAGTTTATCCAAACCCTGTGGGAGATGTGATGAACATAAGCGTACCGGGTGCAGTGGATGCAAAAAGTATATTAAAGGTGGTGGATGTGAATGGTAAAGTTGTTTTACAGCAACAAATTACCAGCAACATGCAGGCAATAAATGTTGCTAAACTGCCTAAAGGTGTTTATTTAGTAAAAGTTGAAAATGGTGGAAGTGTTATTACTTCTAAGATTGTAAAGCAGTAAATAATCACTAAACTATAACTAAAGCCATCCGCCGAAAGGCGGGTGGCTTTTTTGTATAATGCTGTAATGATGATTAAGGATATAATGTTGAAGAGAGTGACACAACGATGCTGATATGAAAAACTGAAGCAGGTATCAAAATAAAATTAATCCCTCTCCTGTGCACAATGCCTGCAACGGGGTTCATAAATATCTTTTTCCCCTAATAGTACCTGTGGCCCTTTTGCTTCTTTACGGTAACTGATGTTGGCAATATTGCCGCATTTAACACAAATGGCGTGCAGTTTTGTAATGTAATCTGCTTTTGCAAGCAGTGAAGGCATTTGCCCAAAGGGATTTCCCTGGTAATCCATATCCAGCCCGGCCACAATAACACGAATGCCCCGCAGCGCCAGTTGCTCACATACATTACCAATTTCTGCGTCAAAAAACTGGGCTTCGTCAATACCCACCACATCTACATCCTGCGCCAATAGTAAAATGGTTTGTGAGCTTTCTACCGGGGTGGAAAGAATGGCATTGGTATCGTGGCTTACAATTTTTTCCGCATCGTACCGTACATCAATGGCAGGCTTAAATATTTCTACTTTTAAATTAGCAATTTTTACCCTTTTAAGGCGGCGTATCAGTTCTTCTGTTTTTCCACTGAACATGCTGCCGCATATTACTTCAATCCAGCCCCTTCGTTCGCCACGTATATTAGGTTCTATAAACATTTGTGTATTTTTTTAAGATTGAGTTTGTAACTTACGGCACAAATTTTTTTATGCGCCCTGCTCAGTCTTTCAGGGCATCAAAAATAAAGGTTATTACATGGAAAGAGTGGAAACACTCATAAAAAAATTACAGGAGCAGCTTGCAGCTAAAACACCAGCCGCACAAATGCTTATTACGGTGCAAATGCTGCATACCGAATTGGCGCAGCTGCAAACAAGTGCGCCACAGCAAAGCAGTGTTATTGCGGTGGATATTCCTGCAACTGCCATGCCGCCGGTAAACCAGGCTGCTGAGCCGGATGCCGAAGAAAAAGTTGTGCAGGTACTGCAGGTGGATGAGGCAGAAATAGAAGCAGAGCTGGAAGAAATAAAACGGAATGCAGAAGCAGTGCAGCAAATGAGTGTGCACAACAAACCCACTATTGTTTTTGATGATGATGATGATGAACACACCATACCTACATTAGCCCAGCACATACCGCCACCGGTTGCTGCAACTGCAAAAAAAGAAATTAATGAAATAACAGAAGCAAGCGCATCGCTTAATGACAAACTGAAACAAAGTAAAATTGATTTAGGCGATACACTTACCGAAGCACCGGTACGTGATTTAAAGAAAGCTATTGGTATTAACGACCGGTTTTTGTTTATTAATGAGCTGTTTCGTGGCGATGAAAATATGTATGAACGCAGCATTAAAACCATTAACGGGTTTTCAATTTTGCCAGAAGCAGAATACTGGATACAGCGGGAGTTGAAAGTAAAACTTGGCTGGAGCGATGCCAATGAAACGGTGAAACAGTTTGTTCAATTGGTAAGAAGGCGGTTTACCTGAATGTAGTTGATGATTTTCTCAGTAGCGCCTGCATTTTCATATACATACTTTTTTGCAGCAGCAGCGCTTTCGTTATAATAGTTTTCATCTTTCTCCCAGTCATCTATCACTTCTCTTAATTCATTGGTATCACCAATACTTTCTGCAGCGCCGCTTTCCACTAAATCTATTGCTTCAAAATATTTTTCATAATTCTCTCCAATAATTATTGGTTTGCCCCAAACGGCGGCTTCTAAAATATTGTGTATGCCATCGTTTGTAAAACCACCGCCCACATAGTTAATATAAGCCACACTGTACAGGCGGCTTAACATACCAATGGTATCAACAATTAATACTTTGTAATTGCTTATGTTTTGCAGTAATGTTATATCCTTTTCAACATCAGTATAACAAACAGATTGCTTAAACATTTTTTTTACTTCGGTAAGGTGTGCTTTATCCAGCTCATGCGGCACAATAACCAGTTTAAACTGGTGGTGTGTTTCATCCGCATAAGCTGCTAAAATAACTTCATCATCTTCCCAGGTGCTGCCGGCAACAATTACTTTTTGGCTATTGCAAAAAGCGGTAATGATATTGTTGTTTAAAAATGTTTCTGCAATAGCGGTTACCCTGTCAAACCTTGTATCGCCGCTGATGGTTACGTTTTGTGTAACACCAATGCCTGCCAATAATTTTTTTGATGCTTCATTTTGTACAAAAAAGTGCGCAAAGCTTTCCAGCATTTTTTTCCAAATACCACCATACCATTTAAAAAAGGGCTGGCTGGTTCTGAAAATGCCACTCACTAGCAGTACAGCTATGTTTCTTTTTTTAAGCTCCTGCAAATAATAAAACCAGTATTCATATTTTACCCATAAAACCAGTGAAGGGTTAATACTGTCAATAAAATTCTTTGCTGAAAAAATATTATCCATCGGCAGGTAAAAAATATAATCGGCGCCTTTATAATTTTTACAGGCCTGGTAACCGCTGGATGAAAAAAACGTTAATACAATTTGTAAGGATGGGTTATTCTTTTTTAATGCCTCAATTACCGGCCGCCCCTGTTCAAACTCCCCCAGGCTGGCGCAATGCATCCATACGGTTTTTGATGATGAGGGTGCAACAGCAACAGTTTGTGTGCTTCTGCCAATAAGCCATTGTTTTGCTTTAGGATTAAATAATGAAGCAATGCGTATGCCTGCAGAATACAGAAAAAGAAAGATGTTATAAAATAAACGGCTTGTCATTTAATCAGGCAAAACTAAACAATTAATCTTCACCACTGCAAGTAGTGTTCTTTTGCTAACTGGGCTGCGAATATTATCTTTGCCAGCGTTAAAAATTGCATTATGAGGCCTATACAAATGGTGGATACCAAAACGCAGTATCACAAAATTAAAACTGAGGTGGATGCGGCTGTGCTGGGTGTTTTAGAAAGCTCTATGTTTATTGGTGGAAAGGCCGTAAGCAGCTTTGCTGATAATCTTGCTAAATACCATAACAGCAAACATTGCATTCCCTGTGCCAATGGTACCGATGCTTTGCAGATTGCTATGATGGCACTCGGCATTAAAGCAGACGATGAAGTAATTACTCCTTCATTTACTTACATTGCCACCGTAGAAGTGGCAGCATTGCTGGGTATTAAACCGGTATTTGTGGAGGTTGACCCCAAAACATTTTGTATTGACCCGGTTGCCATTGAAAAAGCCATAACATCAAAAACAAAAGCCATTGTACCGGTACATTTATACGGGCAGGCAGCCAATATGGAAGCTATTATGCATATAGCTTCTGCACACAATTTGTTTGTAATAGAAGATAATGCACAAGGCATTGGCAATGATGTTACGTTTTCTGACGGGAGCATAAAAAAAACAGGCAGTATTGGACATATAGGCTGTACATCTTTTTACCCCAGTAAAAACTTAGGTGCATTTGGCGATGGCGGTGCAATTTTTACCGATGATGATGCGCTTGCCGCACAAATGCGCATGATAGCATCTCATGGGCAAAGCAGGCGCTATTACCACGATGTGGTGGGTTGCAACAGCCGTTTAGATGCGGTGCAGGCGGCCATACTGGATATTAAGCTGAAACATTTGGACGAATACATTGCTGCCCGCCGCAAAGCGGCCGGTTTTTATGATATTGCTTTTTCAGATAATAAAAAGATAACAATTCCGTTTAGAGATGCAGCAAACAAACATGTATTTCACCAATACACGTTGGTGCTGGAAGGGGTTGACAGAGATGCGTTGCACCAATACCTTGCCGACAACAATATTCCCTCTATGATTTACTACCCGGTGCCTGCCCATCGCCAAAAAATGTTTGATGCATTTGGTGGCAGCAGCTACCAGCTTCCGGTTACAGACTGGCTTACTGAAAGAGTAATAAGCCTGCCTATGCATACGGAACTGGATGATGAGCAGCAAACATATATTGTAAATAAGGTTTTAGAATTTGTAAATAAATAAAGATGAAAATTGCCGTTGTAGGAACCGGATATGTAGGATTGGTTACAGGAACATGTTTTGCAGAAACGGGTAATAAAGTTACCTGCGTGGATATAGATACATCAAAAGTTGAAAAACTATCATCAGGCCAAATTACTATTTACGAACCCGGCCTTGAAAAATTATTTTTGCGCAACCAAAAAGAAGGCCGTTTAGATTTTACCACTTCCCTTAATGATGCTGTTAAAGATGCCCAGATTATTTTTTTAGCATTACCCACACCACCCGGTGAAGATGGAAGCGCCGATTTAAAATATATTTTAGGCGTGGCAGATGATTTAGGTAAAATAATTACAGACTATAAAGTTATTGTTGATAAAAGCACTGTGCCGGTTGGTACTGCCGATAAAGTACATGCAGCAATTGCAAAAAATGCAAAAGTGCCTTTTGATGTAGTAAGCAACCCTGAATTTTTAAGAGAAGGGGTGGCGGTGGATGATTTTATGAAACCCGACCGTGTTGTAATTGGTACCACCAGCGAAAGGGCAAAAAAAGTAATGAATGATTTGTATGCACCTTTTGTAAGGCAGGGTAACCCCATAATTTTTATGGATGAAAGAAGTGCTGAACTTACCAAGTATGCAGCCAATTCTTTTTTAGCCACTAAAATTACTTTTATGAATGAAATAGCCCAGATGTGTGAACGCCTGGGTGCAGATGTGGATATGGTGCGCCGTGGTATTGGCAGCGATGAGCGTATTGGCCGCCGCTTTTTATTTCCCGGTATTGGGTATGGCGGCAGTTGTTTTCCTAAAGACGTACAGGCGCTGGTAAAATCTGCTGATGAAGTGGATTATGATTTTAAAATACTGGATGCCGTAATGCAGGTTAACGAAAATCAAAAACTGCATTTATTGCCGGCAATAAAAAAATATTTCGACAATAACTTAAAAGGGAAAAAGATTGCATTGTGGGGGTTGGCTTTTAAACCCAATACAGACGATATACGAGAAGCCCCGGCTTTATATATTATTGATGCGCTCATTAACGAAGGTGCGGTTGTTACTGCTTATGACCCCGAGGCAATGAATAATGTAAAAGGAGTGATAGGCGATAAAATAAATTTTGCCCAGTATCAATACGATGCATTGCAGGATGCAGATGCGTTAATTATTGCAACAGAGTGGAGCGAATTCCGCACACCGGATTTTGATAAAATAATTTCGCTGTTGAAAAATAAAGTAATTTTTGACGGACGAAACCTGTTTGATTTAAAGCACATGGAAGATATGGGCTTTTATTATGTAAGTGTTGGAAGAAGAATTGTAAAATAATAACACAATGGAATTACTATCGCCGGAGTTTGGCTTAATGTTTTGGATGTTGGTTGTTTTTGTTGTGTGTTGCGGCATTATACCAGCAATGCTGGCATTAATAAGTATTCTGAAAAATGACTTTAAAGATTCAACAACAAAATTGATGTGGGTGTTAATAGTAATTTTTCTGGGGCTGTTAGGCGCCATACTTTATTTTACAATTGGCAGAAATCAAACTATAAAAAACAATTAATTTGAAAAGAGTTTTAATTACAGGCGCTGCCGGTTTTTTGGGTTCTCATTTGTGCGACCGGTTTATTAAAGAAGGATACCATGTTATTGGTATGGATAATTTAATTACCGGCGACCTGAAAAATATTGAACATCTTTTTAAAAAAAAGGAGTTTGAGTTTTATCATCATGATGTTTCTAAATTTATTCATGTACCGGGGCCTTTAGATTATATTTTACACTTTGCATCACCCGCCAGCCCGATTGATTATTTAAAAATTCCGATTCAAACATTAAAAGTTGGCTCGTTAGGTACCCATAACTGTTTAGGATTGGCGCTTGCAAAAAAAGCCCGAATATTGGTGGCCAGTACCAGCGAAGTGTATGGCGACCCATTGGTGCATCCGCAAAATGAAGAATACTGGGGCAATGTAAATCCTGTTGGCCCACGTGGTGTGTATGATGAGGCCAAACGTTTTCAGGAAGCAATGACAATGGCTTACCATACTTTTCACGGAGTGGAAACAAGAATTGTACGCATATTTAATACCTATGGGCCCCGCATGAGATTAAACGACGGCAGGGCATTGCCGGCATTTATTGGCCAGGCATTACGTGGCGAAGATTTAACGGTATTTGGTGATGGCAGCCAGACAAGAAGTTTTTGTTATGTGGATGATTTAATTGAAGGTATTTACCGTTTGCTGCTGAGTGATTATGCTCAACCTGTAAACGTTGGTAACCCCGATGAAATTTCTTTGAAAGACTTTGCTGAAGAGATTATAAAATTAACCGGCACTACACAAAAAATTGTTTACAAAGAATTGCCTAAAGACGATCCTAAACAGCGGCAGCCGGATATTACAAAGGCAAAAGCAATTTTAAACTGGCAGCCAAAAGTAAGCCGTGCACAAGGGTTGAAAATTACTTATGAGTATTTTAAAAATCTGCCTAAAGAAGAACTGTATAAACAACACAAAGAATTTGAAAGCCGTAAATAATTCAATTATAAATTAAAAAGAGAAACTAATGTACCAGGACTTACTCGACAAAAAAAAGAAACTCGCCGTAATTGGCCTTGGTTATGTAGGCTTGCCCATTGCCCTTGAATTTGCAAAAAAAATAAAAGTTATAGGGTTTGATATAAATGCAAAGCGTGTGGAGATGATGCGTAATAAAATTGATCCCAGCCAGGAACTTGAAAGCAGCGCATTTGATAATTGCGATATAGAATTTACTAATGAACTGGATGTATTACGCCAGGCCAATTTTTTTATTGTTGCAGTACCCACACCGGTAGATGAACACAATGTGCCCGATTTAATTCCGGTGCAGCGTGCCAGTGAAACTATTGGTAAAGTGGTTAAGAAGGGAGATTATGTAGTGTATGAAAGTACTGTTTATCCTGGTTGTACAGAAGAAGATTGTTTGCCAATTATAGAAAAATTAAGCGGACTTAAAAATGTTACCGATTTTAAATTGGGATATTCACCTGAACGGATTAACCCGGGAGATAAAGAACATACATTGGCAAAAATTGTAAAAGTGGTGAGTGGCTGTGATGCTGAATCTGCAGATGTTATTGCAAAAGTGTATGAACTGGTTGTTACTGCAGGTGTACACAGGGCATCCAGCATTAAAGTGGCAGAAGCTGCTAAAATTATTGAGAACACACAGCGTGACCTGAACATTGCACTGATGAATGAGCTCTCTATCATCTTTGACAAAATGAATATTAATACTTACGAAGTGCTGGAAGCTGCAGGCACCAAATGGAATTTTCTTAAGTTTCAGCCGGGGCTTGTAGGCGGGCATTGCATTGGCGTTGACCCTTACTACCTAACGTATAAATCAAAAGAGTTAGGTTACGATAGCCAGGTAATTTTAGCCGGCCGTGTTATTAACGATGGAATGGCTAATTATGTAGCCAAAAAAGTATTGCAGCATATTATACAAAACAGCGGCAATGTAAAAAATGCCAAAGTGCTGGTAATGGGTGCCACGTTTAAAGAAAATGTAAGTGATATACGTAACAGTAAAGTGGCAGATGTGGTAAAAGAATTAAAATCTTTTTCATTAAATGTGGATGTTACTGACCCATATGCTGAAAGCGATGAGCTGAAACATGAATATGGGTTTGAGCTTGCCGCAAATACTGCAAATGATTATGATGCTGTAATTGTAACTGTGCCCCATAATGAGTATAAAAAATTAGATGATGCTTATTTTGCATCAATAACAAAAGCAAATGCACTGGTTGCAGATTTAAAAGGTATTTACAGAAGTAAAATAAATAACAGGGTTTACTGGAGCCTGTAATGTTAGCAAAATTTAACCTGCAGTTATGTTTCACACAAAAGATATATCAAACGATTCTTTTTTAGTAACCGGCGGCGCCGGCTTTATTGGCGGGCATATAGCAGAATACCTGCTGAAGCATGGTGCTAAAAAAGTACGGGTGCTGGATAATATGGTAAATGGCTTTAACAGCAATCTGGAAATATTAAAACAATACCCTGCATTTGAATTTTTGGAAGGAGACATTCGCAGTGCAGAAACATGTGCAAAAGCCTGTGAAGGGATAGATTATGTAAGCCACCAGGCAGCGCTGGGCTCTGTGCCAAGAAGCATAAAAGAACCGCTGTACTTTACAGAAGTAAATGTTGGCGGCTTTGCCAATATGCTTAAAGCCGCAGTGGATGCAAAAGTGAAAACATTTGTTTATGCATCTTCATCATCTGTTTATGGCGATGAAAAAACACTGCCAAAAAAGGAAGAGAAAATTGGTAACTGCTTATCACCTTATGCAGCAACAAAAAAAACAAACGAATTGTATGCACAGGTTTTTGCCGATGTATATGGCATTAAGCTGATGGGCTTTCGCTACTTTAATATTTTTGGGCCCAGGCAGGACCCTGATGGACCCTATGCCGCCGTGATACCTTTATTTGTAAAAGGGATTTTAAAACAAACGCCTGTTTATATAAATGGCGATGGAGAACAAACCCGTGATTTTACTTTTGTTGAAAATGCAGTGCAGGTAAACGTAAAAGGAATGCTTACGGATAATGCAGCAGCATTTAATAAAGTGTATAACGTGGCAGTAGGGGAGCGCTTTACCGTAAACCAATTATACAAAGCCTGCCAAACTCAGTTAGGCAGCAGTTTTGAAGCAACATACAGAGACCCCAGGGCCGGAGATATCAGGGATTCATTAGCAGATATTTCACTGGCAAAAAACTTATTAGGCTACCTGCCAACCAAACGGTTTGAAGATGGTTTAACAGAAACCATTGAATACTTCCGGAAATTATACAGCTAAGTATTTTATGCTTAAATTGCGGCGCTAAAAATTAAAATACTTTTACGAATGCCCTTTACAAAAACGGAATTTCCCGGCCTGTTTATTTACGAACCTGCGGTTTTTGGAGACAGCCGTGGTTATTTTTTTGAAAGTTATAACCGGAATGTTTTTACTGCCGAAGGCATTGATATAAATTTTGTGCAGGATAACCAGGCAAGATCTTCTTACGGCGTTTTACGTGGCTTGCATTACCAGTTAAACCCGCATGCACAAACAAAATTAATAAGAGTACTGGAAGGCATTATTTTAGATGTTGTGGTTGATATACGCAAAGGCTCGCCCACTTATTCAAAAGTATTTTCTATAGAGCTTTCTGCAGAAAACAAAAAACAGCTGCTGGTTCCAAAAGGCTTTGCACACGGTTATTCTGTGTTAAGTGAAACAGCAGAAGTAATGTATAAATGTGACGCCTTTTACAACAAAGCAGCCGAAGGCGGCATTTTGTATAACGACCCATCACTGAATATTGACTGGAAAATACCTGTTGATAAAGCAATAGTTTCAGAGAAAGATACTTTGTACCCCGGCCTGTTGCAGGCGCAGCATAATTTTACTTTTTAAAAATGCAGTCAGTAAAAAATATATTAGTTACCGGCGCCGGCGGGCAATTGGGTAAAGAATTTGGTATGCTGGCTGAAAAGTTTGCACAGTATAATTTTTATTTTGTTACAAAAGATGCATTGCCCATTGACGATTTTGATGCAGTAAAAAAGTACATGCAGCAAAACGCAATTGATTGTTGTATTAATTGTGCTGCTTATACTGCTGTTGATAAAGCCGAAACTGAAACAGAAAAGGCTTTTTTAATAAATGCTGCAGCAGCGGCAAATCTTGCAGCTGTTTGCCAGCAGCAAAATGCATTGTTTGTTCATTTTTCCACCGATTATGTTTTTAATGGTAATGGTACACAACCTTACAAAGAAACCGATATAACAGCGCCTGTAAATGCTTACGGGCAAAGCAAATTAAAAGGGGAAGAGCTGGTATTGCAAAATCATCCTGCTGCAGTTGTTATACGCACATCATGGGTATATTCTCAGTTTGGTAACAACTTTGTAAAAACAATGCTGCGGTTAATGAAAGAAAGGGAAAGTATTAATGTGGTAAGCGACCAGGTTGGTTGCCCTACTTATGCTGCGGATTTAGCCAATGCCGTTATGCAAATAATAACCACCGCTAAGAATAAAGCTTTGGGCGGCATTTATAATTATTGCAACGAAGGTGTAATAAGCTGGTATGATTTTGCTGTTGCAATAAAAGAGATGAGCAACAGTAATTGCGCTGTTAATCCCATTCCGTCTTCTCAATATCCTACTCCTGCAAAGCGGCCCTATTATTCTGTGCTGGATACATCACTTATTAAAAGCACTTTTGGTGTTACAATTCCACGATGGAAAGAAAGCTTGTGGCAATGTTTAAAACTGCTGCAGTAACAATTACTCTTTTTTTAAAGGCGCTGTATTTTTTAAAACAAGATTTATAGGTAAATAACCGGAGTTGAGCAGGTTGGCATACTCATTACTTTCTTCTTTAGAAAAGGCACCGCTTATTTCTGTGTTGCCTCCTTCTATAGGCCCAATAACATTCGGGGCACTCAATAATACACCATCAATAACAATGGCAATATATTTATTTACGTTAGCAGTTGTCATCCGTTGCCATAAATGTGCGCTGTAAGCATCAAACTGCATTTTAATAACTGCCCGCTTGTTTTCAAAATTGGCCGATGCATTTACAATATGATTGCCAAGTGTAAGCTGCCTGCCATTATTTCTAATAAAATATGCAGCATACAATTGTTTTTTCTTTACATCATCATTTTCTTTAACAAAAAGTAATTCCGCATCTGCCGGTAAAACGGCACTTGCCATTGCAATATATTTTTTTACGAGTGGGATTTTATCTTTAAGCACCATTCCAATATAAGCAGGTACATAGGGCGTGCCATTATATGAGCTTGAGGACCCGGCAAGTGAATAAAATGCATTAAAGAGTGGCCCGCCGGTGCCCTGATCATAAGTTTGATGCTCTTTTTCGGAAATGGTTTTATCCGCTTCCTGCAAAGACGCTGCAACATCTGTAATTGAATAGCACTCATAAAAGGTAAGTATCCCTTTTTTTAACAGGTAATCGGTGATCCATTCTTTATTTAATTGTGCCGATTGTATTTTTATTTGCTTTTCTTCAGATGATACCGATGCATCTGTTAAGCCATGCCGTATAAGCCTTTTCTTTAGTACTGTAATAGCAGTATCAATTTGAGCCTGGGTTGCAGCGCTGTCGCTAATGGTAAGTGTGGTTATGAATTGTGGTTTTTTACTGTTACATCCTGTTATGCTGATGAAACAAACGCTTACTGCCAGTAAGCTTAAAAAAATCATTTTCATAATTACAGGTTTACTTTTTCTAATTGGCTTGTAATTAATATATTTCTATTCATCCATTCCTCCATCACCATCGGCTGTTTTACTGCTGCTGGCCAATAATTCATTTAACAGCGAAATTTCGGGTGCTGTAAAGTAACGCCATTTGCCCGGTGGCAGGCCTGCTAATGTTATGCTCATAATGCGTACTCTTTTTAATGCAGTAACATTATAGCCAAGCACTTCACACATGCGCCGTATTTGCCGGTTAAGCCCTTGTACTAAAATTATTTTAAAGCGATTATCACCTTCCTGTTTTACAAAACACTTTTTTGTAACCGTGCCTAAAATTCTAACGCCGTTGCGCATATTATTTATAAAATCCTGTGTAAGCGGTTTATCAACCGTAACAATATATTCCTTTTCATGATTGTTGCCCGCCCGCAAAATTTTATTTACAATATCGCCATCGTTGGTTAAAAAAATAAGTCCTTCGCTGCGCTTGTCCAGGCGGCCAACAGGAAAAATTCTTGTTTTATAATTTACAAAATCAATAATATTGGTTTTGTCTTTAAGGTCTGTAGTGCAGGTAATACCTTTTGGTTTATTCAGCAAAAGGTAAACGGTTTGTTTTTTCTTTTTAATAGGCTCGCCGTCCACACGTACATCATCACCTGTTTTTACCCTGTTGCCTTTATGTGCATCGTTGCCGTTAATGGTAACACGGCATTGTTCAATATATTTATCAGCTTCCCTGCGGCTGCAAAAGCCACTGTCGCTAATGTATTTATTAAGGCTTATATCCATGTGCTGCAAAAATACGGGTTGCATAAATATACGGGCATTAACTTATGATACAGCTTTTAATTAAACTGTTTATAATTTCAAAAGTCTTAGTAATAAACTGCATAAATGAAACGCCCCCTCTTATTGCTATTTCTTATAGCGGTGCTTTGTTACAAACCTGCGGCACAATCTTTTTCAGATTCCGCTTTATTAAACCAGCTAAATCTTACTGCAGAACAAAAAACAACACTTAAAACAATAATAAAAGATTACAAAACAGGAGAAAGAAAGCGCCGGAATGAGCTGCGCCGCAAATTATACGGGCATTTAACCATTGAGCAGCAAAATAAAGTTAAGCAATGGTGGCGCAGAAAATATAAACAGCATAAGCATAAATAAACCAGCTGGCTGTTAATGTTTTTTGCTTTTAACCAAAACGCAAAAATGAATTATTGCACACGGATGATTGTTTTTCTTTTTTAGAAAAAGCAAAACAATAAGCAACTGCTGCCCGGTACAAAAAAATACAGCAAGAAAAAAGCACACCTGTTTTCAGAGTGTGCTTTTTTCTTGGGTTTCTAATTCTCTTATTCTACTTTCAACCCCCAGTCAATTCCTTTTTGTGTTGCAGGTACGCCATCAGTAATCCATTTTGCAGGCTTGGCATCTTTTAACCAGTAATCAAAAAACTGTGCAAGGCGTATAGATAAATCTTTACGGTTGCGGCGTTCAACGAGGTTATGATCTTCGCCATTATACTCCAGCATCCATACTTTTTTATTAAGGCGGCGCAGGGCAGTAAAATATTCAATGCCCTGGTACCAGGGTACAGAGCCATCTGCATCGTTATGCATAATAAGCAGCGGCGTGTTTACTTTATCAGCGTTAAACAGCGGGCTGTTTTTCAAATACAAATCCTGCCTTTGCCATAGTGTAGCGCCAATGCGGCTTTGTGTATGCTCGTATTGAAACTGGCGGTTTAAGCCGGTGCCCCAGCGAATGCCGCCGTAAGCACTCGTCATATTTGCAACAGGAGCGCCTGCACCTGCCGCCCGGAACATGTTTGTTTTGGTAACAAGATAGGCAACCTGGTAACCTCCCCAGCTTTGTCCCTGGATGGCCATACGTGTACTGTCAACCCATGGCATTTTGGCTAAATATTTTGCAGCGCTTACCACACTGTTATATGCGCTTTGCCCGGGTTCGCCGGTTTTATAATAAATGTTGGGATCAAATACCAGGTAGCCGTTACTTGTAAAATAAGGAATGTTTACAGTGCTGGCACTGGGTGCTGGTGTTTTGTAACTATATAACTCATCTGCATTACGTTCGTAAAAATAAAAAATGAGCGGGTATTTTTTCTTAGGATCAAAATTTTCAGGTTTGTATAAAATGCCCTCACTCATTTTGCCATCAAACATTTTCCATTTAACCAATTCTGCAGTAAGCCAGTTGTAATCTTTTTGCTGGCTGGCAATATCTGTAAGGGGCATTAAATCTTTTAAATCGGCAGTAGTATATAATTCATTTTTGCTGATGTCTCCTTTTTGTACAATGTATTGTGTAGCATTTTTTGCTTTTAAGGGAGCTGTAAAACTAAATGGCGCACTAATAATAATTGCCGGGTCGGTTACTTCATTTATTTTTTTAGTGAAGAAGCCTTCATACTTGCTGTCTTTATTAAATGAGTTTAGTATAACAGTTTCATCAGGGTTTATAAATCGTTTTTCAGGGTCAAAGCGCACATACCTGAATGTTATTTTGTTTTTACGGCCATAGCTGTTAGTAATATTTTTTGGTTCGCCGTTACCGTCAGGGTTTACCTGCCAAATATCGTATTCATCGTTTAATAAAAAATATTCATCATTGGCTGTCCAGCCGGTGGTGCCTGCTGCCCGGGGATAATCGGGCTCATCATATTCTGTATCATACAATGGCTCTTTAATTTTACTGCTTACATTTTTTGTAATGCCGGTTTGCACATTATAAATAAAGTATTGTTTTTGTACCGGGTTATACCAGCTGATGTATTTGCCTTTTGGAGATGGTTGCGGAAAACTTGTTTCTCCTTTAAACACTGTTGTCCTTCTGCCATCGAGGGTGCTTATAATGTAAACATTTTGTTTGCTACGCCCGGTCCATTGGGACTCTACCCGATAGCCTTTTGTGCTTGCACCCAGCACATAGTCTGCATTGCCTTCATCAACTAAAATAATACGTTCGGCATCTTCTGCACCCAACTGTACTATTTTGTCTTCGCCGGGCCTTACCACTGCGGTGTAACTGCGGCGCAGTTCCTGGTCCAGTTGCTTTAACTGCTGCGGTTGTAAGTAATCATCATTGTAATGCCACACATCTAAACGTGCCAGTTCAAAATCTACCAGTGTGGTATCTTTAGGCGCTTTGATGGGAGCGGTACCAAAAAATATTTTTTTTCCGTCTTTACTAAACTGCAACAATGCATTTTCGCTAACGGTGGTTCCAATAACCATACCCACCGTATTTTTTTCGGCAATAATTTTTGCACTGTCCTGTCCCGCAGTATAATACCAGAGTTTATAAAATTTGGTAAGTGCTTTTGCAGCACTGTCTCTTTCGGCAACAAAAGCCAGTTGAAGGCCGTCTTCATCAAAAGCATAATTTTTAAAATCGTTGCCGCCTTTTAAAACAGTATCTGCTTTTTCTGTTTTAAGGTTATATAACAATACCAGCGCTTTGCTGTTACTGTCTTTGCTGTTTTTAGTAGTTTCAATCAGCAGGCGGGTTCCATTCTTGTCAAAATAATATTCACTTACCAGCTTAAATAATTTTGTTTTGCCGGAAGATGTATTTCGAACTATTAAATCCGTTCCTTCTGCAGCGGCAACACCTGCTGCGTCATCGCCTTCTGCATCCTGCAGTTTGTTTTCATCCTGCAACTCTATTTCGTCTTTTGCTTTTTTAATAATTTCTTTGGCGGCTTTTTGTGCAGCAGCAATTACCTGCTCTTTTTCTATATTGCCTTTTACCGAGTCAATAGATTTTTTAATAACAGAATCAGCCAGTTTAACCAGGGCATCCATTTTTATTTTGTTAGAATCGGGTACTGCCACTCTTGTTCTTTTTGTGCTATCGGGCAGCGGTTTATCTAAATGATATGCTATAAACCCTGCGCCTTTTTCCGGCGATTTAAAAGTTTTTACACGGGCAATTTTTAATACACTATCCATGCCCAGTTCAACAATGCCCAATGTATCTTTTGGCATTTCATCAGGGCGTTTCTTTTTAATACGTGCCTGCCGGGTATCCTGGTATACAGGTTTAATTTTAAAAACTACAAAACGGCTGTCTTCTGTAATAACTGCATTGTAACCCCGGACTATTACTTTTTTATATTTTGTTTGAGGGTTTTGAATAACCAGTTCTCCATCACCTTCCTGCGGATTAACAGTATAAACAATAAATTTTCCGTCGTTGCTTATCATCCGTTCGCCCAGGCTTTTCCAGCCATCGTAAACAGAATGATCAATGGGTTTTTTAATTTGTGCCACTGCGGCTAAAGAAGAAAATACTAAAAGGCCTAAAATGATTTTTTTCATGCGTATAGTTTTGGATGTTTAAAGTTATAGGGATTGTGGCAGATGCAAAAGCCATTTATAATATTAGAAACAAAAAACCCGGTAAATATGTTTTACCGGGTAAAATATGCTGAACAAACAGTGCTGTTATCCGCCTAAATATGTTTTTAAAAGTTTACAACGGGATGCTGTTCTTAATTTAGTAATGGCTTTATCTTTTATTTGCCTTACCCTTTCTCTTGTAAGGTTAAAGCGTTCGCCAATATCTTCAAGGCTTAAGGCATGGTCAATACCAATACCAAAGAAATAACGTATCACTTCTTTTTGCCTTTCGGATAAAGTGCTTAATGAACGTTCTATTTCTGTTTTTAATGAAGCTTTAAAAGCCAGCTCATCATCGGTGCTTATGGCATTGGGGTTTACCATTACATCCATTAGCGTACTGTCTTCACCATCTGCCAGCGGTTGGTCCATACTTACATGGCGTATGCCGGAACCAAGTGTGGATGTAACTTCTTCTATTTCCAAATCTAAAAAAGTGGCTAATTCTTCTGCGGTGGGTTCTCTTTCAAACTCCTGTTCTAACTGTGAATAGGCTTTACTTATCCGGTTAGAAAGCCCTACTTTATTTAAAGGAAGCCGTACTATACGGCTTTGTTCTGCCAGTGCCTGTAAAATGCTCTGGCGTATCCACCAAACTGCGTATGAAATAAATTTAAATCCTCTTGTTTCATCAAACCGTTGGGCTGCTTTAATTAAACCCAGGTTTCCTTCATTAATTAAATCGGGCAGTGTTAATCCCTGGTTTTGGTATTGCTTGGCAACAGATACTACAAAGCGCAGATTTGCTTTGGTTAGTTTATCCAGTGCGGCCTGGTCGCCATGTTTTATTTTAATGGCAAGTGCCACTTCTTCTTCAGGAGTAATTAATTCTACTTTACCAATTTCCTGTAAATACTTTTCTAAACTCTGACTCTCACGATTGGTGATTGACTTGGTTATCTTTAGCTGACGCATGCTCATAAGCCTGCTGTTTTAAAGGTTAGTTTAGAAAATAATATTGCGGTTAAGGAAATGTTAAAAAATCTGGTAAATTATTAACGTAATTTATAGTATTTCAAGTATTCAGCCAAAAAACTTTTTATAAGGCTTTGTTTTTCAGATTGGTTAAAAATCTGCTTTCGCAATATTTGTTGTGTATAAATCGAATGAAAATAACCCGTTAAATATTTTGCGTCCTCCAATATTTTGTTATTATTGCAATGTTCAATAACGGATTTAAACAATTAGGATGAGTAAGAAAGTTTTATTTACACTGGAATACCCTGTAAGATGTTCGCCTGGTATATTATATGACTTTTTAAGTACCCCCGCCGGTTTGCAGGAATGGTTTGCTGATAAGGTGGATGAAAGAGACGGCACTTTTAGTTTTTCATGGAATGGCACTACAGATAAAGCGGAGTTGCTGGAAAGTGAAGAAGAAAAATTTGTACGGTTTCACTGGTCGCATGCGCCAAAGGATGAGTATTTTGAACTGAGTATTCAAAAATCGGAAGTTACCAACCAAACCATACTGGTAATAAAAGATTTTGCCGATAAAAAAGAAATTAAAGACCAGAGCCAGCTTTGGGAGTACCAGGTGAAAGACCTTTTTCACCGCATAGGCAATTAATCAGCAAGCAGCTTAAGCAGGGTAATAAAAGACTGTTGTAACAGTGTGTGCATTTGCTCCCATTGCTGCAAAGGAAATTTATATGCCAGTTTTACAAATGCTTTTTCCTGTATTTCTTTTTTAATCACCTCTTTTGTAAGTGTGGTTGTGGCTTTGTAATTGTCTTCTTCAAAATGGTGCTGCCATTCATTGGTGTTTATACAAATCCATAACTGTTGCTGCTGCAGCAAATCAATATTGCCAATAATTTTTTCTTCAAACTGTTTTTTATAACTGCCGCCCAGGTGCAGTGTGTTGCTGAAAAAATGACCCCACCAAAAAAATGTCCGTACTGCAAAAATGTTTTCTTTATCAAACAGGCGGGGATAATCCAGCATTACCCAGGGCAATTGCATGTAGTTTTCTCCCCTGGCTATTTTAGGGCTGCTGTTTTTAGCTGCATCCGGTAAAGAAATGTGAGTTAAGTGCTCTTGTGCAAATGCAGCATGAGCGCCAAGCAATTCACCGGCTTTATCAATAATAGTACGTTTAGTTAAAATCCACCCGGTATTGGTTACCAGTTGCAGTTCCTCGTTTGAAAGTGTTAATTTTGATGTTTCAGCCATACGCACTTCAAGTTACAACAAACACTGCTGCCTGCATTGTTATTATGATAAAGAAACTGGATAAACTGATTATTAAAGCTTTTTTAGGGCCGTTTTTTGCTACGTTTTTTATTGCACTTTTTATACTGCTGATGCAGACTGTTTGGAAGTATATTGATGACCTGGTTGGCAAAGGGCTTGATTTTTGGACGATAGGCAAATTTGTGTGGTATATGAGCGCAACATTGCTTACACTGGCAATGCCTATTGCAATTTTACTTTCTTCTATTATGACTTTTGGCAACCTGGGCGAAAGCTTTGAACTGGTTGCTATTAAATCATCAGGTATATCATTGCTGCGTTTTATGCGGCCATTGTTTTTTATAGCCCTGCTGCTTTGTGGTGTAACATTTGTGTTTGCCAATTATTTAATACCGGTTGCATTTTTAAAATCAACGGCGTTGTATAATGATATTGTTTATAAAAAGCCGGCTTTCGATTTAAAGGAAGGTGTTTTCTATACCTACATTCCCACTTATGCCATTAAAGTAGGTAAAAAAGATGCTGATGGAAAAACAATACATAATGTACTCATTTACGATCAAACTAACCCGTTGCAGGATAATTGTATAACAGCCGAAAGCGGCATTATGCAGGTATCTGCAGACAAACGTTTTTTAGAATTCAATTTGGAAAATGGCTATCGCTACCAGGAGCGGGGCAACAGTACCGACTCGGCTACTGAATATATACGGCTGGGTTTTAAAAATTTTAAAAAACTGTTTGACTTAAGTGCCCTGCAGCAAACAAAAACATCCGAAGAACAATACAAGAGCAATTACAAAATGAAGAGTGTGCGTTTGCTCAATCATTCGCTGGATTCATTGTATAAAGTAAACGACTCATTAAATATAAAACTAAGCAAAGACCTTGCAAGCTTTATACATTATGGCAATGTAAACGATAGTTTTTGGAAAAAAGCACCCCCGGTAAAAGCAAAGCCGGACAGTCTTTATAAATTAATTGCAGATTCTGCTAAAACAGCTGTATTTGAATCGGCGCAAAACACACTTAGCTTTTTGCGTAACAGTATTCAGAATATGAATATGGATATACTCAATAAAAAAAGCGATATAAAGTTTCATAAACTGGAATGGCACCGCAAGTTTTCATTATCGCTTGCCTGCCTGGTGTTATTTTTTATTGGTGCCCCACTGGGCTCCATTATACGCAAAGGCGGTTTAGGAATGCCGCTGGTGGTGGCTATTATTTTCTTTTTACTTTTTCACCTGCTGAACATGTTTGGCGAAAAGTTTGTAAAAGAAGAAATTACATCGCCTTTTACCGGCATGTGGCTGGCTATACTGGTACTTATACCAGTAGGTATTTTTTTAACTTATAAAGCCATGCACGACTCACAGTTGTTTAATAAAGAATTTTATTTCCGCTTTTTTAAAAAATTCCGCCCTTTAATAGCTAAATTTAAGAGAGAAAAAAAATCCGATAACGTTTAAAAAATTTTATCATGTCAGCATATAACAAAAGCCGCAGAAAATTTATTGCCAATACCACAAAGGGAGCTATTGCTGCCGGCATAGGTATGAGCACTGCAGGTACGTTAATAACATCATGTGCACAGGGAAAAAACTTAACCAAACCTGCTTT
Source organism: Ferruginibacter sp. (assembly GCA_044225605.1). Taxonomy (GTDB): domain Bacteria; phylum Bacteroidota; class Bacteroidia; order Chitinophagales; family Chitinophagaceae; genus Ferruginibacter. Next base: position 26,723 of record JBGAIJ010000010.1, read on the forward strand.
AGTATTTACCGGGTTTGATCAAAAACCGCTGCCTTATAAATATGATGCACTGGAAAATGTAATTGATGCCATGACGATGGAGATACACTACAGCAAACATGCTGCTGCATACAGCAAAAATGTAAAAGAAGCGGCAGCGGCAGAAGGAGTGGATGTAACCAAACCATTAGAAGATGTACTTGCAAAAATTTCAAAGTACACCGCAAAAATGCGTAATAACGGTGGCGGGCATTACAACCACGAACTATTCTGGCAATGTATGCGCCCAAAAACTGCTGATAATAAACCATCAGGCGCATTGGCAGCAGCTATTGATAAATCGTTTACTTCTTTTGCCGAATTTAAAAAACAATTTGCTGCCGCCGGTGCAGGCCGCTTTGGCAGCGGGTGGGCATGGTTATATGCTGATGCTGCTAAAAATTTAAAAATTGGCAGCACACCTAACCAGGATAATCCGTTGATGGATATAAGCGATATTAAAGGCACACCATTACTTGGGCTGGATGTTTGGGAACATGCCTACTATTTAAAATATCAAAACAAGCGGGCAGATTATATTGAAAACTGGTGGCAGGTGGTAAACTGGGATTTTGTAGCGGCACGGTTCAGCAGTTTGTAAAAACAACCGGCACTTTATTTCAAGTGCATGATATATATTCTAAATGGTATCTTCAGTAAATGAAAAAACTGCTGATACCATTTTTTATTATTGGCACAGTTGCCATGATTATTGTAATGGGTAAAACCGGCAAGCCATTAAAAACTGCGGCCACACCTAATGGTATAGTTAATTTAGAATTTGCATATAATACTTCAAAAATTGACAGTGTTTTTAAAGCCTGGAAAAGCGGTACACCCGAAAGTAAAGTTGAAACTGCAAAAACAAATACGTACTGGGATTTTGTGTTTATATTTTTTTACAGCGGCCTTCTTTTTCTTAGCTGTAACCAGGTTGTAAAAATTTACAGGCACAACGGCGCTTTATATAATGCCGGTAAAGTAATTGCAAAGCTGGCAGTAATTGCAGGAGTGCTGGATATTATTGAAAATTGCTGTATGCTGCAATCGCTTGCCGGTAACAGCAGCAATGTATTGGCACTTGCCGCGGCGGTTTGTGCTGCTGTAAAATTTACATTTATTATCGTAGCTATCCTGTACATCTTATTATCGTTGCTGTACAGGCTTATTATAAAACCCCGTAACAGTTAATACTATAATTGGCTCAGCCTTTGCACAAACGTAACCGCATTAACTCTTTGGGGGCTACAATCATGCAAAGGCTGATAAATTACCGTGATACCCAACTGCTGTGCATCACCAACAATCTGAAGCAAAGCTATTCCTGCAACATTAAAAAATCATTAGAGAATCTTTAAAATTTTGCAAAAGTATTTATCCGCTAAAAACTCCTACTTTTATTGCCCCAATTAAGGTATTGTGATGCCTTAAATGAAACAACCAAAAAGCATAAACAACAAACTACAAACTAAATAATATGCAAGCCTGGAAAGATTATCAAACCCAGAACAAAGACCGTTTTTTAAATGAACTGTTAGACCTGTTACGCATACCCAGCATAAGCGCCAAAAGCGAACATAAAGCCGATATGCAAAAATGTGCCGAAGCGGTAAAAGCAAGGTTGCTGGAAGCCGGTGTGGATAAAGCGGAAATTTATCCTACAGACGGGCACCCGCTGGTGTACGGAGAAAAAATTATTGATCCTTCTAAACCAACGGTGTTGGTATACGGGCATTACGATGTGCAGCCTGCAGAACCGTTAGAGCTTTGGAAAAGCGGCCCGTTTGAACCTGTAATTATTGATGGTAAAATTTTTGCCCGTGGCAGTTGCGACGATAAAGGCCAGTTTTACATGCATGTAAAAGCACTGGAAACCATGGTTAAAACAAACAGCTTAACCACCAATATAAAATTTTGTATTGAAGGAGAAGAAGAAGTGGGCAGCCCCAACTTAGGCAAGTTTGTAGCATCGCATAAGGAGTTACTGAAGGCCGATGTTATTTTAATAAGCGATACCGCTATGCTTAGCCTTGATACACCAAGCATAGATATTGGCGTGCGTGGCTTAAGTTATATTGAAGTGGAAGTAACAGGCCCCAACCGTGACCTGCACAGTGGTGTGTATGGCGGCGCTGTTGCAAACCCCATTACCATTTTAGCAAAAATGATTGCAAGCTGCCATGATGAAAATAATCATATTACCATACCCGGTTTTTATGATGATGTGGTGGAAGCAACACCGGAGGAACGCAAACTAATGGCTGCTGCGCCTTATGATGAGAAAGAATATGCTGATGATTTGGGCGTGCAAAAATTATGGGGCGAAAAAGGTTTTACCACCAATGAACGCACCGGCATTCGCCCTACACTGGAGTTAAATGGTATTTGGGGAGGTTACCAGGGCGAAGGCGCAAAAACTGTTTTGCCCAGCAAAGCCACTGCAAAAATTTCCGCCCGCCTGGTGCCCAATCAATCATCAGAAAAAATTACAGAAAAACTGCTGAACTATTTTAAAAGTATTGCACCCGAAGGTGTAACAGTTCATGCATTTGAACACCACGGCGGCGAGCCCTACATGACACCTATTAACAGTAAAGCATACCAGGCAGCAGCGGCAGCCATAAAAGATACTTTTGGCAAAGAAGCCATACCCGTACGTGGCGGCGGCAGTATTCCTATTTGTGCGCTGTTTGAAAAAGAACTGGGTATTAAAATTGTGTTTATGGGCTTTGGCTTAGATAGTGATAACCTGCACAGCCCGAATGAAAAATTTAACCTCGAAAATTTTTACAAAGGCATTGAAACGATACCTTATTTTCACAAGCATTTTGCAGAGATGTAGGATAGACGTAAAAAGTAAAATTTCAAAAATAAAAAACCCCGGTACTGTTGTGCCGGGATTTTTTATGGGTATTTGTAAACCTGTTTACTTTCAACCTTATAAAGTTTTTGAATAGAAATCAAGCAGTTTTGCTGTTGCCTGGTTTACATATTCAGTTTTCCAATACGTTTCAATATGTGTAGCACCTTCAATAAGAAATAGTTCTTTGGTTTTTGAATTAACCGCTTTGCTAAAAGCATCTTCTGTCATGTAATAAGAATCAGCTTTACTGCCTGCTATCATTAATAATGGCTGATAAATTAAATCCATGTTGGTGCTGGCATCAAAATTCATTAAATCCAGCAAACTGCTTAATGTATATCTTCCGTTTGAATTTGGGTGTGCATACGTTTTTCCATAATACTCCATTCCTTGCCTGTACAAATCAGGAAGCTTAGCAATTTGCTCTTCCGTTAACGGTTTGGCATTACTATTTGAATACAAAATTTCGCCTCCTGCAGCTTCTTGTGCACGGGCATCCGACGCTTGTTTTAACCGCTCCTGTATAGTTGAAAGTTGTGCATTCATATAACCATTACGACGAACCAGGCCCGTATTAAACATGCTTAATGTGGCTACAGATTTAAAACGTTTATCGGATTGTGCCGCTTTTAAAGAGTAACCGCCGCCACCACAAATACCCAATAAACCCAGCCGTGCTGTATCAGCCCCTGCAAACTGAGAAATAAAGTCTGCCATTGCGTAAATATCTTCAATTCTGTTGGCAGGTTTATCTGTATTTCTTGGCAGGCCGCTACTGCCACCCTGGTAGGCTGCATCTGCTGTAATGGTAATATACCCTTGCTCCGCTATTCGCTGTGCATACAAGCCTGCCACCTGTTCTTTAACACCACCATTGGGGTGTGCAACAACTATGGTGGGATATTTATTTTTTGGGTTGTAGCCAGGTGGCGTATAAACATTTGCCACTATGGTCATCTCTTTAATTTTATAAGTAACAGGATTTATGTTTACTTTCCCTTTTACGTTTTCAGTAATTGCTCCGTCATAAACCAATGTCCATGGGTTTTGCATTTTTGTGGTCGTTTTATTTTTATCAATACCCGGTAAAACCTCTTTTATTGAATTGCTTTCCATAGCCCCAATATTATTTTTTAAAATATCGGCAATGTTATTAAGCTGCGCTTGTGTAATGCCATTATAAATACCCACATTTATGTGAGACTGTAGTTGTGTTGTTGCATTACCCAGGCTTGCCAATGTTGTAATGGTTATAATTTCACGGGTTTTAAAATCTAAAACATCCCTGCTGAATATATCTGCAAAAAGATGTTCTTTCAGAAATATATCAATGATTGGTGCAAAATCTGCAGTGCTTGTTTTCATCTCCCTGCCTAATAATTTTGTTTGCAGTTCGGTGCCCAATTGCAGTTTGGTTTTATGGGTTACAACCGGGTCCGGCTCTTTCCCCATTTCATCAGTAATACCACTTTTTTTTCTTTCCTCTAAAACTGCCCTCAGCATACTTAAACCGTTTAAGCTTCTTGGAAAACCTGCATAGGCATATATGTGCACCATTACTTCTTTAAGTTCATTTATAGTCAATCCTCTATTTAAACCTTCGTTCAATGCCAAACGGAGCTGTGCCATTTCGCCTTTGGCAGTAAAAGCAGTTATGGACACAATGCTTTGTTCTTTTATGTTTAATGACTGATTGCTTTGCATACCATTTTGTGTTTGCGCATTTAGCGTTAAATAATACACAGAAAATGCAAATGCCAATAAAATATTTACTGTTTTCATACAAACATGTTTTTAGAATATCAATCCAGTCCTTTTTTCTTTAAAAAGGCTGATAAATGATTTGCAATTTCAACGTTGTTTAAATCAGACATTAAAAAATGCGTATTGCCTTTTATGCCTGTATCGGGTAAATAAACTATAGTGGCATCTCCGCCATGTGAATTTATCACTTTAGCCCACTGCCTTGCGGTGGCTAATACATTACGCCAAAAATTAAGGGAAGCTGCGTTTGTTTCTTCAGCCGGTATATAATCTCCAAAATAAACAATAATAGGAATTTTTGTAAGTTTCTCAAACTCTTCTAAAGGAACACCTTTTCCGCCACGGTTATCTGCCGGTGTTTCTCCTTCAGGAAAAACAAATCCGCCGGGCTCAATGGCTACAATTGCTTTTACATGATTATTTTTTATAGCCGTTTTCCAGCCCGGTGTACCTCCAGCTGAATGTGTAAACAAAATTCCATCTCCAGATTTATCAAACACTGCACTCATTGCATTTACAATGGTTGTTTCATCAACTGCACCTGTGTTTGGTGTCATCATGCGGTAAAATTTATCTAACGATAAACTGTCTTTGGGAAATTGTACACCTTCATTAAAATTTGGATACAGCCCAATGCGAAATTGTGTAAACCATGTTTGATCATCTGGGATTGCTGTAATCTGGCCTGGCTTTATGGTTTGCCCTGCGGCACCACGACCGGGCTGGTCAACTAAGTAAGTGCTGTAACCTTTTCGTAAAAATATATCTGCAAAACCTTCTCTGCCATCAGCCGTAGTTTGCCAGCTGCGGCGGCTTTGCCCGTAGCCATGCAAAAAAACCATGGCATTGTGTTTGGGGTTTGCAGGAATTTGATAAAACACATCAGCATGATCTCCGTGACGGGTTTGCCCGCCCTGCTGCACATTCCATGGCTTTAATGCATCGAAGGTGCCATCACTTTTAACAACGGTGCCGCCTGCAGAAAAAGCGCCCTGCTTTTGAATTTGTAAATTACTGCCTGTGCTTTGTGTTGCTGTTACCATTTTTACGGGCCTTAACAAACGGGAAAAAGTGAGTGATCCCATTTTCCATTTACCCTTTTCTTTGATGTAAACTTCAGTTACCATAAAAGGGTTGACTACTTCATTTCCTCCCACTACTGCTGCAAGGTCAATGTCATTCAGCAGGATGGCTGTATTCCCAAACATGTTTACTGCTACTGAGTAAATCTCGGCTTTTTTGTACCAGATATTCCCTTCTTTAATGGTATTAAGTTCCTGTGGTTTTCCCCAGGTTCCTCCCATGTGTATAAACATAGATTTTTCTGCAAACAGTTTATTTAAGGAGTCTATGTTTTTTTCAGCCATCCAATCCCATTTCTTTTTTGAAAGGATAATGATTTCCTGCTGTTCGGGTGTGTTGCCGGCAGCAGCTTTAATTTTTTCGTTTGGTGGTAGTTGTGCGTATGATATTTGAATACACATAGTTATTAATAACAGTGCCAGAATTTTTGCTTTCATACTTTTTGTTTTTAATTAAATATTTAATCGTTCAGTTTTCTTTCGCCCAGCCATTTTACCATTACAGGATCCCGGTGGTCGAAGAAGGCGCTTGATTTTGTATCCAGTGTTTTAATTGTTTCCATATCAGCAGTACTTAATTCAAAATCGAAAATATTGATGTTTTCCTCCATCCTTTCTTTTTTAACAGATTTTGGAATGGCAACTACATTTTTTTGAATAAGCCAGCAAAGAATAACCTGTGCAATAGATTTGTTGTATTTGTTTGCTATTGACTGCAACAATTCATTTTGAAAAATGTTGTTCTTACCCTCGGCAAATGGCCCCCATGATTCTGTTTGCACATTATTATCCTGTAAAAACTGTTGTGTTTCTATTTGCTGGTGAAAGGGGTGCGTTTCAATTTGATTGACAGCGGGAACTATCTCATTGTGTACAATTAAATCAATTAACCTGTCGGGATGAAAGTTGCTTACACCAATCGCTTTTACTTTCCCTTGTTTGTATAAATCTTCCATCGCTTTCCATTCTCCATACACATCTCCATATGGCTGATGGATTAGGTATAAGTCGATATAATCTAACTGTAATTTTTTTAAAGAATTTTCAAATGCTTTTTTTGTGCCTTCATAGCCATTGGATTGTATCCAGAGTTTTGTTGTGATAAATAATTCTTCCCTTGCCACGCCGCTTGCTTTAATTGCCCTGCCAACGGCCTCTTCATTCATGTAAGATTGGGCGGTATCAATTAAACGATAGCCTGAATCAATTGCATCAATTACACTTCTTTCACATTCTGCCAAATCCGTTACCTGGAAAACACCAAAACCAAGAATTGGCATCTCTACTCCGTTATTCAATTTTACTTTTTTCATTTCCTGCCCTTTTTTTTGTTACACAAAGGTGGAATGAAAATGAGCCTGCTGTGATAGACAGATTACGGATTAAACTACCATTATTACTGATTAGGGCTGTTGCTGTGATTTGGGCAGGTACAATGCAGTATTTTTGAAATAGAAAACGAAAAGGTTATGGAAAATACCAGAAGGTTTGAAACCATTAATGACTATAATGTTTTTAATAACAACGAAACATTGCACCCGCAGGTGAGTGTTGTTGACTTGTCTAAAGCTGCGCCAAGGACAGGTTCAAGGATGTACTTCGGTTTTTATACGATATTTCTGAAAGATGTAAAATGCGGCGATTTAGTTTATGGAAGGCATACTTATGATTACCAGGAAGGTACTTTGGTTTTTATTGCGCCGGGGCAGGTAGCTGGTATTAACAGTACCAGTGAAGTATATCAACCCAAAGGTTATGCACTGGTGTTTGATGCTGATTTAATACACGGCACGGTACTTGGCCGGCATATTCAGGAATATAGTTTTTTTGGATACCAGTCTAATGAGGCGCTGCACTTATCAGAAAGGGAAAGAAAGATTGTATTGGATTGTTTTTCAAAAATTGAATATGAATTAGAACATGCCATTGACAAACACAGCAAAAGCCTGATTGTATCAAACATTGAATTGTTTTTAAACTATTGCAAGCGGTTTTACGACCGCCAGTTTATTACCCGTGATACGCCGCATAAAGGAGTGCTGGAAAGGTTTGAAAGTTTATTGAATGATTATTATGCGTCTGATAAACCACAATCAATTGGTTTGCCTTCTGTGGCATATTGCGCTGCTGAATTACATTTATCAGCTAACTATTTTGGTGATTTAATAAAAAAAGAAACAGGCAAAACTGCACAGGAATACATACAAATAAAAGTGATTGATGTGGCGAAAGAAAAAATATTTGACAACAGCAAATCTGTAAACCAGGTTGCTTATGAATTAGGTTTTAAATACCCACAGCATTTTACAAGATTGTTTAAACAAAAAGTTGGTGTGTCACCAAATGAATACAGGTCGTTGAATTGATTTTTATTTTATGGCCTTTATCGTTAGATGCCTCACTGATTGATAGCATAAGTATCCTTACTGCTAAAGCATCTCCTTATTCCATCAGCGGAATGCAGTTCGAAGGCGGTAATTATTTTTTGTAAATAGTCCACCCGGTTTTACTGTTTATTAGGACGAAATAGTTGGCAGGGTTAGTAACCTGTCAAAGACAAAGTATTACTCTCAATAAAAAAACTGCTCCGAAATTATTTTGCCGTCTTTAACATGATACAATCCAATTTCCTGCATATTTGTTCTTGAACCGCCTTTGGGTGTAAAATCCATCGTCATAAAACAGGTAAAATAATTGCCTGCAATTACAGGTTTTTCTGTTGTGCCGCCATGCATCGCTTCAATAGTATCATTCCATTTTTTGCCTTTTTCAGCAATCTCATTCATGCCGGTGGCTTTTTGCCAGTCGCTGCCGGGGGTTTCTTCGCTGGTGGCATTGGGGCTGTACAGTTCGGCATAAATTTTTTCAAATGCGCCCTGCTGCATGTATTCGTAAAATTTTGCAGCTACATCTTGTATTGTCATAATGATATTTTTAAAAATGATGAAATTAAATTACAGTTGCGGTTATAAATGTAATAAATCTGCAGGCATATTCTTTGCTGCAATTATTATTTATAGGTTAATAAATTCTCTGTTTTCAGCTAAATAAAATCGGTTATTTTTAAATGCTGAATATTTTTTTAAATGCTGCAAATACCTTTACAAGTAACACATTTAATTCCAGTAATTGATACATTGCTGATTGAATTGCTGCAATCATTAACGCCGGATGAATGGAATGCACCCACTATTGCCAGGCAATGGACGGTAAAAGATATTGCAGCGCATTTGCTGGATGGTAATGTGCGGAATTTATCAGCATCAAGGGATAAGTACAGGCTGCCTGCACCTGCAAATATTTATTCTTATAACGACCTGGTTGTTTATTTAAATCACTTAAACCATAGCTGGACGGATGCTGCAAAACGATTGAGCCCGCAGGTAATTACAACACTGTTGGAAATTACCGGCAAACAATATGCAGATCATCTTGCAGCATTAGCACCATTTGATGAAGCGGTGTATGCAGTGGCATGGGCAGGAGACGCAGTGTCCCCAAACTGGTTTCATATTGCAAGAGAGTACACAGAAAAGTTTTTACATCAGCAGCAAATAAGGGATGCAACAGGAAGGGAGGCATTATTTACAAAGGAATTGTTTCATCCGTTTATACATACGTTTATGTATGCGCTGCCATATACTTACCGCAATGTACAGGCACCCGTCAATACAATTGTAACTGTACAGGTTACTACTGCAGCAGGTGGTCAATGGAGTATTGTAAAAAATGAAACAGGATGGGAATTGACAGGCACGGCAACAAATGCTGCTGCAACAGTAACTATGGATCCTGCAACCGCATGGAAATTATTTTCTAAAGGTATTACGGCAAATGAAGCATTACCCGCCGTTACAATTGAGGGAAATAAAGAGCTGGGTACAACTGCACTTTCTATGATTGCAGTAATGGCTTAATAAAATCAGCTGCCGAGCAGTTTGTTTTTTTGTGCCGTATATTCTTCCTGTGTAATGGCGCCTTTTTGCAACAGTTCAAATAATTTGTGCAGCTCATCGGCCACCATTTGTTGTGTGGGTGCGGCCCCCAAATTATTTTTTGCAATGGCCTGTGCCAGTTGTGCCGCCTGGCTGCTTATCTGCAGTTTTTTATATTCTTCCTGCGCATGTGTAATGGTATCTTTCAATAATTTGGGATGATGAATAAGCTGGTATTTTGTTTCCCCCATTTCTGCTGCCGTTTGAATATCCACATTACCATAACCTAAAATTCTGCCCAGTATGGGCTGGTCGTATTCTACATTATTAATTTTATCCAGCGGGCTTTCTTTACTGTACCGTGTAAAAAAACCACTTTCATCCACCACACGCATGTTGGTAACAGCCCACAGGTTGTACTTCCAGTTAATATATTCAATTGCCGGGTAAATAGCTGTAAGCAAAACCACCAGCAATGCAATGCCATTGTGCAGCCACCAAATCATTAGTATGCTTATTAGCAGCCACACTAAAAAAGGCAACACCAGTTTTACCCAGTGCTGCCTGATTATGATAAGTAATTTTTCGTCTTTTTTAAGCGCTGTTCTCATAATGGAAAGTTAGGCAATGTAAAGGAGAAGAGCAAAAGAGAAGGAAGTGGGAAGTAAAACAAAAGTTGGAAGAAAACTAAAAACTTTCTTCCAGCTTCCTTCTTCCAACTTCCTTCTTCCATCTTCAACTCTTTACCAAATATTTACACGTAAACTATCTGCCCTGTACATTTTATCTCCCGGCTTAACATTAAATGCCTGGTAAAACTCAGGAACGTTAACAACGGGACCGTTTACCCTTTCTTTTGCAGGCGCATGTACATCAGTTTTTACAGCATTGGCCAAACGCTCTTTTTTAGTTTGATACATCCAGCCTAATGCATAGCCTAAAAAATAACGTTGCAGTGCATTCAGCCCGCCAATGGTTTCATTCTTTTTATAAGCTTCGGTTTGTTTAAAAGCATCCAGGCCAATAAGCATGCCGCCAAGGTCAGCAATGTTTTCTCCTTGTGTGGCATTGCCGTTTATATGCAAAGTATCCACGGGTACAAATTCATTAAACTGTTGTATGATGTTTTTTGCCCGCTTGGTAAATTCTTCTTCATCTTTTTTCGTCCACCAGTTTACTAAATTACCTGCGGCATCATACTGGCGCCCCTGGTCATCAAAGCCATGCGTAATTTCATGGCCAATGGTGCTGGCGCCTGCATAGCCATATACCAGTGCATCATCCAGCTCATTATCTTTAAAACCCGGTACCGCAAAAATGCCTGCAGGTAAAACAATTTCGTTATTGCTTGGATTGTAATAGGCATTATAAGTTTGCGGTGTCATATCCCACTCAGTGCGGTCAACCGGCTTACCCAGTTTATTAATGCTGTACTGGTGCCACCATAAACTTGCACGCTGCATGTTGGCATAATAAGAACTGCGGTCAATTTTTAAATTGCTGAAGTCTTTCCATTTATCGGGGTAGCCTACTTTCTTTGTAATTTTCGCCAGCTTGTCAAACGCTTTTTGTTTGGTGCTGTCACTCATCCAGGTAAGTTTTGTAATGCGCTCTTTGTATGCGGCACGTACTGCTTCCACCATATCGCTGTAGCGTTTTTTTGCAGTTTCGTTAAAGAATTCTTTAACGAATAACTGACCCAGTGCTTCACCTATTGCACCCTCTTCGTTATCCAAAACACGTTTCCATCTTGGCCTTGGTTCGTTGGCACCTGTTAACGACTGGCGGTAAACAAATGCATTCATAAACGTGGCATCATCCAGCACGCCTGCATTACTTTGCACTAAATGAAAGCGGAAATAATTTTTCCAGTCATTCAGCGGTACTGCTTTTACTGCATTGCTTAATGCTGTAAAAAATTCCGGCTGCCCCACAATTACACTATCCACTTTTGTAACACCGGTAATTTTTGCAAACTCAGCCCAGTTAATATTTGCTGCAGTTTTGCTTAAGCCTGCCCAGGCCATTTTGTTATAGTTTTTATAAGGGTCACGCAGGGCTTCCAGCTTGCGGCTGGCTTTAGCTAAAGCAGTTTCAAGATTATAAACAGCCGCACAATTTTTTTGTGCTGTTGCGGAGTCATCACCCAGTTGTTTAAATGTTTTAACCAGGTAATCTTTATAAGCTGCACGAACTTTTACTGTACGTTCATCTGTATCAAAATAATAATCCCTGTTAGGCATTCCAAGGCCGCCCTGGTCTAATTTATATGCCATTACTTCACTGTTCTTATCGTCCTGTGCCACATAATCTCCAAAGAAAAGATTTACGCCTTTTGTTTTTAAATCAGCGCCTAAACTCACCAGTTCTTCGGTTGTTTTAACGGCAGCAATTCTATCAAGGTCGGGTTGCAGGGGCTTAATACCAGCTTCATTCAGGTTTACAGAATCCATGGCTGTTTTCCAGAAGTCGCCAATTTTCTGTTCGGTAGAACCGGCAGCCGCCTTATCTGCATTGGCTGCGGCATCTTCATTTATTTTTTTCAGGCGGTTATAAATTTCTTCCTGTACCAGGTTGCCAATACCCCAGCCGCTTTCCGAACCGGGGATGGGGTTTTTCTTAATCCATCCAGCATTGGCGTATTCAAAAAAATCTGCCGAAGGTTTTATAGTGGTGTCTAAGTTTACCTGTAACAGGTCTGCTTTTTTTTCACCCGTTGCATCGCCGGAATTGCAGGCATACAAACCGGTGCATAATACTGTAACTGCAAAAAGATGTTTCATTTTAATTTAGTTTATCATTAAAAATAAGCAATGATTTTGCAGGCCGTATAATTTTTTGATAAATGGAAACAGCCCATCTTTGTTAAAAGAACAGCGCACATGACTCCCGAACGTTTTAACCGCCTTACTGAAGTGTTAAATAAACGCCAGCCCGATTTAACCGTGGTACTGGAAAATGTTTTTGACCCTCATAACATCAGTGCAGTAATGCGTACCTGCGATGCTATTGGTATGCAGGATATTTTTATTTTGAACAATAAAATTCCACCTCACCGCAAGTGGGGTGCCAAAAGCAGCAGCAGTGCCGCCAAGTGGCTTACTATACATCAATACACCGATGCTGCTGAATGTTTTGCCGAACTGCGTAAACGGTATAAAAAAATTTACACCACGCATTTAAGCACCGATGCGGTGAGTTTACATGACCTGGATTTAACAGAACCCGTTGCCCTTGTTTTTGGTAATGAACACAGCGGTGTAAGTGATGAAATTATCGGCATGGCCGATGGAAATTTTATAATACCACAGGTGGGCATTATAAAATCACTGAATATTTCGGTGGCCTGCGCTGTAACACTGTACGAAGCTTACCGGCAAAAAAATATTGCCGGCCATTACAGCAATATAAAACTGGAAGGGGAACAGTTAAACAAGCTCAGGAACGAATGGGGTTTTTTAGAAGACTGATATATTCCTGTAAAACTGCCAAACGGGCAATAATTTACAGTAATTACATTTTTAAAATCCTTCATTTTCCCCGAAATTTGCCAAACACAAAAAAAATACAATGGCTATTGATATAAAGGTGCCAACCGTGGGAGAGTCTATTAGTGAAGTAACACTGGTAAAATGGCTTAAAAAAGATGGTGAATACGCTAACAGGGATGAGGTAATTGCAGAACTGGAAAGTGAAAAAGCAACTTTTGAACTGAATGCAGAGCAGGCTGGTGCCGTTAAAATTATTGCACAGGAAGGTGATACCCTTAAAATAGGCGATGTGGTTTGTCGTATTGATACCGAAGCTGCAAAACCGGAAGGAGCTGCTGCACCTGTTGCCAATGAAGCTGCACCAAAAGCTGCGGAACAGCCGAAAGCCGAAGCGCCTAAAACAACAACAGAAGTAAAAACAACGCCGGTTGCCGCAGCTATTATTGCGGACAAAAAGGTAGATGTAAAAAAAGTTACTCCTTCGGGCAGTAATGGAAAAATATTAAAGCAGGATGTGCTGGAAGCATTAAACAATCCCGGTAAAAAACCTGGCATTGAATTATTTGGCCGTACGGACAGGCCGGAGAAAATGAGCAACCTGCGCAAAACCATCAGCCGCCGCCTGGTGGAAGCAAAAAACAGCACCGCCATGCTCACCACTTTTAACGAAGTGGACATGAGCGCTATAATGGATATAAGGGCAAAGTATAAAGACAAGTTTAAAGAAACGCATGGCGTTAACCTTGGGTTTATGAGCTTTTTTACCAAAGCCTGTGCCTACGCATTATTGGAATGGCCTGCAGTAAACGCATACATTGATGGCGAAAATATTATTTACCACGAATATTGTGATGTATCAATTGCAGTGAGTGCGCCAAAAGGTTTGGTGGTGCCTGTAATTCGCAATGCAGAAAGCTTAAGTATGGCAGAGATAGAAGCCAAAGTACTGGAGCTGGCAAAAAAAGCAAAGGATAATAAACTGACTATTGAGGAAATGACCGGTGGCACATTTACCATAACCAATGGAGGAATTTTTGGTTCTATGATGAGTACACCCATTATTAATATTCCGCAGTCGGCAATATTGGGTATGCACAATATTATTCAGCGCCCTGTTGCAGTTAACGGCCAGGTGGTTATTCGCCCTATGATGTATGTGGCATTAAGTTACGACCACCGCATAATTGACGGCAGGGAATCTGTTAGCTTTTTAGTAAGGGTGAAAGAGCTGGTGGAAAACCCTCAATTACTTTTATTTGGGCAGGATCCTGTAAAAAGTTTATTGGAATTGTAATAAAAAACATTGTTTCTTTATACAGCCTGCATATTTAGTGCAGGCTTTTTATTTTTGCATATGCGCTGCCAGTTATGGATGAATACGGCTAAAAAATTAATTGCTGCCTACCCCGGTGGTGAGCCGCTTGCTGTTTACCTTAAAAAATATTTTGGCGAAAACAAGCAACACGGTTCAAAAGACAGGAAACATATTGCCACCCTGTGTTATGATTATTTCCGTACAGGCAATGCAGCAGCAGATGATATTGAAACCAAAATTTTAACCGGTGTTTTTTTAAGTGAGCAGCTGCATAACGAAGTGCTGGCACACTACAAACCGGAGTGGAACGAAGCCATTACCCAACCCGTGGCAGATAAAATTGCCTTGATAAAATTGCCCGTAAAAAAAGTAGTGCCCTTTAAAGAAGAACTAAGTGCTGCAGTAAACCACCAGCAATATTGTGCATCGTTTTTAAAACAGCCCAAACTTTTTTTACGCCTGCGGCCCAATAAAAAAAATACAGTTGTAAAAAAGCTGCAGCAGCAAAAAATACCGCTTGCAATAATTGATGGGGAATGCATTGCACTTTCAAATGCCACTAAGCTGGATGGTATTATTGAACCGGACAGGGAAGCAGTGATACAGGATTACAATTCGCAACAGGTGTTTAATTTTTTAAAAACATTTTCGTTCGATAAAAAAAGGGTTGCTGTTTGGGATTGCTGTGCTGCCAGTGGCGGTAAATCAATTTTATTGTATGATGTGTTGAAACATCACATGAGTCTTACTGTTTCAGACATACGGCTGAATATTTTATTTAACCTGCATAACCGGTTTTCAAAAGCAGGTATTAAAAATTACAACTATTTTGTGGCAGATGTAAGCCAGCCCGGGTTTGCTTTTCCTGAACTGGCTTATAAAGGATTATATTCAAAAGAGCCGGTAACAAAGTTTGATATGATTGTTTGTGATGTGCCCTGCACCGGCAGCGGTACATGGAGCCGCACCCCCGAGAATTTATATAATTTTAAAACAACTGTTATTGATGAATATGCAAAAAAGCAACAGCAAATAGTAAGCAATGCGGTTACATATTTAAATGATGATGGGCTGTTGTTTTATATTACCTGCTCCGTATTTAAAAAAGAAAATGAAGATGCAGCACAGTTTATAAAAGAAAAATTTCAGTTACAATTGCTGCATATGGAATTATTAAAAGGCTACGATAAAAAAGCCGACAGTATGTTTGTTGCTGTATTTACAAAGCCGGTTGTTACCGCTTCATAACTTTTTTTACAGTTTCTTTTTTATCATTTATTATTACTGTTACAAAATACAAGCCTGCACTCATTTTTTTCATGGGCACTGTATATGTTTGGCCGCCTGCCGCCTGGCTATTGGTTAATGTGTAAACTATTTGCCCTGCTGCATTGGTTATAACAATGGTTGTTTTAACTGCTGCAACTCTTATTACTTTAATGGTAAGGTTATCTGGCACCGGGTTGGGGCTTATAGTTATTTTTTCCACCACTATGGGGCAAAGCGATGCATCGTTTGTTACAGTAACCAGTGCAGTATCGGCACAGCCGCCGGTAGCCGTGGCAATTATTTGGTAAGTGCCGGGTACAGTAACAGCCGCCGGGTTTGCAACTGCTGTTGCATTAAACGTCCACAAAGTGGTTAGCCCTGCTGTATTAAACAATACATTTAAATTAATGGTGCTGTCTGTGCATTTACCTGCTGCTTTATCAGCACCTAAATTTGGTTTTGCTAAAAAGCTTGCCGTTAGTAAAGCAGTATCTGCACAGCCGGAATTATTTGCCGCAATTAATTGATAGGCTCCTGCTGTTACAATGGCGGTTGGAGTAGTTACCGTATTGCCGCCCAGCGTCCAGGCACTTGTTAACCCGGTGGTGGTAAACTGTGTGGTTAAGTTAATGCTGTTACCGGTGCATACAGCTGCCGTTTTATCGTTACCCAAAGCTGGTTTAGGTGTAAAGCTTACAGTTGCAGAGTCTAAATAAAAACTGGTGTCTGCAGCAATATTCATTTTTAAGCGGTAAGTAATTCCGGTTACATTACTGCTTACGTTTATCAAATCATCTGTATAACTAAAATTTCTTGATGCAAAAGCACCGGTGGAGTTTTGCGTATTAATGGCTGTATAATTTGTTTCGGTTGAAAGCTTTCTTTCAATTACAACATTTATTACCGAATCTGTTTTTACCGTCCATTGCACATTTCCTTTACAGCTGCTTATGTTAATTTGTTTGGTAAACAATTGTTTTATCAGCATTACAAAAGCTTTTTTTACATCAGGTATGCCATATCCTGTTCTGTCATCAGGGTTTGCAGCTCTGTTAGCAGCTTGTTGCAATGTGTTTATTATAGCCATATTATTCACTTCGGGAAAAGCCTGCCAAAGACAGGTAGCAAGCCCGGCCATATTGGGCGTGGCAAATGAAGTGCCGTTACCCAAAAACGGCTGGCCGTTTGCAGTACTGGCTACAACAGCATTCCAGCCTACAGCAGCAACATTTGGTTTAACACGTCCGTCGCTGCTGGGGCCATAACTGCTAAAACTTGCTACTGCGCCGGCAGTATTTACAGCGCCAATGGTTAATGTGCTGTCAGCATCGGCAGGTGTTCCAATATAATGCCATGTACCGCTTCCATCATTACCGGCAGCAACAACCACCAGCATTCCTTTTTTTGCAGCTATATCTGCAGCTTTGGCAATCATACTTGTATTGCCATTCATGTTGCTGTATGTGTAATTAAATTGTGCATTGTCAAAAGTGGTATAACCCAGCGATACGGAACAGATATCAACGCCTAAACTGTCAGCCCGTTCTGCTGCTGCAGCCCAGTTCTGTTCCTCAATTGGGTATTCGGTTGCAGCATCTTCACTGCGGTATAAATAAAAAGATGTTTTTGGTGCGGTGCCCATAAATGTGCCGGGCATATTTGCTGCAATGGTACTTAAGCAGTAAGAACCATGCGGATGATCTTCATTAACACTTGCATGATTAGCAACAAAATCCCAGGTGCCTAATATTTGACCATTGTTTCTCACACTGTCAAATGTGGGCATGCTAAGGTAGTTTTGAAATCCTGCGTCAATAACAGCCATCTGCATTCCCTGCCCCCTGAAGCCACGGTTGTGTAAAAACTCACCATTATGAATATGAACCTGCCCATACGACTGTCCATAATTGTAATAATCTCCCTGTATACCTTGGGGAGAAGATGGGACAAAGTCAGTTGATTTAGCAGGTAAATACAACTCTTTATTTACAGGTTCATTTGCCGTTTGCCGTTTTGCTGCAATGGGTGCACTGCTTAGCACAAAAGGGAATGTATTTATTTTATTTAAAGCTGCCACATCGCTGGTTTGTATAGCAACCTGGTTCAGCCATTTGGATGTATTGATGATGGTTACTGCACCTGCAAGCCTTATGCTGTCAATATATCTTGGTGTAATGGGTAAATCTGCCGAATCTATGGCAATGGAATACCTTGTGCGGCGTGCCAAAGCCCTGGCAGTTAAAAATTGTGAAGGGTTAGCGATTGTATACGGATTGGTACCTTTATCTTTTAAGCGGACAATATAACGGGTAAACTGTGCATTGCTTTGAGTATATAAAACACAAAGCAATATCACTGCTAATATTTTTTTCATAGTATCAGTTTAAAGAAACTTTTTTTTAAGACAGGTAACCGGGCAAACATGCTGCCTATCCGTTATACGCCCATTTTAACAGGGTGGCGCCCCATGTAAAACCACCTCCAAAAGCTGCCAATACAATATTGTCGCCTTTTTTAAGCTGGTTTTGCCAGTCCCATAAACATAACGGTATAGTAGCTGCAGTAGTATTGCCGTACTTCTGTATATTAATCATTACTTTTTCTTTGGGTAATCCCATGCGGTTGGCCGTAGCATCAATAATGCGGAGATTGGCCTGGTGCGGTACCAGCCATGCCACATCATCGCCGGTTAAATGATTGCGCTGTATTAATTCATAACTAACATCAGCCATACCTTTTACGGCAAACTTAAACACAGCCTGTCCCTCCTGGTATATATAGTGCTCTTTTGCTAAAACGGTATCAACAGTAGATGGTTTAAGAGAGCCGCCGGCTTTCATGTGCAGGTAATTTTTTCCACTGCCGTCAGTTCTTAAAATACTGTCTAAAACACCTACACCTTCATTGTTAGGCTCCAGTAAAACGGCGCCGCCGCCATCTCCAAAAATTATGCAGGTGGTACGGTCGCTGTAATCAACAATACTGCTCATTTTATCAGCACCCACTACTACTACTTTTTTATAGCGGCCGCTTTCAATAAATGAAGCGCCGGTGGTTAATGCAAATAAAAAGCCACTGCATGCAGCGGCTATATCAAAGCTAAATGCATTAACTGCGCCAATTTTATCAGAAATAATATTGGCCGTTGCAGGAAAAAACATATCGGGAGTAACGGTGGCACAAATCAGGCACTCAATTTCACTGGGGTCAATACCTCTTTTTTTACATAAGTCTAATACTGCAGGTGCTCCCAAATCGCTGGTGGCAAGCCCTTCGCCTTTTAAAATTCTTCTTTCTTCAATACCGGTACGTGTGCGTATCCACTCATCGTTGGTATCCACCATTGTTTCCAGTATTTTATTGGTAAGCCTGTATTCAGGAACATATCCGCCAACGGCGGTAATGGCAGCAGTAGTTTTTTGCATGTTGGTTCTTTATTTAGTCTATAGATTGAGGCGTAAAAGTACATAAAAAACACTGATAACTATTTTAACAGCGGGGCTGGCAAAATATCCTTATTTTCGCTTTAAGACAGGATATTTTTGATATGTACGCTTATTTGCAGGGAAAATTTACTGAGAAAACAACCGCACAGGTATATATTGATGTAAATGGTGTGGGGTACGAAGTGAATATAAGTTTAAACACCTGGACGCATATTCAAAACTTGAATGAGGGTAAACTGTTTACACACTTGCAGGTAAAGGAAGACGGGCATGTGTTGTTTGGTTTTTTTGACAAAGCAGAGAAAGAGATTTTTTTAATGTTGCTCGGGGTTTCGGGTATTGGAGCAGCAACTGCACGTATGGTGCTGTCTTCTTTAAAACCAGAAGAGCTTGCCGCAGCAATAATGCAGGGCAACGTAAAACTGCTGGAAAGCGTTAAAGGTATAGGTAAAAAAACCGCCGAAAGGCTGGTTTTAGAATTAAAAGATAAAGTAAGCAGGCAGCCGGTAACGGCAACAATTACAGCCGTTACAGGCAATAGTTTGGAGCAGGATGCGTTAAATGCTTTAACAGCCCTTGGTATATCACGGCAGCAGGCCGAACCGGCAGTTAAAAAAATAATTTTTGCAGAACCCAACCTGGCTAATTTAGAAGATGTAATAAAAAAAGCATTAAAGGCAATTTGACAGAACCTCTACGTTAACTGATTTTACCGGATGTTGCTTATAAGAGAAACTTTTTTTCCAAAAGTAATTAGCTGTGGGGTACTGTTAGCAGTGCTGCTTTGTTGTGCCACCCATAAGGCTGAGGCCAAAAACTTTTACCCCGATAATTTTTTTCAAAGAGATACGCCGCCACCAAGGCCGGTAACATTACCGTATCCTATTCATGACACAAGAGGGGATGCCGTGTCCAACTACAAACACAGTACGTTCGATTTTAAAAATCCTTCCAACTTAAGGGATTCGGTAGTGTACGATCCCAAAACCAAAAAATATGTGGTGTATGAAAAAATCGGCAACAAATATTACCGTACGCCCACTTCATACACATTTGACGAATACTGGGCTATAAAAAACCGCCAGGCTGAAATTGAGTATTTTAAAAAACGCTCCAACACCACCAGTATATTAAACAGGGGAAAAGTAAAACCCCGGCTTTCTATTTACGATAACCTGTTTAACCGCCTGTTTGGTAATGGCAAAATAAGTATTACACCGCAGGGCAATGTGGACATAACAGCGGGTTACCAGGGGCAGCGCATAAATAACCCAACTTTACCTGAAAGGGCAAGAAAAAATGGCGGTTTTGATTTTGATATGAATGCCATGCTGAATGTAAATGCAGACATTGGCGGTAAATTAAAATTCCCGATTAGTTATAATACGCTGGCCAATTTTGGGCAGGATAACCAGTTGAAGTTAGATTACACAGGGTTTGATGATGAAATAATAAAACGGTTTGAACTGGGCAATGTTTCCTTCCCCAGCCGCAGTACATTAATACCCGGTGCACAGCAATTGTTTGGTGTAAAAACACAATTGCAGTTTGGTAAATTATTTATTACATCTGTACTGGCTACTCAAAAGTCGCAGCGGCAAAGCACTACATTGCAGGGCAGTACTGCCACGCAGTTGTTTGAAGTAAAGGCAGATGAATATGAAGAAAACAGGCACTTCTTACTGGCGCAATACTTCCGGGCTAACTATAATAAAGTAATGACATCGGCACCTGCAGTAACAGCGCCTGTGCAAATACTGCGTATGGAAGTATGGGTTACCAACCGTAACGGTACTACTACAGATGCAAGAGATGTGGTTGGCCTTGCAAATTTGGGCGAAGACGGAAACCTTCTTAATCCCGGTATTCCTTACAACAGGGCAAACCCCCTGTACGATAATATTATTTCAAACCCGGCTAACCGCAAATCATCTACAGTTTATAACAGCTTAATAAGTTCGCCTTTAAATTTAAGGCCTGTAGAAGATTTTGAAAAAGTATTTGCCCGTAAACTGGATTCAACACAATATACCTGGCATCCAAAAGTTGGTTTCTTGTCACTAAGCCAGCCTTTGCAACCCGATGAAGTAGTGGCGGTGGCTTATCAATATTCTTATAACGGCAAAATATACCAGGTTGGCGAATTTTCGCAGGATGTACCGCCGGACAGTACTTCAGGAAATCAGAATGTTTTATTCTTAAAATTATTAAAAGCAACATCGCAAAGGCCCAACTTACCTATTTGGAAACTGATGCTTAAAAACGTTTACCCAATTGGTTATGGTACACTTTCGCCACAGGATTTTAAGTTAGACGTTTTATACCAGGAACCCGGCCAGGGGCTGAAACGCTATGTGCCTTTTGGAAATAAAAATGGCGGGTACCCGATTATTTCATTGATAAACTTAGACCGGTTGAATAACCAGGGTGATCCGCAACCGGATGGCGTATTTGATTATATAGAAGGTTACACAGTGTTCTCCCAGTACAGCCGTATTATGTTTCCCGTGCTGGAGCCCTTTGGGCGGGACCTTGCACCCGGTATTTATACAAACCCTAATTCCCCGGGTATAAAAGATACGTTGTATTATGCCCTGTACGATTCTATTAAAGCAGTGGCGCAGCAATACCCCAACTTAAACCGATTTGTTTTAAAAGGGTCTGCAAAAATTTCCGGTGGCGGCGATATAAGCATAGGTTACAATGTACCCCGTGGCTCTGTAACCGTTACAGCAGGCGGCCGCACATTAATAGAAGGGGTGGACTATGATATTAATTATGATTTAGGTACCATTAAAATTATTAATGCTGCCATTATCAACTCGGGTTTGCAGGTACAGGTAAGCAGCGAAAACAA
This sequence comes from Ferruginibacter sp., assembly GCA_044225605.1. GTDB lineage: Bacteria > Bacteroidota > Bacteroidia > Chitinophagales > Chitinophagaceae > Ferruginibacter. Next base: position 48,763 of record JBGAIJ010000010.1, read on the forward strand.
CGCATCGTTTGGTATGCAGCAGCGTAATTACATTGGGTTGCGTTTTGATTATGCTGCAAAAAATACAGCCAAAGAACAATTATCATTTGGTGGCACCATGGTGCGGCTGGGCGAAAGGCCTTTCTTTAATAAGACCAATTTAGGAGAAGACCCCATACGCAACACCATGTATGGTTTGGATGTGAATTACCGTAAAGAAATTCCACGCCTTAGCAAATTGCTGGATAAGCTGCCTTTTTACAGCACCACTGCAACAAGTAACATAAATGTATATGCAGAAGCGGCTATGCTGAAACCCGGCCATGCACCACAAATTGGTAAAGGCAGCAACGGTACTTCTTATTTAGATGATTTTGAAAGCAGCCGCTCCGGTATTGATTTACGCTTTCCGCAAAACCAGTGGGCGCTTGCATCCACACCTGTGGGCGCAACAGACCGCAGTGGTAATATACTTTTCCCTGAAGCTGCATTAAGTGATAATATTGATTATGGAAAAAACAGGGCCAAAATTGCCTGGTATCAAATTGAACAGGTATTGCAGCAGCTGAATGCATCTAATAATCCTATCACAGGTCCTGTAAGGGATGAACTGAGCGATCCCCGTGTGCGCCAGGTATATCAAAAAGAAATATTCCCTCAAAAAACAACAGGCTTTGGCGAAAGCTTTTTGCAAACTTTCGATATCTCTTTTTATCCAAGAGATAAAGGCCCTTACAATTACAGCGATGCAACAACAGATGTTTCGGCTGACGGTAAATTAACAAACCCGAACAAACGATGGGGTGGTTTAATGCGCAGTATTGATCAAAGTGATTTTGAAACCAGCAATATTGAGTTTATCGAATTCTGGATGCAGGATCCTTATATCAATTCTAAATTCAGGCCCAATGCAACATCATCTACAGGCGGTAAATTATATTTTAACCTGGGTAATGTTTCAGAAGATATTTTAAAAGATGGTAAACGTCTTTATGAAAACGGGTTAAGCACCCCCAACGCCCCATCGCCGGAAGAAAATTCTAACTGGGGTAAAGTGCCACGCAATCCCATACAGGTAACCAGCGCTTTCAGTAATAATGAAAACGACCGTGTGTACCAGGATGTTGGTTTTGATGGATTAAATGATACGGCAGAAGCCAATAAACGCAGTGCTTACTTAAACCAGTTACAGGCAAATTTTGGCGCAGGTTCAAAAGCTTACCTGGATGCAAAGACAGATCCTTCCAACGATAATTTTCATAATTACCGGGGCGATGATTATGATCAGCAGGGTGTGGGTATTTTAGGCCGTTACAAAAACTTTAATAATCCGCAGGGTAATTCACCCATTGCAGGTAATTCAATTTACTCTTCAGCATCCACTATGTATCCGGATGCAGAAGATTTAAACAGGGACAATACACTTAACCAAACAGAAGAATATTTTCAGTATATCGTAGACATTAAACCTGCTGCCGATCCCATAATGAGTATTGGCAGCAATTATATTGTAGATAAAAAACTGGTAAGCATTACTGGCCTTGCAGATGGTACATCAAGACAGGAAAACTGGTACCAGTTTCGCATACCAATAAGTGCCTTTACAAGTAAAGTGGGTAATATCCCCGATTTTAAATCCATACGTTTTATACGTATGTTTTTAACTGACTTTGCAGACAGTGTTACACTCCGTTTTGGCCAGTTGCAGTTAACACGTAACACCTGGCGCCAGTTTAAATTTAAAGTGGATACATCGGGTATGTACAACCCCATAACAACAACTGCTACGGCATTTACTTTAGGCGCTGTAAATATTGAAGAGAATGATAAACGTACACCTTTCCCTTACCGTACGCCAAGAGAAATTCAGCGCCAGCAAACATTAAGCGCCAATGGTGTAAACCTGTTGCTGAATGAGCAGGCAATGGATTTGCAGTTTTGCAATTTAATCAAAGGGGATGCAAGAGCAGTGCAGCAAACATTTGCCAACAAAGATTTGCGCCAGTATAAAAAAATGGCCATGTACATACATGCAGAGCCATCGCCTAAAGTGGGTATTGGTTTAGCCAATAAAGATTTAACGGCCGTAATACGTATTGGTACCGATTTTGTAAACAACTATTATCAAATACGCATACCGTTAAATATTACGCCGCCTAGCGCTGCCAATATGAATCCTGATGGTGATGCATATAATGATTCGTTATGGATGCCGTCCAACTCATTAGATGTAGAACTGCAAAAATTAATTCAGTTAAAGCAGGCACGCAATGCAGATCCACTGGCGCTAGCAACAAGAATATATAAACAAACACAGGCCAACGGGCAGGAGTATGCTGTAATGGGCAGCCCCAACCTTGCAGAAGTGCGGGGCATAATGATTGCCGTAGAAAACACTAATTACACTGGCGGCGCCTGTGGCGAAATGTGGGTAAATGAACTGCGGCTTGTTTCGCTGGATGAGCAGGGCGGCTGGGCAGCTTTGGGAAGGGCAGATATTACATTGGCGGACTTAGGAACTTTATCTATATCTGCCAATACACATTCTGCTGGCTTTGGAACATTAGAGCAAAGAGTGAATGAACGCTACCGTGATAACTTTATGCAGTTTGATGCATCTGCAACGTTGGAAATGGGTAAACTGCTTCCTAAAAAAGCAGCTATATCAATTCCTGTATTTGCCAGCTATTCGCAAACAGTAAGCACACCCGAATATGATGCTTATGATCAGGATATAAAACTGAAGGATAAATTAAATGCTGCACCAAAGGCACAACGGGATTCTATCAAAAATAATGCAATAGACTTTACATCCACCACTACGGTAAACTTTACCAATGTTCGTAAAAACAGAACCGGTACTAAAAAACCCAAAGTGTATGATGTATCAAATTTTGATGTAAGCTATTCATACCTTAAAACAAAAAGCCATAATCCGCTTATAGAAAATAACGAAGTGGTAAAGCACCACGGTGTGCTGGGCTACAACTTTGCACCACAGCCAAAATATATTGAACCATTTAAAAAAATATTCCGCAAAACCAAAACACACTGGTTTGATTTACTAAAGGATTTTAATTTTAATTACGTGCCGTCTACATTAAGCTTCAGGGCAGATGTTAACAGGCAGTTTGGCGCAATAAGGCCAAGAAGTGTGGGCGCATCTAAATACGCCATTCCTGAAACTTATGACAAGTACTTTGTTTTTCAGCGTGACTATATTATGCGCTGGAATTTTACAAAGTCATTGAACTTTGATTTTACTGCCACCAACAACTCACGTATTGATGAACCTGCAGGCAGGTTAAATACACAGGAAAAGAAAGATACTGTTTGGAAAAACTTTATGAAAGGCGGCCGCAACACAGTGTATAACCACACCGCCAACTTTACATATACTTTACCCACTGCAAAATTTCCTTTGCTGGACTGGACAACTGCTAACGTAAGTTATCAGGCCGGTTACCGTTGGATTGGTGCATCAAGGCTTGCAGTAAACCTGGGTAATATTATTGAAAACAACCAGCAAAAAGAAGGTACACTGCAACTGGATTTTACAAGGCTGTATCAAAAATCGAAATGGCTGCGCCAGTTAGATGTGCCGGCTAATAAAGATGATAAAGAGCGCTGGAAAAACCGTATTCAAAAAGTAAAAGATTCTGTTACATTAAAAAGCGGAAAAAAAGTACTTAAAACAAGAAGGATTGTTGATAAAACTGCTATGCCTTATGTAGCGGGTATTGGAAGGGTTTTTGGCAAATTGCTTACCAGTGTTAAACAGGTAAGCGGTACTATTTCCGAAGGGGCAAATACACGCCTGCCCGGTTATACAGACAGTACAAAATATGTGGGCCAAAACTGGAACAGTATGGCGCCGGGTGTTGATTTTATTTTAGGCCGGCAGCCGGATACCACCTGGCTGAATAATGCTTCTAAAAAAGGATTGATTACAAGAGACAGCACTTTCAACTCGCTGTTTACGCAAAGCTATAATCAAACAATTACGTTTACAGCAATGCTGGAGCCTGTTAAAGATTTAAACATTACCCTTAACCTTAAAAAATCGTTTAGTAAAAACTTTTCAGAAACATTCCGTTATGCAGATACAAGCGGCGGTATTAATTATAAGTTTAACCACTTAAACCCTTACACTACCGGAAGTTTTGATATCAGTTACATTTCTTATAAAACGCTGTTCGGAAAATTTGATCCCAACCGTACGTCGGAAACATTTAAAAACTTTGAAAACTACCGTAAAATATTATCAGAAAGGATAGGCAGTAAAAATCCTTACGGCAATACACTGGGTGTTGGTGCAGATGGTTACCGCTATGGTTATGGAAAATATGCGGTGGACGTACTGGTGCCTGCATTTCTTGCAGCATACACCGGTCAGGATCCCAATACAGTGTCGCTCATTAAACAGGAAAATCCAAACATTAAGGCAAATCCGTTTAAAAATATTTTACCAAAACCCAACTGGAAAATTGATTACAACGGGTTAAGCCGTGTAAAAGGGCTGGATAAAATATTTACCAACTTTACTTTATCACACGGTTATGTCAGCAATCTCAGCATGAATGGTTTTACCTCTGCATTAAATTACGAGGATAAATCAAAGTACAGTTATCCGTCGTTTTATGATACGCTATCTAAAAACTTTATTCCTTACTTTTTAGTGCCAAATATTTCTATTGGTGAGCAGTTTGCTCCTTTAATTGGTATTGATATGATGTTTACCAACCAGCTGCAGGCAAGGTTTGATTATGCAAAAAGCAGGCAGTTAAGTTTAAGCCTTATCGACTTTCAGTTAAGTGAACAACGAAGCACAGAATATTCCATAGATGCCGGTTACAGAAAGCGGGGATTAAAACTGCCGTTTAATATTAACCTGCCTAAATTTTTGCAGAGTAAAAATCCCAATGTAAGCGCCGGCAAGCTGGAAAATGAAATAAGCTTCCGCCTGCATTTAAGCGTACGGGATAATGTAACCAGCAACAGCCGGCTGGACCAGGATAACACCTTTGCAACCGGGGGCAGCAAAGAGACTACTATTGAGCCAACGGTGAGCTACATATTAAGCAACAGGGTAAACATACAGCTGTACTTTAAACAACGTAAAGTAAAACCTTACATCTCATCCAGTGCGCCGCTAACCAATACAAATGCCGGTGTTAAAATAACTATATCGCTGGCACAGTAATACAGCGTTGTGTTTAAATAATTTCAATGCAGCAGTAAACAGCCTTTTAAAAAGTTGTCAGGTTGAGCTTGTCGAAACCGGGTTTATATAAGTAATCCGCCACTCTGCTGTCATGTCGATGAAAGAGACATCTGCCCGGCAGTTTTACCGCAGCAGCATAAAATACCCTTTCACCATTTTTTCTGTACCACCGTTAAAGCGGTAAGTGCAGTAATAAATATAACCACCCATTGGTTGTTTGCTTTCTTTATACGTACCATCCCATCCTTTATTTTGGTCGGTGGTTGTAAAAATGGTTTGGCCGTAACGGTTGTAAATGGTAAAGCGGTAAGCAGCCAATGGCTGGCTGATGGTGGGTTTAAACTTATCATTCAGCCCGTCTGCATTGGGCGTAAAACTGTTGGGCATGTAAAAAGTTTGCGGGCAGGGTTTAACGGTAATCAAACTTATGCGGCTGATGGGGCAATTGTTTTGCCTTTGGGCAGTAATGGTGTATAAAGTGGTTTGCGCCGGGTAAGCCACAATGGTTTTATTGCGCAGCAGCGATGTGACAGCGGGCTGCCATGTAATGTTGTTTACGCTGGCAGGCAGTGTAATAAAAGCACTGTCGTACAAACAAATGGTTTGGCTGGCAGTAATATTCATGGAAGTATCACTAAGCGTAACAGCAATACTGTCGGTTACGGGGTTATTGCAACTGTCCAGTGCAGTAATGCGGTACATGCCGGGTGCAGTAGCCGTTAATTGTTTACTGCTGGCTGTGCCGCCCTGCCAGTTGTAATTGGTATAACCGTTATTAGCAGTAAGTGTAAGTGTTTTGCCGGGGCAAAGCAAACTGTCGGTGCGGTTAATAAGCGGCGGCATGCTGGGGGTAACAGCTTTAATAAAAAAGCTGTCTTTAACAACACAATCACTCAATGCAGCATGTAAATAACCGCTAAACGGTTTTTTAAAACTGAGTGTAATGGCACTGTCGCCTTCCATAGTTACAATGCTTACAAAGGTGGTGTCAATGTTCCAGTCGGTATTTTTAAAACAGGTATTGTTGCGCTTAACGGTGTAGCGCACAGGCTGGTTTACACAAGCAGTAGCAGGGCCGTTTATTTTAACTGTATCGCAATAGCTTACAATTTTGCAAATGAGTTGTTTGGTGACAATGGCATCTTGTATAGTAAAAGGTACATTAGATTCGGTTAAAACATTATATTCAATTTTATCCCATGCAAAAGGCTTTTTAACCAATGAAAAAGGCACTTGGTTAAGCAGGCTTGTATCTTTTCCAAAACAGCCTAAATTACTATTTGGGGCAAAGTTGCTTATCCTTGCATAATCGGTAATGGGTTTGTTATTTTCAATCGCACCAATTGCAAAATGCAGATTTTGTTTGTCATCTAACTTCATATCAAAACTTGATGAAAAAAAATAGTTAGGTATTATAAATTTCCGGCTTCGGATAATATCATAGTTTCTGCTAAAGGTGAAAAAATATTTTTCAGCAGATTTTCCAAACCTGCCATCTGTTGCTAATAATACCTGCTGGCCTTTGTTGTTATTATCTAAGTCATATTGATTGAGAATGTTGTTTTGAAAATAATAGTTTTGTAAAGGATTAAGATTTGTATCTAGTTGGGTATAGGTAATATCTCCCTTAAGAAAAGGGAAGCCTGAATAAGGGAAAATCCTTTGCCCAGTTAGTGTATATGTATTGTCGTTATTATTTTTTATTTGCAAAGGCAAAATACCAATAATGTTAGTGGTATTTATGGTTTTATAACCTGTTGCGTTCACAAAAGTTCCGTCAGTTTCATTTAGCCTGGTAATGGTGGCAAGGCCGGTTGAATTATTAACATAAATTCCACTATCTCCACAAACAACTATATGATTATTAAGCAAAACAGGCCCTCCGGATATGCCAGTATTTTGATGGGTTCCATCAGATTGAATATTCATAGAAAGCCCAGTACTCCAGAGTATGTTACCGTTTAAGTCTAATTTTGCTATAACACTTATTGCTTCATCTGCAAATGTGTACACACCACCAATAAAATAAATGGCGTCATTGGTAACTAAAAAATTTTTTCCACCACCGCCAAAATTTTTTTGATTATAGTATCGATACTTCTTAACCCACATTACAATACCGTTAGTATCCATACGGCAAATTAGTAACTCAGGGTTATTCGCAACTGCGCCACCATAATTGCCTAAAAAAATAAATGAACCATTGGGCGCCGGAATTGAATTTGACCCACTTAAATAAGTGGTGCCAGAGAATATTTTTTTTGCCCAAATAATACTATCTCCCCAATTGGTTTTTAAGATGGCCAAACCAGGTGCCTGCCCTCTTAATGCCTGCCCAGTAAAATAATTGTAACCAGATACATCAGGATTATTATATAAAGTAGCTCCTTCGCCATCAAATGTAAATTTCATTCTGTAACTGCTGTCAATACAAACTTGTTGACCTTGAACCGCACAACAAATACAAAAAAACAGCAGCCAAGTAATTGCTATTAATTTCATAACAGTTTTTCATAAAATGTACTGTTATGCTAATATAATTTAATAAAGCCAAACAAAAATGGTTTTATAGTAATATATTTTTCAACAGTAGTTTTACTTGCGTTTATTGCTGCTGTCATGTTGAGGAACGAAACATCTGCCCGGCAGTAAGCAAATGTTGCGTACTAGTACAATGCTGGGCAGTTCCCTCCTTCATTAGAAAGAAAGATAAACTGCCCAAAAGTTACCCGTACAAACCTCATAGTAACAGCATAGATAAAGCATGGTAAAAGCATAGTAACAGTATGGTGAGAGTATGAAAACAGTAACTGGCTGGTAAACAACAGGTATGTTATAAAAAGAAAAAGCCCCGCCTGAAGCGGGGCCCGTCCATTATAACCAGGTAAAATTATTTAGCCGTTTTTTTAAGCAGCATTACATAGCCGCATAAGTTCTTTTTCTTTTTATTAACCTGCACAGGTTTTATCATGTGGTATTCACTAAACTTAGGAATGTATGAGTAGCTGATAACATTACCATCCACATCTCCCCACATTTTTTTCTGGTACACCACCTGCTTTTCATCCCAGTCAAACATTCTTACTTCGTATAGTTTTGAAGTAATATCACCAATAAACACAAACTGGTACCAGCTTCCTTCTGTTAAAGGCACAATTACCGGCATTTCGTATTCGCTTTCCATTTGCATGCTGGCTTCTTTAACTACAACAAAGCCATTTTTGGCAAGTTCCTGCTTAATACTGTCTGCCTGGTGCTGTATAGACGGGCTGGAACACGGATTTTGACGTATAACATCCTGTGCTTTAGCTTGTAACCCAAAAATTGTAATGAAAATAATTGAGGTAAAAGTGAATTTCTTGAGGTTCATTGGTCTTTCATTTAGGTTTGGATTAACAAGTTTACAACAATTTGCCGGTTTATCCTAACAAAATGATGCAAAATTTACTGTTTAATAAAACGCCGCAGAGTATAAACAAAGTATATGCACAAGTAAAATAACAGCAGCTATTTCTTATGCGCTAATAAAAATTATATAAATCATTGATTTTTATTAATGTATATGCCATTGGCCTGTTGCGTGGGGGTTACCACAAGGTCATTAATGCATACATGGGCCGGAAGGCCGGCACAATAAAAAATTATCTCCGCAATATCTTTTCCGGTTAAGGGTACCATGCCTTTATAAGTAGCATCTGCTTTTTCTTGGTCGCCTTTAAACCGCACTAGAGAAAACTCAGTTTCCACAGCCCCGGGATGGATGGCAGTAACCTTTATATTGTGCGGTAATAAGTCAATACGCATGCCCTTGCTTAATGCATCTACCGCAAACTTGCTGCCGCAATAGGCATTGCCTTTTTCATAAACATCTTTTCCGGCAACAGAGCCCATATTGAAAATATGTCCCTGCTTGCGTTCAATCATAAATGGAAGCACTGCACGGGTAACATACAGTAATCCTTTTACGTTGGTATCTATCATAATTTCCCAGTCCTGCAGGCTGGCATCTTCAAAACTGTCTTTACCCAGCGCAAGCCCTGCATTGTTAATGAGTATATCAATTGTTTTCCACTTTTGGGGCAGGTTATTCATATGGCTGAATACGGCATCTTTATCCTGCACATCAAAACAAAGCGGCAGCACATCGATATTATCAGCAGTTTTCAATGCAGTTGCCAATGCATCAAGCCGGTCTTTTCTTCTTCCGGTAATAATGAGGTTATAATTTGCTGCAGCAAATTTTTCTGCACAGGCTTTACCAATGCCGGATGTGGCGCCGGTAATTAAAACAGTTTTATTCATGCTGCAAAAATAAGGAGATGATAACGGATAGTTTAGAAATGGAAAATGCCGGAACGGGTCCGGCATAAATTTTATAAAGTGTAATGATTAATTATTGTCTTATTAAAACCACACTGCCTTTTCTAAACCGTACATCACCTTTATAAGTAACAGCTTCTGCATACCAAACATATGTGGCGGGGTCTTGTCCACGGCCACGGAATGTACCATCCCAGCCCTTTCCAATATCTGTTGTGCTGTACACTAACTGCCCAAAGCGGTTATACACCCTGAAATAATGCAGCTCTTTCATGCCAATTAATATAGGCCTGAAAATATCATTTTTGTTATCGCCGTTTGGTGTAAAGGCATTGGGTACATATATATCGGGCTCTATATTATACACCACTACATCAATAAAGTCCGAAGCGGTGCAGCCGTTTGCAGAAGTTGCAGTAACTGTATAACGTATGTTGCCTTGCGGAAAAGATATAGGGCTTTGCAGCGCATCATTATTAAGCCATGTTGCAGGGCTCCATAAATAACTAACACCACCTGTTGCATGCAGCAATAAAGGTTGGCCAATTACAACACTGGTATCTGTAGGTCCTGCATCTGCAATTACTTTGGGGTGTACAATTACCCAAACTGTATCTTTAACAGGTTTAGGGCAACCCAAAGTATCTGTAACAGCAACTACATAACGTATGCTGGCTGTGGGCCGTTTTGCTACGGGGTTTTGTATGTTGCGGTTGGTTAAAAAAGTAGAAGGTGACCATAAATAGCTGCTGCCGCCCGTGGCCTGCAGTTGCACATCAACACCCCATTCAGGGCAAATAGCCTGGTCAGGTCCGGCATTGGGCACCGGGTATGGAACGGCCTTAATGGCAACATCATCCTGGCTTTGGCATTTACCAATATTGCCCACCACATGATAGGTTATGCTGCTAAGCGGAGTAGCAAATGGCCGCTTGGCAGTATCATTATCCAGGTAAGTATTGGGTGTCCATTTATAATGCAGTGCATCGCTAACAGTGGTTAGTCTAAAACCGTCCGTTTGGCAAATGGTGGTATCATTACCGGCAAATAATGTTACATGGTCTTTTACATCTACAAAAACCGAATCTGTGTTAAAGCAGCCAAAAGCATCAGTAAGCCGTAAGCGGTACATGGTAGGCACATCCGGGCTTACAAAAGGGCTTTGTGCTGTAATACTGCTTATCATGTAATTAGGGCTCCATAAAAAACTACCTGTTCCTGTTGTTGTTAACTGCAGGGTATCAATAGTACAAATAAGTGTATCATTCAGCATGGTAATGGGTGGCGGCGCACTTACAAAAACAGTCATGCTGTCTGTTTTTGTTTTAGCACAACCGGTAACACCAACTGCTACAGTATAGGTAGTGGTAACAGCAGGCGATGCAACAGGGTTAAAAATATTGGTATTACTTAAGCCTGCTGGAGGAGACCATGTGTATGTATTACCGCCACTTGCAGCTAATTGTGCAGTTTGCTGGCCGCCGCAAATAGTTTGGTCGGGCCCGGCATTGGGTATTGCCAGCGGTTTTACCGTTACGGGTTTTGCGGCAGTAGCAGTACAATGCCTGCCCCAGGTGGTAACTAAAGTATAAGTTGTATTTACAAGTGGAAAAGCCTTTGTGTTTTGTTGATTTGGAAATTCTACTGTTGCCGCAGGGCTCCATTGCCAGCTTACGTTAGTTGTATAATTACTGGTGCCCGATAATTGCAAAGTATCTTCTGCACAAATATTGGGAGGGTTGGCTGTTATGCTGTTGGTAACATCATTTTTTGGGGTAACAGTTATTGAATCGGTGCTTTTGCAACCTAATGCATCGGTTAATGTTGCATAATATTTTGTTTGCACAGCAGGGAAAACTATTGGCGTGGCTGTATTGGCGCCAATAATACTGGTATTAGGCAGCCAGTTAAAAGTACCAATACCAGTACCGGTTAATTGCAGGCTGTCTAACTGGCAATACGTAGTATCTGATGGAAAAATATCTACAACCGGGTTATCGGTTATGGTGATTGATTTATTATAAATTTTAAAACAACCTTTATCATTGGTTACCTGCAGCTCAACATTATAAGTACCTGCTGCAGGGTAACTGTAAACAGGATTTTGCAGATGGCTGGTATCTGCCAATGTTGAAAGGTCACCAAAATCCCAGCGCCAGCTGTTTACAGCGCCATAACGGCTGTATGTAGTATCTGTAAATTGAATAGGTGTATTTACACATAATGCTGGCGAGGAAAGAAAGCCGGGTAAGAAACCGGGATAAACACGTATAGGTTTAGTTATAGAGTCTTCACATTGCCCGGATATGGATACTTTAAGTTTTACATAAAAAACTCCGGTATCAGAAAATGTATGTGTGGGTGTTGCCAAAATGGAAGTATTAGCTGCGCCTGTAGTCGGGTCGCCAAAATCCCAAAAATAGTCGGTAGGGTTACCAGTGCTGTTATTATTGAAAGTAACTGTAAAACCATCGCAGGTGATAGGCGTAAAATCACTTTGAGCAGTTAAGGGTATACAACCGGAAACAGCAACTATTAGATCTTTTCTGTGTACGGAAACTAAAACTCTATTTTTAAAAACCTGTGCACAAACGCATACAACATATTTGCCTGAAATTGGAGCGGTACCTGATATGATACCGGTATTAGGATTTATTGTTGCCAAAGGACCAAGAGGGTTGCCCGAGTTATAAGGAAATGTATAAATAACAGAATTATAAGGCGGGGGTGCAGGATTTTGAAAATCTGCCAATGTTGCTGCACCTCCGTCAAAAGCATAACAAAAACCATATACAATTGAATCTCCTGGATCGGGGTCAACAGCACTAAAGTCCAAAGTAAATGGTGAGTTTTCACAAATAACAGAAATGGGAAGTTTATATTCTGGTGAATTATCTGTTAATGGATTGGGCAGCACACTAAGCCCGGGAATTACACAAGAATAATTTGCACCCTGTCCCGGGTTAACATTATTAGAATTTTGCCTGCTGAATGTTTGAAATGCAACAGTATAACCTGTATTATTATCCGGCAGTGTAATTAGAAAAGAATAACGCTTATAAGTGTAATTTAAATTGGGTGGAAACTGTATGCAGGGTGAAGAAAGTATGGGTACCGGAAGGCCTAAATCAGAAGTTTCTTGCACAGCAATCCAATTATTGTTTGGTCCTGTGCCAATTACTTTTAGTCCGTTATCATTATTAAAAACACCTACAACATATTGTGAAATAAACTGTGCTCCCGCACCTCCGGCATCCCGTAAAAGCAGCAATTTTATCCTGTACTCTTTCGTATTAGGGCTTGCGCCGGGCCCTACATATTCATATCGCATTTCACCGCCGATGATATGTGTACCCCATGCATAACCGAAACTCAAAAGAAACAGTAAAGCGAATAAAAATTTCCTCATTCTGCAGGGTGATTTGATTACCAGCCTAAAACTAACAAAAAACGCTGCCTTTTCAAAGCAGCGCAGTATATAAATCCCTTATAAGTTATTCACGTATCAGTATCACACTTCCTTTCTTTTTCACTTTAATATTTTTGTAATCAGTTCCTTCTGCATACCAAACATAAGTGGCAGGGTCCTGTGCTTTACCGGCAAATGTGCCATCCCAGCCGCCGCCTTTACCAATATCGGTACTGCTGTATAATAATTGGCCCCAGCGGTTGTACACCCTGAAAATATCTATCGATTTCATGCCAATAGCAATAGGGCGGAAGCGATCATTTTTACCATCTCCATTCGGTGTAAATGCGTTGGGTACATTAAAACCGGGTTCAATAAAATATACATGCACCCTTATAGTGTCTTCATCAAAACAACCAACACTGTTACTCACCCTTACACGGTAAGTAATATCGTTTTGCGGCAGCGATACAGGTGTGGCAATAGCAATGTTATTTAACCATGTGGGAGGGCTCCACAAATAATTGGTGCTGCCTGTAGCATGCAGTAATAATGGCTGGCCTAATACAACGCTTGTATCACTGGGGCCGGCATCGGCAGTTATACGGTCTACAGTAACAACTACAGTATCTTTTACAGGTTTAGGACAGCCCAATATATCTGTAACAGTAACAATGTAACGTATGCTTGCAGTTGGGTTTACTGCAATTGGATTAGGTATGTTGCGGTTGTTTAAAAAAGCTGCCGGAGTCCATGTATAAATACTGCCGCCAGTGGCATTTAATTGTGCGGAGCCTCCTACACATATTATTTGATCAGGCCCTGCATTGGCAGCAGGATAAGGCACCACTTTTACAGCAATGTCATTCTGTGCGGTGCATTTACCAATATTACCAATAACACGGTATGTAGTATTTGTAAGCGGTGTGGCTATAGGATTTTTAACTGTAGTGCTGCTGAGTGTGTTGTTGTTTGGTATTTCAGTCCATTGAAAATGTAACGCATCGCTTATAAGCGGCAACGTAATAGCATCTGTACGGCAAATAGCAGTATCCGGGTTTATGGATTGTGTAACAAAATTCACCACACTTACTTTTACTGTATCATTACCCACACAACCAAACGGATCGGTAAGCGTTACAATATAACTGGTGGTAATCTTAGGGCTTACCAAAGGGTTGGGTATGGTAATATTGCTTATCATGTAATTGGGGCTCCATAAAAAACTGCCAGTGCCAATGGCGTTTAACTGCAGGGTATCAACGGAACAAATAAGTGTGTCCCGTCCTGCATCAATGGCAGGCTTATCTGTAATATCAATTGCTTTTTGCACTGTATCAATACAGCCTTTATCACTGGCAACAATAAATACTATATTATAATTACCGGTGGTGGAATAAATATGCGTTGGGTTTTGCAGAGTGGATGTGTTAGCGGCAGAGCCAACATCACCAAAATTCCAGCGCCAGAAATTTACAGTGCCAAAGTCGGCAACTGTTTTATCCAGAAATTGTATTGGGGTATTCTTGCATTGGCCCAGCACATCAAAATCAGGATGGAAACCAGGATATACTTTTACAATGGCTGTGGTAGAATCTGAACAGGGTAAACCCCGGTTTACAACCAGTTTAAGTATGTACTTGCCCGTATCGGCATAAGTGTGTGTGGGGTTTACTGCATTAGAGCTTGTACCATCTCCAAAATACCATTCAAAGGTTTGTATGTTGTTATTGTCCAGATTCGAAAATGTTACAGTATAGCCATCGCAGCTTACATATTCCGGGTCGAGTTTTGCTTTGGTTACAGAGCAATCGGCAACCTGTATGTGTAAGGATTTACGCACTTCGCCTATTTTTATATTGGTACCTCTTTTATATTCACTAACCTTGGCGGTAATAACATATACCCCCAGCCCCGGAGCAATACCGCTTACAATTCCTGTTTTGTGATCAATAGTTACGGCAGCACCCAATGGCGATGTACCTGAATAACCGCCGGAATAAGTTAGTGTTGAAAAAGGGGGTGCAGTTGAGGGGTCTGGCGACGGCAAATTAGTAGCCCCACCCGTATAAGCCGGTGTAAAATCATATACCAATGAGTCATTGTTGGCATCGGTGGCACTAAAATCAAAAGTGAAATAACTGTTTTGACAAATAATGGCAGTATCGTTTTGTGAAAATTTGGCGCTTGTATTGGTTTCTGCGCCGGGATAAACTGATGTGCCTGGAATATTTACCGTCCATGTTTCGCCATAACTGCTTGAGGGGCTTTGTACATTTACAATACCGGCAATTCTGCAGCAACGCTGGTAAGATATTATGTAACCGGCAGGTGTGTTTGGAAGTTCCTGTACTAATTCAAAAGTTCGTATGCGGTAACAAATTTGCGGAATATTATTAATGCACTGGTGACAATCGGGAAGGGGGCAGTTATTGATATTAATATCTGATGTTACTGCAACAGAAATATTATAAAGCTGCGCAAAAGTTGATGCATTAAAAATAGTAAAAGGTACGGTGGCATCAATTTGGCCGGCGTTGAGATTACATTCGGTATATACTTTTAAAACAATTTTGTAACGGGATGAATTGACCGCACTGCCTGCACCAAGATATTCGTAATACATCCATCCGCCCTTTGTATGATTTGCCCATGCAGAGCTAATACTATACAACAAAACCAATATAACCAGCCAGTATTTCTTCATATTCATTAATTCAGCAAATAATGAGACCTAAAATTACTGTAATATGCTGCCTTAACCATACAATGCAGCGTTAAATGTTTAAACAGTAAAACAGGCAGTTATATTGCAGCAAGTAAAAATTCAGTTATGGTATGTAATGTTTTTTCCGGTTCTTCAAACATACCCATATGTGCACTGTTGCGTAAAATACTTACATGGCTTTGCAGTGGCAGGTGGCTTTGTGCAAGGCTGTGCTCAAATGGTACTGCTTTGTCATATTGACCTATTATAAACAAAACTGGTTGGGTACAATTATTTAAAATTTGTGTACGGCCGGGGCGGTTTATCATGGCAGTGTAGTAAGCAATTAATGCCTCAGCAGTAAATTTTTTACCAGCCTCCACAAGCATTTCACATGCAGCATTGTTTTCCGGTTGATAAAATAAGCCAGGGATGGCTGTTTTTAAAAACTCATAGGCACTGTGTGCTTTTATAAATTCAATTGCTTTGCGGCGGGTCTCTTTTTTCTCATCACTATCCGCATAAGCCGAAGAGTGCACAAGGCCAAAAGCATTTAATAACTGCGGGTATTTTTCTGCCAGTGCAAGTGTTATATAACCACCCATTGAGTGGCCCAATATTGTTAAAGTATTTATTTTCTCTTCATCAGCAATTGCTTTTATACATTCTGCCATGCCTTCAATACTCATGTCTGCAACCAGTTCACTTTTGCCGCTGCCGGGTAAATCGGGAATGATAAGTGTGTATTGTTTTTGCAATGCTGCAACCTGGTTTTGCCATACGCTGCCATCTTCACCAAAACCATGAATAAGCATTACAGGTTTGCCACTGCCGGTAACTTGGTAAAATATTTTTGATTGCTGGTAAATGAAAAATGCTGCTTTCATTGATTACACTAATTAAAACGAATTTATTGACTGCTGCATGTTTTTAATTATTGCCAAAGCCTTTTACTGCACTTCTGTAAACCAATAATAAAACGAAAGGAATCAGGCTGGTGTTTAACTGCTGTGGCAGAAAGAACCATGCCAACAGCACAAGTATTAATACAATGGAAGTAAATGCAAAATACTTTTTTACCCATGCTCTTTTACTGTTAATAAAGAAAGCAGTAATTGCATGTGTGGGCCATGCCCACAGTAAATTAAAATTCTGTTTAGTCATGCTGTGGTCAGTGGCGGTCCACATTAAAATTAATATAATGCCCAGCACGCCGGTTAAAAAGAAAAGCAGCCCATCAAATCCATAAATAAAGCCTTTGACAAATTTATTTTTTACAAAACTTAAAGCGACAATTAACAACAGCAACAGTGTAAAAACATTCAGTGGTGTAAATAATGATCCTTTTGCTGTTTGATTGTTTACAGCATATAAATTTTGGTGTGTGGTAACCATTGGTTTGGCGCTGCTGTCTAAACTTATCATCAGGTTGTCTGGCAAAAACTGCATTTGCTCCGGCGTCATTACTGCATCGCAGGGTTTGCCCAGTAAAATATCAATACTCAGCTTGCTCCACTCTTTTTCATTTTTATTTAAGTATTGATGAATGGCATTACGGAAGGTGGTGCCTTGCGGCATTACAGGCTTTTGTGTAAATGCGCTGTCATGATTTTTTTTAATGATGTCCCGCAGGCGGGTGGTGCAGTTATCTAAAAAGAAATCGTATTTATAATATTTGTTTGCTTCTTTAAGATTGTTGTTTAAAAAATTTTGCACCGTTATTTTTTCAGCAGGTGTTAAATTTAAAACCTGCTCTGTAATGCCCCGGCCGGTGGCTTCATACAGGTATTTAAAATCGCTGAAATATTCTGTTGAAATATAGTAAAGCAGTTTGCCTTGTGCAAACTTTAGGTAAAAGCCATCATCATCAAAATTAAAAGTGCCGTAATTGTAAACAATATCACTTACGCTGCTGCTGTCAACAATACGGATGGCGCTGTGGCCAAAAGTGGAATAGAGTTCATCCCCCGGAGTGCAGGTGAGTAATGAAATTCTGAGGTGTGAGGAATCTTGTGCTTTACAATTAATAATGAACAATGAACAATGAATAATGAGTGCTAAAACGAGTGTCAGTATTCCTTTCATTGGTTTTAATTGTTGCGCAAAGGTATGTTGTTGAGGTGAGGTTATTAAACTGCTTTTATCAAAAGCCGTTTAATAACAAAATCATTTTACAACGGTACTGCCATACAAACAAATGCTGAAGGCAAAATAAAAATTCAAAAGTAAAAGTCAAAAAAACTGCGACAAGCTATCTCTTTTACTTTTGAATTATAACTTTTTACTTATTCTTACCTGCTGTAATTCGGAGCCTCCTTCGTAATCTCAATATCATGCGCATGGCTTTCTTTAACACCGGCATTCGTAATTTTTACAAAGCTGGCTTTTTGCAGGGCTGCAATATTTTTAGCACCGCAGTAACCCATACCGGCCCTTAGGCCGCCTGTAAATTGGTGCACTACTTCACGTAAATAACCTTTATAAGCCACACGGCCTTCAATGCCTTCGGGTACAAATTTCTTTACATCATCCTCCACATCCTGAAAGTAACGGTCGCTGCTGCCTTGCGCCATGGCGCCCAGGCTGCCCATGCCACGGTATTGTTTAAACTTTCTTCCTTCATAAATAATCGTTTCACCGGGGCTTTCTTCTGTTCCAGCAAAAACATTACCCATCATTACACAACTGGCGCCAGCAGCCAGTGCCTTTACCATATCGCCGGTGTAACGTATACCACCATCGCTGATGATTCCTACATTTTTATTTTTTAATGCTGCCGCTGCTTCCATTACAGCGGTAATTTGCGGAACACCGGTACCTGCAACAATACGTGTGGTGCAAATACTGCCCGGGCCAATACCAACTTTTACAGCATCGGCACCGGCATCCGCCAATGCTTTTGCACCTGCGCCGGTGCCTACATTACCTGCAATTACCTGTAGTTTTTTAAAAGATTTTTTTACGGCTTTTAATGTTTCTATTACACCTTTGGTATGGCCGTGTGCACTGTCTAAAGCAATTATATCAACACCGTAACTGTATAAAGCTTCTACCCGTTCTAAACTGTCTTTAGTTATACCAATACCTGCACCTACCAATAAACGGCCAGATGCATCTTTAACTGCATTAGGGTGTGATTTTAATTTTAAAATATCACTGTATGTAAACAGGCCGGTTAATTTGCCCTGCTTATTTATGATAGGTAATTTCTCAACTTTTGTTTGTTTAAATAATTGCTCAGCCTTTTTTAAATCGGTGCCTTCATACGCAGTAAACAAATTGTCCTTCGTCATAGCTGTGCTCACTTTTGCTTTGTAGTCGGTTTCAAAGCGAAGATCCCTGTTGGTAAGTATACCTACTAATTTATGTTGTGCATCCACAATGGGAATACCACCAATTTTATTCTCACGCATTATGCGTAATGCTTCGCCTATAGTTGCATCAGGCATTAATGTAACAGGGTCGCTTATTAAACCATTTTCACTTCTTTTTACTTTACGTACTTGTGCAGCCTGTTGCTCAATACTCATATTCTTATGTAAAATGCCAATGCCTCCTTCTCTTGCCAGGGCAATTGCCAGCGAGGCTTCTGTTACCGTATCCATTGCAGCGCTTAATAACGGCACATGCAGCGTAATACTTTTGGTAAGCATTGTTTTAATATCTACATCACGGGGAAGAATTTCTGAATAGGCAGGAACGAGCAATACATCATCAAACGTTAAGCCTTCACCAAAAAATTTAGAGGATTTGCTGTTTGCAGCGGGGTTATTTATTGTTGCCATAGGCAAAGATAATGCAGATAAAGTAAACCCCGAAAATATATAGAATGCAATAATATGATAATTATTTCGTTTTTATCAGGTACACCAACCAGCAGCTTTTGATAATAAGGGCACATCCTTAAGTGCCAAGTGCTACCCCAAACCCAAAATTCATTATAAAAATATATAACGATGAAATGGAAATTATACCTGGCAGGTATTGTTATGTATTGCGGCGTATGTTTTACAAACGTAAGTGCACAATGCACTTCTAATATACTTACCAATGCCAGTTTTGAATTACCGGCACAAAACGATATTGGAGACAACCTGACTAACAGTTCATCTTTTAATGGTTGGAATATACCTGAAAACGCACAGTTTAATATTGTAAGAGTTAATGGCTCAGTATATGGCGAAGGACCCGATACTGCACAGGACGGTAATCAATATGCCGATATTGGTAAAGCAGACGGCTCTATACAGCAAGCTTTTGTTTTATCCTGTCCTTCAACAATAAACTTTAGCGGCTACTTTTCCCGGAGAGAAGCCGGTGGAAATGATTTTAGCAGTTACATAGAAATTTTAGACGCCGGAGGAACTGTTGTAAGCACTTCATCTGTTGTAACATTTACCATTAATGAAAACCAGGAACTGTGGAAGCAGGTGACCGGAACTGCATTTTTACCCGCAGGTAATTATACATTTAGTTTTGTTGTTAATAATTTTGCCAATTGCGATAATGCTTTTTTATGCGTAACGCCGTCCTGCGCTTTGCCTTTAAAATTAAGCCTGTTTGAAGGTGTTGTTAATAATTGCACCAATGTGCTTAACTGGAAATCTGAAAGTGAAGAGAATGTAAAGCAATATGAAGTTGAGTACAGTGAAAATGGAATTAATTATGTAAAAGCAGGAGAAGTAGTCGCCATCAATAATATTTCCGGGGCAAACTATCATTTTACACATACTGCAGCTGTTAACGAAAAAAATTTTTACCGCTTAAAAATGGTAGATAAAAATGGCAGTTTTATATACAGCAAACAGGTAATTGTAAAAAATAATTGTGCTAAAAAGGCTTTTGTACAAATGCTTTCGGTAAACCCGGTAAAAGATATTGTGCAGCTGGCTGTATCGGGTTTGCAAACAAACTCATCGTTAATAATTTACAATGCACATGGCAATAAAGTGGATGTTGTTACAATCAACAACGGTATACATGTATTAGATATGAATAAGTTTGCTTCGGGTATATATTTTTTTAAGATTAAAACACCGGTGGGCACCGAAGTTTTAAGGATAAGTAAATTGTAACAGGTGAATTGTCTATAATAGTTTTCAGCAAAACGGAATGATTCAGACAGGCGTATAAATTTTTTCTGGCAGTGATAACTCTATATTTTGGATTTTTAAGTTAGTAATACGCTGGCAGCGGCACCAGAACATTAAAAAGTAAAATATTAGCCATTCCTCAAAAAATGCTTTTATAAGAAGAGTTGTTTAATGTTATTCAAGCTAAAAGTTAAAATTGAAAGTACAAGTCAAATACAAACAGAATACTTGTTTAAAAGTATTTTAAACAAGTATTCTAAGGTAATTAACTACATAAAAATATTTTTCTGCTTACTATTTCCTCTATAAATGAAATAGTCAGTAGTTTGTAATCAAAAACATTCCTCTTCCTTCTGTGGTAGCATAAATCCCCTGGTTATTTATATTAACTGAGCTAATTGGGGTAAATGGTTTTGGTAATACTTCTGAAAGATCTTTCCATTTTTTTGCTCCATCTTTAAAGAACAAGCCTGTAAAGGGGGAACTTGCTACAACCTGTTTCGGATTATATCTATTAAATGAAATGCATGATACTGGGCACATATAATTAGCCTGGGCTGCATGTGATACATTTGAACTGTTTCCGCCAGAAAAAAGTCTATTAATGGGATATTTACCATTTTCAGATATTAGGTTAGTTAATTCAATATCTTTTTCAAAAAATCCACCACCAATAGCATTAACAAAATAATAAACTCCGTCTGTACAGGAAACATAAATCATATATGGATTGTAAGGGTTTACAAATACCGGCCCATATTCTCCAGGCTCATTAATATTTGAAACACTCATTATGTTCCATGTATTAGTATTTTTATCTCTTTTGTATAGCTTTCTTGCGTTCATATTATTACACAATAAATAATAAGTAGGATCTGCATGCCCGCCAGAAACCCAAAAGCCTTCTACACCTAAAGGCAAGTCATTAAATTCCATTGTCCAGCCAGTTCCTTTTGAAATATCGGGGTTTGAAGCAAATGTTTTGTTTCTTACCAGTATAGTTTCAAAATCTGTTGAACCTTTAAGTGGTATAGTTGTTAATGCCACAGCATCTAATAACGGAGGCGGGTTTTCTGAAGATAAAGTTTGAATAAAGTGAAAGCTTTGAAGCCCGTTAATTCTAACATTATTGTTCAAGTTTACTGCACCAATCTTTGCTCCTAAAGGGCTTATAGTACCACTACTTGATAATCCAGCAAGCACAGCATTCTGAAAATGTCTTGCCGACAATATCAATTCTGTATTCCCTTCATCGCCAGCAACCCAGTTTGCATCACCAGTGCCGCCAATAACTGACCATGCTGAACCGCCAATAAGTGATGGAGTTTTCTTCCAGGCATCATTATCCTGCGTACCATATCCATAATGTTCTTTTCCCGGTGTATTACCCGAGAAGCCTGCTACAAAACAAGAATGAATATGTTGTGTATGTAATCCTGAATTCAAGTTTAAGTATTTCTGTTCGATATTTAAGGCAATTGTAGTTTGTTGCCGGTTCATTGCATTATAGTATACTCCGCCATCACAAGCTGCCCAGGAGTACCATCCAATAGGGTCAATCAGAAAATCCCAAATATCAGAATGAAAATTAGATGGATTAGGTACGAGAATAATCTTTTCCCATTCTGCCGTCCCGTCTTTATTAATCTGTTTTGCTTTAACAATGTCCTGTGCTGCACAATATATTAAGTTGGTATTACCCCCTATAATATTTTGTAAATTTGTATTTAATGAAAAGAATGATTTCATAAAAACCCTTCCTCCTAAAGCAATTCCCAAACCTGCTTGCTTAATAATTTGAAAACTCCATTGCTTAGTTTGATTGTTAAAAATTACGCATGAACCAAAATTTTCAGGTGCATTAGGAGTTCGTGTTACGGGAACGTAAACAAAAACGTCATTAGATTGCGGCACTTGAATTATACTTACCGAATAATTGCCCCCTCTTTCGCCAATATAATCCTGTGTAAAATTTTGTGATGGAAATGAAAGTTGAATTGTGTGCTTTTCCCAGCTTTTCCCATCATTATTAGAAATAAAAATCTCATCTTTTGTTCTTGCAACAATCCAATCTTTAAAAATTGATATGGAAGTAAAACTTTGATTGGAAACTGCATCGGCAAAAGAAAATGATGCTTCAAAATATTCTTTCCTTCCAATGCCGCATGGTGTAGAAATTAAGGTAGTAGATCTACTGGTTATTGCAACTGCATTAATAACCTGGGTTCTGCATTGAAGACGAGATATCGGATTGAAATATTTTTTTTTATCGAAAGTCTTTCCTCCATCGTACGATTCCCATAAGCCACAATTATTATCTGCTATATTTATAGCGTCACCTTCTCTTTCACCAACAGCAATATGTTCCGGAAGCTGGGGATCTACTGCAATACAATGTGCATATCTTGGAGATTGAGGTAACTGCCTCCATTTATTAAATAAACCGTTGTTATCTATTTCTGTCTTCCATAAGCCTGAATTTAAACCAATAGCATAAAGGCCATTCTTATCTCCAGCCATATTTAAGATAAGACCCGCAGTTGAAGCTCCTCCATCAGGAACACCATTATTTCTGTCTGGGCTAATATCAGTTAAAGTTAAAGTTGTACTGCAATTTGAAAATAGCATTAAAAAGAACAACGCAGCAATGGAAATAAAAAAGGAAAATATTTTTTTCATTTTTTAAAGTTTAATTGTTAAGACTATTTGAATAATTATTTAACACTGTAAATATCTATGCCAGTGCAGCGCCCAACAAGCGTTGGCAAACTGTATTTAATGCAACAAAAAACGGTATTTAAAGAGGAGGTTTTTATACAGTTACAACCGTTGTTTACGGAAGTAAAAAAGTAAATAAATTGAGAGAGAAACGAAAATGTAACTGATTTTGAAACAGGTTATAATTTTACCAAACCTGTTTTAACTGCGTACAATGCTAACGCCACCCTTGTTTTCATGCCTAATTTTTCAAATAAAGCGTCACGGTAGCCTTCCACTGTACGTACACTGCAAAACATTTTTTCGCCAATTTCTTTATAGGTAAGTTCGGTGCAGGCATATTGTATAAATTCTTTTTCCCTTTCGGTTAAAACATGCCCGGCGGTTTGTTTATTATTGCCGCCGGCAATAGTATTTAATACCCTGCTGGTGGCCCAGTCCGGGTAATAAAATCCTTTTTGTAACACCATGTCAAGGGCTTTTTCCAGTTCGGCGGGGTGTACATTTTTATGCAGGTAGCCTTTGGCGCCGCATTGAATCATTTTTATAAGCGAATCATCATCATGCTGCATGGTAAGTGCAATTACCAAAACCTGGGGATGGTTTTGTTTAAGCCAGGTAGCTGTTTCAAACCCGTCCATAACAGGCATTACAATATCCAGTAAGATAATATCAGGAATATTTTTTTTCTGCTTAAATTTTTCTATAATCGCTTCTCCGTTTTCACATTCGTACAAAACAGTATAATTATTAAAATGTTCAATAACACCGCTTAATGCTTTAGCAATAAGTAAATGGTCATCTGCTATTACAATTGAGTGCTGCATTTACAGTGCAAATAAGTTTTTACTGTGTATAAAAATCTCCAGCGTAGTACCTGCACCCGGTCCGCTTTGCAGGTTAAATGTGCCGCCAATTATTTTTATGCGGCGTTTTATATTATTAAGTCCAATACCGTTTGCCTGTAGCGATGAAGGGTTAAAACCTTTACCATTATCGTTTAAAAAAATATGCAGACCGTCTTCTTTTTTTTCTACATTAATTGTAATAAGGCTGCAGCCGGCGTGTTTAAGGCTGTTTTGTATAAACTCCTGCACTACCCTAATAACCGAACTTTTAACCATAAAAGGCAATGGTTGATTGCAATCAATTGCAGCATCAACCCGGCAAACACCTGAAGCATTTAATTTGGTGCATTCTGTTTTTATAAGTTCACCTAGTTCTTTGTCCTGTATAGCATAGTTAAAAAGCGTTCTTGATAAATCTTTCAGTTCTTCCAGTGAATCGTTTATAATGGCGCTGATGTTTTCCTGCCTGGCGGCTGTATCTGAACTGGTTGCTTCATAACGCAGCTTGCTGCTGTACAATGTAGCTAATGTTAATTTTTGCGCAACACTGTCGTGTATTTCGCTGCCTATATACTGCATGGTTTGCTGCTGTACATGCAACTGGTTATTCAATAAATCCAGTTTATGCTGCTTTTCTAAATTGGCTTTTTCTTTTTGATGAAGTAGCCTGCGGCTTTTAAGCTGTCCTGCAAATAGAAACAGTCCGGCAATAAAAATAATAATTACCGCAGTCATAATGGCTATTATCAGAATTATCTCGGTTTCCATTTTATAAAGCCAACTATAAAAAGCAAATACATGGCCCAGTTAAAAGCAAACATAAGGTAGGTATAAAAATTGAAAAGTGTACGGTATTTATCATACAGCAAATGCATTAAACCAAAATAGGGCATAGTGCCCAGGTAAAAAACTATGGCCCCCAGCGATACCCAGAATATGATGGAAGATTTATAGTACAGTATTTCATCTGTTTTAGAAAAACTGATGAAAAATGAAATAATTACCAATAGCAGCAGCAGGTTTCCCATGCTGTATGAAAAAGAATCGAAAATAAATTTTTTGCCCTGGAAAAAATATTGGTCTGCAATAAAGCTGATTATGTAAAGAAAAAAGCAAGCTGCAACTAACAGTTTGCTTCTTTTACTTTTTGCATGTTTGTAATAGAGCCAGAAGAAGAAGAAGAATTCTGAAGGGATAAGTATATAATTATAAATTTTATTTACATGGGTTTTATATATAGTATAGTGATGAAGATAATTAGCGACTGATTCTCCTAGTACAATAAATCCAAGATAAAAAAGAAAAACAAGCCAAATAGTTTTCTTAACTTTTAACAAGTAAATAAGTCCTGCAATTAAACTAAGTAATTCCATTAAAATGGTAATTACTTGCATCCAATGATATATATTCATCTCTTAACAAAAAATCGGTTTACTAAAAGCTTGTTCCAGCAGCGGAGCCTGGCGGTATAAGACCACCATGATTTTGTGAGCCGCCGGGAGCTGGTGCCATATCAAAAAGAAATATGAAAGGCGTGATTTTATGTCTTATTAAATTAAGATCCGCAGGGCCATAGTATTCTGTTGGTGCAGAAGCCAATGTTGGCGTTTTGCAATCCGTATCCAGCGGATAAAAATCCCTGTTATTGCCATCTTTATCTTCATAAGTTGGTACCATAAAAAGTGTATGGCGGTTTGAATATTCTTTAGGCAATCCTTCCAAACCTAAATAACTGTTATTAGTTACAGTTAAATCTGGGTATCTGCCAAAATAAATTCTTAACCCTAATGTTCGTTTACAAGGGTTTTTGCAATTCCGGTCTTCAATATGCCATATAAAATTTTTCAACCTCTCTAATGAGAACCAGACAGATCTTGAATCTTCTTGCAATACTCTTTGCCCGTCTTCAGTAATACCGTTAATAGGTGACTTACTTTTATTATAGTTTTCTGACAATGCTTGTGCAGTTTCATAGTTAATAACACCTACAGCGTCGCCATCGCTATAATTATAAGATACCGGACATGGTGGGGGCGTTGGCTTTGGGTGCCTTGCTTTATATGCATCAATTCCAAAATAGACAGAAGTGCATAGAAATACGACAGCTGCAACTTTCGATATTGAAAGGGAAAAATAATCTTTATTCATAAAATTTTTTTAAGTGAAATAATAATTGCTCCATAAAACTATAATTTATTGCCAGCAATTTTTATACTTTATATGTGGCACTACTTTACCAAAATCTTATTTTAATCCTAAGTAGTTGGAATTGTTGGTGCTGAAAGTCTGCACATTAAATAAAATACGTTGTATGGCGGTACAGGTACCGTTAATAAGCGGTGGGGTATTTATATCAGTTTATACACTTTACCCGGCAGGGAAATAATTATGTTCTGCATTTCTAAAGTAAGCAATGCGCTGGCAGCCGCACTGCTGCTTAAGCCGCTTTTAAAATACAGTTCATCTATATGAGTATTTTCTTTTTGCTGCAGAATATCTACAATTATTTTTTCGTCGGCAGATAATTCAATAAATAATTCCCGTTGTTTTTTGGGTGAGGTTTTAGTTTCATTCCAGCGCATGTTTTCCAATAAATCTTCTGCATTATTTATTAAAGCAGCTTTATTGGCTTTTATTAAATAGTTACAGCCTTCACTCTTACTATCGGTAGTGCGGCCGGGTATGGCAAACACATCTTTATTGTAACTGTTGGCTAACTCTGCTGTAATTAATGAGCCGCCTTTAATGCCGCTTTCAATTACCACCAATGCATCGCACATGCCCGCCACCAACCTGTTACGTTTAGGAAAGTTTTGCCTGTCGGGTAAGGTGTTGCTCATAAAATGGGTGAGTAATCCGCCATGCTCTGTCATTTGTTTGGCGAGTGATTTATTTTGGTCGGGATAAATCCTGTCGAGCCCATGTGCCAATGCGCCCACTGTTTGTAAATTATTTTTTAAAGCAGCTTTGTGACTGATTGTATCTATACCAAATGCAAGGCCACTAAGGATTAATATATTTTGTTCTGCCAATCCTTCCACCAGTTTTTCGCAAACAGCTTTGCCATAATCGCTGCAATTGCGTGTGCCAACAATCGAAACAATTTTTGAAGTATTTAAATCGGCATTGCCGCGGTAATATAAAAGTGGCGGACTGTCGTAACAATTTAATAAACGCTGCGGATAATTTCTGTCAGTTAAAAAAAGCGGCGTGATTTTATATTTTTCTATGAATGCAACTTCCTCCTCACTGCTGGTAAAATCAATAAAGTCTTTTATACTTTTTGCACGGATGGTGCCAATGCCTTCAATGGCTTCCAGATCTTTTTTCTTTGCTTTAAAAATACTTTGTGCATCACCAAATGTGTTTACCAGTGTTTTAGCATGTACATCACCAATGTTAGGTACAAGGGTGAGTGCAATTTGGTATAGCAGGTTATTGTTCATTTTGTGTAATGAACAATATTAGCAAAAAAATTAATTGCTTATTACAGAAAGTTCGGTGCGCCGGTTTAAAGCCCGGCCCGTTTCTGTTTTATTATCCGCCACTGGCTTGGTAGAGCCAAAGCCTTTAAATAACAAGCGTTCTTTTGCAATACCTTTTTGCAGTAAATAACCCACTACGGCTTTTGCCCGGTTATTACTCAGCAATAAATTGTCTTTTGCTAAACCTACATTATCGGTATGGCCATTAATCTGAATTTTTAATTTAGGGTTATCATTCAGCAGCATAATTAATTTATCCAGTTCAGTAATGGATTCTGGTTTTAAAACAAATTGTTTTGTGTCGAAGAAAATATTCTTCAGCACAATTACAGCACCGGGTTCAATAGGCTGCAGCGGAATATCTTTATTAAAAACTGAATCAGCATTTGCCGTTAAAGAAAAATTATCGGAATAAAATAAATAACCTTTCCGGTTTACATTAAAAGCATAATCTTTTCCAACAGGCAAGGTGGTTAAATAATTACCTTCTTCATCGGTTTGTACTTTGCTTAACAGCCTGCGGCTTTTTAAATCGGTTAACTCAACTGATGATGGCAAACCGGCTTGTGTTTTTTTATCAAACACTTTTCCTTTTACCCATAATGTTTTTAAGGGACGAATATCTTCTCTTAATTGAAATGTATAAATATCCAATCCGCCTCTTGAGTCACTCCGGTCGCTGGCGTAGTAAGCAGTTTTTGCATCGGCAGCCACAATTAAACTTCCTTCATCATCAATGGTGTTAATAGGATAACCTAAATTTTCTGCCATTTGCCAGGTGCTGTCGCTTACTTTTTTTGCAAAAAATAAATCGGTGCTGCCATAACCTTTATGCCCGTTGCTGTTAAAGTATAATGTTTCATTATCAGCATGCATAAAGGGGCAGCTTTCATCGGCACTGGTGTTTACCGCAGCACCTAAATTTTCGGGGCGGCTCCATTTTCCGTTTGCAAGGCGGTGTACCACCCAAATATCACGGCCACCAAAGCCGCCGGCCATGGCGCTTGCAAAATATAAATCTCTTTTATCAGGCGAAAGGGAAGGGGAAGATTCCCAAAAATCTGTGTTTACTATCGGTCCTAAATTTTCTGCCTCACTCCAGCCGTTTTTTGTTTTGTAAGAAATATACAAATCACAACTGCCTTGCCCTTCAGGATAATTGCAGCCGGTAAAAATTATCCATTGCCCGTCTTGACTAATACATTGTGCGCCTTCGTTTAAATTAGTGTTCACTTTACCTGCCAATGGTTTTGCCTTGCTCCACGTTCCATTTATAAAATTGCTTTCGTAAAAATCTTCGTCCTTGCCATCAACCCTTCTTGTAAAAACCATTTTTGTTCCATCAATAGTGAGTGATGGAAAATATTCTGATACGGCAGTGTTAATACTATCACCTAAATTCTGCGGAGCAAATACATAGTTTTTTGCCGGATGTTTTTTATCATAATCAACAGCGAATTCGTAACAGCTTTTGCGGTAGTTGCCTGCTTTTATACTTTGTGCATTTAGTTTTGGATACGATAAAAATTTGTTTACTGCTTTCAGCGCATCTTCAAACCTGCCAATGCCCGCTAAAGAAATACTATAAGGCTGGTTGTATGTTATGGTATAAACAGAATCTAATGCCATTGCTTTTTCAAAATCAATTACGCTGCTGTCATATTTTTTCATGTTGGCATACATACCGGCTCTTGATAAAAAAGCATCTACAAAACGGGGTTCGTATTTTAATGATTCTGTTATAAGATTAATAGCGGTGCGGTAATTGCCAGCATTGGCCTGTTCGTAAGCGGTGCCATAAATTTCTCCAGCCTTTTTATTTACTTTTTCGGGGTCGTACCACTGGCCTTTGGCAATGAAGAATGAACAATGGAAAATGAACAATAAAGAAAAAGGTTTCAAAAATTTGATAGAAGTCATTATGCCAAATTATTGGTTGAAGGTAGAACGAAATACGTACCAGTTTATTACGAAGCGGTGAACTATAACAAAATTTAAGGAATGCCCAACCATGAACTATGAACCATTAACCAATTACGGCACATTAATATACTTATGCACCTGTAAACTCAATTGCCATTTAGGGTTGGCTTTAATGTAATCAATAATTAAGGGAGTAACTGTTGCTGCCTTATCCCATTCAGGCTGTAAATACAATTTGCAATCGGCAGATACTTGTGCAGCATATTTTTCTGCCCATTCAAAATCAGTTTTATTAAACACCACCACTTTTAATTCGTTGGCATACGGCACTACTTCTGGTAGCGGTGCTTTAAATTTTTTAGGAGAGAGGCAAATCCAGTCCCACGTGCCGCTTAATGGATGTGAGCCGGAGGTTTCAATATTTGTTTGTAAACCTGCAGCCTGTAATGCTGCAGTCAGTTCATCCAAATTGTGCATTAAAGGTTCGCCGCCGGTAATAATTACCAGTTTTGCAGGCGTTGCTGCCACATTCGATATTATATATTCGATATTTTGTTTTGGATGTTTCTCGGCATCCCAACTATCCTTTACATCACACCACACACAACCCACATCACAACCACCTAATCGGATGAAGTATGCTGCTTTGCCCTGGTGAAAGCCTTCGCCCTGTATGGTATAAAAATGCTCCATTACAGGAAGTGTTTGCGTTGCTATGTTTACTGCTGCTGTCAAAATAAAAAGTTCAATATTGGTATGCGGCACAAGTGAGTGACACAACGATGTTTGGAAATGCGGTACTGCCAGTAAAAAAATTAATGCTTTTGTAAACAGGCATTGTATGTATTCATCATCAATGCTCCAATCGTCATTAATCCAACGCCGCCGGGCACTGGCGTAATATAACTGCATTTAGGTGCCACTTCATTAAAATCAACATCGCCTTTAATGGCAAAGCCGCTTTTTTTAGCAGCATCAGGCACACGGGTAATACCTACATCAATTACCACAGCGCCTTCTTTTACCATATCCGCTTTTAAAAATCCTGGCTTGCCGAGTGCAGCCACAATAATATCTGCCTGCAAACAAATTTCTTTTAAGTTATTAGTGCGGCTATGGCAAACTGTTACGGTGCAGTTGCCGGGATAAGTATTCTGGCTTAATAAAATGCTCATGGGCCTTCCTACAATATTGCTGCGGCCAATCACCACTGCATGTTTGCCGCTGGTTTCAATTTTATAATGTTCCAGCATCAGCATAATGCCATAAGGTGTTGCCGGAATAAAAGTGGGTAAGCCCTGCACTAATTTTCCAACGCTTACCGGGTGAAAGCCATCCACATCTTTATCAGGATGAATAAGGCTGATGATTTTTTCTTCATCAATATGTTTGGGCAGGGGCAATTGCACTAAAATGCCATCCACATCTGTATCGTTATTTAATTTTTCTATAGCTGCAAATAATTCAGCTTCGCTGATGGTTTCTTCCAAACGCAGCAGGGTGCTTTTGTAGCCAATTTCTTCGCAGGTTTTTACTTTGCTGGCCACGTATGTTTCGCTGGCGCCATTGTTGCCGATTAAAACAGCGGCCAAATGCGGCAGTTTTTTTCCTGCGGCTTTTAATAAATCTGTTTTGCTTTTTAACTGGTCTTTTACTGACTGTGATACTATTTTTCCATCTAAAATTTGCATGGCGCAAAAGTACGCAAGAAATGTGTTTGAAGAAAAGCACGTATTCTCAAATTAAAAAATTTGTTTATCTTGTTTATATCAAACACTTCCTGTTTTGAAGACACTGCTACTTACCGCCTTACTCTTTACCTGTTTTGTGCGTATGCATGCACAATCCATCCGTTACCCGCTGGCAATGCCTTATACGGGGCTGTCGGCTTATTCCACACAACAAAATGATGCCTTCTCATTTACCGGTAACCAGGCGGCGCTTGCACAAACAAAAGTTGCGGCGGTTGGTGTGTATGGGGAAAGAAGATTTATGCTGGCCGATATTAGTGCCTATTCTTTGGCAGCGGCCATACCTTCTAAAATGGGCAATTTTGGTGTGCAGGTAAATTACAGCGGCTTTAAAAATTTTGCAGAAAATAAAATCGGGCTTGCCTATGCACGCAGTTTGGGCAGCAAAATGGATGTGGGCATTCAGTTTAATTATTATGGTTACAGAATACCAACTTATGGAAATGCTTCCGCTATTTATGCTGAGGCTGGCGCCGTTTTTCATGTAAGCAATAAACTAAATGCAGGCGTGCATGTGTATAATCCCACCACTGCAAAACTGGGTAAAGACGGCGATGAGAAATTGCCGTATGCTTATAAGTTTGGTTTAGGTTACGATGCATCTGAAAACTTTTTTGTAAGCGGTGAAATAATTAAAGAAGAAGATAAACCCGTAAATGTAACAGCAGGTATGCAATACCAGTTTGCCAAACAGTTTTTTGCAAGGGCAGGTTTTTTAAGTGAGTCATCAACTGTGTATGCAGGTGCCGGTGTAAGTTTTAAAAATATCCGTGTTGATGTGGCGGGCAGTTATCATCCGCAATTGGGTATTTCACCGGCGGTGTTGTTTATTGCAAATTTTGGAAAGAAAGGTGAATAAAAAATCTGTGTTCATCCGTATAATCTGTGAGAAAAATATTTTGTAACAAACATTTAATCATTATTCAGCATCGTTGTGTCACTCACTTCAGCGTCATACCATTTTTTATCAACAAAAAAGCGTAACAAATTAGTTGCTTCGGGTTTCTTTTTTTTACTTTTCACTTTTGTCTTTTCATTTTCTGCAAATGCTCAAACTCCCGAAACTCCCATTGCAGAACAACAATTAGAAAACATAACCGAAAACAACAGCGATAATGAAACAGAAGATGATTCTTATTTACAGCAAATGCAGCAGTTCATCAAACATCCTGTAAATCTTAATACCGCCAATGAAGATGAGCTAAAAGAGTTAAGGGTTTTATCGCCACTGCAAATACAAAGTTTACTAAGCTACCGTAACCTGTTTGGTAAGTTTATAGATATTTATGAATTGCAGGCAGTGCCCGGTTTTACCATTGATGTTATTCAAAAAATAAAACCATTTATTACAGTAAGCACCCAACAAAAACTTGCAGAAAGTATTAAAGCAAGATTACAAAACGGGGAACATTCACTGCTGGCAAGGGTTACACAAACACTGGAAAAATCAAAAGGATATAAAATTGATTCAGCCGCTAATTTTTATCCCGGCTCACCACAAAAATTATTGCTGCGCTATAAATATCAATTCAAAAATTTATTACAGTATGGTGTGCTGGCAGAAAAAGATGCAGGCGAACAATTTTTTAAAGGCAAACAAAAACAGGGTTTCGATTTTTATTCGGCGCACTTTTTTCTTCGTAATTCAGGCAGTATAAAAGCATTGGCGCTTGGAGATTTTACAGTGAATTTGGGGCAGGGCTTAACACAATGGCAAAGCCTGGCTTTTAAAAAAAGTGCGGACGTTATCAATATAAAACGTGAAGCAGATATTTTACGGCCTTATAATTCTGCAGGAGAAATATTTTTTCATCGTGGCGCAGGCATTACTATAAAAAAGCAAAATGTGCAGGCTACTCTTTTCGCTTCTTATAAAAGTATTGATGCCAATTTTGTGTCTGATACCATTCCTGTTACGGATGATTATGTATCCTCACTGCAAACCTCCGGTTATCACCGCACCAAAAGCGAAACAGATGATAAAGGCATTCAAAAGCAACTGGCATTAGGGGGTAATATCAGCTATAAATTTAAAAACCTGCATGTGGGTGTAAATGCCATTCAGTATAAATTTAAATTGCCACTGCAAAAAGATAATGACCCTTACAATTTATATGCATTAAGCGGCAGCAGCTTTGGTAATTATAGCATCGATTATAGTTACACTTACAAAAACATGCACTTTTTTGGCGAAGCTGCTGCTAATAACAAATTTTACAAAGCATTTATAAACGGGCTGCTTATCAGCACTTCTTCTGTGGTGGATATGAGTTTTTTATACCGTAATATTTCACCCGGCTATCAATCGTTGTACACTAATGCTTTTACGGAAAGTACATCGCCTTCTAATGAAAAAGGCTTTTACGCAGGCATTAGTATTCACCCAAACGGCCCCTGGCAAATAAATGCGTATGCTGATTTTTACAAATTTCCCTGGTTAAGGTACAGGGTAGATGCACCAACAACAGGCGCTGATTACCTGTTGCAATTAAGCTATAAGCCAAATAAGCAGCTTGAAATTTACAGCCGTTTCAGGACCGAAAACAAAGCCATTAATTACAATCCGAATGAAGCCGTACTTTCCCCGGTTGTTGCACAGCCACGCAAAAGCTGGCGCAACCAGTTGAGTTTTAAACTAAACCCTGAAATGACCATCCGCAGCAGGGCAGAGCTGGTGTGGTTTAACAACAGCAGCCAAACGGAACAGGGCTTTTTAGGCTATACCGAAGCATTTTATAAACCACTGCTTAAAAAATGGGCTGCCAACGCAAGGCTGCAGTTTTTTGAAACCGAAAGCTATAACAGCAGGCTGTATGCGTATGAAAATGATGTACTATTTAGTTATTCAATCCCTGTTTTTTATGATAAAGGGTTCAGGTATTACCTGAATTACAACTATGATATTACAAAAAAAGCAACACTGTGGTTGCGTTGGGCACAAACGCTGTACAATGGCAAAAACCTGCTTGGAAGCGGCTTGGATGAAATAAAAGGCAGTAAACGGTCAGAACTTAAACTGCAGTTGCGGTACTTTTTTTAACATTTTTACAACTTCAAGCAGCTATTTTACCCCCTGTTTTGTCCTTTATATTACAAGGGATTTCAATTATTTAACATTTTTTTGACTTTACAGAAATATCCCTATTTTTACAAATCATTAAACTTAATTAAACGCACAATGAGAAGATTTTTATCACTGTTCACAATGCTTATGCTCTGTGGAGTGTTTGCATTTGCTCAAACCCGGGTGGTGTCCGGTAAAGTTGCCGATAAAGACGGTAACGCAGTTCCATTTGCTTCGGTTAAAATTAAAGGTGCCAAAACAGGTTTGGCTGCAGATGCAAATGGCCAGTTTACCATCAGAGTAAAAGACGGCGATTTTCTTGAAATTTCCGGCTCTGGTTTCAAAACAGCAACTGTTGCTATCGGTACTCAAAACTATGTTCAAACAGTTTTAGAAAAAGGTGCTTCAACAGAACTTGTTGAGGTGGTGGTTACAAGTGGTTATGGTGTTAAGACCAGTCAAAAAAGGTCTTCTGCCAATACACAGGTAATCTCAGCAGACAGGTTAAATATTGTACGTAGCACTAATATTAATGATGCGTTAAGTGGTAAAGCATCTGGTATCCAGTTCAGGGGACAATCTGCTGGTAAACTGGGTCAAAACGGTTCTCTTCGTCTTCGTGGTGAAGGTGCTCTTGGCGGCGGTGCTTCTCCAATATATGTAGTTGATGGTACAAGGGTTTCTGCAGATGATATTAATATGGATGATGTGGAAGATGTAACTGTACTGCAAGGTCCTAACGCAGCAGCACTTTTTGGTCCTGATGGTGCTAATGGTGCAATTGTTGTTACTACTAAACGTGGTAAGCGTACCTCTCAAAAAGGTATTGGTGTGGAAGTTAACAGCGGTGTTCAGTTCGATAACGTTTATATTTTACCAAATTACCAAAACAGCTATGCTGGTGGTGATATGGGATATGATGGTTTTGACATGTATAAATACACATGGAAAGCTGGCGACCCAATTGAATGGAAAGCATTAGATGGTAAATACTATTCTGATTATGCTGAAGACGTTAGCTGGGGACCTAAAATGGTTGGCCAGGAATATATTCCTTGGTATGCATGGTATGGTGGTCACGAAAGAAGCTACAAAACTGCTTCATTAACTCCTCAGCCTACTAATGCAAGAGATTATTACAATACGGGTGTGCGTATTAATAATACAGTAACTTTTACAAAAGCTACTGATGCTTTCAATATGCGTTTTTCTTACAACAATATTGATATTAAAGGTATTTTACCTAATACCGACCTGCAAAAACACACTATTTCAACCAACTCTAATTTTGATTTAACTAATAAGTTAACATTAGGTGTTAATCTTAATTATTACGATCAAAGAAATAATGGTGATTTTGATGATGGATATTCTAATAATACTTCAGGTTCATTCAACCAGTGGTTTCACCGTGATTTGGATATGAATATTATTAAGGAGCTGAAAGATTTAAGAACTCCAAATGGTATTCCTGCAAGCTGGAATCACCAAAATCCAAACACTTACAACGCTAATAAATTAACTGATTTCTATGGTGCTTACTACTGGTATAATTTTTATACCTGGCAGGATATGGCAACAAACATTTCTAACATTTCCAAATTATATGGTGATGTGTCTTTAACCTACAAAGTGTCAAACGACTTCAGACTTAAAGGTACTTTCCGTATGAACAACTACTTCACTCATGGTGAAAGGAAATTTAACTCAGACCTTGGTAAAGCTGTTAAAACCTTTAGTAACTGTACTGAATGTTTAGGTTACTATGCCAGCGGTACTACATCAGTAAAAGATCAGGATGTTGAGTTTACTGCCAATTACAATAAAAATGTAAAGGATTTTACAATTGGCGCTACTGCTGGTGTTGATATCCATAACTATAACATACAAGGTAACAGTGGTAATACAAATGGTGGTTTAAACGTACCAAATCTGTTTGTTTTATCTAACTCTAAACAACCGGCTACTTACGGCGATACCCGTTATACAACAAAGGATAATGCAATTTTTGCAACTGCGCAGTTAGGCTTCCGCAAATATTTAAATTTTGATGCAACTTTAAGGAATGACTGGTTATCAGTATTCCCAACTACAAGTAATTCAATCTTATCAAAATCTGTTGGTGGTTCATTTGTATTTAGCGATTTAGTAAAAGCAAGCTGGATGAACTTAGGTAAACTAAGGGCTTCTTGGGGTGAAACTCCGCAGTCTCTTGGTAACGGTCGTCGTACAAGCGGTGCTTATGTTTATCCCGGTGCGCTGTATACTGGTTCTACTAACTTATGGGGCAGCACTTTCTTAGAAGGTGTTAATGCCGGACGTGTAGACCCAAGCATACATGGTGCAACTGCAAAACAATTTGAAGTAGGTGTTGACTTCTCTTTCCTGAAAAGCAGGTTAGGTTTCTCAGTTTCTTATTATAAATATATCAGTAAGGACTTCCCTCAAAGTGTACCTGTTTATGCTGCAACTGGTGTATCTAGTTACACTACTAACTCTGGTGAAATCCAGAAAAAAGGTATCGACGTTCAGTTTAATGCACGTCCTTTGGCTGGCAAAAACATTACATGGGATATCAATGCTACATGGGGTTACCTGTTAAGCAATAAAATTATTGATATAGATGGCGATAAAAGCACTAACAAAGGTCGCCAGGTTGTACAAACAATCTGGGGTAATGGCGCTCCATACTTAGTTCACCTTGATGGACAGGAGTGGGGTACATTATTTGGAAACGGTATGAAGAGAGATGCAAGTGGCAACCCGCTTTTAGATGGTAACGGATACTATGTAACAGATGATCAGGTAAACTATGGTAACGTATTACCTAAATACACAGGTGGTGTTCAAAATGCCTTTACTGTGTTTGGTAATTTTACAGTTAATGCAAATATCGACTATCAGTTTGGCGGTAAATTCTATTCATTATCTGATATGTGGGGTTCATACACTGGTGTATTGGCCCGTACTGCAGGTTTAAATGATAAAGGTATTCCTGTTAGGGATCCAGTAAGCCAGGGTGGTGGTATTCATGTTTTTGGTGTTGACCAAACTACTTTAAAGCCAGTTAACTATTATGTAAATGCAAGAAACTACTTTGAGCATTTATATGGTAATAAAATATACGATCCGTTTGTTTACGATTTAACTTTCGTAAAACTTAGGGAGGTTAGTATAGGTTACAACATTCCAGTTGGTAAATTAGGATTAGGCAAATGGTTAACAAAAGCAAACTTCTCTATAGTTGCTAAACAACCATTACTGATATATGCAAAAACAAAAGATTTTGATCCTTCAGAAATGTCATTGCTTTCAGGTGAAGCCGGTGGTTTCCCAGGTACAAGATCTTTAGGTGTTAACCTTAAATTAGGTTTCTAATTTATCATTAACCAATAAAAACTACTTTAAATGAAAAAGAATAATATAATCATACTTGCTGCAGCCGCCTTAGCAATATCAGGCTGTAACAAAATAAAAAACTTTGGGAAAACAAATGTTAACCCACAGGAGGTAACTACGCTGTATACATCTTCTGTTTTAGCTAACCAAATGGTTGGTGCAGCGGGTTGGGCTAACAGTACCCGTGCCGGCATGTATTGCCAATACTTTTCTGAGGCAGAATATCCTTCAACATCACGCTATTCTATTCCTCAGGTTTCTTTCCAGGGTAACTATACAGGTGCTCTTTTAGCACTTAAAACAGTGGTTGATAACAGCACTAATCCTAACGAGAAGGCTGTTGCAAGAATACTTGCTCAATACAATTACTGGAATATGACTGATTTATGGGGAGATATTCCTTATTCTCAGGCATTGAAAGGACCAAGTGTAATACCTGTATATGATAAACAAGAGGATATCTATAAAGGAATGATTGCAGAATTAAAAGCAGCAATCGCTGGTTTTGATGCTTCTTCTCCTTTAAACGATGATTTAATTTATGGCGGCGATATATCAAAGTGGAGAAAATTTGCAAACTCAATGCGTTGTATTATGGCATTAAGGTTGTCAAAACGTTATCCAGCTTCTACTGATTATGCTGCAACACAGTTTAGAGATGCTTTAACTACATCTGGTGGTGTTTTAGAGGCAACTTCAGATAACGCTAAATTAGCTTATCCAGGTGGTTCATACCGTAACCCATATTACGAAACACACTTAAATGCACGTGATTTAGGTGAAGCTGCTCCTTTAGTATCACTTTTATCATCATTAGGTGATAACAGGCAATCAGCTTTTGGTTCATCAAGTATAGGTGTTCCTTATGGCTTTGACGAAAGCGGTATTAATACATGGAGAGATGCAAACCCGGGATGGAGCAGAATTTTTGCAGATGCTTACCGCACAGAAACTTATCCAACAACGATGATGACAGCTGCAGAAGTATTTTTAGCAAGGGCAGAAGCATTGGACAGGGGATGGACTACAACAGAAGAAGCTGCCAAAAGCCAAACTTTAGCAAGTCTTTTCCAGGCTGGGGTTAATGCATCGTTTGACAGGTGGGGTCTTGCTGCACCAGGTGCTGCTTATTTCTCACAATCTGCAAATGCATTAGTGGCTGCTGGTACAAATGCGAATTTAAAGGCTATATCTATTCAGCGTTATTTAGCAGGATTCCCTAACGGTATTCAAGGCTGGAGCGAATGGAGAAGAACAGGTTACCCTGTTTTAACACCTGCTACAAAACCATTGTCTACTTCACATACTCAAATTCCTACCAGGTATACATATGCGGTTGATGAGTACACTCAAAACCCAACAGGTGTTGCAACTGCTGTTACCAGGATTAAACCTTCAGGAACAGATGTGCAGGAAGGAAAAGTATGGTGGAATGAATAAAATAAATAGTTAGTCTTAAATTTTAAAAAAACAACCATATGACACATAAATTTAAAATATCTAAATTGGCTCTCGTTACCCTTCTGTCGGGAGCTATATTTACATCTTGCGATAAAATAAAAAATGTTACTCCCACTACAACTGAGGGTGGTAATTTTGTTAAAATACTAAAAGGTGGTGCAGATACGCCAATAGTTAAAAACCCAATTGATTTTGTTGCAACATCTAAAACATTACTGGCAATAGATGTAAGACGTGAAGTACCTAATGCTACAGAATTAAATAAAACTGTTGTGGTTACTGTTAAAGATGATACCACAGCTGTAAAATTAAAAAACCCTGCATACCTGCAGTTTCCAACTGCATGGTATACACTTTCTGGTGATGGTGTTAAAACCGGAGGACAAGGTGGTACCTTTACCTTTACATTTAAGCCCGGTGAGTTTGCTAAGCAAGTTTACATAACTATTCCAAATGCAACTTTGTTAAATCCAAGTGCTTTGTATGGTTTAGGTTTTACAATCACATCTTCTGATGCTGGTACTAAAATCATAAACAAAAGCTTAGTAATGGAAATAGGTGCTAAAAACAGTTATGATGGTGTTTATGCTGTTACCGGACCAATGGTGGATGCTGTTGCTCCAACTTTAGTACAATGGAATAATTCAGGAGCAAATACGCCATTAACTGATCCATTTGTAACTTCTCATGGAGGCGCATGGGAATTGCATTTAATCACTACAGGAGCTGCTCAATGTATTATGTTTGATAATACTATTTGGGGTGATTTCTTCCACCCAATTTTAAGTGCAGGCGCTAACTCTGGTTACGGCAGTTTTGCATTAGTGGTTAATTTTAACCCTTCTAACAATACTATTAGCAGCGTAACCAACTATTATGGCCAGCCAGCAGGTAATACAAGATCTGCGGCATTGGACCCAAGCGGCGTAAATGCTGTTCAGGGTAATAAGGATATACTGATTAAGTATTTTATGATTCAAACTAACCAGGCAACAGGTACAAACCCACGTACGACATTTAATGAAAAATGGGCATACGTAGGTTCAAGATAATTTAAGCTGGATTAACAGTATTTATAAATAAAGGGCTTCATTAATGAAGCCCTTTATTTTTTACCTTTGCTAAAAAGCTACAATGACTAATAACGAGCAACAGCCCAACCAGCTTAATATAGAAATTTCAGAGGAGGTTTCTGAAGGTGAATATGCCAACCTGGCTATTATAACACACAGCCATGCAGAGTTTGTAATTGACTTTGTAAATGTGATGCCGGGAACTCCTAAGAGTAAAGTAAAAAGCCGTATTATACTCACACCATTTCATGCCAAGCGTTTTATGAAAGCATTAATGGATAATGTAAAAAAATTTGAAGCTGCAAATGGCACCATACAGGATATGGAAGCGGTTGAATTACCATTTAACTTTGGAGGACCAACTGCTCAGGCTTAATTTTTATAATAATCCTTCATCGGCAAAACTGTAAAATCCTTCTTCACTAACAATGATGTGATCCAGTATTTTTATGTCAAAATAACGGGCCGCTTCTTTAATTTTTAGTGTCAGTTCCTCATCTGCCCTGCTTGGGTTTAAATTACCCGATGGATGATTATGGCTTAATACCAATGATACAGCATCTTCTTCCAGTGCTTTCTTTAAAATTAT
Organism: Ferruginibacter sp.; assembly: GCA_044225605.1. Classification (GTDB taxonomy): domain Bacteria; phylum Bacteroidota; class Bacteroidia; order Chitinophagales; family Chitinophagaceae; genus Ferruginibacter. The sequence continues at coordinate 89,806 of JBGAIJ010000010.1, forward strand.
TCTGGGGTCGGCTACAGTGCCTGTAATACCGCCACGGCTTATAATTTCAAAGTGATTAATTTTATTAGCACGGTTTAAAAAAAGTACCGCAAATACCTCGTACTTATAGTCTTTCAATAGCGCCTTTAAATATTCTGCAATATCCCTGCTGGTTTTTATAACCGGCTTATCCAGTGTGGCGGCAGCCTGCCTTCTGCGTCCTAATTCCAATGCCGCTGTAATTGTTATGGCTTTCGCTTCTCCAATACCTTTTACTTGTTTCAGCTCTTTTAACGACAATTTACCCAGTTCAACAAGATTATCATGTCCAAGCTTCAGTATTTCTTTGGCAAGATCAACAGCGCTTTTGTCTTTGCTGCCATTATTTATTAAAATGGCAATCAATTCGGAATTGCTTAAAGCGCTGGCTCCCTTGGTAATTAACTTTTCCCTGGGACGGTCATCTTCCGCCCAGTTTTTTATTGATGTGGAAGGCTTGTTGAAATTTTCCATACAATCAAATTTAATTCATCTCAGGTAAACAATACTTTTGCGGCATCTTCTTTTACCATCTCAATTAAATATATAATGACAGGCGCAAAAATTTTTTCCGGAACAGGTTCTCAATATCTTGCTGAAAAAATCGCTCAGAAATTTGGAGAACCCTTAGGCAAAGTAAGTATACAACGTTTTAGTGATGGTGAAATTTATGTGGAGTTTCAGGAAAGTATAAGAGGCCAGTTTGTATTTCTTATACAAAGTACATATGCACCATCTGATAATTTAATGGAATTATTACTGATGATTGATGCGGCTAAGAGGGCTTCTGCCTATAAAGTAATTGCCGTTATACCTTATTATGGATTTGCCCGCCAGGACAGAAAAGATCGTCCAAGAGTGGCAATTGGATCCAAATTGGTGGCAAACATGCTTACAGCAGCCGGCGCAGACAGGGTTATTACAATGGATTTGCATGCACCGCAAATTCAGGGTTATTTCGATATTCCGGTAGATCACCTGGATTCATCAGCCATCTTCATTCCATATATTGAAAAGCTGGCATTAGCTAATTTAACCTTTGCGGCACCGGATGTAGGTAGTGCTAACCGCATACGTGAAATAGCATCTTACTTTGAATGCGAAATGGTGATATGTGATAAACACCGTAAACGGGCCAACGAAATTGCCAGTATGGTAGTAATAGGCGATGTTACAGACCGGGATGTTGTACTTGTAGATGATATTTGCGATACGGGAGGCACATTATGCAAAAGCGCCGCTTTGCTAAAAGAAAAAGGAGCCCGTAGTGTAAGAGCTTTTTGTACCCATCCTGTATTAAGCGGAAACGCCTATTCTAATATACAAAACAGTGTTTTGGAAGAGTTGGTAGTGTGCGATACGATACCGCTGAGAGGACAGTCAGATAAAATAAAAGTTGCTTCTACAAACGAATTATTTGCTACAGCTATACGTAATGCATTTGAAAACAAGAGCATTAACGGATTGTTTCTGAGAAGCAAAATGGCAAATAAAAAGTAAATAGGCATTCATTTTTTTGCAAAGGATAATTGAGGATACCAGCTTGATTATCCTTTTTTCATTATAATGATTGCCCATTTTTCCTTACCTTTGCGCCTCACAAAAAATAAATAATAATGAAAACGATTACAATCGAAGGACAACTGAGGACCGAAAGCGGAAAAAAAGCCACCCGCCAACTTCGCTCTCAGGAACTGGTGCCAGGTGTAATTTACGGTGGTAAAAAAGAGATTAATTTCTCAGCGCCTGCAGTTTCCTTTAAAAACATTGTTTATACTGCCGAGTTTATGCTTGCCAGTATTAATGTGGATGGAAACAGCTACAACTGTATTTTAAAAGATCTGCAGTTTAACAAAGTAACAGACGAACTGATTCATGTTGATTTTCTTGAACTGGTAGATGACAAAAAAGTAATTGCTACTTTACCGGTTAAGTTTATTGGAACTCCTGCTGGTGTTAAAGCCGGTGGTAAACTGGTAACCAAAATAAAATCACTTAAAGTAAAAGGCTACCCCAAAGATTTAAGAGAAACTATTGAGGTAGATATTACTAACCTGGAATTAAACGGAAATGTAAGAGTAGAAGATGTAAAAGCTGGTGAGCTTGAAATCATGAACTCTCCCCGTATTCCAATGGCATCAGTAACTATGACACGCCAGTTGAAGCAAGAGGAAGCTGCTGCGCCTAAAGCTGCTGCCGCACCTGCTGCTGCAAAAGCTCCGGCACCTGCTGCAAAAAAGTAAGTTAATTAATGATTTACTATATAATAAACCCCCTGTTACATACGGGGGGTTTTTAATTTATACCGCCGGTAATATTTAAAAGGTAAAAAATGGCGAACATTAAAGTTTAATTACCTTTGCGCTCTTAAATTATTTTCATCATGGGAATGGACAGGAATACGATAATTGGCTTTGTACTGATTGGTGCGCTGCTTGTAGGGATGTTATTTATGAACAGCCGCAGCAGCCAGGCACTGGAAGAACAGAAGAAAAGAATAGCCGATTCAACAGCTGCTGCAGAAAAGAAGAAAGTTGATACACTCGCTGTTAAAAAAGATGCCGCTTTTAATGACTCTTTACAAAATGCAAAAGCACAACAAGCCACAGCAGGACTTAAACAGGCAGCTTCAGAAGAAATTACAGTTATTGAAAACAGTGTTGTAAAAATCAGTTTTACCAATAAAGGGGCACAGCCTAAAATTGTTGAGCTTAAAAATTTTAAAACACCCGAAGGCAAACCGGTATTATTACTTGCAGACGGAGTTTATAATAAATTAGGCTACGATTTTAATAATCCCGGCAGTACGGGCACTCTTAAAACAATTGACTTAAATTTTAATAAGGCAGCTTTAAAAACAAATGCTGATAAAAGCCAGGCGATAATTTATACGCTGCAGGACTCGGCAGGTAATAATTTAATAACTCATGAATACATAGTAAAGCCGGATGAGTACATGCTGGATTTTAATGTAACCTTAAACGGTGCAGATAAATTGATTACCAATGGCAGTATGAATTTACTTTGGCAAAACGAAATACCACAAGCCGAAAAAAATATTACATACGAAAAGCAGCAGGCACATATTTCCTATGTTCAAAATGGTAAGTATGATTTTACACCTTTAGGAAACGGGGGAGAGGAAAAATTTGAAAAACCCGTTGACTGGATTGCAATTAACCCGCAGTTTTTTGTAAATACACTGGTAGCAAAAAATAAATTTCAAAGTGCCGCTATACAATGGATAAACCCGGCAGACTCTTTAAAGCTGGTAGCAAAAACAGCAGCTAATTTTAAAGTTACTGTGCCCTCAAACGGTGTTATTCCAATGCAGTTGTATTACGGGCCAAATGATTATAATGTGCTGGATAAATATGGTAACAATATGCACCAGATTGTTACTTATGGCAGTGGACCCTTTTCTTTTGTAAAATATATTAACAGGCATTTTCTATTGCCTATTTGGGATTTTATCAGGCAATATGTTTCCAGCTATGGTATTGTGATTTTATTGCTAACACTTATTATTCGTTTAATAACATCGCCAATTTTATACAAGAGCTATTTAAGCGGCGCAAAAATGAAAGTGCTAAAGCCGGATGTAGATGCTTTAAAAGCAAAGCTTACGGATAAAAGTGGTCAGTTGGATCAACAGGCATTTAGTATGGAGCAAATGAAATTATGGAAAAGTGCGGGTGTAAGCCCGTTAGGAGGTTGTTTACCTGCATTGCTGCAAATTCCCATTTTTATGTCTTTGTATTATTTCTTCCAGGCAAATATTTCGCTGCGTGGGCAAAGCTTTTTATGGGCTAAGGATTTAGCTGCTTATGATTCAATTTTTCACCTTCCCTTTAATATTCCTTTCTATGGTGACCATGTTAGCTTGTTTACGTTAACTGCTACAATTACCAGTTTGCTTATTTCTTTATACAGCATGAGTAATATGCAGGATAATACAAATCCTGTTATGAAATACATGCCGTATATTTTTCCTGTATTACTGCTGGGCGTTTTTAATAATTTACCTTCAGCCCTAACATGGTATTACACAGTATCTAATACAATAACACTGTTATTGCAAATAGTAATTCAGAAGTATATTATCAACCATGATAAAATACATGCGCAAATAGCAGAAAACAGGAAGAAGCCAGTAAAGCAAAGCAAGTTGCAGGAGCGTATACAGGCTATGCAGGAACAGCAAAAAAAGCTGCAGGACATTAAGAATAAGACCAATAAAAAATAAAAGAAATCGTTAAATAGCAAGGCCTGCAACCATTTTGTAAGGTTGCAGGTCTTTTTTATTTATAGTACAAAAGCTTTGGCACGGGATTTTATTATCTTTATTAAAACATTTAAAAATGAAAAAGCTGAAGACAGCAGGTTTGTTAATTTTATGCTTAGCAGGCGCTGTATTTTCTTTCGCTCAAAAAACAATTTCTGAAGGTACATTGGTGTACGATATTGTAATACAAACCGACAGTAAAGAGCCAAAAATAGCAGATGCTGTGGATGGCGGAACTGTTACAGTTTATATTAAAGGTGCACAAAGCCGTTCGGATATGGTAAGTGCTTTAGGTAAAGAAACTACCATACACGACGCTAAAACGGGGAATGCTGTAATATTAAAAGAATACAGCGGGCAAAAGCTGATGATAACTTTAACTAAACAAAACTGGGAAGAAAAAAATAAAACCTACAACGATATTAAGTTTGAAACAACTGAAGAAACAAAAAATATTGCCGGTTACAACTGTAAAAAGGCAATTGCTAAACTTCCTTCAGGTAAAACATTTACTGTTTTCTATACAGCCGATTTAAATATCAGCAACAAAGAATACAATGCTACTTTTAAAAATTTACCAGGCGTGGCATTAGAATATGAATATGAGAGTGGTACGGCAAAATATAAATACACACTTTCTAAAATTGGCTTTGAACCGGTTGCTGTATCAAAATTTGATTTTCCAAAATCTGGTTACAGGGTGATGACGTACGAGGAAAATCAGCAAATGCGTAAAGGAAATCAATAAAATAAAAACGCAGTATAAAAATAAAGCTCTCAAATTTGAGAGCTTTATTTTTTAATGAGGTCTGATGATTAATTTCATTCCGGTGTAGCCTTGTTTAATTTCAGGCATTACAATTTTTTGTTTGTATGGAATGATATAAGTTGTATTTCCTTTTTGATAAGTAATAAGCGATGTCTTCATCATACTGTTTGTATTGCTCTGTTGATTTAACAACATACTTCCTGTATAACGCAAACCATTTTTTACATTCAGTGATAAAGAGTTTCTTAAAGTTGACGGAGTAGTGATATTTAAAGTAACCTTAGTGGGTTTACTTTTTTTACCAATGCCTCTGTCAGCCATAGCATTAAACGCAGTACCTAAAGATACCAGCGCAATAAGCATAATTTTGGTTGTTTTAATCATTGGTTGAATAATTTAACGTGACAAATATATTAAAATAATCCGGGTAATTGCTTACCACTCATCTATTCTTTTTACACACATTTAACGTTTTAGGTGAAAAAAGGTTACAAAAATTTGTAAAATCATTTTAAAGGGGGTAATTTACAATAACTTATACCACATGAGTAAATATCCTTACCGTCAGGACCGGGATGAAATACGGGAGCTACTCCAGCAATTTGAGAACCTCAAAACCGGAAAACCTAACTCTTTTATTGAAGAAGAATCTTTTGAGCGGATTATTGACTATTACGATGAAAAAGAACAGCTTCCGGCTGCATTGGAAGCTGCTGAATATGCCGTAGCGCAATACCCGTATTCTGCCAGCCTTATGCTTCGTAAAGCTGATTTATTAATAGCCCTGCGGCATTACAAAGAGGCTTTGTATGTGCTGGAGCAGGCAGAAATTCTGGATAGTAAAGACACCAACCTCTATATATTGAAAACAGACGCTTACCTGGCATTGGATCAGCAGGAAAAAGCGGCCAAGATATTGGAAGCTGCCATCCAGGATTTTGAAGGCGAAGAAAAAGTGGATTTATTGTTTGAGCTGGCAGATGTATATGACGATTATGAGGACTTTCAAAAAGTATTCGATTGCCTTAAAACCATTTTAGAATACGATCCTGCAAACGAAGAAGCACTTTATAAAATTTGTTTTTGGACAGATTTTACAGGGCGTAATGAAGAAGGGATACGTTTGCATCAACGGATAATTGAAGAGTTCCCGTATAATGAACTGGCATGGTTTAACCTTGGTGCGGCATACCAGGGTTTAAAACTGTATGAAAAATCAATTGACGCTTATCAATATGCGGTAGCCATTGATGAAAAATTTGATTATGCGCTGCGTAATATGGGAGATGCGTATATACGGCTGCGTCAATATAAAGAAGCCATAGACGTGCTTGAAAAAGTGCTGGAACTGGCAAGGCCAGAAGAGGTGATTTATGAAGCCATTGGACATTGCTATGATAAAATGGGCAACTTTGCCCAGGCAAGATTTAATTATAAAAAAGCCTCTCACTTAAGCCAGGATGACAGCCAGTTGGTTTTTAAAATTGCCTGTACATACATGAATGAGGCTAACTGGTCAAGCGCTGTAAAAATTCTTGAAACGGCTTTAAAAATTCATCGTATGCAGCCGGAGTATAATTTGGCCATGGGCCAGTGTTATATGCAAATGGGCAAACTGGAAGATGCGGTTTCTTATTTAGGAAATGTAGTAAGGGTAAGGCCTAAAAATATTAATGGATGGATTGAACTGCTCAAGTGCCTGTATAAGGCAGAATTATGGGAAGAGGGCCTGGAATATGCATCATTTGCATGGGAACAAACAGACCATAAACCTGTTTTTCTTTTTTATAAAGCGGCGCTTTTATTTGCTTCAGGTAAATCTAAAGAAGCCATGCTGCAACTGGAAGAAGGCATGCAGCATAACCCCAAATTGGTAAAAAAATTAATTGAATTAAACCCTGCATTATTACAAAATCAACAAGTGGTGGATGTAATTGCACGTTTTAAAAAGAAGCGGTCAATATAATACCCGTTTATTACTGATAACTCTCATACAGCATCTGCTTGGCTGATGCCAAATTGTTTTACCTTTGCGCCACTTAAAACAACAGGCATGAATTTTAACCTCTCTCAAATTCCGGAAAGAACAGTAAGGCCCCGTACGAATGGCATAACAATGGTGATGGATAAAGGGCTTAGCGTGGAAGAAGCAAAAAATTTTATGAGTGTTTCTTATCCTCATGTTGATATTATTAAGCTTGGCTTTGGAACTTCATTTGTAACGCCTACTTTAAGAGAAAAGCTGGAAGTTTACCGCACTTATAACATACCGGTTTATTTTGGCGGAACACTGTTTGAAGCTTTTTTAATACGTAACCAGGTTGATGACTATATAAGCGTATGTAAAGAGTATGGTATTACTCATATGGAAGTAAGTGACGGTTCCATTACTATTCCTCATGCAGAAAAATGCGGCTATATAGAAAAACTAACCAAACATGGTACAGTGCTGAGCGAAGTAGGCAGTAAAGATGCGGCGCACATTATTCCACCCTATAAATGGATTGAACTGATGAGGGCTGAACTTGATGCAGGCTCTTCTTACGTAATAGCCGAAGCAAGAGAAGCCGGTAATGTTGGTATTTATCGCGGCAGCGGCGAAGTAAGGGAAGGGTTGGTACAGGAAATACTTACACAAATACCAGAAGAAAAAATTTTGTGGGAAGCACCGCAAAAAGCACAACAGCTTTACTTTTTAGAACTTATTGGATGTAATGTAAACCTGGGTAATATTGCACCTAACGAAGTAATACCCCTGGAAACAATGCGTATTGGTTTACGTGGTGATACTTTCAGTTTATACCTCGATAAAAAATAACGCCTGATGAAGGTTTATGGTCTTATAGGCTATCCGCTGGGGCATTCTTTTTCTCAAAAATACTTTACTGAAAAATTTGAGCAATTAGGAATTACTGATTGCTGCTATAAAATTTTTCCGTTGCAGGATATAAATGATTTACCTGAACTGCTTAAAACTAATCCTGATTTATGCGGCCTGAATATTACCATACCGCATAAACAAAATGTTATTCCTTTTCTTACAAATAATTCACGTTTGCCAAAAGGTGTGAGTGCCTGTAATTGTATAGCAATTAAAGAGGGAAAACTTACAGGCTATAATACAGATGTGCTGGGGTTTGAGCAATCATTGCTTACGCTTTTAAAGCCACATCATACCAATGCATTAGTATTAGGTAACGGAGGTGCGGCCGAAGCAGTTAAATATGTGCTTGAAAAACTTGGTGTAGCTTATAAAATAGTAAGCCGCAAATTGCACAACGGCGCTCAGTTAACTTATAATGATATTGATGCTGATACCATCAGTAAACATTTACTTATCATCAATACAACTCCGCTAGGCACTTTTCCCAATGTAAACGAATGCACTGATATTCCTTATCAATATCTTACACCACAGCATTATCTTTTTGATTTGGTATATAACCCTGCAAAAACATTGTTTTTACAAAAAGGAGAGGAAAGGGGAGCTGTCGTTAAAAATGGTTATGATATGCTGGTAATACAAGCAGAAGAAAGCTGGAAAATATGGAACGGTTAAGTTTGAGCAGTTAAAATTGTATTCAGCTTTTGGGGCATTGCAACTACCTTTTTTAAAGAATAATTATAACATACCATGTCTGTTTTTGCAACGGCAAGTACAATGTTTTCATTGTTTCTTTTTACAGAAAGTGTATAATATAATTCAAATGAAATTTTGCTTATTTCTCCTGTACTTATTTTTATATCAATAACATCGCCATAAAAACCTTCGTTCTTAAATTCCACGGCAAGGTCTGCTAATATTAAGCCTGTTCCTTCAATATTCAGTTCAGTATAGCCATGCTGCTGCAACCATTGCACTCTGGCTTCATGCACAATACTTATAAATGAATCATTGCCTAAATGATTGCCGTAATTAATATCCGTAATTCTTACCGGTACCGTTATTACAGCCAAACTGTTTTGCGGCACTGTTAACTTTATTCTTGCCATGCTTCAAAGTTATGTTTATACCATTTAAAATAACAAAGCCTCACAATGGTGAAGCTTTGTTTTAAAACCATATATGTAAATTCGGGTAATTTATTTTTTTTCTTCCAGCACATTACTAAGCTCTATAATATCCATAAAGTTTGTAAGTGAAGGGGCGATACTATTGTTTGTCATCTTTTCCCGCCATCCGGCAAATGTGTTTCTCCACTTAGCGCTTTCCTTTATAATGATATCAATATTTTCCTGCAGCTCCGGATTGTTTTCGGTTAAGTAACTGATAAGGTTTGAAAATTTAGAAGATACCCTCAGCGGCAGCCCGTCAGGGCCTGTTATAGTTATATAAGAATTTGAAGGAGCGTTAATAAGCGAAATATCATGCGGCGTTTCACCTAAATCATTTTGCAGTTTTTCAATTTTACTAAGTGCTGGGTTTTCAGCAAGCGCTATACTTTCGTGATTTTGCAAATAAGACGGGGCCGTTGCAACAACTGTATTGCCTGGTGATGCATCAACCTGTTTTATAGTACTTGATTTTTTTTCTTTTCCACCAACAGTAACAGGCAATGCTTCAGTTTGCGTATTGCCGTAAGTAACAGTTGATGGTTGCTGGTTTTTTGCTGCAGCAAATTCTTCCGTGCCTGAACGCTGTTTGTTTAAAAACCATGCCGTAATGCTTACTACTGCAATTAAGGCAACTGCTGCGGCAATTCTTAAATAAACAGGTCTTAATTTTCCTGTACGGGTTTCAAGCGGTATTATTTTGGTTGCTCTTTTGTTTAATTCGTTTACAATTAATGGCCATGCTTCTTCAGGAGCGGTGGTTTCATAATTGTATAGTCTTTTTTCAAAAGGGTGTTTATGTTCCTCCTCATCTAAAAGAGCAAAAATATTTTTTTGTGCAACAGATGGTGGTGCTGTTTCAAAAGCAGCAATACGGGCAATAAAAGCGGCCTGTTCGTAATCGGCATCATCCAGTTTATTGGCAATATTCTTCCAGGCTCCTTCAGACGGAGTTGCTTCATGCTGCTGGATTTTATATAGCCAATTGTTTTTCATTACTATTAATTAAGTCCCTGTGCTGTCTGGTTCAGTTTTTCTTCTACCATTTTTTTTAAAATGCCTTTTGCTCTTGCCAGTTGCGATTTACTGGTGCCTTCACTAATGCCGAGTATTTCTCCAATATCTTTATGCGAATAACCTTCAATTACGTACATGTTAAACACCTGGCGGTATCCGGGGCTTAACTCCTGTATCATCTTTACTATGTCTTTTTCAGCAAGGCTATCTAATGCAGTTAAAGAGGGGTCTTCAATATTAACGTCATCTGTATCTGTAACCGTATAGCTTTTAACAGATTTTCTAAAGTGCTCAATAGAGGTGTTTACAAAAATGCGCCGTATCCAGCCTTCAAACGAGCCATCTCCCCTAAACTTTTCAATGTTTCTAAAAACTTTTACAAAACCATCCTGTAATAAGTCCTGTGCATCATCAGCATTTTTGCAGTACCTGAGGCAAACGGCATACATTTTTGATGAAAACCGCTGATAAAGCATTTCCTGCATTTGGCGGTTTTTATCAAGACATCCCTTTATTAAGTCGCTTTCAGATATGTTTAGGTTGCTTTCTGAATTCAACGTTTTTCGATTGGTTTAATGGTAAGTAGATTAATGATTAGTTTTTTGCATTTGTAAAAAGTCAATTAGCTTTTGCATTGCTTTTTTACGGTGGCTGAAGGCGGATTTTTCCTCCATGCTCATTTCTGCAAAGGTTTTTTGGTTTCCGTCGGGAATAAAGACGGGGTCGTAACCGAAACCGTTGCTTCCGCGTCTTTCATTAATTATGCTGCCCGGGCAAATTCCTTCAAACAAAAACTCCCTGCCATTTAATAATAAAGATATGACGGTTCTAAACCGGGCTTTTTTATTGGAATGTGCAGATAAATTCTTCAATAATTTGTCAATGTTATCTTCAAACGAACGGCTTTCGCCGGCGTATCGGGCACTTTTAACACCGGGCTCGCCGCCTAAAGCTTCTACTTCAAGACCGGTATCTTCACTAAAGCAGTCTTTGCTGGTAAGTTTATAAATGGTGCCCGACTTTTCAGTGGCGTTTGCTTCCAGAGTATTATGTGGTTCAGGAATATCAATATCAATACCTGCTTCTTTTAAAGTAATAATATTAAAGCTGCTGCCCAGTACCAGCCTTACTTCATCTACCTTGTTCTGATTATTTGTAGCAAAAATTAATGTTTCCAAAGTATTCATCATCCTATATTAAAAAGTATTTTAAGGCTATTCCATAATTTAGTTTTTTCGGCTTTGTCCTGTTGTAACTGCTGCAGCGGTAAAGCTGCCAAATATTGCTGGTTATTAAATTTTTGAATTTGATAAAGCGGGAATGTGAGGGGTAATTGCAATTGAGCCGGCGTTACACCAAATAACAAACAAATTTCTGCATGCAGTTCAGTTTGTAAACTGCTGTAATCAAGGCTGGTATTTTTTGAATAATTAGTGATTGCTACATCGGCCATCGTCAGCTTGCATGCTCCCAGTATCCCCACCAAAAAATTTAATAAATCATCTGAAAGATGCAATGCATTTTCATCAGCCACAACAATACAAATGTTTTTTCCATTTTTACCTAAATATGGTAAACCTTCATCTTTTAAAGTGACTGCAACGGGCTTGTTATTATTTAAGTCAACCAGCGATTTTTTATATAAATCCTGTAATACAATTGGTGGCAGTTGAATATTGTCTAAACTCATAAAAACCTTAGTTATACCCTGTTTTTTTCGTTTCTTTGCAGTAAAATTAATCAATTATGATTGCCTCAGCTGATATAACTGTAACAAAGGCGCAACAAAGCAAATTAAAAGGGCTGGATATTAAAAATCTTCCTTTTGGTAAGTATTTTACTGATCATATGCTGGAAGTGGATTATGAAAATGGTGAATGGAAAACAGCAGAAATTAAGCCTTACCAGCCGCTTGAACTGGCTCCGTCTTTAGCAGCACTCCATTACGGCCAGGCAATTTTTGAAGGTATTAAGGCTTACAAAAATGCCGATGGTGAAGCGTTTATTTACAGGCCCTACGACAATTTTAAACGCTTTAATATTTCTGCTGAAAGAATGGCAATGCCTCCCGTGCCCGAAGAAATATTTATGGAAGGCATGCGCCAGTTAATTGAAATTGACAAAGGCTGGATACCACAGTTTGAAGATCACTCTTTATACATTCGTCCATTTATGTTCAGCAGTGATGAAATGATTGGTGTTAGGCCCAGTGAAAAATATAAATTCCTGATAATACTAAGCCCTACAGGCCCATATTATGCTGCGCCAATGAAAATTAATGTAGAAGAGCATTATGTACGTGCTGTACCCGGCGGAATTGGCTTTGCAAAAGCTGCCGGTAATTATGGAGCAGCTATGTTCCCTACTGCAGAAGCAAAAAAAGCTGGTTACGACCAGGTATTGTGGATGGATGCAATTGAAAATAAATATGTGCAGGAATGCGGCACAATGAACGTGTTTTTTATAATTGGAAATACTGCTGTAACACCTGATTTAACCTCAGGAACTATTTTAGCCGGTGTTACAAGAGATAGCGTAATAACACTTTTAAAGGAAATAGGGCTTAAGGTAGAAGAAAGGCCTATAAGCATTGATGAAATTATGGATGCTTATAAAGCAGGCAACCTTAAAGAAGTGTTTGGAACCGGTACTGCGGCCACTATTTCTAAAATTAAAGAGTTGAAATACAAGGACTTTATTATGACTTTTAACGTAGATACCTGGACTGCAAGCCCCGAAGTGAAGAAAAGAATGGATGCGATTAAATACGGCACAGCGCCGGATGTTCATGGATGGATGTACAAAATTTAAGTTATAAATGCCTTAGAATATTTAAAGCCGCCTCAATTTTCAGGCGGCTTTTTAATAAATGTTGATAAAAGTGGATTTTTTTCTTCTTTAAGTTTCCATTTTACAATGCAATCACCTACCTTTGCCGTCCGAAATTAAAAAGCATCATACATGCCTACAATACAACAGTTAGTAAGAAAAGGTAGAGAAATCATCAAAGCTAAGAGCAAATCAAGGGCGCTGGACGCTTGTCCGCAACGCCGTGGTGTATGTACAAGAGTATATACCACAACGCCTAAAAAACCAAACTCAGCTTTGCGTAAAGTTGCCAAAGTGCGTTTAACCAATAAAATTGAGGTTATCGCCTACATACCGGGTGAAGGCCACAATTTGCAGGAGCACTCTATTGTATTGATACGTGGTGGCAGGGTAAAAGATTTACCGGGTGTACGTTACCACATCGTTCGTGGTAGTTTGGATACTGCCGGTGTAAAAGACCGTAAACAAAGCCGCAGTAAATACGGAACCAAGAAAGAAAAAGCTAAAAAATAATTAGTATAAGAATTTAAAAACGGTTGAGTAAAGTTTTAATACTTGAAGAAATTCAGCCAAAAATCAAAATTAAACAATGCGTAAATCACAACCCAAAAAGATACCGTTAGCACCAGATCCTAAGTTTAATGACAAACTGGTTACCCGTTTTGTAAACAACCTGATGTGGGCTGGTAAAAAAAGCGGTGCTTATATTATTTTTTACGATTCACTGGAAAAAGTAGCTAAACAAACCGGCGAAAATGGATACGAAGTTTGGAAAAGAGCTTTAGCCAACATTACTCCAAGTGTAGAAGTTCGCAGCCGCCGTATTGGTGGTGCAACATTCCAGATTCCATCAGAAGTACGTGCAGACAGGAAAATTTCTTTAAGCATTAAATGGATGGTGAAATACAGCCGTGAAAGAAATGGCCGCAGCATGGCAGAAAAATTAGCGAATGAAATTGTAGCTGCAAGTAAAGGTGAAGGTGCATCATTTAAAAAGAAAGAAGATACTCATCGTATGGCTGAAGCCAACAAAGCTTTTGCTCACTTTAGAGTATAACTGGTAAAATAGTTTTAAAGAGCCGTTCTTTTTTAGGACGGCTTTTTTATTTTCTATAACTTTAATGCTCACATTAAAACGTTTGCTGCATGAATAACAGGAGAACCTTCATTAAACAATCCGGAGTGCTCACTGCCGGTTTATTAATCAATCCGGCTGAATTATTAAAAAAACAAAAGAACGTAGGCATTCAGCTTTATACACTGCGTGAGTTAGTGGTTAAAGATCCAAAAGGAGTTATTGAAAATATAGCTGCGGCGGGATATAAGGAAGTGGAAATGTTTGGGCTTAGTGCCGAAAATAAATTTTTTGGTTTAACACCTGCAGAGTTTTCGCAACTGCTGAAAGATAATGGGCTTAAAAGCCCCAGCGGCCATTATACACCCGAGAAATTTTTATTTGAAAATGGCAATGGAGATGATGTAAAAAATATTTGCAACGCCTGTAATGCACTTGGAAATAAATATTTTATTATACCATGGCTGAGTGCAGAAAAGAGAAAAGATATTGAACAGTATAAAGTGCTTGCAGATCGTATTAATAAAGCGGCTGCAATTTGTAAAGAGCACGGTTTGCAAATGGCCTATCATAACCATGATTTTGAGTTTGCTGACATGAACGGGCAATATGGATATGATGTATTGCTTAATAATACGGATAAAGACCTGGTGAAATTTGAAATGGATTTATACTGGGTTGTAAGAGCCGGGTATAACCCAGTTGATTTTTTCAAAAAGCAGCCCGGCCGTTTTCAGTTATGGCATGTAAAAGACATGAGTAAAGAAGACAAAACAAAGAATACTGAAGTAGGTAATGGTTCGGTTGATTTTAAAAGCATTTTTGCAAATGCAAAATTATCAGGTGTAAAACATTACTTAATGGAGCAGGAGAATAACTACAAGCCCGACTTTTACGGCAGCATTAAAACCAGCTGCAACTATATTAAAACCAGTTTACTTAAATAAAATAATAAAGCCCCTTAACCGGGGCTTTATTATTATTGTTTTGGTTGAATTAAATCCCACAAATTTCCATACAAGTCTTCAAACACTGCAACGGTTCCGTATGGCTCTTCAACTGGAGGCCGTACAAAGTTTATTTGCTGTGCAAGCATGTTATTGTAATCTCTCCAAAAATCATCGGTATATAAAAAAAGAAAAACCCTGCCGCCGGTTTGATTGCCAATACGGCTTTGTTGTTCTTCACTGGCTGCCTTTGCCAGCAATAAGCAACATTCCCCGCCCCCCGGTGGGGCCACCATTACCCAGCGTTTGGTTTCGCTAAGCTGTGTATCTTCCAGCAATTTAAAGTTTAATTTTTGCGTGTAAAAAGCAATGGCTTCATCATAATCTTTTACCACCAGGGCAATGTGTGCAATATGCTGTTTCATTTCTTAAATTGGAATAAAAAAAATCTCATCAGTAATAATGAGATTTTGAAAAATGCAGTTTTGTTATATTATTTGTTCCTCAATTTATCTTTCATGTAATCGAACCTTTTGCCTGTTACTTCTGCCATATCCGGAATAGCGTCTGTTTTATAGGCACCGGCATCCAGCTTCTTTTTTGTATCGCTAAAAGCCTGCAGCGTTAATTCAATATCTTCATCAGTATGTGCTGCAGATGGAATAAGGCGGTAAATAATATGGCCTTTTGGTATTACCGGGTAAACAACTATCGATGCAAAAATGCCATAGTTCTCCCGTAAATCCATTACCATTGCAGTGGCTTCTTCCACACCACCTTTCATATACACCGGTGTAACAGGGCTGTCTGTTTTACCAATATCAAACCCTCTTTCTTTTAAACCGGCTTGCAATTTTGTAGCATTGCTCCACAGTTTTTCTTTTAACTCAGGCATAGTACGCAGCATATCCAGGCGCTTTAAGTTTCCCATTACAATCGGCATGGGTAAACTTTTTGCAAATATCTGGCTGCGGATGTTGTAGCGTATGTAATCAATAATAATTTTTGGACCGGCTAAAAAAGCGCCAATGCTGGCCATTGATTTTGCAAAGGTGGAAAAGTATAAGTCAATATCATCCTGGCAACCTTGTTCTTCTCCTGCGCCGGCACCTGTTTTTCCCAGTGTACCAAAGCCATGCGCATCATCTACCAACAGGCGGAAATCATATTCTTTTTTAAGGGCACAAATTTCTTTTAGTTTACCCTGGTCACCTGCCATACCAAAAACGCCTTCTGTAATAACTAAAATACCACCGGCATTTTGTTTTTCTATTAAAGCTGTGGCACGCTGCAATTGTTTTTCACAATCTTCAACGTCGTTGTGTTTAAATACATAACGGTGGCCGGGGTGCAAACGCAAACCATCAATAATACAAGCGTGGCTTTCTGCATCATACACAATTACATCATGACGGCCACATAATGCATCAATGGTACTCATTATGCCCTGGTAGCCAAAATTCAGTAATATGGCATCTTCCTTCTTTTCAAATGCTGCCAGTTCAGCTTCTAATTGCTCATGATTATTACTGTTTCCGCTCATCATACGGGCACCCATTGGGTAAGCCAGACCATATTCCTTAGATGCATCTGCATCAATTTTCCTTATTTCAGGATGATTTGCAAGGCCTAAATAATTATTAAGGCTCCATACAATTACATCTTTGCCCCTGAACTTCATGCGGCTGCTTATTTCTCCTTCCAGTTTAGGAAAAGCAAAGTATCCATGTGCTCTTTCTCTGTGTTGCCCGATGGGGCCATAATTCTTCAATAAACGGTCAAATATATCTGCCATGTTTACGATTTTATTTTGGGCGCAAAAATACATTAAATACCGCTTTATTCAAAGATTAGTGACTGTTAGTAAAGTGATATATTTCATGTTTAAAAAAGTATATGTTTTTATTAACAGCGCTGGTTTTTAAGCAGCTTTTAAGAAATAAACAGATAACCGGTATGATTTTTCCGCTTTATGAAAAAGTAATATAGCAGTAGTATCTTTACCAAAATTATATTTCATGCTACGTAAGTTTTTTGCAGTTATTTTATTGAGTGTTGTTGCTTTGAATTCTTTTTCGCAAACACAAAAACCAAAATTGGTTGTGGGGCTTGTAATTGACCAAATGCGCTGGGATTATCTTTATCGTTATGATGCACTATATGGCGCTAATGGTTTTAAACGGTTATTGAAAGATGGCTTTACTGCTGAAAACACATTAATACCTTATGTGCCCACTTACACAGCTGTAGGGCATACATGCATTTATACGGGAAGTGTGCCTGCTGTAATGGGTATTGTAGGCAATAACTGGTACGATCCCTATGCTGATAAATATGTTTATTGTACGGATGACTCCACCGTAAGTACGGTGGGCAATACAGGCAAAGCAGGAAAAATGAGCCCCGCTAATTTATGGGCTACCACTATAACGGATGAATTAAGATTAAGCACCAATTTTAAAAGTAAAGTAATTGGAATTGCTTTAAAAGATCGTGGCGCTATTTTACCTGCAGGCCACAGCGCCAACGCTGCCTACTGGTATGATGCAGGTAAATGGATTAGTAGCACACATTACATGGACAATTTACCTGCCTGGGTAAACCAGTTTAATGATAAAGACATTGCAGGTAAATATATGAGCAGCGATTGGAATACATTACTGCCCATAGAAAAATATGATTTAAGTACAGCAGATGATAAAGCGTATGAAAATGCTATTAAAGGGGAAAAGTCAGTAACCTTTCCGCATAAATTATCGGCAATAGAGGGGAAGGACAAATATGAATCATTCCGCACCACGCCGTTTGCAAACACATTTACTTTTGATTTTGCAAAAGCCGCCATTGAAAATGAAATGCTGGGCAAAAATACCGTAACAGATTTCTTAACTGTTAGTATTTCATCTACCGATTATATAGGCCATTCTTTCGGTCCCAACTCTATTGAAATTGAAGATACTTACCTGCGGCTTGACAAGGATATAGCAGATTTTTTAAACTATTTAGACACAAAAGTTGGTAAGGGAAATTATACCCTGTTTTTATCGGCAGACCATGGCGTGGCACATATTCCCGCATTTTTAAACGAACATAATATTCCCGGGGGAACATTTGAAGATGGCGATATTGTAAAAGAATTAAACAGTAAAATAGAAGAAAAATTTTCTGTAAAAAGCGCTGTTAAAACTGTAATGAATTACCAGGTGTACTTAAATAAGAAAGCCATTGCAGAGCAAAATAAAAGCACAGAAGAAATTAGTGAGTTCATCATTACAGTTTTAAAACAAAAAGATTTTATAATTAATGCTTTTGAACTGGATGAATTGCAGGAAGCTTCTATACCACAGCCGCAAAAAGAAATGCTTATGAATGGTTATAACCCCAAACGCAGCGGCGACATACAGTTTATATTTAAACCCGGTTATTTTGATGGTGGTAAAAAGGGCACTACACACGGCTTATGGAATCCGTATGATGCTCATATTCCCTGCCTGTTTTACGGCTGGGGAGTAAAACCCGGCAAAACCAACCGAACTACCTCTATGGCAGATATTGCCCCAACTGTGGCCGCATTATTAAAAATTCAAATGCCCAGCGGCTGTGTAGGAAAAGTAATTACGGAACTTATAAAATAGCAAAAAGCCCCCGCCATTGGCGGGGGCTTTTTGTTGGGTTACTAGGATTCGAACCTAGACAGACAGAATCAAAATCTGTAGTGCTGCCGTTACACCATAACCCAATCTGTAGAAACAGGGCGCAAAAATAAGGATTATGGCTTTAGCTCCCAAATGGTTTTTAGTAATAATCGAAATAAATATACCCACTGAACGGTATTTGAAATAATACTATGGGTATATATTTTTATGAAAAATAAGCATGAAAAAACTGATTATAAGCATATTGTTTTTTACAACTATTGCTGCAAATGCGCAGGATGCCACCACCTTATATAATGACGGCGTTAAACTGAAGGATGCTAAAAACCCTGCAGGGGCTATTGAAAAATTTAAAAAAGCCATTGCATTAAGGCCTGATTACACAGAAGCATTTTACGAAATGGGGTGGTGCCAGAATGATACGAAGGATTATTCAGGAGCCATGTCTTCTTTGCGTAAAGCAAGAACAGTATGGACCACCATACCTAAAGTGCATTTTGAATTAGGTTATGCATTTGAAAAAAGCAACCTTACCGATTCTGCTATTCAGAGTTATAATAAATGTCTTTTTTATAAATCAGATTACTCACTTGCATATAAACAGCTTGGAACCATAGCTTATAACAGGGATGATTATGCAAATGCACTGGATTATTTTACTAAATATGAAGCTGCAGCAAAAAGCCCCGTAACCGATTACCTGTATTGGTACCGCAAAGGTTTTATGCAGAATGCACAAAAAAACTACGAAGCTGCAAAAATAGCTTTACAGCGTTCGCTGGAATACAAAACAGATTACACAAACACATATTTAGAAATGGGTTTTGCCTCTAATAAATTAAAACAGGGTGATGAAGCTATTGGCTACTATAATAAAGCCATTGCGCTTGAACCGAAAAGCCATATTGCTTACAATGGAATTGCTGAAGTTTACCGTGATACAAAGAAGGATATTGACCAGGCCTTAAGCTGGTATCAAAAAGCGCTGGAAATTACTACCGATGAACGCAAAGCCTGTTTTGGAATGGGTTATTGCCTTAACAGCAAAGCCCGTTACAGTGATGCAATTCCATATTTGAAAAAAGCGATAGAAAAGGAAAATACTTACACAGCAGCGTATGTGGAACTGGGTTACAGTTATTATATGACGAGTAATAACAGCCTTGCTCTTGCCAATCTTAATAAAGCGCTTGAACTGAATTCAAAAAATGAAAATGCCCGTTATTATTTAGGGCTGGTATACATTAATCAAAAAGACAAGGCTAAAGCACAACAAATGGTGGATGAATTAAAGTCATTGAATTCGAAAAATGCGGCTACGTTACAGGAGAAGGTAAATAAGATGTAAAACATTCAAAAGTCTGAAAATAGAAAAGGATTAAAAGAATGATAACTTTTAATCCTTTTTTTATCACTTCAATTAATTTTTTATCCTTTCTCTTCCCTCGCTTTCAACTCTTTTATTTTATCCAAAGCACCCGCCACTACATCACACATAATGGTGTATAATGCGCCGGGCACCTGGTGGGCATAAATATATTCCAAAGCTTCATTTTCGTTGGCAATGGTAAGTGTTGGAATATTTGGGTTTACTTTATTTATTCCTTCTTTCAGCAAATCAATAATTTCTTCTGCAGTGCGGCCTCGTAAATTTTTATCGCAGCGGATGATGATTTCATCAAAATACTGTGCAGAAATTTCTCCCAGTTCTCGTATGTCTTCATCTCTTCTGTCGCCGGTGCCGCTTATTACACCAATCTTTCTTTTATAATCAAGCTTGCTTACAAAATCTCCCAGCAGTTTTAATCCATGCGGATTGTGTGCAAAATCAGCAAGGAAGGTAATGTTTTTAAAATGGAAGAAATTTAAACGGCCCGGTGTTAATGCTTCGCCGGGCATAAAAGTTTGTAAACCCAGTTTAATATCATCAATGGAAATATCACGGTATAAATAAGTTGCCATTACTGCCGGCAAGCAGTTGGCAATATTATGCACCGCTTTTCCCTCATAAGTAAGCGGAATATCTTTTGCAGCCATCACACGTATTTTCCAGTTGCCTTTCATTATGGTTACAAAACCATTTTCATAAACAGTCGCTAAACCACCGGCAGCACAATGTGCTTTAAGGCGTGCATTATTTTCATCCATGCTAAACAAAGCAATATTGCATTTTAAGTCATGCTTCATATTATACACCAAATCATCTTCAGCATTTAAAATAGCATAGCCATGCGGAAAAACTGTTTCAGGCACCACCGCTTTTACCTTCGCCATTTGTTCAACAGTATTTATGCCGCCTAAGCCAATATGGTCTGCAGCAACATTGGTAACAATTGCCACATCGCAATTAGTAAAAGCCAAACCATTTTTTAAAATGCCGCCTCTTGCACATTCCAGCACTGCAAAATCAACCGTTGGGTCTTTCAAAACAAAAGTGCTTGATACCGGCCCGGTGCAATCACCTTTCATCATCAATTGATTTTGTATATACACGCCATCGCTGGTGGTGTAGCCAACTTTTTTACGGGCAGTTTTTGCAATATGTGCTGTAAGTCTTGTGGTAGTAGTTTTACCATTCGTTCCTGTTACAGCAATAATGGGTATCCGTCCTTCACTGCCTTTAGGAAACAGCATGTCAATCACCGGCTCTGCAACATTGCGTGGCAAACCTTCTGCCGGTTCAATGTGCATACGGAAACCCGGTGCAGCATTCACTTCCAGAATAGCGCCACCATTTTCTGCAACGGGTGTACGCAAGTCGGTTGCCATTACATCAATACCACAAATATCCAGGCCAATAATTTTTGCAATGCGTTCAAACATAAAAACATTGGCCGGATGCACTTCATCAGTAACATCCGTACTTGTTCCACCGGTAGATAAATTAGCAGTAGGTTTCAACAATACACGTTCACCTTTTGCAGGCACATGCTCTAAAGTAATCTTAGCATCGTCCAGCATTTTTTGGGTAAACTGGTCAATGGTAATTTGCGTCAACACTTTTTCGTGTCCATAACCCCGGCGTGGGTCTTTGTTGGTTTCTTCAATCAGCCATTGAATATTGTGTACGCCATCACCCACAACACTTGCAGGTGTACGTAAGGCAGCGCAAATAAATTTATTGTTAATCACCAAACATCTAAAATCAAAGCCCGTAATAAATTTTTCAACAATAACATTGCGGCCATATTGTTTTGCAGCCTCCAGCGCTTTAGTGGCTTGCTCCCAGGTTGTAATATTAGTGGTGTTACCTTTACCATGATTACCATCAATTGGTTTTATCACTAACGGGTAACCATATTTTGCAACCGCATCTTTCAATCCTTCTTCTGTACGTATCACTGTTCCTCTTGGTACCGGAATTTCAGCGGCTTCCAGCAGCATTTTTGTTTCCTCTTTATCGCAGGCAATATCTACAGCAATATTACTGGTGGTGCTTGCAATGGTGGCTCGTATTCTTTTTTGATTTACACCATAACCCAACTGCACCAGGCTTTGTTTGTTTAAACGGATGAAAGGAATATTCCGCTTTGCTGCTTCTTCCACAATACAACCCGTGCTTGGCCCCAGCCTTGTATCTTCACGTATCTCCCTCAATTGCTGTATGTCTTCATTCAAATCATACGGCGTATCATCAATTAATGCTTGTGCAATGCGTACAGATGCTTTGGCTGCATACACACCGGCATCTTCTTCCATGTAAGTAAAACAAACATAGTACACACCTTCTTTTTCATTGGCAGTTCTTGTGCGCCCAAAGCCAACATCCATACCTGCCAGTGTTTGCAGTTCCAGTGCAATATGTTCAATTACGTGGCCCATCCATGTACCTTCATCCACCCGCTGAAAAAATCCGCCACGCTCACCCACACTGCAGCGGTGTTCAATCATTGTAGGAAACATTTTTTCCAGCCGCTGCCTGAAACCATCAATAGAATTAGTGGGGCGTTGCTCCATCTCTTCCAAATCCAGTTTCATTTGTATCAGTTTAGTGCGGCGCACACTCCAGTAGTTGGGTCCCCGTAAAATTTTAATTTCAAGAATCTTCATATCGTTAGTTTATAGTTTGCAGTTTATGTTTTTTGGTTACGGGCAGTTGTTTTTCAATTGAACATCGTTGCGTCGCACTCTTGTACGGCATACCAATTCTCATCTTTTATTTAAGCGTAAGTTTTATCGCAGAGAAAAGGAGATAAGAAGTGTTCGCAAAGAAATATCTGCGTTATCTCTGCTTCTCTTTTCCTCTGCGTTGAAAATACCAAAATCATCTTGCTTTACAAAAAACAAAAAGCGTAAATTGTAATACTAAAACTAAAAGCATGAATAACCGCCGTTCATTCATTGGTAAAATAGGGCTGGCATCCGCAGCGGCAGTTGCAGCCAATATTTTTCAGCCTGCGTGGAGCCGTAATTTAAAGTCTGCATTGCATAATGTTGAGGGTATAGACCCCACTACGCTTGCCACTGATGATGAGTTTTGGTATTATGTACAGCAATCGTACACCATTTCCTCCAATTTTATCAATTTAAACAATGGCGGTGTTTCTCCGGCACCAAAAGTGGTGGCAGATGCTATGAAACAGTATTACGACGTTAGCAATGAAGGCCCCAGTTATTTTATGTGGCGGGTGGTTGACCAGGGCAGGGAGCCTTTAAGGAAAAACCTGGCACAGCTTGCCGGTTGCGATGCAGAAGAAATTGCCATGCAGCGCAACGCAAGCGAAGCGTTGGAAACAGTAATTTTTGGGCTGGATTTAAAAGCCGGCGATGAAGTGGTGCTGACAAAACAAGACTACCCCAACATGATTGCTGCATGGAAACAGCGGGAAAAACGGGAAGGTATAAAACTGGTTTGGATAAACTTAGAACTGCCCAGCGAAGATGAAAACTATTTGGTAAAACAATACACTGATGCATTTACTGCCAAAACAAAAGTGGTGCAAATAACACACATGATTAACTGGATTGGACAGAAGCTGCCGGTTAAAAAAATTGCAGATGCCGCAAAAAAGAAAAATATTGATGTACTCGTTGATGGCGCCCACACTTTTGCACAATTTGAATTTAAAATACCTGATTTAAACTGCGATTACTTTGGCACCAGCCTGCACAAATGGCTGGGTGCGCCTATTGGCACCGGCCTGTTGTATGTGCGTAAAGAAAAAATAAAAAATGTGTGGCCCATGTTTGGTGCCGGTGATAAAGAAGATGAAAACATCCGCAAGTTTGAGCACCTGGGCACAAGGCCATTTTACATTGAACAGGCAACCGACAAAGCCATTGATTTTTTTGACATGATTGGTGCCAAACGTAAGGAAGAACGCCTGCTGTATTTAAAAAATTACTGGATGGAACGGGTGCAGAATATTCCGAAAGTAAAAATAAAAACATCTTTTAAAAAAGAATTTGGCTGTGCTATTGGTTTGGTTAGTGTGGATGGTAAAAAACCCGGTGAATTAGATGGTTTTTTATGGAACAATTATAAAGTGCATACTGTGGGCATAGAGTGGGAAAACATAAGCGGCGTACGTGTAACACCGAACGTTTATACAACCACAAAAAATTTGGACAGGCTGGTGGAAGGGATTGAGAAGTTTGCGAAATCATAATCAACTACTGTTGAAAAGTAATGCAATAGCACAAAAATATATTTCCCATATTTTTGCACCCAATAACAAAACGTTTTAAATGCAATTCCCTAAAGGAAAATTAATAGCCATTGGTGGCGCAGAAGATAAAGGAACCGATACCGAAGACTTTAACCGTAACAACCTCAATTTTTTTGAACTCGGCATACTCCGCCGTATTGTGGAAGAAGCAGGCGGCACCAACAGCCGTATTGAAGTAATTACTACAGCCAGCACCATTCCTTACGAAGTGGGCGACAACTACCTGAATGCTTTTGGTAAAATTGGTTGCACCAATATTGGCCTCATGCATATTCGCAACCGTGCTGATACTAATGACGCAGATTTTCTAAAAAGAATAAAAGAATGTGATGCGGTAATGTTTAGTGGTGGCAACCAGTTGCGGCTGAGCGTAACAGATGGTGGCACAGAATTTTTATCTATCATTAAAAAAAGATACCAGGAAGAAGATTTTATAATTGCCGGAACCTCCGCCGGTGCAATGGCCATGAGCCAAACCATGATTTACGAAGGTAATGCCACCCGTGCACATTTAAAAGGCGAAGTAAAAATGACAACGGGTCTTGGTTTTATAAGCTCTGTTATCATCGACAGCCATTTTGAAAAGCGTGGCCGCTTTGGAAGACTGGCACAGGCCGTTGCCTGCAATCCTAGTTGTATTGGTATTGGTTTGGGAGAAGATACCGGCATGTTAATTACTGAAGGCAATAAAATGGAAGCGATTGGCAGTGGTTGTGTAATTATTGTGGATGGGCATGATATAAGCTTCAGCAATATTGCCGATATACCTGACGGCAACCCGTACAGTTTAGAAAACCTGAAAGTGCATATTTGCGAAAAAGGTAACGGCTACCTTATAAACGAACGAAAGTTTTTACCCGAAGCAACTGAGGGGGCTGTTGTAAAAAAGAGTGTGCACGTAGAATAAACCTATTCGTACACAACCTGTGTAGGTTTGCTTTGCAGGTTTTTATAAACGAAATAAATACAAATCAACCCAATTATTCCTCCTGCAATTAAAGTGCCTTGCGTACCTAATTGCTCAGCCAGCCAGGCAAATAATTTTTTGTATAACGAACGGCGGCCGCTTGTGTTTACTTCTCCGCCGTTTTCAATTACCTGTGCGTCCATATAAACTATCCAGGTTAATAATGCTGTTACGCCCAGCCCAATGAGAGAAGGACCGATAGCTTTAAACGTACTTACTTCGCTTACAGATGAAACCATTTTACGGTGTTTTGAAACTGTTTGTATAAACTGTTCCATTTCAGCCATGCTTTCAAACTTAATTTCAAGCTCAGCACTTTTACTTGCTTTTTGATATGTGATGGTCAGGTCATCAGCATGCTTTTCCGGGTGTTTGATTTTAATAACATCTGAAGCAGCAATTTCAAGCCTTTCTTTAAATAATCCCTTCTCATTAAATTTTTCTAAAAACTCATCTGCTGTACTGTATGATTTATTTACAAAACGCAGGCTGTCGTC
This sequence comes from Ferruginibacter sp., assembly GCA_044225605.1. Lineage (GTDB taxonomy): Bacteria > Bacteroidota > Bacteroidia > Chitinophagales > Chitinophagaceae > Ferruginibacter. The sequence goes on from JBGAIJ010000010.1 coordinate 115,588, forward strand.
GGTTACTAATAATGTTTTCCAGCCTTTTTCATTGTTTAGCTTAAACAGTTGGTTCATGGGTGCTATTTATTAAACAGTTTTTATAAGGTAGTAATTCTTTTTTCCTTTTTGTACCAGAAGATATTTGTTATGCAATAGAAGGCTGGAAGTAACTTTCGCATCAATGCCATCCACTTTTGTACGGTTAATACTTACGCCGCCACCCTGCACCATTTTCCTTGCCTCACCCTTACTGGTAAAAACTGCTGTTTCAGCAAGAAAGGAAACCACATCAACCCCTTCAGATAATTTAGAAGCCGGGTAATCTATCTTCACAATTCCGTCCATATTATTCAAATCTTCTTCGCTTAACGACTCTATTGGCGCAGCAGCATTGGCAAACAATTTTTCTGTTGTTTCAACAGCCTTATTGTATTCTTCTTCACCATGCACAAATTTTGTTACTTCTTCCGCCAGCTTTTTTTGTAACAATCTTTTGGCAGCATCTTGTTTATGCTCAGTAACAAGGGTGTCAATAATATTCTTATCTAAAAAAGTAAAAACCTTAATCCATTTTTCTGCGTCGGTATCGCTTGCATTTAACCAAAACTGGTAAAATTGGTAAGGCGTGGTTTTAACAGCATCCAGCCAAACGTTGCCACTTTCAGTTTTACCAAATTTACCGCCATCGGCTTTTGTAATTAAATGGTTGGTAAAAACAAAAGCCTCACCACCGCTCATGCGGCGTATCAGTTCTGTTCCCGTGGTCATATTTCCCCACTGGTCGCTGCCACCCATTTGCAGTTTGCAGTTTTTGTTTTTGTATAACCAGTAAAAATCGTAGCCCTGCATCAACTGGTAAGCAAATTCAGTATAGCTAATGCCTGTATCTCCTTCAATCCTTTTCTTTACGCTGTCTTTCGCCATCATGTAGTTAACAGTAATGTGTTTACCTACGTCACGCAAAAAATCTATAAAAGAAATAGGCTTAAACCAATCGTAGTTATTCGCCATTTCGGCTGCATTTGTTAAAGCAGGATTAAAATCCAGGAATTTCTCCAATTGTGCTTTTACACCGGCAATATTTTTTTGAAGGGCTTCTTCACTCAGCAGGTTTCTTTCTTCACTTTTACCGCTTGGGTCACCCACCATGCCTGTGGCGCCGCCTACTAAAGCAATAGGTTTATGCCCTGCTTTTTGAAAATGCACCAGCAGTAAAATAGGCACCAGGCTGCCAATATGCAAACTATCGGCAGTGGGGTCAAACCCAATATAACCGGTGGTCATTTCTTTCTTTAATTGTTCCTCCGTTCCGGGCATAATGTCGTGTATGATGCCCCGCCATTGTAATTCTGCCAGTAAATCCTTCATAAAAAAACTAATTATAATTCCTTTTACGTATTTGTACTAAATTAATAGCGGCAAAATTGAGTATAAAAAATGATAAAACAACTTGCCTGTAAAAACTTTACAGGTTCAGGCATCCTTTTAAACCCAACACAGGTCTTATTTATGTGCAAAAGTGTACCCAATTTATATTTAAGCAGATTGCTATATAAACCTTAATTTTATAATTGGATATTAACACAATTTGATACGTATTAATACGTTCTTATAGTTAATATCCTTTTAAAATCAACCATAACCCCTGACGAATATTATGAGAAGAAGTGCCAAAACATTTTTGTTTACAGTACTGCTTTTGCCGGCGGTATGCTTTTCTCAATTCAGAAAATACTCCAACGAATTTTTAAATATTGGCGCTGGTGCAAGAGGATTAGCTATGGGCAGTGCCCAGGTTGCCTCTGCTAATGATGCCACTGCAGGTTACTGGAATCCTGCCGGGCTTACAGGTGTTAAGGATAACCCCAACTTAAATTTAATGCACGCTGAGTATTTTGCAGGCATTGCAAAATATGATTATGCGGCACTGGCAATACCTGTGGCAGATAATAAAAGAACGCTGGGTATTTCCATGCTGCGTTTTGCAGTAGATGATATTCCCAATACACTTTTTTTAGTAGAACCTGACGGAAGCATTAATTACAACAATATAAAAACGTTTTCTTCTGCAGACTGGGCTTTTCTTTTATCGTTTGCACAAAACATAAAAACTACCGAAACAAAAAATATAAGCTTTGGTGCCAATGCAAAAATTATTTACCGTAAAGTAGGAAGTTTTGCAACAGCCTGGGGTTTTGGTTTAGATGCAGGCTTGCAAATGCATGGCAAGCGTGGCCACTTTGGTATTGTTGCCAGGGATTTAACCACCACATTTAATGCCTGGAGTTTTAAGTTTACCGACCAGGAAAAAGAAGTACTCTATCTTACAAAAAACGATATACCGGTTAAATCAACAGAATTAACTGCACCACGGGTTTCAGTTGGTGGCGGCTATAGCTTTGGGCAAAAAATAAAATTTACACCCGAAGCAAGTTTAGATATAACATTTGATGGAAAGCGCAACACTGTTTTCAGCAGTAATCCAATAAGTATAGATCCACATGTTGGTTTAGAGGTAGCGGTTAAAGATGTTTTTTTTATCCGTGGCGGGGTTACCAATTTTCAAAAGGCATTAGCCGATGGCGATACGCTTAATCAAAAGAAAGTATGGATTTATCAACCCAGTGCAGGCGCAGGGTTTAAAATTAAAAATGTAATGATTGATTATGCATATACCAATCTGGCCAATCAAAGCAATCCGTTATATACCCACATTGTTTCATTGCGGGTAAACCTTATTAAAAAAGAAAGAGAATAACTACAATAAACGTGTTATGAAAAAATTTGTATTAACCGCCGTACTTACTGTTTCAATAGCATGTGGCTTTGCACAGTTAAACAACAGCTGGATAAATTATAACAACACTTATTATAAATTTTATGTGGCAAAAGATACCTTGTGCCGCATTTCCCAACCAACCCTTGCAGCAGCAGGATTAAGTACTGTGCCTGCCCAAAATTTTCAATTATGGCGCAATGGCAAGCAGGTGCGTATTTATACATCGGTGCCATCAGGTGTATTAGGCGCTGCGGATTATATTGAATTTTGGGGAGAAATGAACGATGGAAAAGTGGATGCAGAATTATACCGGAAGCCGGAGTTTCAACTGGATGATAAGTATAACCTCTTTACTGATACCGCCACTTATTACCTTACGGTAAATGCAGCAGGCGGCAACCTTCGCTATACCAATGCAAATAATCCCGTTGCAGGTAATGTACTTCCTGCAGATGCGTATTTTATGCGCCGGATAGAGGCACATTATAAAGCTGCATTAAACCCTGGGTATGCCCGTACTTTAGGAACTGAAGATGTTTACTCTTCATCTTACGAAGAAAATGAAGGCTGGACCAGTAATGGTATTTATAGTTGCTGTCATTTAAGTAAATCTATTTTCGATCTTAATAAATATTCTGCCGGGCCTGCCAACAGTGTAACGTTTACTGTTACCGCTGCAGGCGCCTCGCCTTTATATACAAGAGATTTAACTGCTAAATTTTTTAATAATGTTGTTCTGGGGCAAACGGGCCAGCTTACACCAATGCCCTATTATACCAGCAGAAGAGATACTGTACGAAATTTACCGCTTACGGTACTTACAAGTCCATCATCCCTGGCAGTGGCAATAGGCCCAAAAAACTCATCTTATCCTTTAGGAGATCATATTGTGGTATCTAATTTTTCTGTTACATACCCTGCTACATTTAATTTTAATAATCAAACTAATTTCTATTTTGAATTAAAGGCCTCTGCAACCGGAAACTATTTGGTAATTACCAATTTTAACAGTGGCGGTACGGATCCTGTTTTATTAGATATTAATAATGGCTTACGCTATACAGGAAATACAGCTGTTGCCGGGCAGGTACGTTTTGTTTTGCCACCATCTTCAGATACGTTGCGTAAGTTTAATCTTGTAAGTGCTGCCAGCGGTAATATTCAGCCTGTTTCACAACTTGTTTCTAAAACATTTTTAAATCTTACAAATACTGCTAACCAGGCCGATTATATAATAATAAGCAACCCTGCATTATATGATAACGGCAGCGGAGTAAATTATGTAGAGCAGTACCGTCAGTACCGCAGTTCGGTAGATGGAGGCGGCTATAATGCAAAAATTTATGACATCAATGAGCTTAAAGAACAGTTTGCTTTTGGTATAAAATTGCACCCTGCAGCAATAAGAGATTTTATACGGTGGGCTGATGCCAATTTTGCAGTAAAACCCAAATTCGTTTTCTTAATTGGCCGTGCGGTTACTTATTTAAGTTATAAAAATAATGAGTACAGCGGGCCTAACGGAACATATAATACCGATTTAGATAAACTTTGTATGGTGCCAACATTTGGCTGGCCTGCTTCAGATGTTTTAATGGCGTGCACACCAGGAACATATATACCATTAGTGCCTATTGGCAGACTAGGTGCAGTATCCGGAAATGAGGTAAATAATTACCTGCAAAAAATGAAGCAGTATGAACAAGCACAGCGTTCGGCTTTACAAACAATAAACAATAAGGCGTGGATGAAAAATATGGTCCACATTGCAGGTGGGGCAGATAGTTTAGAATCAGCCAGCTTTAAAGCTAAATTAGACAGCTATAAAAATATTGCACAAGACACGTTGTTTGGTGCACACGTGGAAACTTTTATAAAGTCAAGTGCAGGTCCGGTACAGGAAGCAAGCAGCAACCGTATAAATGAGCTTTTTAACGAAGGCTTAAGCGTAATTAATTATTTTGGGCACTCATCATCAAACCTGTTAGGTTTTAATTTAAGTAATCCGGAAGATTATCAAAACCAGGGTAAGTATCCTTTTATATTGGTTAATGGCTGCCTTGCCGGCAACTTTTTTGAATACGATCCTATGCGTCTTGCCGGTAATAAATCTTTATCTGAAAAATATATTTTTGAAAATCAAAAGGGTAGTATTGCTTTCTTTGCCGATTCACACTTTGGTATAGAACCATTCCTTGATTTTTACAATGCAGCCTTGTACAGGGAGTTTTGTCAGAAAAATTATGGAGGTACTGCAGGAGATCAAATCAAATCAGTACTTCAGCAATTGGGTAATAATCCACAGTCATTGGATTATTTTCAGCGGATACACCTGGAAGAGCTTACGTTACATGGCGACCCGGCCCTGAGGATTAACAATCATGCAAAACCAGATTATGTAATTGAGGAGCAGCAAATAAAAGTAAGCCCTTCAATTATTTCTGTTGCGGATAATAGTTTTAACCTTAAAGTAAGCATGTTTAATATTGGCCGTGCTATAAATGATACCATTAGGGTATTGATAAAAAGAAAACTGCCCAACGACAGTATTAAAGTGTTATTTAACCAGCGCATACCAGCCATTAAGTATATGGACTCAGTGGTAATGACTGTGCCAATTAACCCGGTTACCGATAAGGGCCTTAACACAATCATGGTTTCGCTGGACACAGAAAATAAAATAAACGAATTGTCTGAAACTAATAACAGTACCGAAAAACAATTCTTAATTTATGAGGATGAAATAAGACCTGCTTATCCTGCCAATTTCTCTATTTTGCGGCAACAAAATATTACGTATTCTGCAACCACAGCAAACCCGCTGGTGCAGCAACGGCAATATATAATGGAAGTTGATACAACAGAAAAATTCAATTCTCCATTTAAAAAAACATACAATGCCTCCGGCAATGGTGGTATTGTAGATTTTACGCCTTCTAATATAACATTTACTGACAGTACTGTGTATTACTGGCGTACTGGTATTGTGCCGGTAAACTCTAATGCAGGCATAATATGGAATACATCATCTTTTGTTTACCTGCCTGCATCAACCGATGGCTGGAACCAGTCGCATTTGTATCAGCATTTTAAATCTGCATATGATAATATTAAACTGGACAGTACTTCACGTATTTTCAGTTTTACACCACGGGTATCAACTGTTATTTCTAATAATGGTAACTATCCAACCAGTTTAGAGCAGGGTTCAGATTTTAATATGCAGATAAATGGTGCTCAATTTATAGAAAACGGTTGTGGTTATGCAACCAGCTCAACCCGCCTGCTGGTGTTTTACTTATTCAACCCGGCCTCATTAGATCCGATAAAGAATACTCCTTATGGAACTCCGGGTATGTGGGGCAGCGGAAACTGTGACCAAAGTGGTGCAGAATATAATTTTGAGTTTGATTATGGTGAATTAGGCGCAGCGGGCGCCCTCAAACGCAAAAAAATAATGGATTTCATGGATTCAATACCATCAGGTTATTACGTGGTGGTAAAAAATGCAACTGCAGATACATCAAAAGTATTGGGCGGACCCGGTTTTTGGTCGTTTGCAAATGATTGGAAAAATGACGGCCCTGCGGGTACTACTTTACGTGATAAATTTTTTAATACTGGTTTTGCATTGATTGATTCATTCAACACATCAAAAACCTTTACGTTTGTTTATAAAAAGAACGATCCGGCTTATACTCCAAATTTTGGTATTACATCGGGCCCTTTACAAAAACTTTCTTACCAGTTTACAATCTCCGGCCGAAGGGCGGAAGGTACAATAACTTCACCCGTGTTTGGGCCTTCTAAAAAATGGGAGTTTTTACACTGGCGTGGCAATAGTGTTGAAACTCCAACAGCCGATGTAGTAAGGATTGAAGTGTATGGTGTTACCAATGCCGGTACTTCTTCATTGCTTAAAACAATTACAAATGCAAGAGATACCACTCTTGATTTTATAAACGCAGCACAATATCCGTATGTGCAGCTTAAGTATTACACAAGCGACTTTTCGGTAGCTACACCTTACCAGTTACGTTACTGGCGTATAAATGGCCAGCCCGTTCCTGAAGGTGCGGTTGCGCCCAATATTTTATACAACTTTAAAGACACTGTTGAACAAGGGGAGGTGATTGATTTTAAAATAGCATTTAAAAACATAAGCGCTGCAGCTTTTGATAGTGCTATGAAGTTTAAGTTTACCATTACAGACAATAACAATTTCACCAATCCTGTTACTTTGCCTAAGGGTAAAGTGCTTATTGCAGGAGATACTTTATCTGTACGGTATAAAATTGACACTAAAAATTACCCGGGCAATAATACTTTATTCCTTGAAGTGAATCCGAATAATGACCAGCCGGAACAGTTGCACTACAACAATATTTTATTTAAAGATTTCTATGTAAAACCTGATAATTATAATCCATTGCTGGATGTTACGTTTGACGGAGTACATATTTTAAACAGGGATATTGTTGCAGCTAAACCACACATCTTTATAAAATTAAAAGATGAAAGCAGGTTTATGGCGCTTAGCGATACATCATTGCTAAAGGTGCAGGTAGTTTTTCCTGACAATTCAGTGCATACTTACAATTTTGGAGATACCATGCGCTTTAACCCGGCAAACCTTGCCACCGGCGATAATGCTGCCACTATTGACCTGATGCCTTACTTTACGCAAGATGGCAGTTACCAGTTAATTGTTTCCGGTAAAGATGTGGTAGGCAATAAAAGCGGTAACCTGGATTATAAAGTGGTGTTTAATGTTATCAATAAACCGATGATATCAAACCTGCTTAATTATCCAAATCCGTTCACTACATCCACCGCATTTGTATTTACATTAACCGGCAGTGAGCTGCCGCAAAACATGCGCATACAAATACTTACAATAAGCGGTAAAGTCGTTAGGGAAATAACGAAGGATGAACTGGGCCCTATTCACATTGGCAGAAACATAACAGAGTTTAAATGGGATGGTACGGATATGTATGGACAAAAATTAGCCAACGGCGTTTACCTGTATCGTGTGCTTACAAATTTAGATGGTAAATCCCTTGATATTTACCAGGCAAAAGGGGATAAAACAGATAAGTACTTTACCAAAGGTTATGGAAAAATGGTATTGTTACGATAAACGAAAAATAAAATAATGAAGAGGCTGCCAAACAGGCGGCCTCTTTTAATTTATTACCTTCGCAAAAAAAATTAAATGGCTAAAATAGCTATCAACATAGCCACGGGCAGTTTGCAGCAAAATGATATAATTGTAGGAATTGACCTGGGTACCACCAACAGCCTTGTGGCTATCATTCACCCGGAAAGCAAACAACCTGTTGCATTAAAAGAACATAACAGCAGTTCCTTAGTGCCGTCAGTTATTCATTTTGAAAAAAATGGCAACCTGGTTGTGGGGGATGAAGCAAAAAAATTCCTGGTAACCGATCCGGCACATACTATTTTTTCTGCCAAACGCTTAATGGGTAAAACGTATGCTGATATTGGCAATACAGCATCTGTTGCTTATAAAATTATTGATGATGAGGAACGGCTGGTAAAAGTTCAGGTAGATGAAAAATTTTATTCGCCGGTTGATTTATCATCGCTTATTTTAAAACAATTAAAAAGCCAGGCAGAACATATTTTAAAAACTCCTGTAAGCAAAGCAGTAATTACTGTGCCGGCATATTTTAATGATGCACAACGGCAGGCAACAAGAGATGCAGGTAAACTTGCCGGGCTGGATGTGCTGCGTATAATAAATGAACCTACTGCAGCCAGTCTTGCTTATGGTTTTGGTATTGAAAAAACTGAAGTAAAAACAATTGCGGTATACGATTTGGGCGGCGGTACTTTTGATATTTCTATTTTAAATATTAACAACAGCGTTTTTGAAGTACTTGCAACAAATGGCGATACGTATTTAGGCGGCGATGATTTTGATGCGGCAATTGTAAATTACTGGATGCAGGAGCAAAAGTTTGAAGGTGGTAAAGATGAAACCCGCCAGCAATTACGCCTGCAGGCAGAGGAAGCAAAAAAATATTTAACGGTTAATGAAACATATACTGCAGAATGGAAGGGGCATACACTTTCTTTAACTAAAAGTAAATTTGAAGAGCTTATGCTGCCCATTCTTAATAAAACAATTATTTGTTGCAGTAATGCTTTAAAAGATTCGGGCTTGGCAAAAAATGAAATTGATGAAGTGATAATGGTGGGGGGCAGCACCCGCACACCATTGGTAAAAAAACTGGTAGGAGATTTTTTTGGAAAAAAAGTGAACGATACGGTTAATCCTGATGAAGTGGTGGCTTTGGGCGCCGCTATACAAGCGGATATTTTAGCCGGCAACACAAAAGATATTTTATTGCTGGATGTAACGCCTTTATCATTGGGTTTAGAAACAATGGGCGGATTGATGGATGTGCTATTGCCACGCAACACAAAAATTCCTGCAAAGGCAGCACGGCAATATACAACGTATAAAGATGGGCAAAGCGGTATGAAGATAGCCGTTTACCAGGGCGAGAGAGATATGGTAAATGATAACAGGAAACTGGATGAATTTAATTTAACCGGCATTCCGGCAATGCCCGCAGGCCTGCCAAAAGTGGAAGTAAGTTTTTTAATTAATGCCGATGGTATTTTAGTGGTAAAAGCAAAGGAGCTGCGCAGTGGTGTTGAACAATCTGTTGAAGTAAAACCACAGCTGGAGCTTACGGATGAAAAAGTGGAAGAGATGTTGCTGGACTCTATACAAAATGCAGAAAAAGATATTGCCCTGCGTGCATTAACCGAGGCTAAAACCGAAGCAGAACAATTACTGCAAACAACAGAAAAATTTATTCAGAAAAATATTACACAGCTTACTCCTCAAGAGCTTACAGCTACATCTCAGGCCATGCAGGCGCTGCAATTGGCATTGGATATGAATGATAAAAACCTCATTCAATCAAAAACAGCAGAATTGAACGGTATTTCGCAGCCTTATGCCGAGCGTATAATGGATGCGGCAATCAGTTCATCAATGAAAGGCCAAAGCATCAGCTAATATTTACATGTAGTATGCTATCAACTAAAACCAACACACATAATTTATTCAAGCCGTTATTATTACTTGTTTGGTTATTGGTACAATGTGCATTGCTTTTTTTTAATGGTATTAAAACTGACCAGGAAGCATTGCGTATTATAAGCCTTGCAGAAAACTTTGTAAACAGCGGTCATTTTGGAGCTAAAAATTTTTACCTGTATCTAACAGAAATTTTTTTAGTGGCTGTAAAAATTAAATTGAACATAGGTTATTGGTTTGTTGTGGCTGTACAACTGGCAGTAAATTTATTTGCACTTAATTATTTTTATAAATTCCTGCAAACGTACCTGGCGTCTCAAAAAATGGCATTTGTTGGCAGCCTGTTGTTGTTAATGTGCATTCCTTACCAAAGCTATAACGGCTATATTTATACTGAGTCGCTTTTTTTTAGCCTTAGCATAATATATAGTTGTGTGCTGCTGCAAACAAAATTGTTTACAGCAAAACGTATGGCATTGCTGTTGTTCTTGTTGCTTTTACTATGTGTTACACGGCCTACCGGTATTTACTTTTTTGCAGCAACAGTTGTGTATGTGTATTTTAAACAATGGCATTTATTAAGTGCTATTGCAAAAATTATTCTGCCGCTTACTGCAATTGTAATTTGCCTTACTGCCATTAACTTTTTTGTGAAAGGAAACAGCGGGTATGATGTAACCGGCCCTTTTGAAGAAGAGCATGTAATTTGTGGTGTTACTACGCTTAATATTGAGCCGGCCACAGTAATGGCAACAGATAACTCGTTACTAAAATTGGGGAAATACTTGATTAATCATAAACAACAGGTTATTAAATTAATGTTGTTACGCAGCAAAGCATTTTGGGGGCTTGGCCGCAATTATTATTCGGCAGCGCACAATGCTTACCTGTTTGTATTTTTTTACCCGCTTTATTTTTTAATAGTCGCCGCCGCAGCAAAATTCTGGTGCAGGCCTTCTGCCACCACTGTATACCTGCTTGCAGTATGCTGTATTTACTGGCTTTCTGTTATATTTACATGCGATGACTGGGGGAACCGGTTTTTTTATGTGCTGGTACCTTTTTTAATAAGCTTAAGCCTGTTATCTTTTAAAAAACAAAATATTCAGAAGGATTAATAATTTAATATGCTGCTGTCTGTTGTTATACCGGTTTATAAAGCACAGGATTGTATTGAAGAATTACTGAGCCGTTGTACAGCTGCTGTTGCTTTTGCACAGGGTAACTATGAACTTATTTTGGTTGATGATGGCAGCCCTGATAATAGCTGGAAGCTGATTGAACAATATTGTAAAACGCAAAAAAATATTACTGCAATAAAATTAAGCCGCAACTTTGGGCAGCATCATGCCATTACAGCCGGCTTAGATCATTGCAATGGCGATTGGGTGGTAGTAATGGATTGTGATTTGCAGGATAAACCTGAAGCAATTGAACAATTGTATAATGAGGCTAAAAAAGGGTTCGATATGGTTTTAGCTAAAAGAGTTAACCGTAAAGATTCTTTTTTTAAAAAAATGCAGTCGAATTTTTTTTACAAGGTATTCAGTTTCTTAACAGGTATAAAATACGATGGCAGTGTAGGGAATTTTGGTATTTACAGCCGTAAAGTAATTAATGCTGTAAAAGCAATGCGTGAGCCTATGAGGGCTTTTTCTCCTATGGCACGGTGGACGGGTTTTTCAAAAAGTTACATTAATGCAGATCATGGCGAAAGTAAAAGAGTAAACGGTCAGTCAACTTACACTTATCGTAAAATTTTTACGTTAGCATTTGATACCATTCTTTCATATTCAGATAAACCTTTAAGACTTATTATTGGAATTGGTTTTTTTATATCCCTCACGGCAGTTGCTGTTGCAGTGTTTTATTTAATCCATTATCTCAATGGCCGGATTTTAGTATTGGGTTACACAAGCATAATTCTTTCAATATGGTTTTTAGGAGGGCTCACTATTTTTACATTAGGAGTGCTCGGCCTGTACATTTCAAAAATATTTGCAGGTATTAAAAACAGGCCATTGTATATTATTGATGAAATACTGGAAAATTGAAAACTATTTGTATTAAGTAATTATAATGGCTGAAAACACCATACAATTTTCTCCGAAAGAAAGCAAAAGGTTTGGATTAAAAACCTGGCGGGGGAATATGAATGCAGTTGATGCAGATAGTATTAATGAATTGATTAAAACAGAAAGGCCTGATATTATTATTTTGCGTCTTCCGGCAGAACAAACAACAGAAAGCTATAAATTATTGGGCGAAAACAGGCAGGTTTTGCATTGCGATACCCTGGTGTATTATTTCTGTTCTTTAACGGCAACAGTTGTTCAGCCTTTTAGAAATAATCTTCAGTTTAACCTGGTTACAAAGCAAACCCAGCATTTTGTAAATGAGTTAACAGAAGAGATTTTTGAGAATTATAAAAGCCATTATACAGCAAACCCTCTTTTAAAAAAAGAAGATGTATTGCATGGATATAAAGAATGGACAGAGTCCTTTATAAATGAAGTAAACAATGATAAATATTCATGGTACATTACAAGCAATGAAAAAGTTATTGGGTTTGCTATGTGTTCAGTTTTAGATGAAACAACCTGCGAGGGTGTTTTTTCCGGTGTTAAAGAAACGTATTCGGGCAGGGGGGTGTATTCTGATATTGTACGTTTTTTACAAAATTTCTTCAAAGGCAAAGGCATGCGTACAATGAAAGTATCAACACAAATTCAAAATTACAGTGTGCAGAAAACATGGATAAAGGAAGGATTTAATTTAAAGCAGGCTTATGATACATGGCATATAAACTGCTTTTATAAATAAGCAGCAAGTGCACAATATGATTTTCTATAACAAACCATATTTAACAGGAAACGAATTTGCTTTAATGCAGCAGGCTGCTGATTACCGTCATCTTTCTGGTAACGGGTATTTTACAAAACAGTGCGAAAAGTTTTTTTCTGAAAAATATGGGTTTAAAAAATGCCTTCTCACTACTTCTTGCACCGATGCATTGGAAATGTGTGCTATTCTCTTGAACATACAGCAAGGCGATGAAGTAATAATGCCTTCATTCACATTTGTGTCTACCGCAAATGCTTTTATACTAAGGGGTGCAAAAATTATTTTGGCCGATAGTTACGAAAGAAACCCGGATATAAATGTCCATGCAATTGAGAGTTTAATTACACCTAATACAAAGGCTATAGTAGTTGTGCATTACGCCGGTGTTGCCTGCAATATGAGTGTAATAATGGACATTGCAGCAAAGTATGGTTTGTTTGTAATTGAAGATGCTGCACAGGCTATTGATGCTTTTTTTTTGCATAAAGATGTAAAAAAGCCATTGGGAAGCATGGGGCATCTTGCTGCCTTTTCTTTTCATGAATCAAAGAACATACAATGCGGCGAAGGCGGCATGCTGGTGATTAATGATGAACAATTTAATAAACGTGCAGAGATTATTTGGGAAAAAGGCACCAACCGAGCTGAATACTTCCGCGGCGAAGTTGATAAATACAATTGGGTTGATGTTGGCTCTTCTTTTCTTCCTTCGGAGTTAACGGCAGCTTTTTTATATGCACAACTGCAGCAGGTTGCCTTTATACAAAGCCGGAGGCAGCAACTTTGGAATATGTATTTTGAGCAATTAAAAAGTTTGCAGGATAAAGATTTTATTAAACTGCCTCATCTTCCTGAATATTCCCAACACAATGCTCATATATTTTACATTGTATGCAGTAATATGCAGCAACGGGATGATATCATCAGCTTTTTAAAAAGAAATGGAGTGCAGGCAATGTTTCATTATCCAGGTTTGCACTCAAGCCCATTTTATAAAAAGCAAAACACAGGTATAGGTAAATTGCCTTTTGCAGAAAAATTTTCAGATTGCCTTTTAAGGCTTCCATTGCATATGGATTTAAAAGATGAAGAGGTTGAATTAATTTGCAAACTGCTGCATGCATTTGCACAAAATAATAACGATGAACGAACGTAAAACCTCTTATATCAATACTCCGTTTTGGGTAATTGCTCTTTTTGGCTTAGCCGCTTTAAGCATAAGCGTAAAATCTCTTTTTTTTTATGATGAAGATATTTTTATAGCAAACCTGCAAAGCCCTTTTATGCAGCAGGTATGGGAGCGGTCTTTTCTTATAAAACAGGTTTTCAAAATCCAGCACTTTTTTTTCGATAAAAATCCGGCAGGCTATCATATAGTAAGTGCTGTGCTGCACACTTTAAATTCATTGGTTGCTTTACTGCTGTTTAAAAAATTATTACAGTACTATAATATTGTAATAAAAAACGAAAGGAGTTTGCTGTTAATCTTTTTTATTGTTTTTTTATTTAGTGCAATACACTCAGAGCCTTTGTGCTATTTACTTGGCCAGGGCATTTTTATTTTTAGTTTGTGCAGCCAGTTTTGTATAATTTATTTTATTAAAAGCCTGCAAGACAAAAAAATAAATCTTTTTGCAGCAATTGTTTTTTTTATACTTGCGCTGCTTTCGTATGAAATAAGCTGGATACTTCCACTAATGCTTTTATGCATAGTGGTTTTTAAAAATGGGTTTAGTATTGCAGGTGGAAAGAGACAATTATTAATGACTGGGTTGTTTTTTATTGTGCTGGCTGTTTGGATATATATAAAAACTACTTACATCTCCGCAGCTTTGGTAACCGATTATAAAAATGTAAGTTTATCAAGTATAGATGTTGTTAAAATAGGCAGGAACAGCGTGGTGCTTTTCTTGCGGAATTTTATCCCTCCTTTTGCATCCACCTGGATATTTGTTCTGTTAAGCACAATATTTTTATTATTAGTTACCGCAGGCTTAATTCATACTTATAAATACAATAAAAGAACATTTGCTTTTTCAATACTGCTGTTTCTGCTTACAATAATGGCATTTATACCTACTGCATTATTCGGCATTGATTCACATGATGCAGAAGCGGAGCGGTATATTTATTTTTCCTCTCAGTTTGCATTAATGATGCTGGCCGTGTTGCTGATTATAAACATAAAATCATTTCAAGTTCAAAAAATTATAACAACAGCACTTGTGCTATTTTATGGGTTTATACTTTTTAATACTATTGTTGGCAACAATAAGGCCGGTGCTTTTTCTAAAATGTATTTAGATGCATTAAGCAAAAATATTGCAGGTAAAGATGTTGTTTATACTATTAATCAGCCTTCACAATATAAGGGAGCTTTGCTTTTAAGAGCGCTTACACGTATGCCGCAGCTTACCGATGATAACTGCACCGTATTGAATGAATATATGAACTATTTGTATGGAAATACACATACAAAGTTCATCACACTCTCTCCCAGAGAGTTAAAAACACCACCATTGCAATTATATACTGTTACTAAAGCTGCCGACAGTGCCCGTTATTTTTTTCCGGAGGTATTGTCAACACAACCTGTTGCCGGTTTGCCTGGCAACAATTTTGCAATTGCCGGATTGAGAAGTGATACATTGTATATTTTTCGGTAAAACGCAAAACAATTCTTAGAACCTGAACTTCAAAAAAATTTGTGTGCATTAAAAATTTTAATTTAGCCGAAAATTACCGGTATGAAAAATGCTGTTGTTACAATTGAAGATGAAGAGATAACAATGCAAGTAGAAGGGGAAACTCTTTTTGGAAGCGAAGAGGTGTTGTTGTTTAATGATGATGATTTAACTGAGAACAGTGCATGGCATAATGAAGGGTTTACTGTACAGCCTTTTTTATCAACCAGTGAATTTGAAAAGATTAATGCAGGGGTTACAGAAATAATAAGAAGTTTTATTGAAAAAGAAACCCAACAAAAGTATCCCGGTTTTATACTTGAAAAATACCATGAATTTTGTGCCGATAATGCGCTGCATTTAAAAGTGGTTAGTAATTTTCAAAAATGCCTTCCTATAGAGGCATTCCCTGTTTCCTTCGAAATATTGGATAAGCGCATAAGTGAAATTTGTGGTACAAATGTTACTTCAAATCATCCTGTTCAGGAAGCTTCAAGAAAATTTTGTGTAAGAATTGTAAGGCCGCAACGTAAAACTGATAATAATCCTCCGCACCGGGATGTTTGGTTAAACAGGCTGCGTAATGCAGTTAATATTTATCTGCCGATTGCGGGCAGTAATAAAAAATCATCTTTACCGCTTATAGCCGGCAGCCATTTTTGGAAAGAATCAGAGATAGAACGCACAGTAGCAGGAGGCAAGGTTAATAATGTTGCCTTTACCGTGCCATGTGTTGTGGGAACTAAATATGGGCTTAATATGACCAGGCCCAATGTTAATGCAAATGAGGTAATGGTTTTTTCGCCTTATTTAATACACGGAGGTGGCTGTAACCTTAATGAAAACACTACAAGGGTTTCAATAGAAATACGTTTTTGGAGAAAGCCATAACGTTTATATTGATTTATTAAGCAGGCTCAAATTTCTTTGTACGTATTTTCCCAGCACATCAAACTCTATGTTAACACTATCGCCTTTTTTAACCTGGCTTATGTTGGTATTATTGTATGTGTAAGGTATAATGGCAACAGTAAAATGTTTTTTTGTAACATTAAAAACGGTAAGGCTAATGCCATTTATAGCAACAGAACCTTTTTCAATAATAAGCCCGGCAAAAGCTTCGTCAAACTCAAAAGTAAATTCCCAGCTGCCGTTTTTTTCCACAACGCTGGTACAGGTTGCAACACTGTCTGTATGCCCTTGAACAATATGCCCGTCAAGCCTGCCATTCATTTGCATGCAACGCTCAAGATTTACAACAGTGCCTTGTTGCCAGTTATTAAGATTGGTTTTGGATAAAGTTTCTGCAATAGCTGTTACCCTGAACTTGCCTTCTTTAATTTCCTCCACAGTAAGACAAACGCCACTGTGGCTAATACTTTGGTCAACCTTCAGCTCTTGCCAAATGGGGCAGCTAATCCAAAATGTTTTATTGGTACCCAATGCTGAAACAGCTTCAACTATCCCTTTTTGCTCAATTATGCCTGTAAACATGCCACAAATTTCGGAATTTGCCGTAAGATTTCCTTTTTTTAAAAAATTCTGCTATCTTTGCGCCTCCCGTTTAAAACCGGGAATATTAAATCACCTAAAGGAGGTATAAAAGTATATGTTAATTATTGATTCTAAAGATTGCGAAAACATCGACAAAGCACTCAAAAAGTATAAAAAGAAATTTGAGAAAAGCAAGATTTTACTGCAATTAAGAGAAAGGCAGTCATTCACTAAGCCGTCTGTTAAGCGCAGGCAGCAAGTGTTGAAAGCTGTTTATAAAGAACAGTTGTCTTCAGGTAAGTTAGACTAAGAAATACCTAAACGCACATATTGAACTGATACCCGGTTATAGTAACTTCGGGTATCAGTTTTTTTATGTCTATAACTTTTCATAAACCGCTGCAGCAGTTTTTAGATTACCTCAAGTTTCAAAAAAGGTATTCGCAGCATACCATCATCTCCTATCAAAATGATCTTACCTCTTTTTTAAGTTTTGTAACGGTAACTTTTGGTGAAACAGCATTGCCGGATATAAAATCTTCCATTGTGCGAAGCTGGTTGGCCAGTTTAAAAGATGCTGGTATGGAGGCAAAATCCATTAACCGCAAAATATCCTGCTTAAAATCTTTTTTTAAATATTTATTGCGCCAGGAAATAATTGCAGTAAGCCCAATGACAACGGTTATTTCCCCCAAAGTAAGCAAACGCTTGCCACAGTTTGTAGAAAAGGCAGATGTGGACACTTTGTTTAATTATGTAGAATTTCCGGATAACTGGCAGGGTAAAACAGACCGCCTGGTACTTTTGTTATTTTATAATACCGGAATGCGCCAGGCAGAGCTGGTAAACCTTAAAGAAAACCAGGTGGACGCTTCAAAAAGCGTAATAAAAGTATTGGGCAAAGGAAATAAAGAACGGATAATACCAGTAAACCAGGCGCTGATTAATTTTTTTAAAGACTATATGGATGCAAAAAGAACAAATTTTGAAAAGCCCAATACTGAATACGTATTTATTAATACAAATGGTAAAAAACTGTATCCTAAATATGTTTATAACATGGTTAAAGCTTATTTAAGCCATGTTACCACCATTAGTAAAAAGAGCCCCCACGTATTACGCCATACTTTTGCCACCCACCTCATGAACAATGGTGCCGACCTGAATGCGGTTAAAGAATTACTAGGCCACAGCAGCCTTGCAGCCACACAGATTTATACGCACAACACCATTGAAAAATTAAAAGATATTCACAAAAAAGCTCATCCTAAAGCCTGAAAAGAGAGTGAATACCGTTTATAAAAATTAAGAGAATTACTACAAAATTTTATTTTGAAAACTACGTTTGAAAGATTAACTTCATTATGAAAATAATAATGATTGCTAACCTTAAATAAAACCTATGTAATTACATTACCCTCTTAGTTCTTTTACATTATTTTTCACAGCTTAAAATTTTAAGAAGTATGAACGTAAACATTCAAACTGTGCATTTTGACGCAGACACAAAGTTGGTGACCTATATTGAAAAAAAAGCTGCAAAACTCACGCAGTTTCATGACAGGATTACCAAAGTTGATGTGTATTTAAAGTTGGATAACGTGGTGCACACAATTAAGGACAAAATAGCTGAGATTAAAGTTCACATCCCCCGGCATTCGTTCTTCGTAAAACAGTCATCTAAGTCCTTTGAAGAAAGTTTTGACACTGCAATGGACTCCCTCATTAATCAAATTAAACGAAAAAAAGAAAAACAGGCAGCATAACAAAAGCTAATAAAATTAAGCCCCGCCAACCAGGCGGGGCTTTTTATTTTTCGTTTATACACATTTTAGAAAAACCAGCTAAAAAATTCTTTTTCAAAATTTTTGTATTAACCATTTTCGCTTACCTTTGCCTTCCCAAAAAAAACGGGGGTGTATTTTTGTGCACTAAAGTTCTTTTAAAAAATGCCGAAGTAGCTCAGTTGGTAGAGCAACTGATTTGTAATCAGTAGGTCGCAGGTTCGACTCCCGTCTTCGGCTCATTTTATTATTATAAGCCTTTTGGCTTGGGCAGTTTCCAGAGCGGCCAAATGGGGCGGACTGTAAATCCGCTGTCTTTCGACTTCGGTGGTTCGAATCCACCACTGCCCACGAGTTAATTTGATGATGAACCAGTTTGGTAATTTGAAAATTAAAAGTTCTTTTAAAACGAAGGTTTATGAATTGGCTAATTACCCAATCATCAAATCTTCAAATTAAAATTGCGGAAGTAGCTCATTTGGTAGAGCGGTAGCCTTCCAAGCTTCAGGTGGCCGGTTCGAGCCCGGTCTTCCGCTCAAAAAACAAGTTCTTTAAAAAGAGTTTTGAATTGTAGTAAAAACTCTTGAGCAAGCCGCCGTAGCTCAGGGGTAGAGCACTTCCTTGGTAGGGAAGGGGTCATGAGTTCGATTCTCATTGGTGGCTCTGTTTTTTAAGGCAGATAAAGAGCAAAATGTACAAGTGTGCGACGCCACAACTGCTGATTAGCGGTTTGCGGCTCGTTTCAAAAAATAAAAAAGTCGCCGGTTAGCAGACTTTAAAACGCTGGCCAACTTTAAAAACAATTAATAAAAAGTACAAAAATGGCAAAAGAGAACTTTAAGAGGGACAAACCCCACGTAAACGTTGGTACCATTGGTCACGTTGACCACGGTAAAACAACTTTAACTGCCGCTATTACCGATATTTTGTCAAAAAAAGGTTTAGCGGAAGCAAAAAAATATGATGAAATTGATGGTGCTCCTGAAGAAAAAGAAAGGGGTATCACTATCAATACTGCTCACGTAGAGTATCAAACAGCTAACAGGCACTATGCACACGTAGATTGCCCAGGTCACGCTGACTACGTAAAGAATATGATTACCGGTGCTGCTCAGATGGACGGTGCTATCCTTGTAGTGGCTGCTACTGACGGTCCTATGCCTCAAACTAAAGAACACATCCTTTTGGCACGCCAGGTAGGTGTACCTAAAATTGTTGTGTTTATGAATAAAGTTGATTTGGTGGATGACGCTGAATTACTGGAACTGGTTGAAATGGAAATTCGTGAGTTGTTAACTTCTTACGGTTTTGATGGCGACAATACTCCAATCATTCAAGGTTCTGCAACTGGTGCATTAGCTGGTGAAGCTAAATGGGTAGCTAAAGTTGACGAATTAATGGAAGCTGTAGATACTTACATTCCGCTGCCTCCCCGCCCGGTTGATCAACCATTCCTGATGAGTGTTGAGGACGTGTTCTCAATCACTGGTCGTGGTACTGTTGCTACTGGCCGTATTGAAAGAGGTAAGATTAAAGTAGGTGAACCAATGGAAATAGTAGGTTTAATGGAAAAACCATTAGCTACTACTTGTACTGGTGTTGAAATGTTTAAAAAATTACTGGACGAAGGTGAAGCTGGTGATAACGCAGGTTTACTGTTACGTGGTATTGAAAAGACTCAAATCCGTCGTGGTATGGTTCTTTGCAAACCAGGTTCTATCACTCCGCATACTGAATTTAAAGGTGAAGTTTACGTATTGAGCAAAGAAGAAGGTGGTCGTCACACTCCATTCTTCAACAAATACCGTCCTCAGTTCTATTTCCGTACTACTGACGTAACTGGTGAAGTTACTTTAGCAGCTGGTACAGAAATGGTAATGCCTGGTGATAACACTAACTTACAGGTTACATTAATTCAACCAATCGCAATGGAAAAAGGTTTGAAATTTGCGATTCGTGAAGGTGGCCGTACAGTAGGTGCTGGTCAGGTTACTGAAATTTTGAAATAAGCAAAAGGCTGTAAGCTTTTAGCTTTAAGCAAATAAATTTATATATTTGCAACATATTCTAAAAGCTGTTTCGGTAAAACGAAATAGCTTTT
This sequence comes from Ferruginibacter sp., assembly GCA_044225605.1. Classification (GTDB taxonomy): domain Bacteria; phylum Bacteroidota; class Bacteroidia; order Chitinophagales; family Chitinophagaceae; genus Ferruginibacter. The sequence goes on from JBGAIJ010000010.1 coordinate 136,337, forward strand.
AGCTTTTATACGGGCATGGTGCAACGGTAGCATACGGGTCTCCAAAACCTTTGATCTGGGTTCGAATCCTAGTGCCCGTGCTAAATAAATTGAAAATTTAGATAACCGGATTTTCAATATTAATTTTTAATTATGAACAAAATATCTGCATACTTCAGAGATTCTTATAAGGAATTGCTGCAGAAAGTAACCTGGCCAACATGGGATCAGTTACAGCAATCTACAATGATTGTACTGGGCGCAACGCTGGTAATTACCCTTATGGTAGGTGTAATGGATTTTGCCGCCGGCAATGCATTAAAATTCATTTACTCTTTATTTAAAGGTTAATCATGGAAGAAATAAAAGCAGTTGCCGAAAAGGAAAGTAAATGGTATGTACTCCGTGTTGTAAGTGGAAAGGAGCGCAAGGTAAAAGAGTATCTTGATAAAGATGTGGTGCGTAACGGCTGGAATAATATTGTAAAGCAGATTTTTTTGCCTGTTGAGAAAGTATACAAAGTGGTAAATGGCAAAAAAGTAATGCGTGAGCGCAACTTCTATCCTGGCTATATAATGATTGAAGTGGCAGATGGTAAATTGAATGATGACATGATTCAGACCATGAGCAATGTGAGCAATGTAATGCACTTTTTAACAGATGGTAAAGGCTCAAAGGGTAATATTATTTCTCTTCGTAAAGCAGAAGTAAACAAAATGCTGGGTAAGGTGGATGAAATGAGCGACGCAGGTGGTGTAACCATGAGCGAACCATTTATTATTGGTGAAACAGTTAAAATTATTGACGGGCCGTTTAACGACTTTAATGGTGTAATTGAAGAGGTAAACGACGAAAAGAAAAAACTGAAAGTACAGGTAAAGATTTTTGGAAGGGCCACACCGGTAGAACTAAGTTACATGCAGGTAGAAAAAATTTCTTAAAACATATAAGCCGCTTAAATGCGGCTTTTTTAATAATTTTAGTTTCGGTTTTACTAAACTAAACATACAATTATGAAAAAGATTACACTATTGGCAGCAGCAATAGCAACAAGTATTACACTAATGGCGCAACCGCCAAAAGTGCCGGCAAAGAAGGGAACTAATTTTGGTGCAAAAACAGAAGCTGCCGGCGCTGTTTCACCAGATGAATTACCTGCATTACTGGAAGGAAAACAATCGGCAGATGTAAAAATAAAAGGAAAGGTGGTGGAGGTATGTAAAATGGAAGGTTGCTGGATAAGGATGCAAACAGCCAATGGGCCTATGATGATAAAGATGAAGGACCATTCATTTATGGTACCGCTTGTTTTAAACGGAAAAACAATAATTGCACAAGGCACTGCCGCAGTAAAAGAAACATCGGTTGAAATGCAAAAACACTTGCTGGAAGATGCAGGAAAAAGTAAAGCAGAAATAGATGCCATTACTACACCTAAGAAAGAAATTATACTGCAGGCAACGGGTATTTTAGTAGTAAAATAATGGCACTAAAGTTTAAAGAAATAGTAATTGAACCCGGTATTTGCCGGGTTTTTCTTTTACATTAATGCGAATGATTGTATCTTTTACACTTTATAATTCATAACACATGAATAAAAAATCAGCAATTGTTCCCATAACATTAATAACTGCTTTTGCATTTTTATTATCAGCATTTACAATACATGGTAAAAAAAGCAAGCAGGAATATTACCAGCTTAAAGTGTATCATTTTAATACTGCACAGCAGGAGCAGTTGCTGGATGCTTATTTTAAAAATGCATTATTGCCTGCATTACACAGAAATGGTATTGATAAGGCTGGTGTTTTTAAAACCATTGCTAACGACACTTTGGTTGACAAAACAATGTATGTGCTTGTGCCATTTAAAAGTATTGATGCAACAGATAAGTTACAAGATAAATTATTGGCAGATGCCGAATACCAAACCTCCGGTGCCGATTTCGTAAATGTAAATTATAAATCTCCTGCGTATACACGTATGGAGGTTATATTGCTGAAAGCATTTCCATTAGCACCTGAAATGAAAATACCCGCTTTAAAATCTGGTAAAAAAGACAGGGTGTATGAACTGCGCAGTTACGAAAGCGCCAGCGAAAAAATCTTTAAAAATAAAGTGCAAATGTTTAACCAAGGTGATGAAATAGGGTTATTCAAAAGATTAAATTTTAATGCGGTATTTTATTCAGAGGTTATTGCCGGCAGTAAAATGCCCAACCTGATGTATATGACCAGTTTTGAAAATATGGATGACCGTAATGCGCATTGGAAAGCATTTAGCAGTGATACAGCATGGGTTAAATTAAAAAGCATGCCCATCTATCAAAACAATGTATCACACATTGATATTACTTTTTTAAAAGGTGTGGAATACAGTGATTTTTAATGGGTATTGGCAGCTAAAAAACTTGTAAAAAAGCTTTCAATTTTACCTGTTTTACCTTACCTTTGCCGCCCCAAATAGTTCTTATGGAATTTATTGAATTGGGAGCCACAGTAAAATGCTGCGGCGCTATCACCAAAAAAATGTAACACATGGCAAAAGAAATTACCGGCTATGTTAAACTCCAGTGTAAAGGAGGACAAGCCAACCCGGCACCGCCAATCGGTCCAGCTTTGGGTTCTAAAGGTATTAACATCATGGAGTTCTGTAAGCAGTTTAACGCCAGAACCCAGGACAAACAAGGAAAAGTACTTCCTGTTTTAATTACTGTTTTCGCTGACAAATCTTTTGAGTTTATCATTAAAACTCCTCCTGCTGCTGTACAGTTGCTGGAAGCTGCTAAAATTCAAAGTGGCAGTAAAGAACCTAACCGCCAAAAAGTAGGTAAGGTAACATGGGCACAAGTTGAGGCAATTGCCCAGGATAAAATGGCTGACCTTAACGCATTTACTTTAAACAGCGCTATGAGCATGGTAGCCGGTACTGCACGCAGTATGGGTTTAACTGTTGATGGTAAAGCTCCCTGGGAAAATTAATTATCAACCTTAAATAATAAAGACAATGATTACTAAAAAAAGAAAAGTTGCCAATACTAAGGTTGATGCTAATAAAGCTTATTCTTTAAAAGAAGCTTCAACCCTTGTAAAGGAAGTAAACACAACAAAATTCGACAGTTCTGTTGACCTGCATATTAAATTAGGCGTTGACCCTAAAAAAGCTGACCAGGCCATTCGTGGTACTGTAAGCCTGCCACATGGTACAGGTAAAACTAAAAAAGTACTAGTACTTTGTACACCCGATAAAGAAGCCGAAGCAAAAGGTGCTGGTGCTGACTTTGTAGGGTTAGATGAATTTGTAACAAAAATTGAAGGTGGTTGGACAGATGTGGATGTTATTGTTGCTACACCATCAGTAATGCCTAAAATTGGTAAACTGGGTAAAGTGTTAGGTCCTCGTAACTTAATGCCAAATCCTAAAACCGGTACCGTTACCAACGATGTTGCTGGTGCTGTTAATGATTTGAAAGGCGGTAAAATTGCATTTAAGGTAGATAAAGTGGGTATCATCCACGCTTCTATTGGCCGTGTAAGTTTTGCACCTGAAAAAATTGCTGAAAACAGCCAGGAGCTGATTAACGCTATCATTAAATTAAAACCTTCTTCTTCAAAAGGTACTTATTTAAAAGGCGTTAGCATGGCAAGCACTATGAGCCCCGGTATTGCAATTGACACTAAATCTGTTCAAAACTAATCCACGGTTTATACCAAGGGTTGACAAAAAATATTTGTTATGACAAAACAGGAAAAAAACGAAGTGATTGATGCTCTTAAAGAGAAATTCAGTCAATACAATAACTTCTACATTACCGATACAGAAAGTTTAACCGTTGCACAGGTTAGCCAGTTGCGCCGTGTTTGCTTCAATAAGAATGTAGAAATGAAAGTGGCTAAAAACACTTTAATTAAAAAAGCGCTTGAAAGCCTTGATGCAGAAAAATATGCAGGTGTTTATGACTCTTTGCATAAAGTAACTGCTTTAATGTTCAGCGAAAATCCAAAAGAACCGGCTGTTATCATCAGCGGTTTCCGCACAGAAAGCAAAGGTGAAAAACCGGTGCTTAAAGCGGCTTTCATTAACGGTGATGTTTTTGTTGGCGATAACCAACTGAAAGCGTTAACTAAAATTAAAACCAAAAACGAGCTTATTGGCGAAGTTATTGGTTTACTGCAAAGCCCGATACAACGTGTTATTGGCGCATTGCAAAACAGGCCGGAAGCTGCTGCAGAAGTTGCAGCTGCTGAATAATTTGCAAACCTGCAAATTCAACAAACAGGAAACAATTTTTTTAATAATCTCCGCCGGAGATAAAACAATGAAGGCGGAAAAAATTTAATCATTATGGCAGACGTAAAAGTATTAGCTGAATCATTAGTAAGCTTAACAGTAAAAGAAGTACAGGAATTAGCTGAATTCTTAAAAACAGAATACGGCATTGAACCAGCTGCTGCTGCAGTTGTAGTAAGTGGCGATGGTGGTGGCGGTGCTGCTGCTGCTGAAGAGAAAACATCTTTCAATGTTATCTTAAAAAGCGGTGGTGCTAACAAATTAGCGGTTGTAAAAATCGTTAAAGAATTAACAGGTTTGGGCCTTAAAGAAGCGAAAGATTTAGTGGATGGCGCTCCAAAACCAGTTAAAGAAGGTGTTGATAAAGCAACTGCCGAAGACCTGAAAGCTAAATTAACTGAAGCTGGTGCTGAAGTTGAGATAGCGTAATTGAAATTAAAAGTAAATAAGAAGCCCTGCAATTTTATTGCGGGGCTTTTTTTATTGCGCAGCTTAAAAAGTAAAAAATTGCAAATTTATCTGGGTGTTGTTGGTATGCAAGGCTTCAGCTGTGTTTAAAAAAACTTTCCGAACACATGATTACCAGTTTGACACCCAAAACTGCCAGACTTTTTTGTGTTATTATTTTGGCGAAGAAGTAAGTGTGTTTGAGAAAACAGCAGGCATTACATTAACGCAACAGCTGTATTTTGTCCATATCAATCTTGTTTACAAGTATTGTAAAATTGAATAAGGGTGGCTAATTAACCACCCTTATTCAACTGTAAGTTTTTATTTCTCTTTATTGCTGCGGCAAACCATAACCATTGGTAACCTTACCTTTCGATTTGCTTAAAGTTTCATATGGTATTGGCCAGTAAATCCGTGGTGGGTCGCCTGCTGAAGTTATGCCCGAAAGTATGTTTCGCTGGTAAACTGTAGTGGCATTGGCCATATCAATTCCCCAGTTTGTTTTAACATATCCATTGGCCTGTAACGTGGTTGCTTCTGCACTTGTTGGGCTAATATAACGGAACAATCCCTGTATGGCCACATTGTAAGTAGTGCCTACAACCTTGCTTGCTACTGCCGGAAGCGATTTGTAGTTATACTGGCCTCTCCATGCAGGAAAGGCAGCAGGGTTGGTAAAGGTATCTGTGGCTGCACAATCGTAAGTTAACGGGTTAGTTAGCGTAACTTTTTTAATCCAGATGTATGCAGGAAAATCGTTGCCATTGGCAAAATGGTAGTATCCCTGTGTTTTAATGCTGCTAATCACAGTTGCCATTTCCTGCTGAACTGCAATTGCCCTTTCAGCGTAAGTGCCAGAGCGTATCATATCCCAGCGGCGTGTACCTTCGCCAAGCAGCTCAAGCTTACGTTCCTGCAGTATTGCATCTTTTAATGCTTGTCCGGTTGCATTTATAGCATGTAAAGAATTACCAAAAGCCCTGGCCCTTATTTGATTCAGGAGTGTAACTGCATCTGGTTCGCCTAATTCGGCCTTGGCTTCTGCCAGCAAAAGCATTACATCAGCTATCCTTAAAATATTCCAGTTGGTGCCAGAGTTTCTTTGTGCTGCCACATAAGGTGGGTTCATTCGGTTATCGTCCCATTTGTTTATGGCCAATCCACCTAAACTTTTACTGCCTGGTGTAAAACTTATCATTTTTTCGTTACCATCGCCATTGCTTGCAGTTACGGCTACACTAACATCCCTACGGTGATCAGAGGTTTCATATTCTCCATAATAAATGGTTGGTATAATGCGCAGGGCACCAAAAACTTTGCAGGGTGCGGCATTAGAACTGCCTCCATCAGATGGCCGGCCAAAAGCATAAGGGTATTCGCTGGTAGTTGTTAAAGTACCTCCTTGTATATTTCCTATTTCAAATAACGATTCCGGGCTAACTGTTAAGTCAGCAAAATATTGAAAATGCCGCTGGAAGGGATTGTTAATACCACCGCCTCTTGCATCAGTTGTAATTAAACCGGCAGTGCCTTTATTATCAATTGCTTTTTGCAAATATGTTTTTGCTATTTGGTAATAATTGAGGTAATCGGTGCGGCGTGCATATACGCACTGGTTTGCAGTGTTGCCTTTTTTGGTAAAAGTTACACTGCCATACAACCCGTCAATATCGGTACGGATGGTTTGGTAACCACCTGCAAAAAGCGCTATTTGTCCTAATAATGCATCACAATAGGTACGGGACATGCGTTCCTGGTTAATTCCCCCTTGACCGATATTATACATTAGCGGCTCCACTCTTTTTAAATCACTGATTAAGCTATCATAAATTGCAAACCTGGAAGTAAGTGTATAATTATCAGCACTGCTGTTTTCATAGCCATAAGGCACATCGCCAAAATGCATTGTCAATTGAAAATAGCAAAATGCCCTCATGGTAACAGCCTCACCATAAAGTTGTGTCCAGTCGGTAGTTTTATTGGCGGCAACGTCAGCCTTATAAGCATCTTTACCTGCAATAACATTGGCTAACCTGCTTGCCAGTGCAAGTGTTTGGTACAGGGAGTTAAAACCTCCTGCGGCAGCATCCACGCCCAACAGGTCCGACCGGCCAATGGCATTTACATTATTGGTGGAGCCATCCTCAGGATAGTATTCAGCATCAGAGCCAATAGGGTCGTTCCAGCGGTAAGTGCCCATAATACAGTTTTGCCTGTAATTGGCATAGCACCACGACAACGATTTGAAGGTTTCTGCTGTGGTGGATGTAACAAAGTTATCATCCACACTCGATGGAGATGTTACATCTAAAAATGCTTTCTTGCATTGTAATGATGATACAACCAAAACAGCTATAGAAATATATTTTATATATGATTTCATGTTTTGAATTTTAGAATTTAAAAGTTAAGGTTAACGCCAAAAACAAAAGAACGGGCACGTGGGTAAGCTCCATAATCAAAACCATTAGTGGGATAAACCGAATTATTGGCATTGTTGTTAGTACCCACTTCAGGGTCCATACCTTTATATTTTGTAATAGTTAATAA
>JBGAIJ010000011.1:0-99844 GCA_044225605.1 Ferruginibacter sp.
ACAACGAACCGCTAACAAGGTATTGCCAAAATGGGGGCTGACGGAAGTAATTCAACATTTGTACTTCTATCAGCCTTTGTGCTATATTTGGGCTGACGTTTTTCAAATGCCCCCACTTCGGCAATACCCTGAACGTTAGCGGTCATTGCGAGAAATACCAAGAAAAATAAAATGGGAAAATACAATTCTAAAAATTTAATAATAATAGGTGTTTACTTAATTGGGTTTTCAGTTGGAATCTTGAGTCATTTATATGATATTTATATTTATGGATTTCTTGGATATAAATTTGCTCCATTTGTATTAAATGTATACTGGACATTACTGACACTTTTTGACACTACTGTTATAATATTATTGTTGACAAAATTTAAGATAGGAGTAATATTAGCAATAATTGTCATGATAACAGATATTTTGGTGAATTTGGGGTTTGGAATTAATTATTACTTTATAACAAAAAAATTTATTATGTGGGGGTTATTCACCCAGATTCCTTTTGGTTTTTTTATTTTCTTTACTGCTAAATATTTATTAAAAGAACAAACCTTAAAAGAATTTATTTCTGCATAATAAGCATTTATATTTAAAAAAAATTAACATAGCAACGAACCGCTAACAGCAAGCTCGCACAATGCGGGCCGACAACAAAGGCATTTGCAAAATTTCAAAGCCGCTGCGCGAAAGAATTACATTTTGGAAATGTCTAAAAAGCATGTAGCTTTGTTAAACAGGTTTCGGCAGACGACGGCTTCGAGCCGCACTATGCAAGCTTGCAATACGTTAGCGGTCATTGTAGAAAAACGCACCGCTGAAAATGACTGAATAAAAAAGATAAGTAAATTCTAAACCTAAAAATGTAAAAAATGAACATATTTAATACATACAAACCTGACAACTTTCATACAGTTACTCCATATCTTTTTGTTGACAAACCACAACTCTTAATTGACTTTCTGAAAAATGCCTTTTCTGCGAAAGAAATTAACCGTTCTGTAAACCCAACCAATGGAGATATAGCAAACTGTATTCTGCAAATTGGCGACACTTGTTTTATGATTAGTCAAGCCAGAGAACAATTTGAAGGAATGAGAACAGCACTTTATCTTTTCGTTGACGATGTAGAAGCTGTTCATCAAAGAGCCGTTGACAATGGAGCGAAAATTGAATTTGAACCAGCAGATATGCCATACGAAGACAGACAATCGGGTATAATTGACCCTTGTGGAAATTATTGGTGGATTTCAAAACGACAAGTAAAAAAGGGTTATCACGAATAAAAAAATACACGAGAACAACAACGAACCGCTAACATATAAGGCTTAAACGAAGTCGAGGGACGAGGCTTTGATTTAAGCCTGTGTTGAACAAAGCGCTAGGTAGCCTAAAGGATAAATTTACTATGGGGATTTAAAAAGGTAGCTTTTTATTTTTTAATTGATTTTAGAGTTTCATTTTTTAATGAAGCTCTTTTTTTGTGTTTGTTTTTTATAAAGCTACAGCTTCTAAAGATAAAACAAGCACCTGTTTGTGTTGATTTTGTTTAGTTTTTTGAGGTCATGGCAAAGCAGTAGCTAATCGCTTAGTATTAAGCAATGCTATTTTGTTTTAGTTTAGCGATTAATTTTAGTGGCGGAGCATTAGCCTCAAAACTTTGTAAGCGTATCATGGTGCCTGTTTTACAACAAGGACATTTATCCACATCAAAATTTAATTTTGTTTTAGTGATGTTTTTCCATGTTTGTGTTTCTTTTTTGGCGATTATAATACCTAAGCTAAATTGATACTCACGCAACAAGGGCTTGTAACGATTGGCCAATATGCCATAGTGCCTTATTTTAGTAAATTTAGGTGGGAGTATATGTAAACAAAATCTCCGTAAAAACTCTTCACTATCTAAAGTCATGAGTTTTTGTTTACTATTATCGGCATAATCTTTATAAGTAAAACTCACCTTACCTTCAGCAATGCTTTTTATACGATGATTACTAATGGCTATTTTGTGTGAATAACGCCCTAAGTATTCAATCACTTGCTTAGGACCTCCAAATGGCTGTTTGGCATATACTATCCAGTTTTTGTTATAAAGCTCTCGTCTTAATTTTATATCCATCGCATTGTTTTTTCTTTTCAAAAAAACAGTAAGTTTTTCCATAAACTTATTTTTATAAATAACACGCATGGCTTTTATAGGAAACAAAAACAAACCTTTACTTTTTGTTTGTTTCCATAAGTCTATATCTGTTAGTCCTCCTCCTGTTACAATCATATGGACGTGGGGATGTAAACTCAGATTTTGACCCCACGTATGTAGTAGGCTAATCATCCCTATTTTAGCTCCTAGATGTTTTTCATCCCTTGCAAAGGTTTCAATGGTTTCTTTACTGGCTTCAAACAGGATGTTATACAGTTCCTTAGGCTGTTGGATACAATACGTATTAAGCTCTTGTGGTATGGTAAACACCACATGAAAATAAGTTGTGGGTAATAAATCTTTTTCTCGTGCCAGTATCCAACGTTCTTTATTGGTTAATTGGCACTTGGGACAATGCCTATTACGGCAAGAGTTGTAACTAATACGTATATGATTACAAGAAGCACATTGATCAACATGTCCCCCAAGGTGAGAGGTTCTGCATAGTTCAATGGCATGCAGCGCTCGTAATTGAAACTTAAGTGGCTGATGTTTTTGAATAAAGGAATGCTTGTAATTTTTTATAATAGTTGCCAACTCGTAAGTTGGTTTACTCATTAGGCTTTGATGTTATACAAGCTATCTAATGGGCTATGTGCCAAATTTGGTTTTATTTGTGCTACATGCAAATACACCATCGTCGTGCGCATATCACTATGTCCTAGTGATTTTTGTATGGATTGTATATTAACACCATCTTCTAATAAATGGGTGGCGTAACTATGCCTTAAGGTATGCATACTTACTTGTTTTTTTATTCCTGTTTTTTGTAGGGCTTCATTTATAACATATTGTATGCTGCGTTCTCCCATTGGATGAGACGGTGTTTGTCCTTCAAACAAATAAACCTGTGGTTTTACTTCTTGTAAATAATGAAGAAAAGTTTTTGCTAGATAGTTCGATAAGACAACGTAGCGGTCTTTTTTTCCTTTACCACATCTAATATGGATGAGCTTTCTATCTAAATCTACGTCACTTATTTTTAGCAACCTAAGTTCATTCATCCTTAAGCCTCCTCCATATGCAAAGGCTAACAAAAAACGATGTTTTAAGGTACGTGGGGATTTAAACAACTGTTTGCATTCTTCTTTTGATAATACAACTGGTAATACTTCTTCCTTCTTGATACTAGGCATTTGAATGGCTTTTTCTTCCATACCAAATAATCTAAACCAATGTCGTAAACCATAAACCGCTTGTTTGAAATAACTCTTGGATGGGGTACCTTCCTGTGTCATACGATACAGGTAACTATTAATCTCATCTACACTGATGTTATGAGGTTCACGATTAAAATGCAAGGCTATAGAGGCTATACTACGGCTGTAATTGGTAATCATACTCTTACTATTTTGATCTATAGTAACTCGCTCTATAAATTTTTGGTAACTCTCTCTAAATCCAACTACATTGGTTTTGGCTTGATGTACAAGTGTTGTGTACTCTTTTTTTTAAATGTCATACTTACTTTGTTTTTATTGATGTAAACAAAGTTCTGCTTTTTTTGTAGCTTCGTGAAAGGCTACCGAAGGTTTGGTTCAACAAGGTATTGCCGCAATGGGGGCTGACGTAATTCTATTGAAGATTAGTGCTATATTTGTAATTGCCTCGTGGACTTTCTTCTGAATATTAGTCGATTTATAATCACCTAAAAAGTTTAATATTTTCAGTTCCTAGGTAAATAGAATTTGGTTAATTTCTTAAAACCCGTCAATATTGACGGATAAGACGTCAAGTCTCAAAAAACTGGCATAAAGAACTTAGGGTTAAAAGGGTAGAATTTTACGCTAACTGTTTGATCTCCATGAAAGCCTTTAACTTTCTAATACGGCTAAAATCTTCAATAAAGTTCGATAATTTCAACCAGTAGGGTACAAAGCCTTTCTTTTTGAAAGGTTTTTTTGTTTTATTAAGATATTAGCTCAACTGGTCAGAGCATCCCGATTAAAATCGGGAAGGTCGGCAGTTCAAGTCTGCTCCCCGGTACAAAGCCTTTCTTTTTTAAAAGGCTTTGTTATTTTTTACAGGCATACGTTTTACAACATCTTTAACGCCTGCATTACTTTCCGCTAACGAACTTTAGTATGTGAAAATTATTAAACCATACTCTTTTATACTTTTTATAGGCACACTGTTTTTTTCTGCCTGTACAACACAGCCACAAAAACCTGCTCCTGAAAAAAAGAAAAAGGCGATAACTATTGCATTAATGCCTTATAAAAATTTCGATACTTCTTTAATTAGTTTTATAAAAACAGAAATAACCGGCTTTTATATTAATTGCGATGTAATTGTGCTGCCCGAAAAAGATTTGCCTGCATTTGCTTTTTATAAACCCCGCCAGCGGTACAAAGCAGATTCTTTATTACTGTATCAAAAACAATTTAACACCGGAGATGTGAGAACGGTTGTTGGGTTAACAGCCAGCGATATTTCTACAACCCACAGCACCAGTGCATACTGGGGTGTTTTTGGTTTAGGATATTGTCCGGGCAAGGCGGCTGTTATTTCAACGTATCGGCTTAAAAAATCATCAGCATCTTTGCAGCAATTTAAACAGCGGCTTGCTAAAGTTATATTGCATGAATTAGGGCATAACTTCGGCTTACCTCATTGCGATAAAGACAAAGCTTGTTTAATGAACGACGCCATTGGCCAAATAAAACAGGTTGATAAAGAAAAAATATGGCTTTGCGACAGCTGCAAAAAACTGCTTGCACGTTAATAAAACAATCTCCCTCTATAATTGTTATTTTTGCAGCATGCAATCCAAGTCTCCCAACCGGTTACAAACAAGAGAAGTTAAAATTGGCAACCTGCTTTTAGGTAATAGGCATCCCATACGTGTACAAACCATGACTACTACTGACACGATGGATACAATGGCAACAGTAGAGCAATCCATCCGTTGTATTGAAGCCGGTGCAGAACTGGTGCGTATTACTGCACCATCAAAAAAAGAGGCGGAAAATTTACAAAACATAAAAGACGAATTAAGGAGAAGGGGATATGATACACCATTGGTGGCAGATATTCACTTTACACCCAATGCCGCAGAAATTGCTGCAAGAATAGTTGAAAAAGTAAGGGTAAACCCCGGCAATTATGTTGACAAGAAAAAGTTTGAGCAGATTGAGTATACCGATGCAGAATATGCAGAAGAAATTGAACGCATAAGAGAACGCTTTACGCCATTAGTAAAAATTTGTAAAGAGTATGGCACTGCTATGCGTATCGGTACAAATCATGGAAGTTTAAGCGACCGAATTATGAGCCGCTATGGCGATACTGCTATTGGTATGGTGGAAAGTGCTATGGAATTTTTACGCATTGCCCGTGATGAAGATTATCATAACATAGTGCTGAGTATGAAAAGCAGCAATCCTATTGTGATGGTGGAAGCTTATCGTTTGCTGGTAAAACACATGCAGGAAGAATTTGGCGAATGTTATCCCTTGCATTTAGGTGTTACAGAAGCAGGCGATGGCGAGGATGGAAGAATAAAAAGTGCGATAGGTATTGGAACATTGCTGCAGGAAGGAATTGGTGATACCATAAGAGTGAGTTTAACAGAAGACCCTGAATTTGAAATACCGGTTTGTAAAGATTTGGTAGCATTGAATGCAGGAGTAACAGCCTACAGTACAGAGTACACATCGGCAGAAAATAAAAATGTTGTTTCAAATATTGGTAAAGGACATGTGCCTGTTGTTATTGCCGACTTTATGCTTAACAAACAAATTAAGCATGAAGATTTGCAAAGCATTGGCTACAGCTATGATGAAGCAACTGACAAATGGAATATTGCTGATGCTGCTGCAGATTATATTTACAGCGGCAATAAGATAATTGATTTTGCTTTGCCCGGCACAGTAAAAATTATTATTGATGCTAAAAGTTTACCTGCTGATGATAAAGATGGAAAATATTATCCGTTGTTCCAGGGAGAAGAGTTTATTTCTTTAAAACAACAGCATCATCCTTTAATAAACTTTGTGGCAGTTAATGTGGAGGAAGATTATAAGGCTGTTTTAGATGCAACAAACGGTAACAATACCGTTGTGTTTTGCCCTTATGGAAAAACTTTAAACAGCTACCGCCGGTTTGCAGCACAAACAAACAAGCCGTTAATTATTGCAGTGGAAAGCGATGATTATAATACGGTGGATGAACAACTGATTCACTTTAGCCAAAAGGCAGGCGCTTTGTTTTTAGATAATATTGGTAATGGTATTTGGCTGATGAACTGCCCTGGTAAATTAACCAGCACACAAATAAGCGGCCGTACTTATTTGCCTGTAAAAAATAATCACCAGTTTTTAAACAATACCAGCTTTAGCATTTTACAGGCCACACGTAAACGCATCAGCAAAACAGAATACATCAGTTGCCCAAGCTGCGGAAGAACATTGTTTGATTTACAGGAAACCACTGCTAAAATACGTGCAGTAACCAATCATTTAAAAGGAATTAAAATTGCAATAATGGGTTGCATTGTAAATGGCCCCGGCGAAATGGCCGATGCAGATTTTGGTTACGTTGGCAGCGGCCCCGGCAAAATAACTTTATACAAAAGCAAAGAGGTTGTAAAAAGAAATGTTGACAGCGCAGTGGCAGTTGATGAACTTATTAACCTGCTTAAAGAAAATGGTGCATGGATTGAGCCGTTGGCTTAAACAGCTATAGCTATTTCTAATAGCTCAGTTTCTTTTTGGCAAATATTCCACAAATAAAAACCACCGGCAATATTGAAAATATTTTCAAAATCATTTTGCAATAAAATACGCTGGGCCAAATAACCTCTTAGTCCAATCTGGCAATACACATAAATGGTTTTGTGGCGGTGCAATTCATGCAGGCGGTTTCTCAATTCATCCAGGGGTATATTGATGGCCCCTTCAATGTGTCCGTTTTCAAACTCCTGTGGTGTACGAACGTCCAGTAAAATATCATTGCCATTCAGCGATTGGGTTTTATTCCATGCGACCGTTCGCAGTCTTCCCAGCAAAATATTCTCTGCTACAAAGCCGGCCATATTCACCGGGTCTTTTGCAGAAGAGTAAGGTGGTGCATACGCATGTTCAAATTCGGTAAGTTCATAAATGGTGCTGCCCCGCTGAATAACGGAAGACAGAATGTCAATCCTTTTATCAACACCGTTAATGCCCGCTGCCTGTGCACCCAATAATTTTCCATCTTTGGGAGAAAAGGCAATTTGTATACTGAGCTGCTGTGCACCCGGATAATAACCTGCATGCGAATTGCTGTGTACAATGGCGGTTTTGTGTTCAATGCCCGCTGCAGTTAAATGTTTGGAAGCAACGCCTGCTACCGCAACGGTAAGGTCAAACAGTTTTACAATGGCAGTATTGATGGAACCATTATAGGTATGTTTGTTGCCCAGCACAATATTATCGGCACAAATTCTTCCCTGCTTGTTGGCTGGTCCTGCTAAAAAGGTAGGCATGCTGTTACCCGTAACAGGATTGATGAATTCAATGGCATCGCCAACGGCATAAATATTTTTATCGCTTGTTTGTAAAAATTCAGTTACAACAATACCCCTGTTTACCTGTAAACCGGCTGCAATTGCAAGCTTTGTATCGGGTTTCACTCCAATAGATAATATCACCACATCTGCATCAATGGGCTCATCATCTTTTATTAAAACTTTAATGCCGCTTTTTATTTTTTCAAAACCAGTAACAGTGGTTTTCAATTTCAGTTTAACACCCTTACTGCGCAGGTGCTGTTGTGCAATGGCTGCAATGGTAAAATCGGCAGGTGCCAGTATTTGGTCGCCCATTTCAACCACGGTTACTTCCATACCAAGGTGGTGCAGGTTTTCTGCCATTTCCAGGCCAATAAAACCAGCGCCAATAATTACTGCTTTACCAAGAATATGTTTTTGCACATATTCTTTTATCCTGTCTGTATCCGCAACATTGCGTAATGTAAAAATGCCTTCTGTGTTAACGCCTTCAAGTCCCGGGCGGATGGGCTCGGCACCGGGCGACAATACAAGTTTGTCATATTGCTCCTCGTACACGTTGCCGGAAGTAATATTTTTTATTGTTATTTTTTTTGCCGCAGCGTCAATGCTTGTCACTTCACTCATTACTCTTACATCAATATTAAAACGGCTTTTAAAAGATGCTGCCGTTTGCACAAACAATTTATTGCGGTCGTTAATTACATCGCCGATGTAATAAGGAAGCCCGCAGTTGGCGTAAGAAATATAGGCGCCTTTTTCAAACAGGATAATATCCGCTTTTTCATCCATTCTTCTCAACCTTGCTGCCGTGCTGGCGCCACCAGCCACTCCGCCAATAATAATGTACTGCATTTTATGGTGCTTTTTATACAGCAAAACTATTGCTATATAAGATGGCAAATCGTAACAATTGTAACATTATGGGCTGATATTCGTCAGGTTAAAACTATTTACAAACTATCTTTGCTGTATAGAAATTAATTACATGCAAACAGATTTCCTCGTTATTGGCAGTGGCATTGCGGGTCTCACTTATGCCTTAAAAGTAGCGCATGATTGCCCTGATAAAAAAGTAACCATCTTTACCAAAACACAAAGTGATGAAACCAACACCAAGTATGCACAGGGCGGCATTGCCGGTGTAATGGATTTTAATAACGACAGTTTTGAAAAACATATTGAAGACACTTTAATTGCCGGCGATGGTTTGTGCAACCGTCATGTTGTTGAAATTGTAGTGAAAGAAGGAGTGGAGCGCATTCATGAAATTATTGAATGGGGTGCCATGTTTGATAAAGAACCTGATGGTGATTTTAAACTGGGTAAAGAAGGTGGTCACAGCCAGTTTCGCATTTTGCATCATAAAGATGTTACCGGCAAAGAAATGGAAAGGGCTTTACTGGAGGCGATTAAAAAAGCCAAAAACATTGAGCTTATCAGCCATTGTTTTGTACTGGATATTATTACGCAGCACCATTTGGGTTACCTCGTTACAAAATCAACACCCGATATTGAGTGTTACGGTGTGTATGTGCTCAACCTGCAAACAAATAAAATTGAAACAGTAACTGCTGCTGTTACTTTGCTTGCAACAGGAGGTAACGGGCAGGTGTACCGCACCACCACCAATCCTGCCATTGCCACTGGTGATGGCGTGGCAATGGTGTACCGGGCAAAAGGACGAATTGAAAATATGGAGTTCATACAATTTCACCCAACTGCATTGTATGAAGCAGGTGTGCGTGGGCAAAGTTTTTTAATTACCGAAGCAGTACGTGGCGATGGTGGTATTTTGCGCAACCACAAAGGCGAAGCATTTATGGAACGGTATGATGAACGGAAAGATTTAGCTCCCCGTGATATTGTTGCAAGGGCCATAGATAATGAAATGAAAATAAATGGTACAGAGCATGTGTATTTAGACTGCCGCCATTTTACCAAAGAAAGTTTTACAGAACACTTCCCAAATATTTATGCAAAATGTTTAAGCATTGGCATTGATATTACTAAAGACATGATACCTGTGGCACCAGCTGCGCATTACAGTTGTGGCGGTATTAAAACGGACGAGTGGGGGAGAACTTCTATAAAAAATTTATACGCCGCTGGCGAATGTGCCAGCACCGGCTTGCATGGCGCTAACCGCCTTGCCAGCAACAGCCTTTTAGAAGCAATGGTATTTGCACACCGGGCTTATAAAGATGCTGTGGCAAATTTCAGCCTGCACACAACTTCTGCCCAACATATTCCCGACTGGAAAACTGCCGGCACATCATCACCTAAAGAAATGATTTTAATTACGCAAAGTGTGAAGGAGTTAAAGTTGCTTATGAGCGATTATGTGGGTATTGTACGTAACAACGAACGGTTACGCCGTGCTATGAAGCGGCTGGATTTATTATTTGAAGAAACTGAAGAGCTGTATAAAAAAACAATTGTAAGCCCGCAGTTATGTGAACTGCGTAACATGATAACTACAGCATACGTAATTGTAAAAAGCGCCCAGTTCAGGCAAGAAAGCCGTGGGCTGCATTTTAATACTGATTACCCCGCTAAGAGTGAAATGGTACAGAATATGGTATTGTAATTTTTGCATAGATAAAATATATTGAAAGCAAACCTTTTTAGAAACGCAAAAGGCAGCTTTATATGCAAAAAAGTATTTTTACTTTTTGTGAGGCTTTGCATTAAGTAATGTTACTCATAAAAGCCACTACATCTGTTGCATCATTCCCCAAGTGAAAAAAAATAATTTAAGAGTACTTTTTGTGCACTTAAATTTTTGTTGTAATGTATTTTTATACCCATTACTGGTGTAATGTACAATGCTGCCTTCCTTATTGCTTTGCCATTATGCCAACCTTCCCCCTCGGCGTAACCAAAATTCGTACTATGAAAAAAAACTTTTACTCATCTCTTTTTATTGGATGTTGTTTAATACTGTTTTCAAACAACAGTATTGCACAAAATTGCACTGGTATAACAGCCAGTTATTCCGTTAAAGAATCCAGGTGTGCCGCAACAGGGGAATTGTATATAGCGGCATCAGGCGGATCCGGCAACTATTTGTATAAAGTATCGGGGCCAATAAGCACTAATTTTTCTACAAGCGATACCATTACTGGCCTTCCTGCCGGAACGTACCACGTTATTATAAAAGACCTTACCGGTAATTGTTTTTATCAAACAGATTCAGTTTCCATCCCCGGCAATTATCAAACACCCTCTTTTTTAATGCGCAAAACTGATGTAACCTGTATTAATGGTAATGATGGTACTATTGACATTTACAATCTTCAATACGGCCGTTCTCCTTTTTTGTATTCCATAATTGCACCTTCAGCATCTAATGTTGGCCTGCAAAATAATACAGGTGTATTTACCGGGTTGCTTTATGGTGACTACATAATTCAGTTGGCAGATTCCTGCGGAGGTATTCAAACCCGTAGCATGACGATTGATAATTACGACTGGTGGATTGATACAGTAGATGTGCAGCGTATTTGCGACAGCGCCACTGCAACAATAAAATTGAAAGACAGCAAAGGAGTAACGAGTCCTGATATAGTTTTCTCAATGTTTACTTACGCTGTTGTAAGAGCACCCGGCGACACCATATGGAGTTCATCAATACCATTTACATTTTATTTGGGAAAATTGCGGGCACTCACATTACTGGCAAAAGATAAATGCGGCAATATAAAAACAATGGTATGGGCAGAAACAAAAGTCCCTTCTGTAAATGCAAATGTTTCTATAACAAATGCGGCCTGTTCTACCTTTAATGTAAGTGTAACGGGTGTTACTAATTTTACTAAACCGAAGTTTTGCCTGTATAACAGCAGCAATGTTTTAATTGGGTGCGATACATCAGGCGCTTACAAAAATTTGCCTTACGGTTCGTATTGCATAACTATTACAGATGCCTGTTACGATACTGTTATTACAAGGTGCTTTACAAAAGCACGGCCTGTGCCGTCTGTTGGGGCAACCATTGCCGTAAGTAACACATCCTGTACACATTTTACCGCAACCGTTACTGTGCAAACTAATTTAAATAACCCGTTGTTTTGTATTTATGGTAAAGACAGTTTATTAATTACCTGTAACAACACAGGCGTATTCGACAGCCTGGAATACGGCAGTTATTGCATAAAGATATTTAACGATCCGGCCTGTTATGATACAATGATTATGCGGTGCTTTACCATAACCCCTCCTGTACCATCGGTTGGTGGTATTAATGTAATCAGGGCCTGTTCAACAATAACCATTATTGCCGGTAATGCAACAGGCTTTAATAACCCGGTTTTTTGTTTGTATGATGTGCACAATGTGCTTATAATTTGTAACAGTACCGGCGTATTCGACAGTTTGCCTTATGGTACTTATTGTATAGAGGCAAAAAATGGCCCCGGCTGTTATGATACAACAATACGGGTTTGTATTACTGTTACCCGTTTAATACCTTCTGTTGGTGCTACTGTAAAAACAAGCAACAAAACCTGCAGCAGTTTTACTGCCGAAATACAAAACACCCAAAACCTCAGCAGCCCGAAATATTGCTTATATAACAACAGCAATGTTTTGTTAAGCTGTAACACCACTGGTAAATTTACCAGCCTTGCATATGGCAGCTATTGCATAGGCATTACTAACGACAGTGCCTGTTACGATACTGTAATTACACGATGTTTTACAGTAACAGCGCCAGTACTAAACTTTTCACTCTCAACGGCAAAATCATGTACAGCTTATGGCACTACGGATTTAACAATAAACATCAACTCCGGCGTATCATCTTACAGCATTACCATTTTTGATGATGCAGGTAATGTGCTGGTAACAGCAACCACCAGTTCTTCTACATACAAAGCTTATGGGCTGCCCAACATTACTCCGCCGGGTAAATTTTCAGTAGTGGTTACAGACCAGTGTGGCCGTACCGATACATTGCAAGTTGCCCCTACATCAAGCCTGCTTACAAAATCTATAACATTAACACGTAAATGCCCATCAGGTATAAACCCTGCCGGCGGAGCAGATGTAAACATAACTGCTGCCACCAATATGGGTACACTAACGCCAAAAATTATAAAGAAAAACAACAGCCCTTTTATAATTAATTACAATTACCATTCGGGCAGTTTATACCGCTTTAACGAATTGCCGCCGGCAAATTATATTATTGAGTATGGAACAAGCGGCTGCACTATTAAGTTGTATGATACTGTAAGGGTTAATCCATATGTTTATCCAGACCTTTCACAGTCGAGGGCATACCGCTGCGATGGCAATAGTATTAGTATTGGTGCAGTGGTAACCGGCGGTATGCAGCCATACCTGTATGAAATTTTTCAGAACATACCGGTTAATCCGAGCTTAATAACACCACCACAACCCAATCCCGTATTTACATTTAATAACACCACCAACTACACTCTTATACGCTTAAGAGCAAGAGATGGTTGCGGTAACGCCTCTATAAACGATGTAAGTATGCAACCGCTGGCACCTGTTTTAATTTCGCCTTCAACACCTTTAACCTGTTTTACAGATTCATTGCGGCTGAGCGTTGATACTATTGCCAACGCAGTGTATGCCTGGTATCATAAAACCAGCCCAACAGACAGTGTTTTGGTAAGCAGTACCTACTGGTATTTTATACCTGTAATTACGCCGCAGGATACCGGGCTGTATGTTTGCCACGTATCTATAAATAATTTTTGTGTTAACCGCAGTGCTAATTATTACCTGCAAAATATGTGTGGCGTAGTATTGCCTGTGCAGCTTACACTTAAAGGACAGGTTTTGGGTGATGTAAATAAGTTGCAATGGATTACGAGCAATGAAGAAGGGATTAAAGAATATGTTGTTGAGAGAAGCAGCAATGCCGGTGCAACTTTTACACAGGTTGCTGCTGTTTATTACAAAGGTTCAGGCACTTCTAATGAATAC
Organism: Ferruginibacter sp.; assembly: GCA_044225605.1. Classification (GTDB taxonomy): domain Bacteria; phylum Bacteroidota; class Bacteroidia; order Chitinophagales; family Chitinophagaceae; genus Ferruginibacter. The sequence continues at coordinate 13,647 of JBGAIJ010000011.1, forward strand.
ATATATAATGATGTGATGCCCGGGGCAGGCAATAATTATTACAGGCTTAAAATTACAGGCAGCAATGGTACGTTTATGTACAGCAACACTGTGTTGTTAAAAAATAGAGACTACCATGTAATAGTTTATCCAAGCCCGGTGCAGCAGCAGTTATTTATTAATGTTGCTAATATGCCTGCAGGCAAATACACAATTGATATTTATAATGCAGCAGGTTTAAAAGTACAAACAGTTAATGCAAGTACCCGGCAAAGCAGTCTTATAAAAATAAGCAGGTTGCCGGCAGTTAAACCCGGGCTGCATTTGGTTGTTTTAACCAATACAGCAACTTCAACGCAGCGGTTTGTAAAAGTGATATATCAATAAGAAATTGTGTTTGCTGTAAAAAGAGGCTGCCGTAACTTACGGCAGCCTCTTTTTAATTTCTATATATTCTGTTATTTCTTCTTTACAAAATCTCTTAAATAACTGCAACTGTTATAAGCCTCTTTATAAAACGGCGTGTTGCCATATTCTTTTATAAACTGCCGAAAGTACTTATTGTTTTTAAACTGAATAAAGTAATCCTTTTCTGCAGCGTCGTATTTATCATAGTTGGTGTTGTACTCACTGTATTGCGGCTGGTGCACAATTTTCTGGCTGCATTTGGCCATCATAAATAAACAGCGGGCTTTAAAATTTTTATCGGTACTGCTGTTCAATGCTTTTTCAAAATAATTTTGTGCAGTATAGCAACCATAATATTCTTTTTGAAAAGTGGTGGCATTATCAGGAATATAATAGCCGTCGCTGCCGCTGCGGTAATATTGCACCAGTTTCCAGGCATGGCCATAATACGTCATGTTGTAATAGCCCAATGCCATTTTGTATAAATATTTTGAAGCATTGACTTTATCCGTTGCTGCCAATTTTTGCAGGCGCAGCATTTCTTCGGCAAAAGCCAGTTTGGTGGTCGAAAATTTTGCTTCAGCAGGTAATGCCTCTTCACGGTCGTACAATAAATCAATGAATGGATTGGTGTTTATTACAGATGATTTTTTATCAGTTACTTTTTTAAACCAGGTTATTGCATTGGTAAAATCATAGTCACGTAAATAAGCCGTGCCCGCAAAATCTGTAACGTTCGTTTTCTTAATTACATTATGCGTCATTAAATAAGTTTCATAAGCGCTGGGCTGCTTATTGTCAAACAGGGCATACAGTTTTTCTACATCTTTACTTACAAGATTGTTACGTACAAAATCAATACCGCCTGCCAGCCAAAAGCTGCCGTCTGGTTTAATAATATAATCGGCAGCACCAATGCACAATGCTTCTTTGTGCAGTTCATTTTGCTGGTGATAGCGTTTTGCCAACACCTCACTCATAAGATTGCGGTAAAATTTTTGCCATTCGCTTGTTTCACCCCAGCCGCTGTTTATGGGCTTGTCTTTTTTTGCTTTTTCTTCCAGCCATTTAATTGATGGCAGCAGTTGTGCTTCAAACGCCGCATCAATTTTTTCTTTTTCATTTATGGTAACCAGCAAATTGGTTAAAGCCCATTGGTCTTTTACCTTTTGAGTAAGCGGCATTTTTTCTGCAGAGGCTAATAACTTTTTTGCGTTGCTGTAATCTTTCAGCATGTAAGCCACATAAGCAGCGCCTGTTTCAAAAAGGCCGTTGCTTTTTACTGCTTTGCTGGCAGCTGCTTCATGTAAAAAATTTTGCAATGCAATTGCTTCATTCTGGCTGGCAAGCATAATACTGTCAGCACCTGCATCATCCCAGGAAAAAAACATGCTTTTACCACCGGGTTGCTTCTGTAAAACAGGGGTTAAATATTTTTCTTCCAGCTTGTTTATTTCACGTACCGCTAAAACTTCAAAGGCATCATTTGCGGGGTTCAGTTGGTAAATTTCTTTTAGTGCAGCTGCTTCACTGTTAACGCCATTCATGGCAAACAATACAAGCATATTAGCTTTTTCAGTGTTGTTTTTACAAAGCGATAAATAGGTTTCCCTGTTTTCACTGCGTTTAACACTCCAGTTAAAACCTAAATAATTACTGATGCGTTTTTCGGTGCCTGCTGCAAATAACTGGCTGAATAAATAAGCTGCTTCTTTATTTTTTCCTGTGTGATATAAAGCTCCCGCTTTTAACGCAGTGCATAAATTTTTAACAATACCGGTATTGTTCCCTTCGGTTACATATTTATCATACCAGTTAATAACATCGTTGTAACGGCCGCTGTAATGCGCCAGCCTTAATGCCTGGTAAGTGTAACGCTGTTTAAAAAAATCTTCTTTAGCAACATTCAATAACTGAAAACCATTTTTTATCAGCTTATCCATTTTTACCGAGTCTCTTACGGGTGCTTCCCAGTAATCGGAACTGCCTGCAACCAATGGCGCTGTTTTTTTAGCATAGAGGATATATCCCAGCGCTTCAAAATTTTTACTTTTCATAAAATAATCCGTCATGCTGTTGCGCTTAACACTGTCGGGTATTTTTAAAGGCTGATTTTTTTCTAAATGATAATAAAGGTTATTGATGTCTTTAGCATCAAACTTTGTAATAAATTTTTTTACATCAGCATCTGTAACAGGCACGCCGCAGTAGCTGCTCCATTCGTTGCAGAGTATATCGGCAGTTTCTACGGGCTCTGTTTCATCGTACAAAAAATTATAACTGGTGTAATAAAAAGGTTTGTATGCTTTCGCATCAGAAAGGTTAGGATGAAAAAAACTGGTGTAATAATCATACGGGTCGGCATCAGGCCCGCAGCCAATTATGTTTTGTGGAAAGGCAATCATTACTGCGCTAACGCAGGCTGCTGTAAACAGTTTCCAGTTCATGTAAAGTATATTTATTTAAAATTACAGAATCAAGATGGTAGAGAGATACCCTTAAAGTGGTATTTTTTAACTGATTGCTGATGGATGCAGCAGTGTTCATAATTTCTTTGTAAGTGCTTTGTTCATCCCGTAGTATATCTCCTTTTTTAAAATCGTAGCCGGATAAAACAGTATCTTTTAAAATAGTAAAGCGGTTGTTGTTTTGCAACGCAATGCCCGGCGAAAGCAGTTGTGATGGCAAGCCCTGTACTAGGCCTGTGTACACATTATTCCGGAACAATACTTTCCAGTCAAATAGCGGCAGTGCAATATCAAGTGATAAAGGATAAGCAGAAAGATTGGTTGTATATTTTTCCAGCTCTTCCTTTTCAATAATTGAATTATTAGTAGCCGGGTTTTTAAGATTACCCATATTATAACACATCAGCATCCCTTTGCTTACAGGCGGCACACCCGTTTTACTCATAAACTTTATTTGGTGCAAACGTATGGTGGCAGAAATTAAAATACCGGAGTCTTTGTAAAGCGAATTAAGTTTTTCAAGCAATAAAAAATAATTGCTTTTTGTGCTTGATGTCCAGTCGCAGTCTATTTGAATTTCTTTTATTGGGTTAAAACTGTTGCTTTTAATTAGCTCATCGGTAAGCTTGTAAATGTTATCAGATAATGCTGCAAGCTGCGATGAATGGATTTTTTGTATACACTCATTTGTGATAAATATGGTGGGAATAATAGTATATTTTCCACGTAAAGTAAAACTATCTGCCTGCAGCTTGGCAATTGGTATTGCAGCTTCCTTATCAGCCCTCCAGCCCACATCAAAAAATTTTACATACAACGTTTTTATTTTTAAAGAATCAAGTGCCTGCTGCTCATAAGCTGATAATTTAAAAACCGATTTCCAGTAATAAAATGCCGGTTCAACTGTTCTGGCTTTTCTGTTTTCATTGCAAGAGAAAAATGAACAAACACCAAAGCATAATAAAAGCTTTACAAACAGCAGCGTTGGTTTGTATGTATATTTGTTCACCCAAAACTTCATAACATCAAAAATATGCCAATACAAAAATTACTTACAGTTTTATTTTTATTTGCGGCAACAGCTGTTGTGGCACAAAACAAAAATGGTTTGGTAAGCGGCCCCTGGGCAGGTAATGTGGAATTGCGTAACGCAACTGTTTGGGTGGAAGTAACCCCTGCGGTAAAATCGGTGGCAGTAAAGTTTGCTGCGGTTAATGGTAACAAAACCAGCAGCGGAATTGAAAACGGTACAATAAAATATAAAGGAGAACTGGGTAAAGATTATAACCCTGTAAAGATTGAACTGAATGGTTTAAAAATTAATACTACTTACAATTATACTGTACTGATTAACGGCAAAGCTGTTGTATTGCCCTTTGCCACAAAGTTTACCACCAAAGATTTATGGCAATGGCGTAAACCGGCACCCGATTTTAGTTTTTTAGCCGGCAGCTGCGCCTATTTTAATGAGCCGGAGTTTGACCGCCCCGGCAAACCTTATGGTGGTGATTCATCCATTTTTGAAACCATGGCAAATACACCTGCAGCCTTTCATGTTTGGTTAGGCGACAATTGGTACACCCGTGAAGTGGATTATTACACCGCATGGGGTTTAAATTATCGTGCCAGCCACGACAGGGCTTTACCCGTGTTGCAAAAATTTATGGCAGCTATGCCGCAATATTCCATTTGGGATGACCATGATTACGGCGCTAATGATGCAGGTAAAGATTATATTTTAAAAGACGAGAGCCGGAAGATATTTATGAATTATTCGCTTAACCCAAGTTATGGCGAAGATGGTAAAGGCATTTACTCAGTAATTAGTTATGGCGATGTGGATGTGTTTTTAACAGATGATCGGTTTTTCCGCAGTGAAGATGATATAAATGACAGTATTGATGGAAAGCCCAACACAGAAAAAACTTACTTTGGTAAAAAGCAGATGGAGTGGCTTAAAAATGCACTGGTTTTCAGCAAAGCTACATTTAAGGTAATTGCCACTGGCGGGCAAATATTAAATCCCTATAACAATTTTGAATGTATGAGGGCTTACTCCGCAGAGTATAATGAGCTGATGCATTTCTTAAATACTCAAAAAATATCCGGCGTAATGTTTTTTACTGGCGACAGGCATCACAGCGAAGTAATAAAAATGGAACGCACCGGTTTATACCCATTGTATGATGTTACAAACTCTCCATACACTTCCGGCATTGGTAAAGTTACTGGTGCAGAATTAAACAATCCTGCACGTGTGCCCGGCACTTTGGTGGAGCAGCAGAATTTTACCAAAGTAAGCATCAGCGGTAAAAAAAATGAACGGGTAATGAAAGTGGAATTTATAGGCTTAAAAGGAGAAAAACTTGGGGAATGGAGTGTAAGTGAGAAAGAGCTGAAATAAAATTTACCCACCACAGGGTATTTACTGTGCTAGTGTAATCTGCAACTTTACATATCTAACTAATATAATTATGAAACAGCTTTTATTGTTTTGCTTAATGCTGAGCGCTGTTGCTACAACAGCCCAGCAATATAAATTAGAAGGCAACGAAGTAAAAATGGATAAACAAATTCTGTTTGAAACGGGCAGCGATAAGTTAAAGCCCGAAAGCACTGCAGCACTGGAAATAATAAAGCAATACTTTACTGATAAATCATACATAAGCACATTACGGGTGGAGTGCCATATGGATAATAATGGCAATGCGGCTGCCAGCCAAACGCTAACAGAAAAAAGGGCATTGGCGGTTTGCAAAAAATTAGTTGAAATGGGTGTTGACTGCAAACGGCTGATAGCTGTTGGGTTTGGCAGTACTAAGCCAATTGCTGTAAACGATACTCCTGAAGGACGGGCACAAAACAACCGGGTAAGTTTTTTTAATGCAGCATTGCGTGGCCATTTAATTGGCGGTATGCCTGCAGATGGCGGAGGAAAAACAGCGGGTGATGTTTGCCAGTAAACAAAATGGCTAACCCGTTTCTGTTATCTTTGCAGCATGACAACACAATTTTTTACATACGACAAACGAAAGGTAATACAGGCGTTGCGTTATCACTTTATTACAAGGCGGGAAATTAAAATAATGATTATCCTGATAAATATTTTTGCCATTGCATCGGCGGGTTTGTTCTTTTTTAAAAAAATTAACCCTATGGCTTTTTTAGTAAGTTCATTACTATGGTTTGTGTTAATGATTACATTTTGGTTTTTAATGCCCAATATGGTGTACAAACGGGCCTCTACATTTAAGGACAGGTTAAAAGCAATATTAACAGCAAACGAGTTTAGAATTGAAAACCACCAGGGCGGCCGCAGCTGGGCATGGAACGAGTTCAGCACATGGATGGAAAGCCCGTTTTTCTTTCACTTATATTTTAACCCACGCTCTTTTTTTATTGTACCTAAAGATGCCTTTGAAGGCGATGATGTGCATGAGGCAAGAAAAATGCTGAATGATAATATTAAGAAAGCTTGAGTTGAGAGTAAGAATATACTTTAACTGATGCAACTTAATAATAAAGATGTGCCATCAGCTATTCCTAATTCCTAATTCCTAATTGCTTACAACCTCTTCTCCATCATAAAATGCGGAATGGTTACTTCTGTAAATTCTTCGCCGGTGGCTTTATAGCCTAATTTTTCGTAAAAGCCCATGGCTGTAGTACGGGCATGCATCATCAGCTTTTTAAAACCTTTATCACGGGCAATTGTTTCTGCAAAATTCATCATGCTGGCGCCAATACCTTTGCCTTGTACATTGTTTTGTACAGCCATCTGCCGCAGGCGCACACTTTTATCATCGTTTTTACTTAGCATGCAGCAGGCCAGCATTTTTTCTTCTTCAAAAGCAGCAATTAAAATATCTTCCTTTTCCTTCTCCAGTTCATCTTTAGTAAAACTTAATCCTAATGGTTTACGCAAAACTTCCATCCGCAGGTTAACCATTTGCTGGTATTCTTTGCTGCCGTGGTCAATTTGTTTTAAAGCCATATCAGTTAGTTTTTTAAATAGTATAAGCAATGCAATAACTCCAAATTACAAATTTTCCCGAATTTTTCAGATAGTTGCCCTTATTATTAGCTATCGTTTAAAAACAACGCAGTTATTACACTTAAAACATATAAAATCAATAAGTTTAACTACTGTTTTATATTTCTTTGTAATTATCTCAAAATGTATATTTTTGCAGCCAGACAAACTAAATTTTACTATTATGTCAGACATTGCAACAAGGGTTAAAAAGATTATTGTTGACAAGTTAGGAGTAGATGAAGCAGAAGTAACAAACGAAGCTTCTTTCACTAATGATTTAGGCGCAGACAGCCTGGACACTGTTGAACTAATTATGGAATTTGAAAAGGAATTTAATATTTCAATTCCTGATGAGCAGGCCGAAACCATCACTACTGTTGGACAGGCCGTTGCTTACTTAGAAGAACATGCTAAGTAATTTACCTATTAACTATCACAGGCAAACTTTATGGCTTTTAAACGTGTTGTAGTAACCGGATTAGGCGCTCTCACACCGTTGGGTAAAACCGTTCCAGATTATTGGCAGGGTTTAGCTAATGGCGTAAGCGGTTGCGATTTTATTCAGCAATTTGACTGCAGTAAATTTAAAACAAGGTTTGCTTGTGAGGTTAAGGATTTTGACCCCACTGCTTATTTAGACCGTAAAGAGGCCCGTAAAATAGACCGCTACTGCCAGTTTGCATTAATTGCAAGCGATGAAGCTGTAAAAGATGCAGGCATTACCAAAGAAAATGTTGACCCCGACCGGGTAGGCGTAATTTTCGCCAGCGGTATTGGTGGTTTAATTACTTTCCAGGAAGAGGTTACTAACTATGCATTGGGTGATGGTACTCCCCGCTTTAATCCTTTCTTTATTCCTAAAATGATTTTAGATATTGCCGCAGGGCAAATATCTATGCGTCATGGTTTCCGTGGCCCCAACTTTGCCGTGGTTTCCGCCTGTGCTTCATCTACAAACGCAATTATAGATGCTTTCGATAACATTCGTTTAGGAAAGGCAGATGTTATTGTAACGGGTGGCAGCGAAGCGGTAGTTAGCGCAGCAGGCGTTGGCGGGTTTAATGCTATGAAGGCGTTAAGCGAACGCAATGACAGTCCGCAAACAGCCAGCCGCCCATTTGATAAAGACCGTGATGGTTTTGTTATGGGAGAAGGGTCCGGTGTTTTAATTCTCGAAAGCCTTGATCATGCTCTTGCAAGAGGTGCAAAAATTTATTGTGAAGTAGCCGGTGGCGGTGCCACTGCCGATGCACATCACATTACAGCGCCGCATCCGGAAGGGTTAGGAGCAAAAAATGTAATGAACGCCGCTTTAAAAGATGCTGGTATGAAGGCGGAAGATATTGACTACATCAATGTACACGGTACTTCAACTCCGCTGGGAGATATTGCAGAAACCAAAGCCATATTAAATGTTTTTGGAGACCATGCTTATAACTTAAACATCAGCAGTACCAAAAGTATGACGGGCCACTGCCTGGGCGCTGCCGGCGCATTAGAGGCACTGGCATGTATTATGGCTGTTACCAATGATGTGGTTCCTCCAACCATCAATCATTTTACTGATGACCCCGAACTGGACGCCAAACTTAATTTTACTTTTAATAAAGCACAGCAACGCACTGTAAATGCTGCTCTTAGTAATACGTTTGGTTTTGGTGGCCATAACGCCAGTATCATTGTTAAAAAATACGTGCCTTAGTTTTAAGCAATTGATGGTTGATTTCCGGGCCGGCACCAGTGTAAATAATGGACCTCACTTCAACTGCATACCTTTACTCCACTTTAATTACAGTATGTTATAATTCATTTCATCTGTAACAAAAAAACTTTAATTTCACCTAAACAAACATTGTTCAGGCATTGAGTTTTATAACCAATTTCTTTTTTAATAAAACAAAAAACCGGGAGTTTAAAAAACAGCTCACCAATGTGCTGGGTTTTACACCCGGAGATGCGGCATTGTATAAAACAGCACTCAGCCACCGCAGTGTACGGGAAGGTGCTGACGAAAATAATGAGCGGCTGGAGTTTTTGGGTGATGCGGTGTTAAGCTCCATTATTGCACACTATCTTTTTAGAAAATATCCCTACAAAGGCGAAGGTTTTTTAACCGAAATGCGCAGCAAAATGGTAAACCGCCAAATGCTGAATGACATTGCATTGAAAATGGGTCTGAAAAAAATCACCTTTTATAACAAGTATGACAACTCCTTAAAAGTATCGCAAATTTTTGGTAATACTTTAGAAGCCTTAATTGGAGCTGTGTATCTTGATAAAGGATATAACGGCACACAAAAATGGGTGGAGAAATATATAATTATGCCTCACCTGTTTATTGATGATTTGGAAGTGGTGGAAATAAACATAAAAAACAAACTGTACGGCTGGGCAAATAAAAATGGAAAAGCGCTGGAATTTGAAACGCTGGATGAAAAATTTGAAAATGGCCGCAGGTTGTTTACCATTGGCGCTACTGTTGATGGCGAGCTGATAGCAGAGGCCAAAGGCTTTAATAAAAAAGATGCCAGCCAGATTGCTGCGCAAAAAGCAGTGGAAATATTAGGATTGTAAAAATTGTTCATAGTAAATTGTTCATGGTTCATAGTAAAACACAGTTCACCATGAACCATCAACCATGAACTATTAAACATGAACTATGAACTTTGGAATATTAGGAAGCGGAAGCTGGGGAACGGCACTTGCAAAATTGTTAACGGATAATGGAAACACCATTAACTGGTGGAACAGAAGCGAAGCCGCCATTAATTTTATTCAAACGCGGCATCATAACCCACAATACCTGCCTTCTGCAAGTTTTAATACAAGCAGGCTTAAATTAACTACCGATGCAGCTGCTGTAATTAATAATTCAGATTGTATTGTAATAGCTGTACCCTCTGCTTATGCAGTGGAAGTATTACAGCAACTGGATAAAAATATTTTTGCGGGTAAAAAAATCATCTCGGCTATAAAAGGAATTTTACCTGAGCAAAATGTGCTGCTGAATGATTTTTTGCAAAAAGAGTTTAATGTGCCGCTGCAAAATTATTTTGCAGTATTGGGTCCCTGCCATGCAGAAGAAGTGGCAGCGGAAAAATTATCTTATCTCACATTTTCTGGTATTGATGAAACAGCGGCAACACAGCTTGCAACTTACTTTACCACCGATTATTTAAATACGGTTGTTAATACAGATATTTACGGGGTGCAGTATGCTGCAGTACTAAAAAACATTTATGCAGTAGGCAGCGGCATGGCGCACGGGCTTGATTACGGCGATAATTTTTTAAGTGTGCTTATTGCTAACAGCGCCGATGAAATGGCCGGTTTTTTACGCAAACTTGGTGTACAAAATATACAGGTTGGTTCTATTGAACACCATCCAACTACCAACTACAAACCACAAACTACCAACTACGCAGCATCTGTTTATTTAGGTGATTTGCTGGTAACCTGTTACTCTTTACATAGCCGCAACCGCAGTTTTGGCAATATGATTGGCAAGGGATACTCGGTAAAAGCAGCACAAATGGAAATGCGCATGGTGGCCGAAGGGTATAATGCCAGTAAATGTATGTACGCCATAAATCAGAATGTTAAAGCCGAAATGCCCATTGCAGAAACCGTTTATAAAATTTTATGGGAAAACCTGCCTGTAAAAAAGGGTTTTAACGAAATAGAAAAGGAATTGGTGTAGGATTATGCTAACTTTATAAAGCATTATGCCATTCTCATTTTCAAATATCAGTACCGCAGCTTTATTGGTGATGATTGGCTGCCTTACCATTGCTGAAATTGTAAAATATTTCAGGAAGAAACTGCATCATTAAAAAAAAGATCAGCAGCAATTCCATCCGCAAATAATTTTCCTTCATTTGTTAAAATTAGATGGCTGTTTTCAGTTGTTAGTTTTCCGGTTACCTGCCATTTATTGCTTTCCTTTTTTAAAACAGCAGTTTTGTCTGCACCAAAGTTTTCAGTTACAAACTCAAGGTTAATGCCTTTGGCTGTGCGTACCGATGTCATAATGTATTCATTCAATTGCTGGATAACAGTAAGTGTTTCTTCTTCAAAAGGTATAATACCTTGCTGTAATTTTAAAAGGTATACTGCATTGTTGGCAATATTCCATCGCCGCCTGTTACCGTTAAATGAATGGGCAGATGGGCCAAATCCGTAATAGCTTTCTCCGCTCCAGTAACTGCTGTTGTGCCTGCTGTGCATACCCGGTTTTGCAAAATTGCTTATTTCATAGTGGTTATAACCGGCAGCTTCCATCCATTTCATTAATAATAAAAATTGCTGTGCTTGTTTTTCGGCATCTGTATTTTCCTTTTTATGCAGCGTAATCAGTTTTTGTAAAGGCGTTTTAGGTTCAACGGTTAACGCATAGCAACTTACATGCGGCAGTTGCTTCTCAATAATAATTGCTACATTTTTTTTCCAGTTAGTATTTTTAAGCAGCGGTGAACCATAAATTAAATCAACCGAAAAATTTGTAAACCCCGCCTCCCTTATTTTATCAATACTTTCCAGCGATTCTGCTGCCGTATGTGCCCTGTGCATCCATTGCAGTTCAGCATCATCAAAACTTTGTATGCCCACACTAAAACGGTTTATACCCATACGGCGCCATGCACGCAACTTATTATCCGTTATATCATCCGGGTTTGCCTCCAATGTAATTTCAGCATCACTTGCAATACTGAATTTTTTATGCAATGATTCTAAAATGCTTTTTAAATTATCTTCAGGTAAAATACTGGGTGTGCCGCCACCAAAATAAATAGTGTTTACCTGCGTTTTTTTATTGCTGTTGAAATAAGGAGTTAATGCAATTTCTTTAATGATGGCATCTACCATTTCATCTTTATGCTTTAGTGAGGTTGCAAAATGAAAGTTGCAATAATGGCACGCCTGTTTGCAAAACGGAATATGAATATAAACACCAGCCAAAGATTTTGTATTTACGTCAGGATAAATTTTTAGTTTTGAACACCAATGAACAAAGTTACACCGCTGTTGCGTAAAATTGCCTTCCTTAGTGTTATTTGCAATTTTATTGTATCACATCATGCGTTGTGCCAGGTTACAATTGCAGGTGCTGCTGCCCACAAACTTATTTTAATACCGGCAGATGACGGCACTGACTTGCATATACTAAAACTGGAAACTTCTTTTGCAAGCCTGCAACAATGTACAGGCTATATCAACAATCTGCCATCTGTTCTTTATGCAAAAGGTTATCCTGCTGCTTCTGTTGACAGTGTATGGCATAAAAATGATTCCTCTTTTGCAAAAATTTACCTGGGTAAAAAATACGAATGGGCAAAAGTTGTTACTGCCGGAATAGATAAAAAAGCATTAACCGAAGCCGGTTTTTTTGAAAAAGATTTTACTGATAAAATTATAAATATTGATCAGTTACAAAAAGTGCAGCAGGGCCTGCTTAATTATTATGAAAATAATGGTTATCCTTTTGCACGGATTTATTTAGACAGTATTTTTATAGAAAATGAAAGACTGAAAGGCTTGCTTAAAGCGGAGCCGGGAGTGCTGTATCATATTGACAGTATAAGGGTAATTGGCGGCGCTAAAATTTCAAAAGATTTTTTGCAGCGCTATACGGGTATTACAAATGGTAGTTTGTACAGTAAAACAAAACTGGAACAGTTAAATCAACGTTTAATAGAGTTGCCCTACCTGCAGCAGCTGCAGCCATCAAGCCTTACAATGCTTGGCACAGGCGCAGTGCTGAATCTTTACCTGGCGCCTAAAAAAAGCAGCCAGTTTAATTTTTTATTGGGCATATTGCCTGCAGCCAACCAGGCGCAAAAATTTCAGCTAACGGCCGATGTTAACCTCAATTTAAAAAATGCATTAGGCAGTGGCGAAAATATTATAATAAACTGGCAGCAACTGCAGCTTAAATCACCACGGTTAAACCTGGGTTATCAGCATCCTTACATTTTTAAGTCAAATTTTGGAATAGATTTTTTGTTTGACCTGTTTAAGAAAGACTCTACTTTTTTACAGGTAAACGGGCAATTGGGAATTGTTTATAATACTTCCGTATATCAAACTGTAAAGCTGTTTACACAATTACAAAACAGTTTTTTGCTGGCTAACGGTGTAGACACCAGCCAGGTAAAAGCCACCAAAACATTACCTGCCAACATAGATGTTAGTGCCACCAGTTTTGGTGTGGATTATAATTTTATTAAAACAGATTACCGGTTAAACCCACGCAGTGGTAACGAAATTAAAATAACTGCTTTGGCAGGGTTAAAAAAAGTGAAACGCAATAATGATATTCTTGCAATAAAAGATCCGTCTTTTAATTATGCAACATTGTACGATTCATTAAAGGAGAAAACATACCAGTTTCGCATTAAGTTATATGCTGCACATTATTTTCCTTCGGGCAAGCAGGGCACATTAAAAGTGGCGGCTAATGCAGGCATATTTAACAGCCCCGGTATTTTCCGTAACGAACTGTTTCAAATTGGCGGCTACCGGCTTTTACGTGGCTTTGATGAAGAAAGTATTTATGCAACACAATACGGTGTTGCCACAGCAGAGTACAGGGTACGCACAGCACTAAATTCTTACTTTTTTATTTTTTCTGATGCCGGCTGGGTAAATGCCCGGTATCAAAAGGTTAAAAGCAGCAACAACTTTTTATCTGGCGGAATAGGCACAGTGCTTGAAACAAAGCTGGGTTTACTGAATTTAAGTTATGCAATTGGTAAAAGGGGAGATGTTCCATTTAATTTGCGGCAGGCATCTAAAATTCATTTTGGTTATGTGAATTACTTTTAATTATCTGCCATACTCCATTACATTTGCAAAAAGTATTTACCGGCGTGAAGCAGCTGTTTTTAATTTGCTCTATAATTTTTTTATCACAGTTTGTTGCTGCTCAGCAGCCCGACACGGCTGCTCTTAAAAAGGATACGATCAATGTAACAGCAGTTGTACCCGTAAATCATTATGATGCAGCATTACACCAAGTACTGGAGCAAAACAAGTTTTTAAACAGTAATGGTACTCCGGTGGCTATTACGGTAAAGTTTAAGAACAATATTCCGGACGATGCTTTTTTTTATATTTTATTAATGCTGGTATTATTACTTGCGCTCCTCCGGTTTTTTTATTCCCGCTATTTCAGCACATTGTTCCGGGTGTTTTTCAATACTTCGTTAAGGCAAAGCCAGCTTACAGATCAGTTATTACAGGCAAAACTACCCTCCTTATTGTTTAACGTGTTTTTTGTAATAAGCACAGGCAGCTATGTTTATTTTTTAATGCGCCAATACCAGGTAATAACAGATGCACGGCAATGGGCATTTTGGGGCTTGTGTATTTTAGCAACAGGCGTAATTTATTTTGCCAAATACAGTACTCTTAAATTTACGGGATGGGTTACGGGCTTTTCAGCTACCACAGATATTTATGTTTTCATCATCTTTCTTATAAATAAAATATTGGGCGTGGTTTTGTTGCCTTTTACTATCCTTATGGCCTTTGCCGATTTAAAAGTAGCATCGGTGGCGGCGCTGGTATCACTTCTTTTTGCAGGCCTTTTAATATTGCTGCGTTTCTTTCGCTCTTATGGATTATTACAGAACCAGTTAAAAATTGACCGCTTTCATTTTCTGTTATACCTGGCTGGTGTGGAAATAATCCCTCTTTTACTCATTTACAAAGGAGTGATGATTTTGTTACAGAAAAACCTGTAATTTTGCAGAACCATTTACCCAAACACATTTATGGTTAAAAACGGTTCCGCTAAAGCTGCTACTACAGCCCATCAGGTTAAAAAAATTCTGATAACACAACCAAAGCCGGAAGGAGAAAAATCTCCGTATTTTGATCTGGCTAAAAAACATGGTGTGGCTCTTGACTTTCATCCGTTTATAGTGGTTGAAGGCATCAGTGCTAAAGATTTCAGAAAGCAAAAGATTGATATTGCTCATTACTCTGCTGTAATTTTTACCAGCAGGCATGCTATTGATCATTTCTTCAGGGTGTGTACTGAACTGAAAACGAATATTTCTCAGGACACAAAATACTTTTGTATTACTGAAGCAGTGGCATTGTACCTGCAAAAATTTATTTTGTACCGTAAACGTAAAGTGTTTTACGGTGCAGATGGTACCAATAAAAGTTTGTTTGATGTAATTAACAAACATAAGGACAATGAGAAGTTTTTGTACCCCTGTTCAGAGTCGTTTGACAGTGAAATAACCAATTGGCTTAAAGGAAATAATTGTGAATATGCCACACCGGTTATGTACCGTATAGTAAGTAACGATGTAAAAGAAGTGGTGGGCAGAAACTATGATATTATTTGCTTTTTTACACCAGGCGGTGTAAAAAGCCTGATGGAAAACTTTCCAAAATTTAAACAAAACGGTACCAGGATTGGAGCTTTTGGCACCAATACACTAAAAGCTGCAGAAGATGCCGGGCTGGTGCTTGATATTAAAGCGCCGCAGCCAAAAGCGCCGAGTATGGTAAGTGCTTTGGAATTGTACCTTTCATCAGGTCAAAAAAAATAACAACTAAAATATTTTTTTAAAAGAGCGGCAGTAATGCCGCTTTTGTATTTTAGCATAGCGCTTTAAAAATGACACATAAACATACCAACAGCCTTATAAATGAAAGCAGCCCTTATTTGCTGCAACATGCACATAACCCGGTAAACTGGTATGCATGGGGCAGCGAGGCATTGGAAAAGGCTAAAGATGAAAACAAGATAATCTTGGTTAGTATTGGCTATGCCGCCTGCCACTGGTGTCATGTAATGGAACGGGAGAGTTTTGAAAATGAAGCGGTGGCTGATAAAATGAACCGCTATTTTGTAAATATTAAAATTGACAGAGAAGAGCGGCCTGACCTTGACCATATATACATGGATGCCGTTCAGGCTATGACCGGCAGCGGTGGCTGGCCCCTGAATGTTTTTTTAACGCCGGATGCCAAACCATTTTATGGAGGCACTTATTTTCCTCCCGTAAACGCATATAACAGGCCATCGTGGACAGAAATAATTACCAATCTTGCACAAGCCTGGAATGAACGTTCAAATGAAATAGCATCCCAGGCCGAAAACTTGCTGGAGCATTTGAAGCAATCCGGCAATTTTGATAAACTGGCAGCTGCAGACGGCGGTTTTACAAAACAACAATGCGGCACTATAGCTGAAAATATTTTAAAGCAAGCTGATAAAGTATGGGGTGGTTTTGGCCATGCACCAAAGTTCCCACAAACCTTCACTATACAATACTTGCTTCAATATTATCACTACACAAAAAATGAGCAAGCCTTAAGCCAGGCATTATTATCACTTGATAAAATGATTGATGGCGGTATTTACGACCATGTGGGAGGGGGCTTTGCACGCTACAGTACAGATACGGAATGGCTGGCACCGCACTTTGAAAAAATGCTTTATGATAATGCTTTAATCATAAATGTTTTATGCGATGCTTATTTAATTACAAAAAATGGCCGTTATGAGAGTATTATCCGCCAAACAATTGAATTTTTAAAGCGGGAAATGATGCACCCTGATGGCGGTTTTTATGCAGCCCTGGATGCAGATAGCGAAGGAGAGGAAGGCAAATTTTATGTATGGAGCAAAGAAGCCATTGAAACATTGCTTGCAGAAGATGCTGCATTATTTTGTGCATTTTATGATGTAACTGAAAGTGGTAACTGGGAGGGGAAAAATATATTAAGGATATTAAAAAGTGCAGATGATTTTGCCGCTGCAAATAACATTAAAGTCGATTTTTTACAAAATGTTTTGAATACCTGTACAAGCAGGCTTTTACAGGAAAGAAATAAACGCATCCGTCCACTAACGGATGATAAAATTTTATTGGGTTGGAATGCTTTACTTGTTACCGCACTTTGCAAAGCTGGCGCAGCATTGGCAGATGACAGTTATATTGATTTGGCTGTAACAACAATGGATTTTTTAACCACAAAGTTCAGCACAGGCTCAAACCATACTGAGTTAAATCATACTTATAAAAATAACCAGGCCCGCCACCCCGCTTTTTTAGATGACTATGCTTTTTTGATACAGGCATGTATTCAAATGCAGGAGGTAACATCAGATACTGGATATTTAAAAAAGGCTATGGCTTTTGCATCTTTTGTAAATGAAAATTTTTATGATGATGCAAGTGGCTTTTTTCTTTTTACACATAAAGAACAGCAGGATGTGGTAATCCGTAAAAAAGAAGTGTATGACGGAGCCACCCCTTCCGGAAACAGTGTTATGGCAGAAAACCTGTTTTATCTTTCCCGGGTTTATGATAATGCTGTAATGCACCAAACTGCAGAGGCACTTTTATTAAAACTTAGTACTGCAGTGGTACGCTACCCAACTTCATTTGCAGTTTGGGCATCCTTAATACTAAAAAGTACGTTTGGAGTACATGAGCTGGTTATAACAGGCAGTGATTTATCAGCATTTAAAAAAACACTTTTGCAGCACTATATTCCGGGTAAAATACTGCAGTGTTCGGCACAAAATGAAACAGAATATCCTCTTTTAAAGGATAAAAATGTTGCTGATAAAACCCTTTTGTACTGGTGCAGGCAATATGAATGTTTGCCAGCTTTTACAAGTGTAAAAAAATTTATAAGTGAGTTTGAAAAGTGGAATTATTCTACAAGTGCACCACAATAATTGTATTTATTTGCCGTTTACCTGTTTCAGGACTAATATTTGTTGAAAATTTTAATCCGGAGGAAACGGTGAAAATGAAGTTAATTCAAAATTATCGTTACATTTGCTAATCACCCTCAAAGTTAAAAACATGATGAACAGAATGTTCTATCTGGTGGCTGTTTCAGCCACATTATTAACGGCCTCAAGCTGTAAAATGCTTGGTGGCAAAAACAAAGGCGGCTCTCTGCCTAATGATGGCCAGTTGCATGGTGTGGCTCCTGCCGCACGCTGGAGTTTACCCAAACCTCCAGGCATGGTTTACATTAATCCCGGTACCTTTCATATGGGCCCAAGCGATGAAGATGTTAGCTATTCTTTTTCTGCCCGTAACAAACAGGTTTCAATTAGTGGCTTCTGGATGGATGCTACTGAAATAACCAATAACGAATACCGTCAGTTTACCAACTGGGTTAAGGATTCAATTGCAGGCTGGCTGCTTGATTATAAAAAGCAGGATGCAGACGGAGTTGATCGCCTTGACTGGAAAAAAATTAAAACTATTAAATGGGGTGATAAGGCGACTTTAGAAAAAATTGACGCCATGATTCTTACTCCCGATAACCGCATTTTTGGCAAAAAAGAAATTGATGCCAATAAGCTGGAATATCAGTCTGAAACTTTTGACTATAAGGCTGCGGCAATGAACAGGGACCCCAATATCCCACGCTCTAAATTCATTATCAAGAAAGCAATTAAAATTTACCCTGATACATTATGCTGGATAAGAGATTTTTCTTACTCTTATAATGAGCCAATGGCAAAACAATATTACAGCCACCCTGCTTTTGGAAATTATCCTGTTGTAGGTGTTAGCTGGAAACAAGCCACTGCATTTTGCGAATGGAGAACCCATTATCTTAATTCTTTCCTTGAAAGCAAAAAAAGAAATTCGGAATCTGATTTCCGTCTTCCAACAGAAGCACAATGGGAATATGCAGCACGTGGCGGCAGAAGCCAGGCAGCTTACCCATGGGGCGGTTACTATTTAAGAAATAAAAAAGGTTGTTTACTGGCTAACTTCAAACCTGGCCGTGGTAACTATCCAGAAGATGGTGGTTTATACACTGTAAGGGCAGATGCTTACTGGCCAAATGACTTCGGTTTATATAATATGGCTGGTAACGTGGCAGAGTGGACTTCATCTTTATATTATGAAGGTGCATATAACTTCCAGCATGATTTAAATCCGGATATCAGGTATAATGCCAAAGAAACTGATAAGCCCCGTGATAAACGTAAAGTATTACGTGGTGGAAGCTGGAAAGATGTTGCAGCACTTTTACGTTGCGGCACCAGGAGCTACGAATACCAGGATACAGCGAAATCTTACATTGGTTTCCGTTGTGTGATTGACTTGCCACCAGCACCTAAAGGCAAAAAATAATATCAAAAATTCCAAAAACTAAAACTTATTTGAGCTGCCCGTGATACTATATATTACGGGCATCTTATAAACTTTTGTTCAAACAATAACCCCCAGTTAAAACATTTAAATTTTAAAAACCATGGCTCACAGAAAAAGAACCTTTTTAACCCTGATTGATGTATTGGTAAGTGCAGGTGCTGCCGTAATCATATTCGCAGCATGGGCAAAATTAACGCACAAATCTTATGCGGATGTAATGCTCACAACCGGTATGTGGACGGAGACCGCCATCTTCCTTGTATACGCAGCTATTGAGTGGGTAAAACCAAAGCATCATGAAGAAGATGATGAAATACCAGAGCCAGTAAAAGCAGGAAGTAATCCTCTTGCATCTATGGATAAAATGATGCAGGATGCAGAGATTAATCCTTCTAACTTAAAAAAATTAGGCGAAAGCTTTAATAAATTACATGGCACAGTGGCAAACATTGCCGATGTAAGTGATGTAGTAAAAAGCACCAGCGATTTTGGCGCTAAAACAAAAGAAGCTACTACTGCTATTGGCAGTATGAGTGCAGCATTTACAGCAAGTGCTAACACAATGGCTTCATTTAACACTGCATCAGAATCTGCAAAAGGTTTTCATGAGCAAGTACAGGGCTTAACTAAAAACTTAAGTTCTTTAAATACTATTTACGAGTTGGAATTGAAAGAAGCGAACAACCACCTGAAGTCTTTAAACAACTTTTATGGTAAGTTGAACGAAGCAAGTGCAGCTATGATGACGAGTGTGGATGACGCAACAAAAGCGAAAGAGCAAATTAGCGCATTGGCAGGTAATTTAAGCCGTTTAAATGCAGTGTACGGCAATATGCTAAGTGCAATGCAGGGCAGATAAAATACAAGTTTACGGTTTGTAGTTTGTTAGTTTTAGTTACATCAATTTAAAACCACCAAACTTCATAACCCCCAATAAAAAGAAAACAATAACTTAAACAACCCGTAAATTAAAATACTATGGCTTTACCTAAAGAGCCCCGGCAAAAGATGATTAACATCATGTACCTGGTGTTAACCGCCATCTTAGCCCTTAACGTTTCGGCTGAAGTAATTGAAGCGTTTAAAACGGTGGATAAAAGTTTACAAGGCTCAAACAGCAGCTTAGGAACTTCCACTAATAATACATTTGAATCTTTGACAAAACAAATGTCTGAAGCCAAAACAGCCGAACAGGCGAAAGTTTGGCAGCCTAAGGCAAATCAAGTTATTAAGTATACAAAGGACTTAGATGCATATATCGAGAGCCTTAAAGTAAAATTGAAAGAAGGTGCAGGCTTAAGAAAAGTGATAAAAGATGGTAAAGAAGTGGAAGACTTTAAAGAAGATAATTTAGATGCCTCAACTCTTTTATTTGAAACAAATGGCGAAGGTAAAAAATTAGAAAGTGCTCTTCTTGAGTACAAAAAAAATGTCCTTGGTATTGACAAAGAAATTGAAGCTAAATTTGCAAAAAATTTCCCTGTAGATTTAACTCCAATCACTGGTAAAGATGGGTTACAAAAGGATTTTACCACAGGATATTTTCACATGACTCCGACTGTGGCAGCTTTGACTATGTTGAGCAAGTTTCAAAATAACATAAAAAATGCAGAGAGTCAAGTTGTAAGTTACTGCCAAAGTAAAGTTGGTGCAGTTGAATATGTTTACGATCAATTCAAGCCAATTATTGGTACAAGTTCAACTTATCTGATGCCTGGAGAAGATATGACGGTTACCGCAGGTATCGGTTCCTTTAGTAGTGCGGCTAATCCTACTATCACAATTAATGGAGTTACTAAACAAGCTGATGCTGAAGGTGTGGTAACTAATACCTTTAAAGTTTCTGGTTCAGGCTCTGTGCATGTTAAAATTAATTTCAAAAAACCCGATGGTTCAGATGGTACCGTTGAAAAGGATATTCCTTATCAAGTGGGGCAACCAAGCAGTGCTGCAATTTCACTTGATAAAATGAATGTATTTTATGTGGGTTTAGATAATCCTATAACAATTGGTTCTCCCACAGGTATGGAAAGAACTTCAGTATCTGGAAACAATTGCAAAGTAAACGGCTCTGGCGCTAGCAGAACTGTTTCTGTATCAGGAACAGGAGAGTGTTCAATTACAATAGCACCACAGGGCAGCCAACCTCTAACTAAAACTTTTCGGATTAAAAGAATTCCCGAACCAAATTTCGCAGTTGGCTCTGGTAAAGCTAGGATGACTTCAGTGGAATTTAAAGGTCAGCAATTCTGTCGTGCAGATATGGGACCCGATTTCATATATGATGTACGTTACACAGTTGTTGGCGCAACAGTATATTTTTCTGGTGCAAATTTTCCTAATGTTGCAACTGCAGCAATTAGCAATAATAGCCTTGCACCATTAGATGCATATATTAAGCGTTGCGGTCCCGGCTCTGTAATAACTTTTGATAATATTAAAGTATCTGGCCCTGACGGTACAAGGGTAATTGAAGGAAAATCAATTGCCTTATATTAACAGCATTTAATCTACTAATATGAAAAAACAATTTGTTAAATACCTTTTGTTTGCACTGTGCATAGGTATTTTTGCTCCTGAAGCAGAAGCTCAAAAAAAGAAGTCTTCTTCAAGAACGGCCCAAAAACGTTCTTCCAGCAGGACAACAAAAAATAAAACGAAGGCAAATGTAAAAAATGCAACTGCCGTAACAGATACGGTTGCTGTGGCCGCTGCCACACCAGCCCCTGTAGCTAATGATAGTATTCCTATTAAGGAAGTCCGAAAATCGCTAAGGCCGGATGAAGCAGTGGAAACTTCTACATTAAGAGACAGAACGCCGCTGCCTTATGAAAACCTGCGTGCAGACGATGCTCTTTACCGTCATAAAATTTGGCGTGAAATTGATATAAGAGAGAAGATAAACCTTCCTTTCCGTTATTCAGCTGATGAGAACAACGGTAACCAACGGTTTATATCAATTTTGCTGCAAGCAATACAGGACAGTGCAGTAACTGTATTCAGTAATATTGATGATAGGTTTACTACCCCATTAACAAAAGCTGAAGTTGTAAAATCAATTGGTGGTGACCCCATACCTGTTAAAATTTATGATTCTTTGGGTAATGAAATTGGTGTTAAAATGACCCCCAGAGAAATAAACCTGGATTCTATTTACAAATTTCATTTAAAAGAAGAAGTAATTTTTGACAAAGAAAGCTCACGCTTGTTCTGGAGAATTTTAGGCATTGCACCAGTAATGAATGTAATCAATTCTCAAGGCATTAACTTAGGTGAGACAGAATTATTTTGGGTGTATTATCCTGATATGCGTCCTGTGTTTGCTAAATATGAAGTGTACAATGGCAAAAACTTTGGAGGTAAAATGAGTTGGGAAGAATTATTTGAAAGCCGCATGTTTTATGGCCGTATAACAAAAAGTACGATTGATAACCCATACGACCAGTTTATTAAAAATATTCCTGGTTTAACTGACAAGCCAATTCTGCAATTACTGGAAGGTGAAAATATTAAAGAAAAAATATTTAACTACGAGCAGGATTTGTGGAGTTACTAATATTGTAAAACGCATTATAAAAAAAGCCGCTTAAAAATTAAGCGGCTTTTTTATGCCATTATTTTTTGCAATAACCAAATTTTATCCACCATTCATAAAATACCCTTTTTAGGGTATTGTCTGCCGTTTATGTCATTTGTATATTTGTCTTGGTTTTTCATAGGATATTGGATTTTAAAACGGGGCAGGATTTCTATCCAGCCCCTTGTTTTTTTCTATTATATTTTGGCAGCGGGCGCTTGTTGAAAATACTCCAACAATATCTTTGTTTTAGCCTTACCAATAATTGCAATCAACTCCTTTTCTTCTTTAGCTCTTATGTTTTTTATCGATTTAAATTCCTTCAGTAAAATATCTGCAGTGGCTTTCCCAATTCCTTTAATTTGCTCCAGTTCATTTTTAAATGTGCCTTTGCTGCGCAGGCTCCGGTGAAAAGTGATGCCAAAGCGGTGCACTTCGTCTCTTATGCGCCGTATCAGTTTAAGGCTGTCGCTGTCCCAGGGCAGTTTTATAGATTCCGAATCTCCCGGAAAAAAAATTTCTTCTTCATTTTTTGCAAGTCCAACAACGGTTGTGGAGGAAGGCAAATTGATTTCTTTGATGCTTTCCATAGCGGCGCTTAACTGGCCTTTACCGCCATCAATAATAATAAGCTGAGGCAAAGGCTGCTTTTCATCTGTAAGGCGCTTATAGCGCCTGTATACAACTTCCTTCATTGTAGCAAAGTCATTAATGCCACTTACAGTTTTTACTTTAAAATGCCTGTAATTGGCTTTATCGGGCTCTCCATTTTTAAAACAAACCATAGCGCTTACCGGGAAGCTCCCCTGGAAGTTGGAGTTATCGAAACACTCAATATGTACCGGCATCAATGGTAATTGTAAGGCCTGCTGAATTTGATGCAAGACTTTTATTTTTTCATTTTCAGTTTGCCTTTCAAGATTCAGCATTTTCTTTTTCTTCAGTTCCTCCCTGAAATAATTTACATTTTTTTCAGAGAGCTCTAATAGCTTTTTACGGTCGCCACCTTTAGGTATAACAATTTTAATGGCAGTTTCCGGGTAATCAATTTCAAAGGGTACTATTATTTCTTTTGCTTCACTTTCAAATGTATTGCGTAAATCTGCAACAGCAAATGAAAGCACCTCTGCAGCAGTTTCTTCCAGCTTTTTTTCCAGTGTAACAGTTTTTGTCTGCACAATGGCGCCATTATTTACGGCCAGGTAATTTACATAAGCAGTATTACCTTCTTCTAAAATAGAAAATACATCCACCGTACCGGTTTTAGTATTTACTACAGAAGATTTTGACTGGTATTGTAACAGGTGTTCCAGTTTTTTTTGTACAATAGCCGCTTTTTCAAAAGAAAGATTTGCAGCATGCTGTTTCATTTCTTTTTTAAAATGCTGTATAACAGGAGAGAGATTGCCTTTTAATAAATTAACTACCTGTTGCAAACCTTCTTCATAATCCTGTACAGATTGCAGCGCTTCGCACGGGCCTTTGCAATTGCCTAAATGATATTCCAGGCAAACTTTAAATTTCCCTTTTTTAATATTGGCTTCTGTAAGATTTAGTTTGCAGGTGCGTAATGGTATATTTTGTTTTATAAAATCCAGTAACTCCCTTACTTTACCTACAGAAGTATACGGACCAAGGTATGTGGAGCCGTCATTTATTTTTCGCCTTGTAAAAAATATTCTTGGAAAAGGCTCTTTTTTTATTACAATAAAAGGGTAGCTTTTATCATCTTTAAGATTGATATTGTACTTTGGTTGAAATTCTTTTATAAGTGTGTTCTCTAACAGAAAAGCATCCTGCTCATTGTTTACAATAGTAAACTCAATGTGATGTATGCGCTGCACCAGCTCATGTGTTTTGTAACTGGTAAGTGTTTTAGAAAAATAAGAACTGACTCTTTTACGCAGGCTTTTGGCTTTGCCAACATACAATAGCTCGTTGCCGGCATCAAAATATTTATATATGCCCGGTTGTAAGGGCAGTGTTGGCGCAATTACTGAAAACTCCTGCTGTGTCATACACAATTAATAATTCCACGAAATTTTTTCTTCTTTTTCAACAGAAGTGCTTCCGTCTGGATTGTTTGCAATAGTAATTATTTTAAACCACTCATTATTTAACCAGGTTAATTGAAGTGTTTTACCATTGCCGGTTTTTTTAAGCATATACAAGCGTTTTACTTTGCCGGTTTCGGGGTCTACATAAACATCCCAATGCATAAGTTTTAAAGAGTCATTTTGCGGACTGCTAAGGTCGTAGGTAAACGTATATGCATTTATAGTTTGATCTAAAAACTTCGACTCTGTGTACCACTTTATCAAATTGGTTGAATCAATTACCGGTTGCAAAAACTCCTTTGTATAATTTTCCAGTTCATCAAGCTTTATCATTACTGAGTCTGTTTTATTGCCCGAGGTTATATACAGTAGCGGTGTAACGCCTTTTTGTTTAATGTCAAAAATCTGGCCTTTAATATAAGACGTAACGGGGAAGAATTTTTCCTCTTCTTCTGCAACTTTTACAGGCTTGTCGGTTGTACTATTGTTATTATTATTGCATGATGCAGCAATAATTGTTATTGCTATTAACAGGGAAACTGGTTTTATCATTCATCAAAAATAAAAAAAAGCAACAGTAAAACGTACTGTTGCTTTATGCGTTATAATAGTTTGTTTATTTAAAAATTCTTTACAATACCCACCTTTATGCCAATATTATATAGTTTTTCGTTGTAAGTATATTTCTTAGAGTAAGTTGACATAAACTGGTAACGGAATTCCGGCCCTGCCTGTAATGTAAAGCCGTTCATTTTATAGTGAATATATGTTTCGGCAGTTCCGTTTAAATTCCATTTGCGCAATAAAGAAGGATCTGCCACATAATTACTATGGTCTGATGAAAGGAGATTTGCCTTGCCACCAAGAATAAGAGTTGGCTGTATGGCTGAACCTGCATACCATTCTATTTTGCTGTTGCCCGCTAATTTAACTGCCAGGCCAACTGGTATGCTTATTTGCGAGGTTTGATTGTGCATTTTTTTATTGTTATACCCGGTAACATTAGCTAATGTAGAAACCCTTGCTTCAAGATATGGGTAATTACTTGTAAGATCGTTAAGTGTAAGTGTGGTTAAAACAGGGTGGTTAATTTCTGTTACCGGAACACTGTAATTGGTGAAACTTGCCTGCAGCCCTGCTTTTATACGGAGTTTTTTTGCAATTGCGTAAGCAAAACCAACACCTGCCTGAAAAGTTGCACCCGGTTTATAAGTTGGTATTGTATTGGCGTTTGCATTGCTGGTACCTGCCATTGCAGTAAATGCAGATGGAGCAGTTAAATTAAAATCGGTATTGCTTTTCATAGTGCGGAAACCTGCACCCGGGGTAATAAATATTTCACTGCTCAGCCGGCCTTTCCATTTGTTATACTTAGGCCTGTTATAAAATGCATAATCTTCCATCCAGCTTTTATCTTCTGACGATATTTTTTTTGCAGCTACTTTTTGATTACTTACAACTGTTAAGCTATTAATTAATGGTAAAATACCAGCAGTTTTTTCAACAAGAATATCTTGTTTTTCAATAGCTGCTATTAATTCTCCGGCGTCTTCAATATTTTTATTATTGTTGTTTTCTGCAACAGCTTGTAAAAGAATTTCACTACTTTGTTTTGCTGTAATACCGTCTTTTATAGCAGTGCTGCCAGATATTGTATTGCCTGACTCGGCTGAATTTTTTGCAGTACCCGATTGTCTTTCTGCAGCGGCAATAGCAGCTTCAGCAACATTGTTATATTTTCTATTTAATGATGACTGATTTTTTTGCCCGCTTTTAGTAAACCATACTTGGTTGTTTCTGTTAATGAATGCTTCCTGTTGGCCACTTGGTAAACTTGAAGTATTTAATTGAGCGTTATTACTTGAATTGACAAATGAAGGGGTTTCCATAACAGGTAAACTAAATGATTGGGTAGCATTTTCCCCCGCCTGATTGTTTACTAAATTATCTGTTGGGATATAAGCTCCCGAACGGTACTGATTACCGGAAGTGATGCCAGGTGAAGTAGTATTACTTTGAGCAACCTGTTTAGTTGTATTGACAGCAGAAGCTAAATTGTTGTTCCAGTACCCAATTAAAAATAGTACAGTTACTAAAACAAGAGCAACTGCAATAGAAGGCCATTTTTTGCCCGGGTGCAGATCATTATAAATGCTGTGCCAAACCCGTTTTGAAGGATACATCCTGAACTCATCTGACTTCTCCTTTATCAGCCTTTCAAAATCGTCCGTGTAAAATTTATGTTCCATCGTTCACAAAAAGCATTAGTTGTTGGTAATTACAAATTGGTTTTTCAATAAGTAAATTACCCTTGCGCCCCAATTGCAACAAGGCTAATCCTGTCTTTTGGTTTTTGAATTATTTTCTTTTTCACCAGTATTTCTTCCAGCATGGCTTTTGCTCTTGTATACTGGCTGCGGCTGGTGCTCTCTTCAATATCAAGCATTGCAGCAATTTCTTTGTGCGGATATCCCTCAACAGCATACAGGTTAAGTACAGTGCGATATCCAATCGGCAGCATCCGTATACATTCCACCACCTGTTTGGCCTGCATAATTGAAGGAATCAGCTCCTCATTTATATAAATGCTTTTAGCATGAATAATATCAAGGCTGTCAGCAAATTTTTTATTCTTCTTTAAATTATTGATACAGGTATGCACCACAATTCTGCGTATCCACCCTTCAAGTGCGCCTTCATTTCTGTATTGATGTATTTGGGTAAACACTTTTATAAAGCCTTCCTGCAGCATATCTTCTGCATCTTCCCGGTTTTTAGCGAAACGGTAACATACACCCAGCATCCGGGGGCTGAAACGATTATACAATGCCTCCTGTGCGGCGGCATTATTTTTAAGACATCCAGCTAACATTAGCTCTTCCGTCATAAATTTTGTGCTTGTTTACCCAATAAATTTAAGACAAATTATTGTAAAATATCGCTGCTTTAAGCCCATAATGCGGCAAATTTTAACAGTTAATGGCTAATATGGAACTTTAAAATGCTTTTTTACGTGCATTTTAATAAAAAAGCAAGGCCAGGTGAGAACACCCGGCCTTTCATTATTAACTTAAAAATGATGATTTTGTGCGCAAATCAACAATATGTTTCCGCTATTACCAGCTGGCTCTTAATGCAACTAAGTAATTTCTGCCGCCAGCTGAAAAGCCGGAAGCAAAGTAACGGTAGTTTCTGTCGGTAATATTATCTATGCCCAGCTGAAGTAAAAGATTTTTTGTAACTGTTACATTGGCTTTCCAGTTTAAGGTTGACCATGAGGGGAAACCTTCGGCAGTTGCATATTGGGCATTATCTTCTCCATCGGCATTAAAGTCGTCCAGCTTTTTCCAGCCATTATATAACAGCGAAAGCTCTGTATTGAATTTTTTATGCTGATAAGCTAAAGTTGTTTTTCCAATTATTGGCGGAATATGGTCTAATGGTTTGCTGGAAACATTACGCTGTACCAAAGCATATGTACCATTTGTTTGTTTTTCGTAAACGGCATTTGTTTTAGAAGCATCGGTTTTAAAACGTCCATATGTATACGAAACGGTACTGCTGAGCAAAAGGTCTTTTAATATTTCGGCATTTATGCCTGCTGAAAAACCATACACCGTTGCTTTATTTACATTTTGTGTAGCCAGCACCTGGCTTTTTATTCCGTTGTAAATTATTGAGTCTTGCCCGTTTAATTTGAAAGGTGCTTTTAATAAACCGTTTCTAAAAATGGTGTAATAACCGGTTACATCAAAATTTACTTTATCACTTATGTTTTGATTAAGGGATACATCTAAATTATAAGTGTATTCTGGTTTAATATCCGCATTAGGTACTACCACTTGCCTTGCACTAGAGCTTGACTCAAAGAGTTTAGCCAGGTCATCAATATTTGGAGCCCTGAAGCCTGAAGAAACGGATGCTCTTAAAGTGGTATTTTTTCCGGGTGTAAATACAATGCCAATGTTACCTGTTACGGCTACATAATTTTGTTTAACAGCCGTGTCCGGCAACCTGAAAAATGAATTGTCTACCACATTGCTGGTTAAGTTTATTGACTGAAGGCGCAACCCATCATTTAATACCAGTTTACCACTTTTAAATTTGTATAAATGCTGTGCATACACCCCAAAATTGTTCATTTTGTTTTTGCCATCCGGATAACGGGTATCTAATTTTGAAACAGCACCTGTTGTTAAGTTGGTACGGGTAGCGGTTGAGTTCACATCATTTAGCTGTGCATCTGCACCAAGTACTAATTCATTTTGCCTAAATTTTTTGCGGCCGTTAATAGTAAAGCCCCACACTTTTACTTTTTCCACCCTGCTGTCAAAACGGTCGTAACGTTTGTATTCTCGTTGCTGGCGGCTTTCTTCAATATCCTGGTAGTTGATATTGGCTTTTATTGCATCAAAGCCGGCAGCTTTACCAATATTCAATTCATAGGCACCCAATACTCTTTTTTGTGGGCCGTAATACCATTTTGCCCAACGCAGTAAGCCCCTGTTGGCTCCACTGGTAAAAGTATCCTGCAACCTGTCATAACGGGGAATATCATTCGTATTTGAGTATTGGAAATTTACAAGATGCGTTACTTTATCACTTTGTTTAAAAAGAAACTTCTGAGTGATATCCCATTGTTTGTACCCGGAAAATTTTTGTATTCTGTCATCACTATTAACCAGGATGGTGTCTATTCCATTAATGTTATCAATGTACTTGCTGCGGCGGCCAAAATTGGGAAACTTATCAGGATAATTACTGCCCATTTTCATATCTCCAAAATCGCTGAAATTATATGATTGAAACCAGGCAAATTTTTTGCCTCCAATACTGGCATCGGCATGTACAGTTTTTTCGCTGTTGGCACTGCTATAGCGGGCAAATGCACTGCCTGTAGTAAAAAAAGTTTTATTCCCGCTAAGCACAGGCTCTTTTGTCAGCAAATGAATAACGCCTCCCAGCGCATCGCCGCCATAAATAGTGGATGATGGGCCGTACATCACTTCCACACGGTTAAGCATATTTTGGTCGGTGGTAATAATGTTTTGCAGGTGGCCGCTGCGGTAAATTGCATTGTTCATTCTTACGCCATCAATAACCAGCAGCACTCGGCTGGCTTCAAACCCCCTTAGTACCGGGCTGCTGCCACCCTGCTGGCTTTTTTGTACAAATATTTTACCGGTATTAATTAATAAATCGCCGGTGTTTTGTGCGTTAGTGGTTGCAATATTTTTTGCATTAATAACATCAATTTTTTGAGCAATCTTCTTTTTGCTTTCGGCAAAGTTGCTGGCTGAAATCACCACTTCATCAAGGTTTTTTACAGAGTCGGTTAGTGGTTTTGTTTGTTGTGAAAATACAGTTGTGGCTGTGGCAGAAAATGCCAGCAGCATAAAAGTCCTTGTCATTAGTAATTAGTTTTTAATAAATAGTACAGCACATTGCACTTATACGCAATGGCAAATACAGTGTGTGAAAGAAAATTGAAATCGGTATAAAAAAATCAGCAGTTAAAACCGGGAGGTTTAATAAGCGGCTCGGTTGCAATTGTATTAATAGCTTCGTCATACAATGCAAATGCTTGCCTGGTAAAAGTTGAAAACTGTGTATAGTTAAAAGAACACTCTGTAGTAATGCAGGAAGTTTCTGATACAAATTTTAACATGAATTCCGCAAGTGGAGAGGGGGAGTCGTTCCCGGTATTATTACACAGCTTTAGTATCTCCACCAGTTCATCTTCTTCATTATCAAATACACCTGTTAATGTAATATTGCTCCCGTTTATTTTGCTGAAAGCAACATCAAAATAATGTCCATTTATAATAACCTGGTTCTCGTCATCCACCCAGGTAATATCTTCTGCAGCGGTTTTAATTGTAATTAGTGAGCAATGTTTCAGCAATTCTCTTTTTTCCTGCTTTATTAATATTTGCTCTGTAATAAAAATTACTGAAAAAAATACAGGCACAGCTATTAATGCTGATAAAAAGAATGCAGCTATATTTTTTTTAGAAATGGTCATTACAAAGTAAAAGTAGCTATTTTAGAGCAGAGCAAAAAAAGGTGAGTTTACCTGTACAATAACAAGGGTGCAGTTGTTACATCATTTTTAATTAAGGTTACTTCAACTTCAAAAACCTTTTTTACCAGGGCTTCGGTTAATATTTCTGAAGAAGTGCCTGCTGCAACAAGGTTACCATCTTTAAAAAAAACAAGCTTGTCCGCATATTGTACGGCCAGGTTAATGTCGTGCATTACGGCAATTAAAACTGTATTGTGCTGCTTAAAATTGGCGGCAGTTTTTAAAAACTCCTGCTGGTATTTTACATCTAAGTTGTTTAGTGGTTCATCAAGGAATAAGTATCTTACTCCATTTGCAGGCGGCTCCCAAATTTGAGCCAGCACACGTGCATATTGCACTCTTTGTTTTTCACCACCACTTAATGTTATATAATTCCGGTTTTTGAAATCTGTAAGATTCAGCATTGTCATTGCTTCATTACAAATTTCATAATCTTTTTTTAAGGGGCTGAACGTAAAATGCGGATAGCGCCCCATCATTACAACTTCTTCCACCGTTAATGGAAAGCTCAGCTCCGGTTGCTGGCTCATAACTGTCCTGTATGTTGCTAACTCTTCTTTTTTTACAGAGTGTATATCGATATTGCCATAACTTACTTGGCCTGAAAATTTATTTATTTCTCCGCTAAAAATTTTTAAAAAAGTAGATTTGCCGGATCCATTCGGCCCTAATATCATTGCAAATTCTCCCGGTGCAAAATCAATACTTACATTGTTAAGTATTTGCTTTTTACCAATACTGTATGATATATTTTTTGCACTAAG
This sequence comes from Ferruginibacter sp., assembly GCA_044225605.1. Taxonomy (GTDB): domain Bacteria; phylum Bacteroidota; class Bacteroidia; order Chitinophagales; family Chitinophagaceae; genus Ferruginibacter. The sequence goes on from JBGAIJ010000011.1 coordinate 45,179, forward strand.
CATCTCCACCTCCTTTTTGCTGCAGAATATTGAAGCGTTTTAAAAGGATGATGAAAACTGGGGCACCAACCAATGAGGTGATGATTCCGATTGGAATTTCTGCAGGTGCCAGCAATAACCTTGCGCCCATATCTGCCAGCGTAAGTAACATAGCACCTGCCAGCATAGAGGCCGGCAATAATTTTTTATTATCGCTGCCCATTAATAAACGCAGCAGGTGAGGCACTATTAAGCCCATAAAACTTATTACACCTACAAATGCTGTTGCAACAGATATCATTGCGGTGTTTAACAGCATTATCCTTCTTTTTAGTTTATCAGCATCCACACCAAGATACCCGGCTTCTTCTTCCCCCAATAACAATGCGTTTAATTGTTTTGAATAACGCAGTGAAATAATAAAAATGATAGTTGCCACACTGCCAACAATAAAAACCTGCAGCCACGATGCACCGGAAAAAGTACCCAGGTTCCAGAAAGTAATACTGCGTGCCTGTGGGTCACGGGCAATATAACTCATAAAGCCGGTGCCGCTTAAACCAATTGCGTTTACTGCAATGCCAATAAGTAATAATGAAATGATAGAAACTCTTTTGGCATTTTTTGCCATAGAATAAACGGTATAGGTAGCCAGTAAAGCGCCGCCAAATGCAAATAAGGGTACCAAAACAGGCCCGGTAATTTCTTTTACCTGCTTGCTCATATTAGCCGCCATAACAAAAACAATGGATGCACCAAATGCAGCGCCGGCACTGGTGCCTACTAAACCCGGCTCTACAATTGGATTGCGGAATAAGCCCTGCATCAGCACACCGCTTACAGCTAAAATTGAGCCTGTAATGGCACATAACAGCACCCGTGGTAAACGCAGTTGAATAAAAACACCTTCATAAATATTTGCAGGTTGTTTACCCTGAAAGAAATGTATTACTGACGAAAACATTTCTGACGGCAGTATGCTGACTGCACCAAATGCAATGGCGCATAACATAGTAATAACAAGTAATGCTGTTAATGCCGGAAATAAGTATTTGTTATGCCTGAACATTTGAAGTAAAAACAGGTTACAATTTAGTTTTTGGGATGCAGTAGTTTCATAAGCTTAATAATATTTTCGCTGGTGCGTGGGCCAAAATAAATTAAATCATGTTCCTCAAAACGTACAATACGTTTGTTTTTGCCTGCATTGGTTAATGCAATGCCAGGCACATCTGTTATAAATTTTTCCATGCTGCCCATTTGGTCGTAACCATAATCAGTTGCAATAATAATATCGGGGTTTGCAGTGGCAACAGCTTCGGCGCTTATTTGCCGGGCACCTTTACCATCATATACAGTTACTTTACCGCCTGCAAGATTTATCATTTTATCACCCACCCCTTTTCTGCCACTCATTACAAAGTAAATATTATTGGCACGGCCAAAATGTATAATCATAACATTGGGTGTGTCTTTTAAAGCCATTGCTTTTAATGAGTCTGTTGCAGCAGCAATATCTGCGTCCATTTTTTTACAAATAGAATCTGCTTTTGCTTCTTCTCCAAAAAACTTACCCAGCTGTTTCAATAATATTTTTGCACTGTCAATTGTATTGGCACCGCCAAATGCTTTTACATTAAGGCCGGCTTTGGTTATTTGTGGCAATACATTTTCGGGCCCAATATCGTTACTGTGAATTACCAGGTCCGGGTTCATTGCAATAATACTTTCGGGGCTTAATGCACGGTGGTAGCCAACTGTTTTTAAAAGTTTTGCACTATCAGGATAAGTGCTGCTTAAATCCACGGCTACAATATCATGCCCCTTGCCTAAAGCAAAAACCATTTCTGTTAAATGTTTACTCAGGCAAACAATGCGTAAATCTTTTTTGCCATCAACTTCACTGTTGCCAAAGCGGCCGCATGAAACTACAGCGAATGCCGCAATACAGATAAAAAGAATTTTTTTCATGATGAGCTGTTTAAAAATAAAAAGAGGCAGTTGTTTAACTGCCTCTTTTATAAAATTTAGAAATTGTATTTAAGATTAATGCCTCCAAATAAATTTGCATTGCGTGGTGCCGGTATATATGCATCGGGCAATTGGTTTACAAATACCATAAGGAAGTATTTTGTATTTGTAAGGTTTTGTCCACCTACATACGCATCAACATCAAAGTGACTGCTAAGGCTGTGCCTGTAACCTAATTTAGCATTTAAAAGGCTAAAGCTTGTTGTATATGTATCGTTAAAAGAAGTAACCGGGAATTTATCTTTATAGTTGTAGCTAACATTAGCATACAAACCAATTTTAGTTACTGCATCAACTCCAATATTTGCTATGTACTTTGGAACACCTGCAACCATTTTATTGCTGTAATCTTCCAGGCCAGAAGCCAAAATTGTTTTTTGAATAGTGAAATTGTCGCCATATTTAAAATCAGAATAAGTTAAATTGGCAAAAGGACGAAGTGAGGTAAGGAAACCTTTATTTGATTTAATCACTTCATATTTAACCACAGCCTCAACTCCGTTATGTGTTTGCTTGCCACCGTTTACCATGTAAGAGTACAGGGTAGTAGTTGCAGAAACTGGTGATACAACAGAAACAGCCGTCATTTTATCAGAAAAAACAGCATTGAAATAAGCCAGCTCATAAATAAGCCTGTTATTCATCAACTGTCCTTTAGTTCCAATTTCAAACTGGCTGCCTTTTTCTGCTTTAAGCCCGTCATTAACCCTTGCAGCAGAAGGAACAGTACTTGAACCACTGCCATAACTTGGAACAACAATGTAGAAATAAGAGCTAACAGGAGCTTTGTAGCCCTGGCTGTAAGAAGCATACACAGAAAAGTTTTTATTGAAAACTTTATTTACCGCTAAATATGGAGATACCATGCCGGTATAATTTTTTTCAAAATGAGAAGGTTTGGTAGCTGTTGCAGCATTAAACCTGTCATCTAAAGATATTTTCATTGTGCTTGAACCAAGGCCGGCAGAGAAGGAAAGGCCTTTGTTTAATGCCAGTGTCCATTGTGTGAATAATGATGCTGTTTTGCTTACATAAAACAGGTTAGATGTGGTTGCGTTAATAACCCAGAAAGGATAAGTTCCGTTTTTGTAACTGTTAACAGTAATATAAGAAGCTGTTGGGTTAACAGCAGTATCATATGGGCTTGCTTTTAAGTTATAACCAACTACCTGCGCATTTTGCGCCTGCAATTCAATACCTGTAATGCCGCTTAAAGTAATATTGTTTTTTAAATTGAATTTAGTATTGAAAACAGAACGAAGGCCATAATTCATGGTGTTTTTATCTGTCCATCCACCGGCACTGCTGGCATCGCTTTGAAAGCCGGTACCAAAAACGGTGGTGCTGTTGCTTACATTATTGGTAAAGTTATAAGTATGGCCTACTCCTAAACGGAATGTGCGTACAGCACTGTGGGCATTTCTTCTTATATACTCAACATTACCACTGTAATCATCATTCAGGTATTGTGCCAGTGTAAGTTCGCCAATACGCTCATCGTAACTGTTACTGTAACCGGCGTATACATTTACAGATTGTTTAGCACTTGCGGTAAAATCACCAATAAAATTTACAAAGTCTTTTTTAGATGAATTATGCCATGAATAACCATCCGTTTTTTGATGGCCATAATTTATCATTACAGAACTTTTTTCTTTGCCAATTAAAATAGAAGATGTGCTGCGTACCATTCCATAACTGCCCACCATCAGCTCCTGGCTTAATGATGTTTTGCCTGGCTGTGCTTTAACAGTGCTTAAGTTTACAGCGCCGGCAATTGCAAGGCCATATAGTGTGCCTGCAGGACCTTTTGCAATTTCAACATTTCCAATTGATGAATAATCTATATCATCAAACGTGGTAATGCCTTCTGCATCTGTAACAGGAATACCGTTTAAATACAGTTTATAACCCTGTCCGTCAAAGTTGCTGCTTACGCCTCTTGTACCCCTTGAACCATTGCCATAACCACGAATGTTAAACTGCTGGCCGCCGCCTACAGTTCTCCTGTTCATCATAACGCCGGGTACATTTGTTTGAATGGCATCATCTAAAAACAAACCGTTTCCTCTTTTTAATTCCACCGGCGTAAGTTTTGTAATAGATGAAGGTTGGTATAACAGCGATTTATTCTGGCTGGAAGTGGCAGTAACTTCCACTTCGCCTAAAGTGCCTGCAGCAGGTGTAAGGCTAACAGTTAATGCTTCGTCGCAGTTCTTAATAAAAACGGTTTTAGTTTCATAACCAATATGCGATACGGTGAACTTGTTTGTTTTGCTGCAATCAACGTTAAACGCACCATCGCTGCCAGTTACAGAGCCAAATTTGCCTCCAAAAGTAATAGTGGCGTTACTAAGTGTACTGCCCGAAGAAGCATCTGTTACTTTACCATGTAAAATTTTTTGTGCCGTAAGTGACAGAGATGCCGAAAATAAAATAAGTGTAAGTGTGAATAATTGTTTCATATTAATAGTTTTGGTAAAAAACACAATAAAACTGTTATAAAATGTAATAACAGCCAGCAATAAAACCTTTTTAAAATGTTTTAATGCTGTAATAAATTTTAAAGAAATTTTTGCGAAAAATTAAATGTTGGGGGGAGGGGTTGCTACCGGTATAAAACGCTGCAGCAGGCTTTCTGAATAAATACTGAAAGCATTTTCCTTAATGTTGGAATATTTATACTTTGTAAGTGAAGTGTATGAAAAATTACGGTCTATAATAGTGTTGTTGAAAAACTTAATCAGCAATGTGTTTACAGGAGAGTTTTCGCCGTTATGCCGGGTTTTGTAAAGGCTGGTAATTGTTTTTTTTATTTCACATTCATCATCATCATAAAGCCCTTTAAGCGTTATAATGCCACCTGCTATAGAATATTCTTTTACATCAAACAAACGGCCATTTATTTCAGCCTCTTTTCCCTCCTTAAGCCATTTAAAATCTGCAATATGTACAGTTACTTTTTGTAAAGCTGCTTTTTCAAGCTGCTCTTCCATTTTGTGCCGTATAAGCGTTTGTTTTACAAAAAGGCTGCAAATAATTAAAACAGGCATAATTGCTGCAAAAAGCAGTAATGACGCCTTGGTTTTTTTTGAAAAGCCCTTCATGCGGCAAATATAGGAATAATTATTTTGAAGCTGGCTGCTGTTGGGGGCGTTTTAAACTGTCCTCGGGGTATTGCGCCTTAATACTGTCTCTTAAACTGGTAACCCAATTGGCAACTGCCAGCTTCTGCTGCTCATTTAACTTAGCATCTGTATGAATAAGAGTATAAGACTCCAGTGGCATTTCGCCTTCTTTTACCAGCTTGTTTATTTGCTCCAGCTTGCGGTACTGCCGCCCAATGCGGTATGATGTAAACTCAGAAAAGTTTAAATCCCGTTTGCCCTCATCAATATGGCTTTTAAGCCACCAGGCTACTGGCTGAATGTTATTATACCAGGGATAATTGGTGTTATTGCTGTGGCAGTCATAACAACTGGTTTTTAAAATCTGCTGTACATCTGCCGGAATGGTGTATTTAGCTGTTATGTCGTTTGCGTTAACACCCGTTGCAATATTTTTTTCTGGTCTGAAAAACTGTATAACAACAAATACTATTAATAGAACAAGAAACAGGCGTTTAAAAAACTTTTTCATGCTGGCAGTTTTAGGTTAAATCAAAATATCTCCCGTCATTTCTTTGGGTATAGGCAATTGCATTAAAGTTAAAATAGAAGGTGCAATGTCTCCCAATTTACCATTTTTTACGGCGCCTTTCCATTCATTATCTATTACAAATAAGGGAACAGGGTTTAATGTATGTGCTGTATTTGGTGTGCCGTCATTATTTATTTCATAATCTGCATTACCGTGGTCGGCAGTTAAGAAAATGCAGTAATCCTGTTTAAGGGCGGCAGTTACTACTTTTTCAACGCAGGCATCAACCGTTTCCACAGCTTTAATTACTGCTTCCCAAACGCCGGTGTGTCCTACCATGTCTGCATTGGCAAAATTCAGGCAAATAAAATCTACCGGATTATTTTCTATTTCTTTTACAATAGCATCTGTTACGGCATATGCACTCATCTCGGGTTGTAAATCATACGTTGCAACTTTAGGAGATGGAACCATAATCCTGTTTTCTCCTTTAAAAGGCACTTCACGCCCGCCACTAAAAAAGAAACTTACATGAGGGTATTTTTCTGTTTCTGCAATACGTATTTGTGTTTTTCCCTGTTGTTCCAGTATTTCACCTAACGTGTTTTTTAAATCGTCGTTTTCAAAAATTACATGCACATTATTATAGGTGGCATCATACTGCGTCATGGTGGTGTAATGCAGTTTTAATGGCTGCATATCAAAATCGGGAAATGCCTGTTGTGTTAGTGCCTGTGTAATTTCACGGCAACGGTCTGTTCTAAAATTAAAACACAAAACTGCATCACCTTCCTTTATTTTTCCATCTACATTACCGTTAATTATTGGTTTAATAAACTCGTCGGTAATGTTTTCGTTGTATGAGTGCTTTACTGCTGCCAGCATATCACTTGTAACACTGCCGGCTCCGTTTACTAAAGCATCGTATGCCAGTTTAACACGTTCCCAGCGTTTATCACGGTCCATAGCATAATAACGGCCCGTAATACTGGCAATTTTGCCGGTTGTTTTATCAAGATGCTGCTGTAACTCTGTTAAAAAACCTAAACCACTTTTTGGATCTGTATCCCTTCCATCAGTAAAAGCATGCACCAATACATTTTGCAACCCGTTTTCTTTACAAACAGATGTAATGGCTTTTAAATGATTGATGTGAGAGTGTACACCACCATCACTTACCAGCCCCAATAAGTGTAATGTTTTATGGTTGTTTTTTGCATAATTAATTGCATTAAGCAACACTTCATTTTTTTGAAACTCACCGTTGCGTATAGCTACATTAATGCGCTGTAACTCCTGGTAAACCACCCTGCCGGCGCCTAAATTTAAATGCCCCACTTCACTGTTGCCCATCTGTCCATCCGGCAGGCCCACAGCTTCTCCGCAGGTTATTAAAGTAGTGTTAGGATATTTTGAATACAATGAACTTACAAAAGGTGTTTTTGCATGCTGTATCGCATCGCTTGAATATACCTGCCCTAAACCCCATCCATCCATTATCACAAGCATTACTTTCTTATTTTTCATCCTTATATCTTTATTTTTTGGCTTATTTATAGTTGTAAAACTACTTTATTTGCAACTATTTGCCTTATAAATACAGCATATTGTGTGGATAATTTGGGCTTGCAACAGGGATTTTAACACAGGTTGGCATAATTTTAGCAAAAATTACTGCAGATAAATTCACCTTTTATGAAGCAATTTTTTACACTGGCAATTTTAACAACTTTAATTACTTCATTTACTGTTTTTGCAAGTATTGATGAAGTAGTTTCGGCTATTAAAACCGGCGATGCTGCTGCAGTTGCCCGTCATTTTGATAATACCGTTGAAATAACAATGCCGGATAAAAGTAATAATTACAGCAAAAGCCAGGCAGAAATGGTTTTACGTGATTTCTTCAGTACAAACGGGGTAAAAGATTTTCAAATATTGCATAAGGGAGAAAATGCAGGTTCGCAATATTGCATTGGTACCTTATCAACAAAAAATGGTTCCTTTCGTACCACTGTTTTTATGAAACAAAAAAGTGATAAACTGGTACTGCAGGAAATACGGTTCGAAAACAGATAATTCCTGTCAATCACAATAGACAAAACCCTGGAATGAATTTTCCGGGGTTTTGTTTTTACGTTCTTCCGTAGCTTTGTTATTATGAATTACGATGAACAACTGGCCCAGCTTATAAAAAATGCATTGCAGGAAGATATAGGCGATGGAGACCACTCCACCTTAAGCAGTATTGATCCGGCAGCAAATGGCAAAGCCGTTTTAAAAATTAAGCAGGATGGAATTTTAGCGGGCATGCATGTTGCAGAAAAAATATTTAGCAGTATGCAGCCGGACATTTCTTTTACTGCATATAAAAAAGATGGCGACATTATGAAGTTTGGCGAAGTGGCATTTGATGTGGAAGCACGTGTACATACAATTTTACAATGTGAAAGGCTGGTGCTTAACACCATGCAGCGCATGAGTGGTATTGCAACTTTAACCCGCCAGTATGTTGATAAGCTTAAAGGATATAAAACCAGGTTGCTGGATACAAGAAAAACCACGCCTAACTTTCGGTTGCTGGAAAAAGAAGCAGTTAAAATAGGTGGAGGTGTTAACCACCGGTTTGGTTTGTATGATATGATTATGCTGAAGGATAACCATATTGATTATTGCGGCGGTATTGAAAAAGCTATTGAAAAAGCTTACGCATATGTACAGGAAAAAAAGCACGGTTTACAAATTGAAGTGGAAACAAGAAACCTGGATGATGTAAAAAAAGTGATGGTAACCGGTAAAGTAAACCGCATTATGCTGGATAATTTTACGCCTGAAAAAATAACTGAAGCACTTGCAATTATTAATGGCAAATACGAAACAGAAGCAAGCGGTGGTATTAATCTTGATAATCTTGAACAATATGCAGCAACTGGCGTTGACTATATTAGCAGCGGCGCTGTAATACACCAGGCAAAGAGTTTGGATCTTAGCCTGAAAGCAAAAATCATTTAACAGTATGAGCAAAAAAATAAAATCATTAAGTGGGTTGGGCGGATTGGTTTATTCTACAGACCCCGATTTTAAAGTGGAGCAGGAACACACAGCAATTGAAACTTTGCCTGCTGCTAAACAACCATTACGCATTCGCCTTGATACCAGGCACAGGGCTGGTAAAGCCGTTACTTTAATTACGGGTTTTGAAGGAAAAGATGCAGATGCAGAGGACCTGGGCAAAAAATTAAAAACTTTTTGCGGTACAGGCGGCAGTGTTAAAGATGGCGAAATTATTGTGCAGGGCGATAACAGGGAAAAAGTGCTGCAATGGCTGCAAAAAAATGGCTACAGTGCTGCCAAAAAAATATAAATGCATGCTATTAAGCACCTTCTTCAAAACTTAATGCACCGCTGGGGCATTTTTTTATTTGTTCCTTTATCTGTTCCTTTTCTGTCTGCGATAAATCAATCCATGGCCTGCGGCGTGGGTTAAAAACAGCCTGCAATCCTTTGGCGCAAATACCGGAGTGAATACATAATTCAGGCTTCCATATAACAGTTAAATCATCTTTTTTGTACTTGTGTGTTGTAACAGGCATAGTATTTAGTTTAATTATCTGGTACACTAATTTAGTTAAAAAATATTTTCTCAGTATTTTTACATAAACCTCCTGCATGGTTTCTAAAATCTCACAAGGCATAAAAATAAGTGTGGAAACATATTACCAGCCGGATTACAGCAACCCGGTTAATAATGAGTTTATGTTTGCCTATAAAATTCTTATTGAAAATCACAATACTTATCCCGTAAAACTGCTTACCCGCCACTGGTATATTTATGACAGTAACGGAAGTATACGGGAAGTGGAAGGAGAAGGAGTGGTGGGCGTGCAGCCACAAATAAACCCCGGTGAAAATTATCAATACATCAGCGGGTGCAACCTGCGTACAGAAATAGGCAAAATGCATGGCACCTATGTTATGGAAAACATGCTTAACAAAAAGACTTTTACGGTTACTATCCCGTCTTTTGAAATGACAGCTCCCTCAAAGCTTAACTAAAAATTGAAAAATCAGCATTAAACTGTACCTTTAGCCGCATACCCGGCAATACCTTAGTAAAATATTTTTAACACTTAAACAGTATAACGGTTGCTGTTACCGCAAAGTAATATTCTATGCCTAAGTTAACATTCTCTAACACCAACAATGAGTTTTTTGTAAGCTTAAAAAAAGCAGTGGATGAATATTTTGCCGAAAAGCAAATTAAAAAGACCGGAGACTGGCGGCTGTTTCTAAAAACAATTATTTTAATTCTTTCTGCCGTAACTATTTATTGTGTGCTTATGATTGTAAAGCCCGATGCATTAATAGCGTTGCTTTTGTGTGCTTTACTGGGTTATAATCTTGCCTGTATCGGGTTTAGCATAATGCATGATGCCAACCATGGCAGTTACTCCACCAAGCCCTGGTTAAATGATTTATTGGGCCTGAGTATGAACTTTATGGGGGCCAGTTCTTTTTTCTGGAAACAAAAGCACAACATTATACACCATACATATACTAATGTGGACGGGCTGGATGATGATATTGCAAAAAGCCCCATTATACGCCAATGCGAAAGCCAGAAATGGGTGCCTGCCCACAAAGTGCAGCATATTTATCTTTTGCCAGTGTATGCACTGTCCACTATTTTCTGGTTGTTTATTATGGATTTTACAAAATATTTTACCCGTAAAATTTATACTACCGAGGCATGGAAAATGACACTGAAAAACCATGTTATTTTCTGGGCTACAAAAATATTGTATGTATTTTTTTATATGGTGCTGCCAATAATGTTGTGGGGCTTTTTACCATGGCTGGCCGGTTTTTTTGTTTATCATGCATTTATGGGGCTTACTTTATCCCTGGTGTTTCAATTGGCACATGTGGTGGAAAATACGGAGTTTGAAACTATTGCACTGGATGAAACAAAGCATATTGAAACAGCATGGGCAGAACACCAGATAAAAACCACGGCCAATTTTGCTATGAATAATAAAGTGATTTCATGGTTTGTAGGTGGATTAAATTTCCAGATTGAACATCATTTGTTTCCTAAGGTAAGCCACGTGCATTACCCCGCCATCAGCAAAATTGTAGAACAAAAATGCAAAGAATATAATTTGCCTTATAATCATTATCCCACTTTATTTGGTGCATTGGCATCTCATTTTCGGGTAATGAAATGGCTGGGTAAAGGGCCTTCAGGTGTGCAGGAGCACCTGCATGCTGCTTAAAGTTAAGGTTTGTATTTAGCCGCCTGAAACAGTGCATCCGCATCCATATTGACTAATTGCTGCACTGTGATTTTTTCATTTTCCTTCATATATTTTTTTACAATTTGCCAGCCGGTAAATGCACCTATATTTCCCGGTGAGGCATCGCCTAACTCCTGTGTTTTGGGTGATTCTCCAATATAATTTTTAATTACATTTTCATCAGCGCTTTGTAAAGTATTGTTTTGTGCAAACATGCTCCATATTTCTTTTTCATGTTCATAGCATTGTTTCATTTGTGCTGCACTATAACCAATAAGCCTGTATTCATCAACAGCAGGTAAAAATTTATGCAGCAGGTACAGCCTTTTTCCTTTTTCCACCATTTGCTGCACCAGGGGTTTGTCTTCCATTTTTTCAGGATATAAATCGTCCACAATGTTACGCAGTGCATTTACTGCAATAGTTGCCGGCTCAAAATTTTTTGAAATGTATGAAGGGTATAACTGCATGCCCTGTTCCGAGCTATAAAATGAAAAATTACTTCCCATGTGCAGTTGCAGGCCAATGGCAATAGCATTATTGGTAAGAACATCTCCCTGCAAACCAAACGAGGTTTTATAAGAAGCATCCAGCGGGCCAATAAATGTGATGATTTTTGCCGGCAATTTATAATCAGGAAAATAATATTTTACAAACTGCAGGCCTTTTTTTATTTCGCTTTCATACTTACTAAAATCAGCAAAAAGTAATTGTGTGCTGTCGTAAACCCCATTATAACTAAGCAGGAAGGAGCTTATTGCTGCACCGGCATTACCATTGCCTTCAATACCCAAAATTTTCTCGGTAAAATCATTAAAAAAATAGGGGTATTTGCTTTGCAATGCACTCAAAAACTCCAATGGTTTTGCAGTGTCCAGCTTAAAAAAATCTTTTTCAAACCGTTCTGTTTTTATATCAATTTTAATGTTTGACACATCGGGAATTTTTTCCCCGCTGTTGCAGGAAGCAACAGTAATAAGCAGGCATAACAGTGCAGCAATTAATTTCATTTACTTAATTTAACTTTACAGGTACAAAGAAATAAATCATTTTCTAAACATAAAGTTAAGCCCAATAATGGGTTTGGGTATATGAAAATTTTTTTAGCACAGCAAAACTATCACATCGGCAATTTTGAAAGTAATACGCAAAAAATTATTTGTGCCATTGATGAAGCAAAAAAACAGGGTGGCGATATTATACTGTTTAGCGAACTGAGCGTATGCGGTTATGCTCCCAAAGATTTCCTGGAGTTTGATGATTTTATTAACAAATGTTATAAAGCCATTGATGAAATAAAACAACATGCCGACACCATTGCAGTGCTGGTAGGTGCACCGGATAGAAACCCAATTAGAGAAGGTAAAGATTTATTTAACGCCGCTTATTTTTTGTATGAAAAAGAAGTGAAGGCGGTGGTACACAAAACCTGTTTGCCTAATTATGACGTGTTTGATGAGTACCGCTATTTTGAGCCGGCATATGAGTGGAATGTAATTTCCTTTAAAGGAAAAAAACTGGCGGTTACTATTTGTGAAGATATTTGGAACCTGGGCGATAACCCCATGTACCGCATTTGCCCGATGGATGAACTGATGAAGCAACAACCTGATGTTATGCTGAATTTATCAGCTTCGCCGTTTGATTACACACATGACGAAGACCGCAAAGCAACTATAAAAGCCAATGTAACAAAATATAAACTGCCGTTGTTTTACTGCAATGCCGTGGGCAGCCAAACAGAAGTGGTGTTTGATGGCGCTTCGCTTGTATTTGATAAAAATGCAAATTTGTGTGGGGCGTTACCTATGTTTCAATCAAGCCTGCAAAGTTTTATTTTAAATGATGACGGAACAATTGATGCCCCTGTAATTGAACCTGCCGGCCGTGTGCCTGATAAGGAACTAAACCCTGTAACTTTTGAAGAAGAACTGAATATTGCACAAGTGCATGATGCCATTGTGATGGGTATTAAAGATTATTTTACCAAAATGGGTTTTACCAAAGCTATTTTAGGCAGCAGCGGTGGTATTGACAGTGCGGTTACCTTAGCGCTTGCCTGTACAGCATTGGGTAAAGAAAATGTAAGGGCAATACTCATGCCTTCAGAATTTTCCACTTCACATTCTGTGGATGATGCTGTGCAACTGAGTAAAAACTTACAAAACCCGTATGACATCGTTCCGATTAAAAACATTTTTGAAAGTTTTATTACAGAACTAAAACCCATATTTAAAGATTTGCCTTTTAGCATTGCAGAAGAAAATATACAAAGCCGTACAAGAGGAAATTTACTGATGGCCATTGCTAATAAGTTTGGATACATCCTGCTCAACACTTCTAATAAAAGTGAACTATCCACCGGTTACGGAACATTGTATGGAGATATGGCTGGCGGCCTGGGAGTATTAGGTGATTGTTATAAACAGCAAGTGTATGCACTGACAAAATATATTAACCGCACCGGAGAAATTATACCTGAAAATATTATTACCAAAGCGCCCAGTGCGGAATTAAGGCCGGGGCAAAAAGACAGTGACTCGTTGCCGGATTATGCAATACTTGATAAAATATTATACCAGTACATTGAACGGAGACAGGGCCCCAACGAAATTAAAGCACAGGGTTTTGATGCAGCGCTGGTTGACAGGGTGCTTAAAATGGTAAATATAAATGAATATAAACGTAACCAGTTTTGTCCCATCATCCGTATATCACCCAAAGCATTTGGTGTGGGAAGAAGGGTTCCCATTGTAGGCAAATACCTGAGCTAACCAGCTTTATAAACTACACATTGCATGAAAAATGTTTTGCAGAAAATTGTAAGCAAATACCATCACCTTGCAGCACATATACAAAACAAAGGATTGGGCAATTTTATCAGTGCAAAAATTTATGATAACACTATAAAGCTCCGTTTGTATTTAGCCGGGGTAAACTTTAGCAAAACAGCGGCACAACAACAGCAAGCCACAGCAACTTCTTTAAATAATGATGCACACGAAAATCAGCCCTCTTCTTTTTACGACTTAAAAAAAGGGTTTTCAGTATTGCCTTTAAGTAAAAATGAAATAGAACTGCTTGATATTGGTTGCGGCAGCGGCCGTGTAATGAATTATTGCATGCTGCAACGGATGAAAAAGGTAATTGGTATTGATTTGGATGAAGAAGCAATTTCGTTTGCCAGTAATAACTGCACCATATTAAAACAAAAGGGGAGCACCACTAATTTTAGTATTGAAAAAGCAGATGCTACTGCATTTTCAATACCGCATGAAATAAATACGGTGTACATGTTTAACCCTTTTGGCGGGCAAACTATGCAGGCGGTAGCTGCAAATATTATAAGCCATGCTCAAAAAAATAACAAAGCTGTTTATCTTATTTATTGCATGCCGTCTTTCAAAGATGTTTTTGAAGCCAACGCTTCTTGCCGAAAAATATACGAGGAGTTTAATAAAAATAAAACGCATGCCGAGCTGGCTGTTTATGCAATTAATGCGTAACAGCCTTTGTATTGCAAAATAAAAAAGCCGCTGTTAAGCGGCTTTGTGTAATTATCAATGTTTTTAATTATTCCATTTTAAATGTTTCCAAAAACTTGGTATTAAAATTACCACTGCGGAAATCCGGGTTTTTCATTAATTGCAAATGAAAAGGAATAGTGGTTTTCACTCCTTCAATTACATATTCACTCAATGCACGGCTCATGGTGTCAATTGCTTCCTGGCGTGTTTGTGCCACAGCAATAAGTTTACCAATCATACTATCGTAATATGGAGGAATTACATAGCCTGCATACACATGGCTGTCAACTCTTACGCCATGTCCGCCGGGCTGGTGCAGTACTGTAATTTTTCCGGGGCTGGGGCGAAAATCGTTATACGGATCTTCTGCATTAATGCGGCATTCAATAGCATGCATAACCGGTATGTAGTTTTTGCCGGTTAATTTATCGCCTGCTGCAATTAATATCTGCTCTTTAATTAAATCATAATTAATAACCTCTTCTGTTACGCAATGCTCCACCTGTATACGGGTGTTCATTTCCATAAAGTAGAAGTTGCGATGCTTATCCACCAAAAATTCTATGGTGCCCACCCCTTCGTAATTAATAGCATGGCAGGCTTTAATAGCAGCTTCACCCATTCTGTCACGCAGTTCCGGCGTCATAAAAGGGGAAGGCGATTCTTCCACCAGCTTTTGGTGGCGGCGTTGTATTGAACAGTCACGTTCGCTTAAATGGCATGCCTGTCCGTATTGGTCACCCACCACTTGTATTTCAATATGGCGTGGCTCTTCCACAAATTTTTCCATATAAATGCCATCATTCTTAAAAGAAGCTGCAGCTTCAGTTTTGGCATTTTCAAACGCTTTTTCAATTTCATCTTCTTCCCAAACAACTCTCATGCCTTTGCCACCACCACCGGCAGTAGCTTTTAATATTACAGGGTAACCAATTTGTTTAGCAGCCTGTTTAGCATGCTCCACACCTTCCAGTAAACCTTCCACACCGGGTACTACGGGCACGCCTGCATTTATCATGGTTTGCTTGGCGGTAATTTTATCACCCATTGCGTTAATCATATCGGGTGTGGGGCCAATAAATTTTATGCCATGGTCGCCGCAAATTTTTGCAAACTTGGAATTTTCTGCCAGGAAACCATAACCCGGGTGTATAGCATCCGCATTAGTAATTTCTGCAGCTGCCATTATGTGGGCTACATTCAAATAACTGTCTGCGCTGGCAGGCTTACCAATACAAACAGCTTCATCGGCAAATTTTACATGCAGGCTGTCTTTATCTGCAGTGGAATATACAGCCACCGTTTTAATGCCCATTTCTTTACAGGTGCGTATTACACGCAGGGCAATTTCTCCACGGTTAGCAATCAGTATTTTTTTAAACACTCTGGTAGAATTAAGAATTAGGAATTAAAAATTAAAAAATTCTAAACAGGGCACGCCCTTTTTACTTTTGAATTTTTAATTTTCAGTTATGAAGGGTCAACCAAAAATAAAGGCTGGTCGTATTCAACCGGGCTGGCATCTTCCACCAGCACTTTTACAATTTTGCCTTTTACTTCGCTTTCAATTTCATTAAACAGCTTCATAGCTTCAATAATGCAAACTACTTTGCCGGGAGTAACCTCATCACCCACTTGCGCAAAAATTGGTTTACCTGGTCCGGCCTGGCGGTAAAAAGTACCAATCATGGGGCTTTTAATGGTAACTAAATTTTCAGCTTTTGGTTCAGCCGGTTTTGCAGCGGCCGGGGGTGGGGCAGCAGCGGCAGCTACAGGAGCGGCAGCCGGAGCAGCAGCATAAGCAGCGGGTGCTGCATTAGCCACTATATGTTGTACGGGGTCTTTTTTTTGTTTTACGGTAATTTTTACACCTTCTTCTTCAATAGTTATTTCTCCAATGTTGGTTTTATTAATTAGTTTAACCAACTCCTGAATTTGCTTGATGTCCATGTATAAGTTTTTGGTTAGTTAATTGGATGAACTCATAGGGGCTGCTAAGGTAATGAATGATTATTCATAATTGCAAATTTTAGTAAAAGAAAAAAATCAAAAAAATGATATTTTTTGGCAAAAATGAGCTAAAAATGTGCAAAAAATGCCCAAAATATGGCTAAAATCATACAAAATAGAAAAGGGCTGTTGTGTAAAAACAGCCCTTTTTATGCAGTAAAACCAGCTTAAGCTTTTACTCTTTCTACGTATTCGCCGGTTTTGGTATTTATGCGTATCAGTTCGCCTTCTTCTACAAAAAGCGGAACGCTTACACTTGCCCCTGTTTCCACTGTTGCAGGCTTTAAAGTACGGGTGGCAGTATCGCCTCTTAAACCCGGCTCTGTATAAGTAACCAATAAAACAATTTTATCGGGCAGTTCCACCGTCATGGGCAATTCAGTTTCTGTATTAATTAAAACGCCCACTTCCTGGCCGTCTTTTAAAAACTGCGGAGCATCCACCAGTGTTTCAGCTACCGTAATTTGCTCAAAAGTTTCGCTATCCATAAAGCTGTAGCCGGTATCGTCTTTATACAAATACTGGTATGTTTTCTTTTCTACTCTTACAGGGTAAATGCTGTCGCCGCTGTTCCATGTTTTTTCAATAGAACGGTTATTGTCAACCCCTTTTAATTTAGCCCAAACCTTTGCGGCTGCACGGGCTGTTTTGTTTTCGCCAAACTCTACAATGGAGTACAGGCTGCCGTCTAATTTTATAATCATTCCACGGCTTATGTCTGATGTTGATGCCATAAAAGCGTATTTAATTTAGGCGGCAAAAGTAAAGGAAAATATTGGTTTGCAGTTGGTGGTTTGCAGTTTATTATCGGGGCTGCGGGCAGTGCCTTTTCCTTAAACTTTAGTTCCGGCTGTTTGCTGCAAGTACGGCACAAAGCCTTGCACAAACCTTCACCGGGCTTTTCGCTTCCATCCGGCAGCCAATGAGCCTAATCTCTTTTTTCAACTGCCCCGCTGCAAACTGCTCACTTAACATTTCATTATCAGGCAAAAAAATTAGCTTTATCAAAAATTTTAAGTGAAGCGATCCATTTTTATTTTATTCCTTTTTGTAATTGGCATTAAGGGCTTTGCACAGGCACAAACAGATACATCTTTATTATACCTGCGCTTTCCTATTGTGCCCACATTTAAATTAATAAATATTGCAGACAGCAGCATTTTTACCAAGCAAAATTTAAAAAAGAAAAAGGCCACCATTATAATGATGTTCAGCCCCGATTGTGAACATTGCCAGGCAGAAACAAAAGAACTTACCGAGAAAATACACCTGTTTAAAAAAGTGCAGATTGTAATGGTAAGCCCGCTGGATTTTAATTACATGCGTAAATTTTACAACGAATATAAAATTGCCGATTACCCCAATATAACTATGGGCCGTGACCCCAGTTATTTTTTGGGTACTTTTTTTAAGGTGCGTTCCTTTCCCTCTGTATTTGTATACGATAAAAAAGGCAACTTTGTAAACAGCTTTGTTGGCCAACACCCGGTAGAAGAAATTGCCGCCGCTTTAAAATAATTAAATTCAACTTTTACATGAAAAAAAGCATTCTGATATTAATAACTGTATTTTTTAGTACAACTGCATTTTGCCAGGAATATGATACCACTCCACCGTATTTAAAAGATAAGCTGTTGCCGGCATTAAATCTTTTAAACCTGGACTCGGCTGCAGTAACAGAAAAAATGCTGAAACCGGGACTGCATACCATTATTATGATGTATAACCCGGAGTGCGGCCATTGTCAAACACAAATGGAATTATTTCTTTCCATGCCCGAAGTAATGAAGAATGCACAAATTGTACTGGCCTCCACATTGCCTATTTACAAAATAAAAGAGTTCTGCAAAAAATATGAATTAAGTAAATATGCCAACATTTACCCCTGTAAAGACAATTCATGGGTTTTGGGTAAATTTTTTCAGCCACGTACAATACCGGTGCTTGCTTTTTATAACAAGCAAAAGCAGTTTAGTTTTATTAGCCAGGGTAATGCCACTAAAGAGCAAATTTTAGACGCATTGAGTAAATGAGTTAATGCGGTAATTATTTTACAAACCGCTGGTTCCATACAATTTCATTGGCAATGGTAATGCGTATATCATATATGCCTTTACCTAAATTGCTTACAGGAATTTTTATTACGGTACTGTTACTGGCACAGCGCAGGCGTGTAAGCACATATCCATTCATGTTCTGAATAATCACCCCAATTACACCGGTAATTTTTTCTGTGCCTTTATATTGCAGCGTTAATAAATCTGTAACAGGTACCGGGTACATTACCCAGTTGTGTGTACTGCCTGTAATTACCATTACGCTGTTGGAGTAGGCCGTTTTTCCGTTGGTGCCGGTGCATTGCAGGCGGTAATAGTTTTCGCCTTCAGCAGCATTTTTATCGTCGTACTGCCAGGTTTTGTTGCTGCTCCATTGTGCATTTTCCATTCGTGCAATATCGGTCCAGTTAAAATTATCATCACTTCTTTGCACAACAAAGCTTTTAAAGCCGGCAGTGCTTTGCTGCCAATTTACTGTTACAGCTTTCTTTTTAGCATCATACACAGCTGTAATGTTTGGGGCAGTTATAACTATAAAAAAGCCGCCTGTTAAGGCAGCTGCGGAAAAAAGTGTTTTTATCATGGCGAAACGTTTAGTAAATACGTAACGCAAAAACTCACCAAACTTTCTTAGCAAATAGTTAAATCCATTTATCAGTCGTGCATATTGCCAAATTTCATTTTTGTTGTGCCATGGGTGTAAGTAAGGTCAATCGTTTTGCGAATGGTGTTTCCACCGGCATTAAATTCAAGCAATATTTCAGTTTGTGAGGGAAGAGTTTGAATACAATCAAAGCAATATGCGCCGCTTTTTACATTGCAACTGCCGGTAATAGTTTGTACAAGCAGGTTTATATTGGCTTCGGTATATTCATCTGTTGGCAGGGTGTTGATATAATTGGTAATGGCTTTACTAACCTGTTGCAGGTCATTTGCTGTTATACCTTCCTTCAATAAAGTACAATTGCTGTTTTCTGCATTTTTTCTGCAGGCTGTAAACAGCAAAGCTGCAAAAACAATCATTACTGTATAGCGCATAAAAAGGTTTGTTTAGTTGACAATAAATTTACATAAACTGCTGCATAAGGAAGATTAACCGGGAACCGCAGCTTATACCCAAAACCTGCGCTGCAACAGCAAAAATTGTGGATTATGCGCCATTGTCCAATCAGGTATTCTGTTACCTTTGCGGCGGAAAAAATATTCATCAACTTATAAATTGTTTTAAATGAAAGTAACTGTTGTAGGTGCCGGTGCCGTGGGTGCAACCTGTGCCGATAATATTGCCCGTAAAGAATTGTGCAGCGAACTGGTTTTGCTTGATATTAAAGAAGGCATTGCTGAAGGCAAGGCACAGGATATGATGCAAACGGCCACATTGCTGGGTTTTGATACTAAAATTGTGGGCAGCACCAACGACTACGCTAAAACCGCCGGGAGCGATGTGGTGGTAATTACAAGCGGCCTGCCACGTAAACCCGGTATGACCCGTGAGGAACTGATTGGTGTAAACGCAGGTATTGTAAAAGGTGTGGCAGAAAATATTTTAAAGCATTCCCCCAATGCCATCATTATTGTTATTAGTAACCCAATGGATACAATGACATACCTGGCATTAAAATCAACAGGCCTGCCAAAAAACAGGATTATTGGTATGGGCGGCACGTTAGACAGCAGCCGCTTTAAATATCAATTAAGCCAGCACTTAGGCTGCAGCCCTTCTGATTTAAATGCATTAGTAGTTGGCGGCCACGGCGATACTACTATGATTCCTTTAATTAGCAAAGCAACCTGGAACAGCGTGCCTGTAACTCAATTTTTAAGTGCAGAGCAGCAGGAGAAAATTGTAAAAGACACAATGGTAGGCGGCGCCACCTTAACAGCATTAATTGGTACCAGCGCATGGTATGCACCCGGTGCTGCCGGCGCTGCGTTGGTAGAAAGCATTTTGCGTGACGAGAAGAAACTGTTTACCTGCTGCGTAGCATTAGATGGGGAATATGGACAAAAAGATATTTGCCTGGGTGTGCCTGTGGTAATTGGTAAAAACGGCTGGGAAAAAATAATAGACATGGATTTAACTGCCGATGAAAAAGCAGCTTTTGAAAAAAGCGCTGCTGCTGTTAGAAGCATGAATGATGTATTAGCTACTTTGTAAGCAATACAATTTGTTATAAAAAACTGCCGTTGATTTTTTCAACGGCAGTTTTGTTTTATGTAACGGGCATTTGTTCTTTAATGAACATCGTTGTGTCACTCACTTGTACTGAATACCACTATTGAACTTTTATTAAAGCGTATGTTGTTGGTCAGGCGAGCAATAACGGGCGACAGAGAAATATTTTACTATTAAAAATTAATATATTTACATTCATGCAAACTGTTTATCTAGTAAGCTTAGGATGGTATTATAATGTTGCAATAGGAATTGCAACATTAATAATAGCACTTCTTGCTTTTGCAGGTGATTTAGAAAAAGAAATTAAGTTTAGTCATTTTAATAAACTACTTTTTAAAATACCTGTAACAATTGTTGCGTCAGGACTAATAATTTGGGCTACAATTAATAAAGATAATGAAGCAGATGAAAAGGCGGAAGAAGGTAAAAAAGAGTATCAAACTGCGTTAGATAATAAGCAACAAGAGTTAGATAAAGCATTGAAGTTTCGTGATAGTGTCAATCAAGTAAAACTTGTGGAAAGAGATTCTCTAAATTCTAAAAGAATTTTGGCAATTCAAGAAGATAATAAGCAAATACTGATTAAAAGTAACAATGGTAATCTCAAAACTTATACACAAGTATTAGCTAATTACAATCTTCAATTGGATGAAGCTAATAAAAAAATAATAAAAATGGTTAGAGATTCTTCTCATCAGCTTTCAGATGTCCCATATTTGAGATTGTGTATCGATAAGGGAGTTAATTCATTAATAATAAAGTCTGATTCTGTGTTTTTTAAAATGAAACTATGTAATGACTCTGATTTTCCTAGTTATAATCTATCATATTCTTTATTAGTTTTTGATATTGTAAATGGGAAACCGATGCTTGTTATGGCTAATAAATCGAATGATATTGATGCATTAGGTAATCGAACTTTTCGAACTTTTGAGTATGAAGCGCAGGTGAAAAATTATATTACTGACACAGTTGCATTTGTTCTCAAAGGCAGGTATGAAAACTCATATGGTCGTGTACTTAACTTAATAAGTTCACTTCTTTATAGCACTAGGAAAGATGATCGCCTTGGTATGCCATCTAAAATTGAACAAAGTATACTTAACGTAATTAAAAATATTGAGTGAAGTATTTTTACTTAATAAGATTATGATATTTTTAATTAACTCACCCCATTCACCACCATTTCCTTATTTATCTTCTGCACCAAACCCTGCAACACTTTGCCCGGTCCTACTTCTGTAAATTGTGTGGCGCCATCTGCAATCATTGCCTGCACACTTTGTGTCCAGCGTACAGCGCCGGTTAACTGGTCAATTAAATTTTGTTTTATTTCGGCAGCATCTGTTACCGCTTTGGCCACCACATTTTGGTACACAGGGCAGCGTGGGCTAAAAAACGGCGTGGCATTAATAGCTGCAGCCAGTTCATCTTTTGCAGGCAGCATCAACGGGCTGTGAAATGCACCGCCTACAGGCAACAACAGTGCTCTTTTTGCACCGGAAGCCTTCATACGTTCGCAGGCAAGCTCCACACCAATAATGCTGCCGCTAATTACTAACTGGCCGGGACAGTTAAAGTTTGCCGCCACCACCACTTCACCGGTTTCGTTTTGTACAGCAGTACAAATTTCTTCCACTTTATCATCTGCAAGTGCTAAAACCGCCGCCATAGTGCTTGGGTTAAGCTCACATGCTTTTTGCATAGCGCCGGCACGTACAGCAACTAATTTCAATGCATCTTCAAAACTTAATGTGCTGTTGGCAACAAGGGCACTAAATTCTCCTAAGGAGTGCCCGGCTACCATATCTGGTTTTGCATCAGCCATTGTTTTATATGCAATAACTGAGTGCAGAAAAACCGCAGGTTGTGTTACGTTAGTTTTTTTAAGGTCTTCATCGCTGCCACCAAACATGATATCACTAATACGAAAGCCTAAAATATCATTTGCTTTTTCAAACAGTTCTTTCGCAACCGGATTGGTGTCGTACAGATTTTTTCCCATGCCGCTAAATTGAGAGCCCTGGCCGGGAAATACATATGCATGCTTCATTCGTTAGGTTTTTAGAATACAAATAAAAGAAAAAATCCCTCAAAAAGAGGGAAGTAACAATTTAGTTTAAATAATATTAATGCAGTTTGGCACTAATCAATTTTACAAACTCACTCCTGGTTTCATTTTTTTCAAACTCACCCCAAAACGCAGAAGTGGTGGTAACTGAATTTTGTTTTTGCACGCCTCTCATCATCATGCATAAGTGGCTTGCTTCAATAACCACAGCAACACCCAGGGGATTTAATGTTTCTTTTATGGAGTTTAATATCTGGTGTGTTAAACGTTCCTGCACCTGCAAACGGCGGCTGTACACATCCACCACACGGGCAACTTTGCTAAGGCCTGTTATCCACCCATTAGGAATGTAAGCAACATGTGCCTTGCCATAAAACGGCAGCATATGATGTTCGCACATACTGTACAGCTCAATATCTTTTACAATAATCATTTCGCTTACATCTTCATGAAATTTGGCAGAGTTTAAAATGGCATTAGCATCCATTTCATAGCCCTGTGTTAAAAACTGCATGGCTTTAGCCACACGTTCCGGTGTTTTTTGCAGGCCTTCCCTTTCAGGATCTTCACCTAAAAGCTTAATGCTTTCCGTATATGTTTTAATAAGCCCGTTTGTTACAGCTTCGTCGTACTGGTCGGTTTTTTTGTAAGCCATTAGTGGTAGTTAAATTAATTAAGCAGGATATTCTACAAAGTTTTTTGTTGTTTCATACAAACGTAAATGCAAATCATATTTCATGTTAATTTTTGCACGCAGTATATTGTAAATTACAACTACTATATTTTCAGCAGTTGGGTTTAAATTTTTAAACTCTGTTGTATCCTCGTTTAAATTTTTATGGTCAAATTTTTCAATTACGTTTTCTTTAATAATATCACTCAGTGTTTTTAAATCGTACACATAACCCGTGGTGGCATCAATTGGGCCTGTTAATTTTACAATCAACTCATAATTATGGCCATGATAATTAGGGTTGTTGCATTTGCCAAAAACTTTATCGTTAGTGGCATCATCCCACGCAGGATTATACAGCCTGTGTGCAGCATTAAAATATTCTTTACGGTATACTGCTACTTTTTCTTCCATAAATAAACCTGCTTATTAAACCTGTGTTTCTGTCTTAATCAGTAACAATTATTTGGTGGCTGAAACAGAAGTATGCTGTTCAAACCAGCCGGTTATTGAAGCTAATTACAAATAAAATTACCAAATGTTCGCAGGAAACAAAAAATTAATCGCCAAAGTACTCCGTATATATTTTTTGTGTTTCCCATAGCTTAAGGCTGTGCAATTGCACGCCGGCCGGCATGTGAGGAGCCAGCTGGTTCCATATGGCTATTACAAGGTTTTCGATGGAGCACATTTTGCCTGCCATAAAATCCACATCAAGATTCAGGTTTTTATGGTCTAATTTTTCAATAACGTGTGTGTTGATGATGGTACTGAGTTTTTTTACATCATATACAAAACCAGTATCAGGGTCGGGTTGCCCTTTAATGGTTACATGCAGCTCAAAATTATGCCCGTGCCAGTTTTCATTGGCACATTTACCAAACACTTCTTCATTCTTTTCCCTGCTCCAGTTGGGGTTAAATAATTTGTGTGCTGCGTTAAAATGCTCTGTACGAGTTATGTAAACCATCTCCCTGTTCAAAATTTTCGCAAAGTTAACCTTAAACAGCGAAATATGAAGTGTAAATACGAATTTTGCACTATGCAAATATTGCTGGTGGCGGCAACAGCCAATGAAATTGAGTTATTTATAAATGCGTATCCTAATATAGACATACTGGTTACGGGTGTGGGTGTGCCTGCAACCATGTACCACCTGCAAAAACAGTTGCAAAAAGAAGATTATGATTTTGTAATACAGGCGGGTATTGCAGGAACGTTTTCTGATGAAATAGAATTAGGCGAAGCTGTACTGGTAAAGCAGGACACTTTTGGTGATTTGGGAATAGAAGAAAAGCATGTATTTACACCTTGTACATCTTCTGGTTTAATTGGTGCACATGATTTTCCTTATGCCGACGGATGGTTAATGAATATGGCGGGTATTCCCAGGCAAACAATTTTAAAAACAGTTAAAGGGGTTACGGTGAATAAAGTAACCGACGATATTGTGCAAAAGCAACAGTTGATTACTGCATACAATCCGCAAATAGAAACTAT
Organism: Ferruginibacter sp.; assembly: GCA_044225605.1. Lineage (GTDB taxonomy): Bacteria > Bacteroidota > Bacteroidia > Chitinophagales > Chitinophagaceae > Ferruginibacter. The sequence goes on from JBGAIJ010000011.1 coordinate 70,139, forward strand.
GGAAGGTGCTGCATTACATTATGTTTGTTTGCAGGAAGAAATATCTTTTGTTCAGCTCCGCAGTATCAGTAACTATGTTGGCGAAAGAGATAAACGTAAATGGAAAATAAAAGAGGCCTTTGAAAATTTAAATACCGAACTGAATATTTTAATTAACCAATTAACTGATTAAAGTGAAACTGACACTTGGTTTTTCGCCCTGCCCTAATGATACATTTATTTTTGACGCACTGGTAAATAAAAAAATAGACACGGAAGGACTGGATTTTGATGTGGTGCTGGATGATGTGCAAACCCTGAATGAATGGGCTGCTGCAGGCAAATTAGATATTACTAAACTAAGTTACGGTGTATTACCACTGGCGCTTGACAAATATGTTTTATTAAGCAGTGGCAGCGCATTAGGAAGAGGAGTGGGCCCGTTGTTAATTAAAAATTCAAAATTCAAAATTCAAAATATTGATGATTGTTTATTTGCAATACCCGGAGAGAATACTACTGCACATTTACTTTTTTCACTGGCCTATCCCAATGCAAAAAACAAAGTTTTTTTACGGTACGATAAAATTGAAGATTTTGTATTGCGTGGTGAGGGACTGGGGGTTATTATTCATGAAAACAGGTTTACTTACCAGCAAAAGGGATTAGAAAAAATTATTGATCTTGGTGATTATTGGGAAAGAGAAACGGGTAGCGCCATTCCTTTGGGCGGCATTGTAATAAAAAGAACACTTGAAAATACGGTGCAGCAAAAAGCAGACACACTCATAAAAAAAAGTATTGAGTATGCTTATACAAAATATCCTGAGCTAAATGATTACATCCGCTCACACTCGCAGGAAATGAGCGAAGATGTAATGCGCAAGCATATAGATTTGTATGTAAATAATTATTCACTTGCATTGGGGGATGAAGGCAAAAGTGCAGTGCTGAAATTACTTGAAGTTTACAGTGCAACCAATCAAAAGCCGGTATTTGACGGAACTATTTTTTTACAGCTTTAGTCTTTAAAGCCGATAGATAAATCTTTTTTTAAAGCCCTTCCATATACTTCAAGGCAGCGTTTTCTTGCAAAATCATGTTCAACAATCGGCTTTGGGTAACTAAACTCCTGGAACTCCGGCACCCATTTTTTTATATAAGCAAATTGCGGATCAAATTTTTGTGTTTGCAGGTAAGGATTAAATACCCTGAAGTAAGGTGCAGCATCGCAACCGCTGCCGGCAGCCCATTGCCAGCCACCATTGTTTGCGGCTAAATCAAAGTCTAATAATTTTTTTGCAAAATATGCTTCGCCCAGGCGCCAGTCCAGCAATAAGTGTTTGGTTAAAAAACTTGCCACAATCATGCGCACACGGTTGTGCATATAGCCAGTGGTATTTAGTTCCCTCATACCGGCATCAACAATTGGGTAACCCGTTTGCCCATTGCACCACTTTTCAAATTCACCGTTGTCCCGTTGCCATTCAATTTTATCATACTCGGGTTTAAATGCTTTGCCCTTGCCCACTTGCGGAAAATGATACAATATCATGTGATAAAACTCACGCCATATCAGTTCGTTTAAATAAGTTTCAGATAAGTCTTTGCATTGAGCCGCCAATTGCCGTATGCTGATAGTTCCAAAGCGTAAATGCACGCCCAGTTGAGATGTGCCATGTATACCCGGATAATCCCGTTGTTCTTTATAATGTTTTATAATTACTTCATCTAATTGTGCTGATGGAAAAACACTGCTGGTTTTCTTAAAACCAATTTGCTGCAATGTTGGTATTGCAACAGGTGGTTGTTTAAAAAAGCTGGTAAAATATTTTTTTGTTGGATAAGGTTTTAAATGAAAGGGAGTAAGTACTGCTTTCCATTTGCGGCTGTAAGGGGTAAACACTGTGTAGGGTTTGCCGTCATCTTTTAACACCTCGTCTTTTTCTAAAATAACCTGATCTTTATAAGTAAATAATGAAGCGCCGTTGCTTTTAAGATAATCCCCGGTTAGTTTTTCTCTTTCCTGTGCGTAAGGCTCATAATCATGATTGGTAAATACTTTTTCAATTTTGTATTTACTCAATAACTTTTTATATGTTTCCAGGGGTGTGCCATAATACACTTCCAGTGTGCTGCCAAGGGCTATAAGTTGTTGCTGTATTTCCTCCAGTGCAGCATGTATAAAAGTTACTCTTTTATCCTCTTTATCTTCCAGCAGGTTTAAAATATTGGTATCAAAAATAAAAATGGGTATAACCGGGTTAGCACTTTTTAAAGCATGATACAGTGCTGCATTGTCCTGCAGCCTTAAATCTCTGCGAAACCAAAAAATATTTACCGTTTGCATATTGCTTAGCCTTATTCAGGAATATAAACACAGGGGCTAAGAAATGGTTGACAAAAACCCTGAATAAATTTTTTGAGTTAAACTATTTCCATATTGTTTTCCGTTAATGCTTTGCACCCACCGTAAGTTGTAAATGGAATTGGTAAGAAAAACTTCATCTGCCGTTATTAAAGATTCTGTAGTTACGGCGGTTTGATGAACAATGAAGTCATTACTTTTTAAGTATGCGATCAATTGCTGGCGCATAATGCCTGCAACACAACCTTCTGATAAATCCGGCGTAAAGATGTCGCCATCTTTTATAAAAAAAATATTTGCAATGGTTGTTTCACAAATAGTTTCATTGTTATTTAAAACAATGGAGTCGTTCCACTTTTGCTTTTTTGCATGCAAAGCTGCCATAACATACGGCAGGTAATTATTGTGCTTCAGGTTACTTAATATATCGCAGCTTTTTTTAACTGCATCATATATACCCAATACCAGGCCGTTTGCATTAAGTGTTGCATTGCCTTCTGGTAAAGGCCAGGTTTCAATAATGTAATTTGGCTGATGATTAACTGCATCGTACAAACCTCCATTGCCTCTTATTATTGAAAGGCGTATACGTGCAGCATCGTAATGCAGGTTTTTTTTTGCCAGGTTTGTAATTTCTTCTAAAAGCTTTTCTGGAGTAAAATGTTTAGGTATATCAAACTGTAATGTTTGCATGCCTTTCCATAAACGGGCAAAATGTTCATCAGCAAAAATGATATTGCCGTCAATCATTTTCATGGTTTCAAATATCCCATCCCCATAACGCAAGCCCCGGTTTGAGGCGCTGATAATGGCTTCGTTTTCTTTATACAGTTTGCTATTGAAATTAAACCAACTCATGACGCAAATATACATAAGTAAAATGCCCCCATTTTGGGGGCACTTACTTCTTCATTACAGTTTTAGAGAGTTAGTTGAATTTATTCAGGGATTTACAGTTGTTCGTCAATTATTTTGTGCTTAACGGCATACATAATTAAACCTGCTGTACTTTTTGCCCCGGTTTTTACTTTTAATTTATCACGTATTGCTTCAACAGTACGTGGGCTCAAATCCACTATATCTGCAATTTCCTTAGTGCTTTTTTCTTCGCACATCAACCTTAAAATAGTGGTTTCTTTATCATTTAACTGGGCCTCCTGCTGCATTAATTTTTGTGGGCCGGCAAAAGTGCGCTGCTTTAAATTGCTTAACAGGGCTTTATTGGTAAGGGAGTTGAAATAATACTCCTGGTCAAAACAGGTGCGTATTGCTTCGTAAATAATTTCGCTGTCGCTGGTTTTGGTAAGGTAGCTGTTAGCACCCAGCTCCATTAATTTGGTAATCATACTATGGTCATCAACCATAGTAAGCATAATTACTTTAATTGCGGGGTTTAGCTTTTTAATTTCTGGTAAAGTGGCAATACCATCCATTACCGGCATCTGAATATCCAGTAAAATAACATCTGCTTCAATACTTTTAAGCATGTTAAGCAGGTGCATGCCGTTGTCGGCTTCTGCAATTACAGCAATATCTTTTTTGGCGCTTAATGCGGTTTTAACACCGGCCCGGTACAGCACATGGTCATCAGCAATAATAACCTTAATTGGCTCTCCGCTTTCGTTTCTCGAAGTCATAAGTATAATGGGTTAGTTGGATTATTAGTTTTCCCAATACTAACGCTGAAGTGCAAGTTCAAATTATATTTTATGCTGAGAAAGCGTGTAATTACCCTATGTTATGGATGGGGATTTTACGATTATATGGTGTTGATTACCCTTTTATTATAACAAAGCAATATTCAAATTAATCAATCAGCTTGTTTCTCATACCATACATAATAAGCCCGCCAATGGTTTTTGCATCAACCTTGGTTTTCATATTCTGACGTATGGTTTCTATTGTGCGTGGGCTAAGGAAGATGATTTTAGAAATTTCCTCGGTGGTTTTATCCTCAGCAAGCAGTTTTAGTATTTTAAGTTCTTTTTCGTTAAAGTGAACGGGTGTATTGGTGCCGTAGTGCTGCCGTACATTTTTTTTCTGCATTAATTTACCCATTACGGCCTTGTTCACCAGGTCGTTAAAATAAAAATCATCGTTCATGCAGGTAAGTATGGCGTCATATATTTCTTCGGGGTCAGTGGTTTTGGTTAAATAAGCATTAGCGCCCATTTCCATCATTTTGCTAATCATTTGCTGATCGTCATACATGGTAAGCACAATAATTTTAATGTCTTCGTATTCTTTACGTATAAGCGGAATGGCGTTAATGCCATCAATCTCCGGCATTCTGATATCCATTAAAAGCACTTCTGGTTTTTTAATGGATATTTTGTGCATCATCTCTTTGCCATCTTCGGCTTCCCAAAGCATTTTAAGGTTTTCTTTTCCGGAAAGCGCCATCTTAATACCATCTCTAAAAATTTTGTGGTCGTCGGCAATCGCAATTTTAATAAAATTATCAGTGCTCATAAGCTGTAATGGGGGTTAGCTAAAAATCCGCTTCAAGGTACAATTTTCGTTGTAGCGGCAGGAAAAACCTGTATTAATGTATAGTATTTTTTTTATCCACATACTGTTGATGTGCAGTTTTGTAGTAAAAACACTTAGTATTTTTACATTATTATTTTATGTTTTTTGTACGATGCCGGCATTGCATATTTACTTAATAAAAAGTAATAACAGAACGATTAAAAACGGGCAGTATTGCGCTTGTACAGGATAAATGCAACTTATATTTTTGTGCCTGTTGATTGACAATGGCTCACGAATTGCTTTAAATCCAAGAATCTGAAAAACTAATTAAAGTCCAACTTATCCTGAAAAATCGCTTTGTGCTTGTGTTCACTTTGTCAATCAACACTTTTACAAGCCCCGTTTTAAACCCAATACCTTTGCATTAACCAATTGGCAGCTATGCCCGGTAAAATAGCATATAACTACCTCCGCAATTCCGCATAACCTCAACACTTACTTCATACAAAATGACCGTTAATTTCAAAACGTAAATTAACGAGGTAAAGATACGTGTGTTTTTGTTAGTAATTTTACCATTTTTGTTAGTAACTTTACTCTTTCTTTATTGCTTATTTTACGTTGTAAAACTACTGAAACCCTTTACCAGAGCAAATCTTGCTCACTTTTCCACATTTCCACATGGAGTGTGCGTATTTGCCAAAAAAGGTATATCAGGCACTTTTACACCGGAAAATTACTTTTAAACCACTTAAATTATTAAAACTATGTCACGTCCTTGGGATGAATTACTTGAAGTAGTTGCTTCAATTTTTTCTAACGACTAAATTTTGATTATTTACTGTTGTTTTATACTTTCGTAAAAATATCAGTATTAATAATTTACTAGTCCTTATATCAAATTTTTTTGATTTCGCACCTTTACTTCTTTTTGTTTTATTTAGAAAAAAAATAAAAACAAAGGAATTAAGGGTTTTTTTCGTTTATATCACTTACTATACTCTGCACGTAAGCCTGGGTTTTATATTAAGGTACTATCATAATTTAAGCATTTATTTACTTGCAATACGGGTTTATAATACGATTGAGCTCTCTATACTTTCCTATTACATTAGTTTTTTTGTCAGCAGCCGTACAATAAAGCGGATAATTTATTCTGTAGTTATAATTTTTGTGCTTTTTAGTATATACGACTACATAAGAAGTCCAAAAAATGTTTTCGGCTCAACGCTCGCTGCAGTTGAATGCTTAATCATGATTATTTTAATAGTTTATTTCTTCTTTGAAAGAATGAAATATTACACAATAATTCCGTTATATCAAAAAACAAGCTTTTGGATTTTAGTAGGCCTAATTTTATACTTTGCAGGAAATTTCTTCCTTCTTTTATATGCAAGAACGATGATAAACAACTCAGCTTTTCGTTATCAATATGACATAATTTATAGCACATTCAATATTTTAAAAAACATGTTCATTTGCATTGCAATATTAATAAATGAGCCAGTTGAGAATAATCAAAACCTGTTTCCTCCCAATAGCAGTCTTCCTATTAACCCGTTCAAAAATAAAATCTGAATAACTTAAGAATGTTTTTTTTACAAGCAAATAATGGAGGAATAAATACAATTATGTTTTTAGGCACAATTGGGATGCTTATTCTTGCTGTTGCTATAGTTATATTTGTAATTTTCCACCAACGGAAAGTAATCCGTTATAATGCTCAGCTTAAACAACTGGAAGAAGAAAAACAACAGGTTCTTCTTAATGCATCTATCCGCTTTCAGGAAGAAGAGCGTAACCGTATAGCAGCAGATTTACATGATGATGCAGGCCCGCTTTTGGCTACTGCAAGGTTATACCTTAATGAAAACCTTGTAAACCAGGAAAAGGCGCAACAACTGCAAAGTATATATAGTGCCAAGCAAATAATTGACGATGCTATATTATTAATACGCAGCATAAGCCACAGCCTTATGCCTCCAACACTTAAAAACTTTGGGTTGGAGAGTGCGGTAAACGACCTGTTTGGTAAAATAAGCGGCAGCGGCAGTATTAATGCAAGTGCCCGTTTTCACGACTACCGTACCCGCCTTAAAGTGGAGCAGGAGCTTTTGGTGTTTCGCATAATACAGGAACTGGTAAACAATGTGTTTAAGCACAGCAACGCCGGCTTTATACATCTTACCCAAAATGTAAGCGGCAGTAACATGTATTTTCGTTTGCATCATGATGGCAGTGGAATAGTACAGGCTGATTTTGAAAAATTGAATCAAAGTGCCCTGGGTTTAGGATTAAAAAATATTGCCAGCCGTATTAAAGTTTTAAAAGGCCGTATATTTTTTGAAATAGATCCCAGCCACACATATTATAAAGTAACAATAGAAGTGCCAGTTGAGCCGGCTATATAATGCGGCAGCTTAACCTCTTTTATCCAATATCAAAAAATGTAAAAGGTATTTCGTAATTTTACTGTGCCCCCTAATACTATGGAAGATATTAAAGTAGCTATTGCCGATGATCATAAAATATTCCGCAAGGGTGTTATATTGTCGCTAAGATCGTACACTAACTTAAAATTTGTTCTGGAAGCAGATAATGGAGAAGAGCTGCTGGAAAAAATTCCCGAATTTCAACCCGATGTTGTTTTGTGTGATTTAAAGATGCCGAAGAAAGACGGTATTGACACCACAAAAATGATTACAAAAAACTTTCCCAACATACGTGTAATTATTTTAACGATGTATGAAGACGAACGTTTTGTGGGGCATTTAATGGATTGTGGCGCTGCAGGATATTTACTTAAAAGCACAGAGCCGGCCGAAATACAAAAAGCCATACGTGATGTGGTGCGTACAGGTTTTTACCTTAACCCGTTTGTAAATAAGGTGCTGATTAAGAAAAACTATTCCAAACAAAAATTTAACCCCAGCCTTACAACAGAAATTGTACTGAGCGAACGGGAAAAAGAAGTACTTACACTGGTTTGTATGGAATTTACCGCCGCTGAAATTGCTGCTAAAATGGACATAAGTTCCCGTACTGTTGAAGCTATTAAAGACAGGCTGATGGAACGTTTTGGTGTTAAAAACTCAGTAGGCCTTGTTTTTTACGCAATGAAAAATTCATTGATTGATTAAACAACTAAATAACTGATAAATAAAAACCCTGCAAATGCAGGGTTTTTATTTTAGGGATAATTATATTTTGCCCACCATCTTTTCCGGTATCACCCATTCATCAAATTCTTTTTCGGTTAGGTAACCCAGTTTAACAGCCATTGCTTTTAAAGTGGTGTGTTCTTTATGTGCTTTCTGTGCAATTTCAGCAGCTTTGTAATAACCAATTTTTGTGTTTAAAGCTGTTACCAGCATCAGGCTGTTGTCAACATGCTTTTTAATGTTTGCTTTAATTGGCTCAATACCCACAGCACATTTATCATTAAATGAAACACAACCATCGCCAATTAACCTTGCGCTGAGCAAAAAGTTATAAATCATTACCGGTTTAAAAACATTCAGCTCAAAATGGCCGGTGGCACCGCCAATATTTATAGCAACATCATTACCCATTACCTGTGCAGCAATCATGGTTAATGCTTCGCATTGTGTGGGGTTAACTTTACCGGGCATAATAGATGAGCCGGGTTCATTATCAGGAATAAAAATTTCTCCAATACCGCTGCGTGGGCCTGATGACAGCATACGGATGTCGTTAGCAATCTTCATTAAGCTAACTGCAACTGTTTTTAATGCACCATGTGCTTCTACAATAGCATCATGTGCGGCAAGCGCTTCAAATTTATTGTCTGCAGTTTTAAAAGGCAGCTTAGTAAGTTTGGCAATGTGCCTGGCTACATTAACATCATATTTTGGAGGAGTATTAATGCCGGTACCAACAGCAGTGCCGCCCAAAGCCAGTTCACTTAAATGTGGCAGCGTATTTTTTATAGCTTTTAGTCCGTGATCTAATTGCGAAACATAACCACTGAACTCCTGCCCCAATGTTAGTGGCGTTGCATCCATAAAATGTGTACGGCCAATCTTTACAACTTTTTTAAATGCTTTTGCTTTTTTATCTAAAGTGTCACGCAGTTTTTTAATACCGGGTATTGTTGTTTCAACTAAAATTTTATAAGCCGCTATATGCATGGCTGTGGGAAAAGTATCGTTACTCGACTGTGATTTATTTACATCATCATTTGGGTGCAGGTATTTTTCTTTATCACTAAGTTTGCCGCCGTTTAATACATGGCCACGGTATGCAATTACTTCGTTTACATTCATATTGCTTTGTGTGCCGCTGCCTGTTTGCCATACCACTAACGGAAAATAATCATTCAGTTTTCCTTCAAGAATTTCTTTACTTACTTTACCAATTAAATCTGCTTTCTTTTTTGGTAAAATGCCTGCATCGTAATTAGTAAGTGCAGCTGCATGTTTTAAATATGCAAACGCCTGTATAATTTCTTTCGGCATTTTATTTATATCCTGCGCAATTTTAAAGTTATCAATACTGCGTTGAGTTTGTGCGCCGTAATAGGCATCAACAGGTACTTTTACTTCACCCATTGTGTCTTTTTCTATCCTGTATTCCATGTAGATGTATTTTTTGCAAAAGTACATTCAAAAACATTATTAACTTGTGAGAAAATAATAAATATGCATTGCTTGCCGGATAGTACTTTATTGTTGAAGAGTGATTACTTCCCTTTTATCTCAAAAAAACAAAATAACAAACAATTGTTCCCGGCAAAACTGATTAAAGCTGCAACTGCACGGTTAGTAATAATTATTGTATTTACATGCGCAGCAGGCTTTGCGGCAACAGCGCAAAATTTGCCAAAACCAACTGCTGCACAGCTTGCATGGCATAACATGGAGTTTTACCTGTTTATGCATTTTGGCCCCAATACTTTTACTGATTTGGAATGGGGGCATGGTAATGAAAAGGAAGAAGTGTTTAACCCCACACAGCTTGATTGCAACCAATGGTGCCGTGTGGCTAAAGCGGCAGGTGCAAAAGGAATTATTATTACTGCCAAACACCATGATGGATTTTGTTTGTGGCCCAGTAATTTCAGCAAGCATACTGTAAGAGAAAGCAAATGGAAAAATGGTAAAGGTGATGTACTGAAAGAATTGAGCGAAGCCTGCAGAAAAAATGGATTGAAGTTTGGCGTGTATATTTCTCCGTGGGACAGAAATCATCCTGATTATGGCACCGAAAAATACAACGATGTTTTTGCAGGTATGATGAAAGAGTTGTTTACTAATTACGGGCCGATATGGGAACTGTGGTGGGATGGCGCCAACGGCGAAGGCCCCAATGGAAAAAAACAGGTGTACGACTGGAAGCGTTTTAAAGAAACCGTACGTAAACTTTCTCCCAATACAGTAATATTTAGTGATGTGGGGCCGGACATACGCTGGTGCGGAAATGAAAATGGTATTGCAGGTAAAACAAACTGGTACACTTTAGATATTGATGGTTTTGAGCCCGGGGCAAAAGCACCTTCAACAGATACATTAAATGCAGGTAATGTTAATGGCAAATACTGGATACCGGCGGAATGTGATGTAAGCATACGGCCAGGATGGTTTTATCATAAAACAGAAGATAGTAAAGTAAAAACACCGGAGCAATTATTTCAGTTGTATTTAAAAAGTGTGGGGCGTGGGGCTAATTTATTATTGAATGTGCCGCCTGATGGAAGAGGATTGATAACGGAATATGATTCAGCATCATTAGCAGAGTTTAATAAATTAATAATTACAAATTTTGCAGCTAATGCTTTAAAAAAGCATATAACGTATTATTTGGAAAGCGGCATTTTAAAAAAAGCTGCTGCAATAGCGGATGGCGATAATACTACTTCGCAGAAAATGATGTCGGCAGTAAACCATTCCGCAGGTATTGAATTAAAAATGGACAAAAAAATAAACTGTGTTGTTTTGAAAGAAGATATACGTTCAGGCCAAAACTGCATAGCATATAAACTGCTGCTTTTTAATAAAAAAGATGAGTTGATTAAAGAAATTAAGGGAACTACTATTGGTAGAAAAAAAATTATCACATTTCCTGCTGTAGATATTGCAACCGTTGAGCTTACAATAGAACAACAGAAAAATGCAACAGCTATTTCAGAAATTGAAGCCTATTTAATTCCCGAAACACTCATTGAAAAATAATTGTAGAAATGAAAAAAACGATTGCCAGCCTGCTTATTATTTGTGCATTAAAATTATCTGCACAAACCTACCAGCCCACATGGGAAAGTTTAGACAAACGGCCAGCGCCACAATGGTTTACCAATGCAAAGTTTGGCATTTTTATACATTGGGGTGTGTATGCAGTGCCGGGCTGGTGTATCAAGGGTAATTATGCAGAATGGTATCAGTATGGTTTGCAAACAAACGATACGGCAAGGCAAAAATTTCATAAAATAAAATTTGGCGACAGAAGCTATTATGATTTAGCCAATGACTTTAAAGCAGAATTATTTAACCCTGATGAATGGGCAAAAGTATTTGAACAAAGCGGTGCAAAATATATTGTACTCACATCCAAACATCATGATGGGTTTACATTATGGCCCAGCAAGGAGGCCAATAAAACATGGGGCTTTAAATGGAATGCCGTTGATGTAGGGCCTAAAAGAGATTTGATAGCTGATTTGTTTAAGGCAGTTCGCAAAACATCTGTACATGCAGGTATGTACTATTCTTTATACGAATGGTTTAATCCATTGTGGAAAGCTGATAAAAATAAATTTGCAACAGAACATACCTGGCCGCAAATGAAAGACCTCATTAATAATTATCAGCCCGATGTTTTTTGGACAGATGGTGACTGGGAAGCAAGTGAAGATGTTTGGAAGAGCAAAGAATTTTTAACATGGCTGTACAATGAAAGTGTGGTAAAAGATAAAATAGTGGTGAACGATCGCTGGGGTAGTGGTATCCGGTTTAAACATGCCGGTATTTACACACCGGAATACCAGCCGGATTTAGATTTTGAAAACCATGCCTGGGAAGAAAGCCGTGGTATGGGTTTTAGTTATGGTTATAACAGGGAAGAAGATGCATGGGATTATAACTCCACACAATCATTAGTGCTGCAGTTAATTGATAAAGTAAGCCGTGGAGGAAACTTTTTATTAGACATTGGGCCTGATGAACATGGAAAAATTCCGCCAATAATGCAGGAACGTTTGTTGCAAATGGGAGACTGGCTGAAGATAAATGGCGAAGCAATTTATAATACCACCCGGTGGAAAATACATTCTCAATGGAGCGAAGGAAACAGGGAGTATAAAGACCGCAGCGGCGATATGCTCTTGAAGATTACCATTGACCCCGACCCCGGTTATGCAGTTAAAGAAGTATTTTATACCTACAACGCCAATACAAATTCTTTATATGCGCTGCTTCCAAAATATCCAGGCAGCAGAAAAATACTTTTAAAAGACATAACGCTTCCTGCAGGCACACAAATAGGTTTTCTTTCTACAAAAGAATTGCTGCAATGGAAACAATCCGGTGCAAATGTTGAAGTTAGTATGCCCGAGTATAACCCTGATAAAATTAAAGCGCCCTATGCTTACGTTATTAAAATAAGCAACTATGGAAAATTTGCAGAGAAACCGAAAATAAATGTTGCTTACAATAATGATTTAAAACCCGTGGTAAGCATCAACACTGCTTTGGAAAATACTGTAGTATTTTATACAATTGATGGCACAGAGCCAACAGCAAACTCAAACAAATACAGCAAGCCATTTACAATTAACAGTACCACTGTTGTAAAAGCAATTGCAATTAAAGAAGGAATAATAAACAGCGATGTGCAGCAAACAAATGTAAAGGCTTATAACCTGTTGCAGGCTGTAGATGTGCCCCGTTTAAGCGCAGGGCTTACTTACAGCTATTTTGAAGATGAAAATTTGAATATTAAAAAAATGGAACAGCTGCACCCTGTAAAATCCGGCACGGCAAAGCAAATTAATACAGATAATAAACAGCGCAGTGAAAAATATGGTTTTGTTTTTGAAGGACTTTTAAAAATTACCAAAACCGGAGTATACGAGTTTTACACTACCAGTGATGACGGCAGCCAGTTATTTATTGACAATGAACTGGTGGTTGACAATGATGGCAAACATGATATGGAAGAAAAAAGTGAGAAAGCCATTTTGCAAAAAGGGCTTCACAGAATAAAAATAATATACTATGACAGCGGTGGGGGCAACGGTTTAAGTGTTAGCTATAACCTGCAAGGGCAGTCTAAGCAGGTTATACCACCAACTGTTTTATTTCATTAATAATTTAGTGAGAAGAAAAATTGGCTTTCCTTTTTTCCAGGAAAGCTGTAACACCTTCTTTCATTTCATCTGTTCCAAAACATTCGCCAAAGGCTTCTATTTCTTTTTCGTAACCGCTTTTGCCATTGGTGTATGCGCTGTCGCTGGTTACAGCAACATTTACACAGCTTATTATTTTGCTGATGGCATTGGGCCCTTTTGTCATTATAACATCCAGCAGTTGTTTTGTATGCTCTAATAATGTTTCAGCAGTGGTTACATAATTAACAAGGCCCAGCTGCTTTGCTTCATTCGCATCAATCATATGTGCAGTCATCATCAGTTCCATTGCTTTGCCTTTGCCTGCTAATTGTGTTAAACGTTGTGTGCCGCCATAGCCGGGTATTAAACCTAAATTCACTTCAGGCTGTCCAAACTTTGCATTTTCACTTGCCAAACGAAAATGGCAGGCCATTGCCAGTTCGCAACCACCACCCAATGCAAAGCCATTAACTGCAGCAACAACAGGCTTTGGGCAATTTTCAATTTTATTAAACACCATTTCCTGCCCTCTTCTTGCAAGCTCGGTTCCCTGCTCTTTACTTAAACTTAAAAATTCACTTATGTCTGCGCCGGCAACAAATGCCTTTGCACCTGCACCGGTAATGATGGCGGTTTTTATTTCAGTATTTTTATACACTTCATCAAGAGCCGCACTTAATTCATCAATAACAGTTTTGTTAAGTGCATTCATTTTATCAGGGCGGTTAATGGTAATTAATGCAATACCATTTTCTACAGCAAACAAAATTGTGGTAAATGACATAGAGCAATTTTTATTTAAAGGTACAGGTTTAAGTGATTAAAATATACTGGCATTAAGTTGATAAAGTTGATACAGTTGATAAGGTTTGTAAAATATTATGACCGCTTTAATAAAAGATGATGGGTGAGTAATTGCTGAACGGAGCGTCGCCACTTCAGTTGCATCAAGGCACAAAAGCTGGTTAACAAAAAAGATAAAATGCTTTACTGAAATGATAATGTGGAATGTTTATTTTTACAGTATGACGTTGCTGCAAATTATATCATACACAGGTACGTTTGTGTTTGCATTTACCGGTGCTTTAAAGGCACGTAAGTTTGATATGGATATTTTTGGCGGCCTGGTGGTGGCGTTTGCAACTGCTTATGGCGGTGGTACTGTACGTGATTTATTGCTGGGCATAAAACCTGTAAACTGGATTAATGATTACTTTGCATTGGGGCTTGTTATTGCTGCAACCATTACAACTTTTTTGGTAAAGCAGGGCGTAAACAAATTTAGCAAAACCATTTTTTTTAGTGATGCGCTGGGTATTGGCCTGTTTACTGCAACAGGTATTGAACTGGCACAGCGTAACGGAGTGAATGATGTGTATGCTTTAATTATGGGTGTTATTACAGCAACATTTGGCGGCCTTATTGCTGATATTTTTTGTAATGCAGTACCTAATTTGTTTAAGCGTGGAGAGCTATATGCTACTGCTTGTGCTATTGGCGGCAGCATTTATTTATTGCTGCAAAATACTGCGCTGTCAAAAGATGTAAACCTGGTAATTTGTGTATTGATGGTTTTAACAGTAAGGATTTTTAGTAAACGCAAACGGTTAACGCTGCCTAATATTTAAAACTGCCTGTGTTTATTTACCCAGTCTTTTATATAATCTGCAATTTCGCCGGTGTTTGTTCCGGGGGCAAATAATTTTCCTACACCCATTTCATTTAATGCTTTCATGTCATCATCAGGTATTATACCGCCGCCTGTTAGTAATACATCATTCATTTCTTTTTCCTTCATCAGCGCCATTACTTTTGGAAAAACAGTATTGTGTGCACCGCTTAAAATACTAATGCCGATAGCATCCACATCTTCCTGCAGTGCGGCATTTACCACCATTTCAGGTGTTTGGCGCAGCCCGGTGTAAATAACTTCCATACCGGCATCACGTAAAGCTGTTGCAATAACTTTGGCACCACGGTCATGTCCGTCTAATCCAACTTTTGCAACTAATACACGTACGGGGCGGTTTACAGCAACAGTCATAGCAATCTCTTTTATAATTTTTTTATAAAAGTAAAGGTAGTGAGAAAAAATCTGTCATACTTTGCTATATTCATATTCCTTTTCACCCTAATTCCTCTTTATGAGCTCTTCCGCAACCAACGAAATTGCATCGTATTTTAAACATGGAGATTATGATTTGGCTGTACGCCGCACACTCGATTTTTGTTTAGATGCAGATGATGATTCACTTATTCAAAATGCAATTAACTGGAGCAAAGAATATCACCAGTTACAGGATAAAGAAACATTGCCGGATAATTTTACGGATAAAGCAATGCAGCTGTTAAGCAGTGCTGCTTCTTTAAACAAGCAGGCACAGGCAATACATCCATTAATTACAGCCAATAAAATTGCCAAAACATATACTGGCGGCAATTTTAGTTTAAAGCCAATAAGTGTGGATATTAAAACGGGTAATGTACTGGGTGTGGTAGGGGAGAATGGAAACGGCAAAACCACCTTGCTGCGCTGCCTTGCCGGCCAGCTGGCGCTTGATGGCGGCAGTGTTGAATATCACTTACTGAATAAACCCGACAACTACGCCGTAAAAAATCATATTGCATTTATACCACAGCGTATACCACGCTGGTATGGCTTGTTGAAAGATAACCTGCATTTTAGTGCCGCCATTGCAGGTGTACATGGTATTAAAAATGATTTAATGGTTGACTTTATGCTGGAACGGCTTAACCTTGGCCGTTATGCTCATTTAACATGGAACCAGATAAGCAGCGGCTACCGCACCCGTTTTGAAATTGCAAGAATATTGTTGCAAAAACCACGGTTGTTAATTTTAGATGAACCACTGGCTAATCTTGATATTAATGCGCAGCAAACTATTTTAACCGATTTAATTTTTATGGCTAAAGCAGCCCATAACCCCATGGGCATAATACTAAGTTCGCAGCAATTGCACGAGGTGGAAAAGGTTGCAGATACTGTAATATTTATTAAGAATGGCAATTGCCTTTACAGCAGTAATGATAAGGAAGAAAAAATTACCTCTACAGCCGTGGAGTTTGAAACCACCGCAGACAGGGATACCATTTTAAAAATATTTGGCACAGAAAATATCGAATTGCAATTTAACGGGGGCTTTTATACCATTGTTGCTTCAACATTACCGGCGCAGCAGATAATTGCAAAAATGGTGGAAGCTAAACTTCCGCTTACTTATTTCAGGGATATTACATACAGTACCAAACGTTTCTTTTAAATTTTTAAAAACCGGCAATGAGCAATAATAAAAGGCCTTTTGTGCCAGCATTTTTACAAAAGTTTGATGATAAACTACTGCGCAATAAACCAGGCATTTGGCAAACACGTACCCACTTTGTTTTATTTTTTACTTTGCTGTTTGCAGCAGTGCTTTCTCTTTTTTGTTTTTTAGTTTTTTTTGATGCAAGGCAGTACAGTACATTATCCGGCTGGGTAACATTTACAGTATTGGTGGCATTAATTGGTTTTGTTTTTTGGCTGATATACTTATTACGGTTTAATGTGTTTAAACGCTTTGGAAACTGGTATGCGCTGGACAGCGTTAAAAATTTTGCACTTTATTTTATAAGTATCGGACTGATAGTGTCGGTTTGTTTTATACCTTCTTTAATTCAAACATTCAGGGCCAACCAGCAATTTGGCGACAACGAAATTGTGAAGGATATTAACGAACTGAATATAACAGCCTGCAAACTGGAGTATGATATGTTGCCTTTAAAATGGGTAGCAAGTAAATATAAAGTAGAAGGCAGTATTGGCGAAACTGGAGTTACATTAGTTGCACCTGCATCAGACACGGTTGTTACTGAAACTATCACTACTGATACTGTTGCAAGAGCTATTATTGATTCCGGTAATCTTTCTTACAATTACATTCATATAAAAGACCTGGAAGAACGCCTGCGGGGCGAAGACAGCGTGGTGAAAGTGAATGATTCGGTATATGTATTTTATCAATGCCCTAATTACAATTTTGTAAGTTCATACCGGGCAGATGAATATACAGGCAGTAAAATAATGACATCGGCTAAGCTATACCGCAGTATAATCAGAAACTATACAAAACCAGACAGGGCTGCATTGGAAAAAAGATTGCGTGAGCTGAAAGAGAAATGGGCAGTAAACAGCCGCTGGTATGGTTCTTACTATAACGACTACGATTTAACCTACAACAGCAATGATAGTTATGAGACTAAAATAAAAAAGAAATACAACCTCTATAATATTGGAAACGGTATAGATAATGCTGTAGATAAAAAATATGAATGGAAAAGAGATTGGTCGGTGTATTTAAGAGTGTTTTACTATGTTACACTAGTACTTACGCTGCTGTTGTTTATATTCAGGCACAGTACGGTTAAAACGTTTTTCCTTTCATTGCTTACAGCAGTGGTGCTTGCAATTTTAACCGGGCTTATTATGCTGGTTGATTATAGCGGTGATGAAACTTCACTGATTTCATTTATTGTTGTTTACTATATAATTTTTGCAGCACTTGCATTAACTGTTTTTGGTGCTGCAATCCGCAGGGCAGTGCAGGGTATAGGGCTGAATATTTTTATGTTTATGACACCTTTTATGCCGGTGGTGTTTTTGGCATTAAATGATGCAATGCACAGGGCCCGTTATTACGAGCCGGGATATATTGACAGGCCACGCCACACAGAAATGGATTACTTTATTGCAGAAATTATTGGCGCTGTTCTGTTGTTTGTGTTAATAGAATTGTTGTTTAAAAAACTATACCGTAAGTGGTTTGCTGCACCCGAGAACTAGAACTGGCTTAATGCATTCGTAATGCGTTTAACCGTTTCATCTTTACCAACAGTTGCTGCAATTTCAAAAACAGGTGGGCCAAACTTGCCACCTACCAGCATAATGCGTAATGGCAACTGTAATTCACCGGGTTTAATATTTTTGTCTGTGGCAAGCGTTTTAAAACTCTCTTCAATTGTGGCGAAATTCCATTCAGTTAATGCCTGTAGCTTTTCTATCCATGCGGAAAAAAATGCAGCTTTATCGGCATTCCATTTTGGCTTTACAGCATCAACATCCAGTTGCTCAGGAGTTTTAAAAAAGAACGCTGCTTGAGTATAAAAATCAGGTAATAAAGTACAACGGTCTTTAACCAGGTTTAAAATTTTTTCAAAAGCTGTATCATCAGTAATGGTAATTCCTTTTGCAGCAAAATCTTCTTTAATTATCTGCTTGTAATTTTCAACATTTAATTTCTTAATCCATTCATGGTTAAACCATTTTGCTTTTTCGTAATCAAACTTTGCACCGCCGCTGTGCACACGGTCAATACTGAATAATTCAACCAGTTCTTCTTTTGTAAAAATTTCCTGCTCTGTACCTGCATTCCAGCCTAATAAAGCCAGCAGGTTAATAAATGCTTCAGGCAAAAATCCTTTTTCTTTAAATCCTTCTGTTAACTCGTTTGTTTTTGGGTCTGTCCAGTTCATTGCAAAAACAGGAAAACCATATTTGGCGCCATCTCTCTTACTTAATTTTCCGCTTGGCCCCAGTATTAAAGGCAAGTGTGCCCATTGCGGCATATTATCCAGGCCAAATAAATATTTCCAAAGCAACACATGCACAGGCGCACTGGGCAGCCACTCTTCGCCTCTGAATGCGTGAGTGATTTTCATCAAATAATCATCCACCACCACAGCTAAATGGTATGTAGGCATTCCATCGGCTTTTAATAAAACTTTGTCATCTACCAATGAAGTTTCATTTTGAATAGTTCCCCTTATCATATCTGTAAACTGCACAATTTCATTTTCCGGCATTTTAATACGTATAACATGTTTGGTGCCTGCATCCAGCAAAGCTTTTGTTTCAGCTTCTGTAAGTGTTAAAGAATTTTTCATCTTCATCCGCACATGATGATCATATTGCGGCGATGGATTTTCTGGTGATTTAAAATCATTACGCATTTGCTCCAGTTCTTCCGGCGTATCAAAAGCATAATATGCATGGCCATCTTTTATTAGCTGATCGGCATATTTTTTATAAATACCAAGTTCTTTGCGTTCGCTTTGGCGGTAAGGGCCATAAGCGCCGCCATGCAACGGGCTTTCATCAGGCTCTAAGCCGCACCATTGCAGGCAATCAAAAATGTATTGTTCTGCTCCGGGTACAAATCTTGTCTGGTCTGTATCTTCAATACGTACTATAAATTCACCACCTTTATTTTTTGCAAATAAATAATTGTATAATACGGTGCGTACACCACCTAAATGAAGGCCGCCTGTTGGGCTGGGCGCAAAACGAACTCTTACTTTACTCATGCCGCAAAGATAAGAGAGAAATAATGGGCATAAAAAAAGCTGCTTAACAAAGCAGCTTTTAGTTTAATAGGGAAATAAGTTTATCTTAAAATAATTGTTCTGGGTGTTCTGCCGTCTATTGAAATAGTGGCAAGATTATCACAAGTGCCATTGCCAAAATCAATTAATGCATAATGATTAGGCCCTTCTACTTTTAAAATACCCTGATCGATATTACTGCAACTTGCTTTCTTTTGCAGTGGTGTTTGAGTAGTGCTGGTTCTTGTTTTACCTGCGGCATTTGTTACAGTTCTGGTGCCTGAAATACTAAATACATTATCGGTTAAATTATTGGGTGTGTTAGCACCAGCTGTTTGGGTTATGCTTATATCGGCAGTATGCAGCCAGTAAGCACCAGTTGGCGCAGTTATTTTTCCGTTTTGCACCTGGCGTCTCCAGCTTGGTGTGCCAGAGCCGGCAACAGTTGTATTAGTCCAGATAATTGTTCCTTCTTTTTTAAAGCCGTTTACATAGTAATTATCAAAAGTGGTTGTAGCAGTGCTGCCTGTTTTACGTAATGAGTCGGTTAATACAATGTTGATGATGCCCTTGCGTACAACACCCCATGGGCTGGTACAGCCTGTGCCAAAATCTATTTTAATGTTTTTTGCAGGAAAATTGCCCGTAATAGTAACGGTAGCGCAGTTACCTAAAACATTTCCTGTAATAATCGGGCCCATAGTAAAGCTGCCGGCTAAATCGTTTGAGGCGGATACTTCTTCTAAAATATCATTATCATCTTGTGTAAGATTATCGGCTACGGCCTGGTTGCTGCTTAATTCAAAGGTTGTTTCAATTTCATCAGCAGTGCTTTCACTTGCTTTTTTACAGGAGCTTACAGAAAGCGCTACTATAGCTGCAGTAAATACTGCTAAAAGGTTTTTTGTTTTCATAAATGTATAATGGTTTTGTTTTAGGATAATAAGACTGCCGACGATAAACAAAGTTTAACCAATCGGGAATTTTTTATTTTCTCTGTTTTTTAACTTAAAAAAAACCGCCCCATTTTCAGGTAGCGGTTCTAAATATCAACCAAGCTAGTTAACGCAATGTAATTGTTCGTGGCGCATTGCCATCTATTGATATAGTGGCAATTTTATCACAATCGCCATTGCCAAAATCAATTATGGCAATATGATTATCTCCTTCCACCCGCAGTTTACCCGTGCCTATATTTTCGCATACCACTTTTTTCTCCAATGCTTCAGTTATATAAGTATTTTTAGTTTTTCCTGCTGCGTTTGATACAGTGTGGTTGCCGGTAATTAAAAACACATCGTCTAACAATGTATTAGGAGTGTTGGCGCCGGATATTTGCACGGCATCTCTAATACCACTGTGCAGCCAGTAACGTCCATCAGGGGCTGTAATTTTACCGTTTTCAACTTTACGCTGCCAGCCTTTTGCATTAGCTGTGCTTGTATTTGTCCATGTAATGGTACCTTCTTTTTTAAATCCATTTACGTAATAATTGGTAAATGTTATTACTGCCTTGCTGCCGGCTTTTCTTACAGAGTCTGACAGTACTACATTTATTTTACCGGATCTTATCACACCATTTGCAGCAGTGTTGCCGGTGCCAAAGTTTATTGTAATTGTTTTTGGAAAACTACCTGCGGGAGTAACAGTAACACTTGCACCATTAAGGCAATTGATTGTTGTAATGTTTTGTGTATTGCTGCCTAACAGGTTTTTATTTGCAGCAGCTTCCATAAAAAGACTGTTAGCATCTTCTGTTATATTGTCTGCAACAGCCTGGCCGGTACTTAATTCATAAGTACTTTCCTGTTCTGCTGTGGTTTCAACTAAAACGTTTTGTTTTTTGCAAGATGAAAAAATGCCTGCTATAAAAAATACGGAAAATAAAAGTATGCAGTGTTTTACTGTTTTCATAGTGGTGGGTTTACCGGTTACAGATAATGCCCTGATTGGATTAGGGGGAGATATCTCCTGTATTATAAAACGTTATTAATGCACGAAAATTGCTGTAGTTAAGAGATTTTATTTAAGCCGGAAGCATTGGTTTTGAGTGCTTTTTAAATGTAATTTTGAAATATAACCGCTTTTGTGGGCTGCACTGCAAAAACTTAAAGGAGAACAATAAAAATGGGCTTATACCTTGTATCAACTCCCTGGTGGCTGCGAAGCCTTTTTCCCGGATGTGTTTGGGATGTGAATACTGATAAAAAAAACGTTTTCTTAACTTTCGATGATGGGCCGCACCCTTCCATCACACCGTTTGTTTTGGAGTTATTAAAGCAATACAATGCAAAAGCAACTTTTTTTTGTATTGGTGATAATGTGCGGAAATTTCCGGAAACATATAAGCAAGTGGTATCTGCAGGGCATGCAATTGGTAATCATACCATGCACCACATTAACGGCTGGAAGCATGACGACAGCTTTTATTTAAACGACATTGATGCGGCATCAAAATATATTCAATCAACTTTATTCCGGCCTCCGTATGGCCGTATAAAACGCTCTCAAATAAAAAAGCTGAAAGAAAGTAATGCCGCTATGCAGGTAATCATGTGGTCGGCTATTGCAGGTGATTGGGATGCCGGCATTACACCACAAAAATGTTTTGAACGCTTAAAAAAAATTATTTACCCGGGCTGTATTATTGTTTTTCATGATAGTGAAAAGGCGAAAGAAAGGATGCAGTTTGTATTGCCAAAATTGCTGGATTATTTAATGAATGAAGGGTATAGTTTTGATGCACTTTAATGCCCGGATGAGAAATTTTGATGAAGGGCTGCCGGATTGAAGCGAAAATGAGTGGAACGAATTGCAGCGAAAAGCCGGAACAAATGCTGATGGTTATTTTGACGTTTACTGCCCCTTTTTTCTTTAAAAAAGCAGTATTTCTCCAATGAAAACTGTCTTAAAAAAAATTGGGCCTGGGTAGACACCCTGGCCCGTTTTTAATCCGTACCCTATGAAAACTAGGATGAAGGTACAACCAAGTTTCCAAAAAAGCAATATTTTTTTAAGATATTACAAAGTTATTGTATGCCCAACCCCATTGATATAGAGCATTGCAAGGTTATCGCAGTTGCCATTTCCATAATCTAATAGCGCCTGCCGGTTGTCTTTTGTAAGCCGCACACTGCCTTTTACAATCCAGCGGCAAGTAAATTTTTTAATAAGCGGCTCTGTTATTAATGTGGCCCATGTATGCCCTGCTGAATTGGAACCAGCGCCACCTCCGGTTATTTTATAAACATCGTCTAATGGAAAATGAGCGGTACCATTTCCTTCAATTTGCAATACCTCTTTGGTGTTGTTCCACTTTATCCAATGCCCATTGTTGGTATTGGTAATTTGCCCGTTAATAACTTTTATAGTAAGGCCCTGCATATTACTGGTGCTTGTATTTTCTGTAATGTGCGTGCCTTCAATATGAAAGCTGTCAACATAATAACCAACAAACGTTGTGCTTACTTTAGCGCCTGGTACCAGCATACGGTTGGTAAAAATGCTTACAATTTTGCCCTTACGGTATTTGCCATCCCGCCCTAAACACCCACTGCCAAAATCTATTGTAACTGTTTTTGGGAATACACCCGGAATGTTTGGTACAACCGATACAGTAAAGCAACGCGGCGAAGAGGGAGATAATCTTACCCCGGGTTCAGCAAGTCCTGCAGATACGTTTGCGCCAAGTCCAATGTCTTCGCCTGCATCTTCTGATGTGATGCTGGCTGTAATGTTAAATACATCATCAAATTGCTGTTCTGCCTGTACATCATCTGCGCCGGCTACCGCAATTGCAGCGGCTTCTTGCTGTGGCATTTCATCTGTTGCAGCTGAACTTGAACTTGTTTCTTTTTTACAACCGGTAAATGTAATGGCCCCAAGTACTGCAAGCACAGGAAACCATCGTGTAAAACGAATAATAGTTTTCATAAAAAATAATTAAAGGTGAATAATGAAAGCATTGTTGAGACAGGGGTTGTTCTTTATAGTTTAATGTACTGTTAAAATTTTTAAGCACTTTTGCGTTATAAAATAATTGTATGGAGTTTATTGATACGCATTGTCATTTATATGCTGAAGCATTTAACGATGATATTGAAACAGTAATAGCACGGGCGGAAAATGAAAATGTGACAAAATTTTATTTACCGGCTATAGACAGCAGTACGCATAATGCAATGATAGCATTGGAAGAAAAATATCCGGGCAAGTGTATTGCCATGATGGGCTTACACCCCTGCAGCGTGAATACAACTTATGAAGCGGAGCTTAAAATTGTGGAAGAATGGTTTGCTAAAAAAACATTTGCAGCTGTTGGAGAAATTGGGCTGGATTTTTATTGGGATAAAACATATAGTGAACAACAATACACCGCTTTTAGGCAACAAATTGAATTAGCGCTGCATTATAATTTGCCAATAGTTATTCATACACGTAAAGCAATGAATGAAACAATTAAAGTGATAAAGGAATATAAAAATAAAGGCCTTACAGGTATTTTTCATTGTTTTACTGGCTCGGTTGAAGAAGCAGTTGCTATTACCAACATGGGTTTTTATTTAGGAATTGGTGGTGTGCTCACTTATAAAAATGCCGGGCTTGCTTCAACACTTGAAGAAATAGATATGCAGCATTTAGTGCTTGAAACAGATGCACCTTACTTAACGCCTGTACCGTTTAGGGGTAAAAGAAATGAAAGCAGTTATTTAAAATATGTTATTGATAAATTAGCTGAAATAAAAAAATGCAGCAGGGAAGAAATTGCTGCAATAACTTCTGCAAACGCAAATAAACTATTTAAACAGTAAGCGGAGACGAAGGGATTCGAACCCTTGATAGAGTTTCCCCTATACACACTTTCCAGGCGTGCTCCTTCAACCACTCGGACACGTCTCCTGATTTTTTGAGTTTGCAAACTTACAACCTAAAACGGGGGCAAAAAACTTTTTTAATAAATATAAGTTCTGCAACCAATTTCTAAACTTTTTAATCTTGGTATGATGTTTGTCTAACGCAAAACATCTTAACTAAATACAATACTGCTGTAACAGTATTGTAATTGTAAACCAGAAAAATTTAGCATTATGAAGAGATTAATTTTATGTGCAGCAGCAGCGCTTGCTTTTACTACAGCAGCAACAGCACAAAGCAAAGGAAGAACGTACACAACTGCATTAGGTGTAAAAGTATTAGATGGTGGTGGTATTACATTGAAACATTTTGTAAACAATAAAGCCGCACTGGAAGGCATTGGCTATTTTTGGAGCAGGGGAGCCCGTATAACCGGGTTATATGAATTGCATTTTGATATAAATGGTGCGCCTGGTCTTAAATGGTATATTGGCCCTGGTGCGCATGTAGGCTTTTACAATACAAAATACGGCGGCGGCAGCTGGGCAGGTATTGATGGTGTGTTAGGGTTGGATTATAAAATAAACAACGCACCACTTAATTTATCGCTTGACTGGCAACCAAGTTTTGAGTTTGGTACCGGGCGGGGTTTTACAGGAAACTGGGGAGGATTGGGAATTCGTTATACTTTTTAAATAAGTAATAAAGAAAGAGTGCTTATTCAAGCACTCTTTCCATTTTCATACTTCTGCTTCCTTTTACAAGCATTTGTACATTTATAAATTGTTGTTGGGTTAACCATTCTTTTGCCTGTAAGGAGTCATCAAAATTGATATAATTGTGGTTAAGTTTTTTGTAATCTCCACCTACAAGTACTACATTTTGCCATTTATATTTATCTATCAGGTTAATTATGGATTGATGTTCGGCTATACTTTCACTGCCCAGCTCCATCATTCCTCCGAGTAATAAAACTTTTTTATCGCCTTCCATTTTGGCAAAATTTTCAATAGCGGCTTTCATGCTTGTTGGGTTGGCATTATAAGCATCTAAAATTATTTTGTTGCCTTCTTTTTCAATTAACTGGCTGCGGCTGTTAGAAGGGGTGTATTTTTCTAATGCCTGCTTTATTTTATCATCCGTCACATTGAAGTATTTACCAATTGTAACAGCAGCAAGTACATTCGGTAAATTGTAATTACCCACCAGTTGTGTTTTTATAATGCCTGTATCAGCGCCTTTAATAATATTTACAAAAAGAAATCCGGCATTATTAATCACATCGCTGCCTTGTATTGCGGCTGCTTCAGTAGTACCATAGGTTATTACCGATTTAATACCGGCGCTCATTTCTTTTAAATAATCATAATCATTCATTATAAATGCAGTGCCATTATTTTGCCGCAAATAATCAAACAATTCACCTTTGCCTTTTCTTACACCTTCTTCTCCGCCAAAGCCTTCTAAATGTGCCTTGCCGCAATTTGTAATAAGTCCGTAAGTTGGCAACGTGTATTTGCAATAACTTTCAATTTCCTTTTGATGATTGGCACCCATTTCAATCACAGCCATTTCCGCATTTTTTTTCACTTTTAAAATTGTAAGCGGAATGCCAATGTGATTATTCAGATTTCCTTCAGTTGTATAAGTTTTGTAAGTGGCAGATAATACCTCATGTACCAGCTCCTTAGTAGTTGTTTTGCCGTTGCTGCCCGTAATGGCTATAAAAGGGATGTTGAATTGCTGCCTGTGATGTTTTGCAAGTAACTGCAGCGTTGTTAAAACATCATCAACTCTTATTAGCTTTTCACTTTCAAAATCTGCAGTTTCATCAATAACAGCATAAGCAGCGCCTGTGTCTAATGCTTTTTTTGCAAAAAGATTGCCATTAAAATTTTCGCCTTTTAATGCAAAAAAAATATCGTCTTTTTTAAGTTTACGGGTATCTGTTTGCACAGATGGATATTGCAGAAATATCTTGTACAGTTCTTCAATTTGCATATCTCAAAAATAATACAGAAGATGGATATAAAACCGGTGTATTGCTGTAAATAAAAAAAGCCTCCCGGTTATATGGGAGGCTTTTTATTTCTATGCTAAACTATTTTTTCTTTCTTGAGTTTTGTTTGCGTGTGCCAAACGTTTGGCCATCTTTAAAACCGGGTCCTTCTGGAGGCCCAAGATAAGTTTGTGCACAACGGAAACCTACAGTGCTTGCTGCCTGATCTTCCTGCATAAACCTGCGGCTGCCTGGAGATAACCAATAGGGCCTGTCGTTCCAGCTACCACCTTTAATAACCCTGCTTTGGTCATTTATTAATGAACTTATACCATAACCATAAGTTACCTGGCTTGCAGAGTCACCATCTAAATAATTAATAACATTGTTTCTTTGATAGTTTGGCCTGTTCTTAACTTCTTCATCCGAAATATCAACTTTTTTCAGGCGGTTAACTTCTGTTGTTCCAACACTGTCTCTTTGATATTCGCCAGATGCATTTTTATAATATTTCTGGAATTTATTACCACGGAAGTAGTTAAAGTCTTGTGCATCTTGTGATGTAAGCGGCCTGTAAACGTCTGCAACCCACTCACTCACATTACCACTCATGTTATACAATCCAAATGCATTTGGGTAGAAGGCTTTAATAGGGCCTGGTATAGCAGCACGGTCATTCAAACCACCTGCAACACCCATGTTATCACCGCTACCACGTTTAAAGTTAGCCAGGAATTTACCTTGCCAGCTGCCGCGGCGGTTATCACGTAAACCATTGGGATTATTGCTCCAGGAGTAAACCTGCTGATTGCTTAGCAATTCTTCACCACTCTTTCCTTCTTTTTTACGAGGAGAAGGGTTTTGTGCAAGAATACCATAAGCAGCATATTCCCATTCAGCTTCGGTTGGTAAACGGTATCCCATATTTAAAATACCATCTTCCATTTTTACAAAACCTCTTGGTTTACCATTAACATCTTTTAAGTCAGATTTTTTAGGTTTTGCTTTACCCTGAATATTATCAGGAGTCATTAAGTATGATTCAGTACTGAAGGCATCAGCACCCGATCCTTTCATTTCTTTTTTAGTTACATCTTTTTTCAGGAAACCGCTTTTCATCAGGTTTAATTCATTCACCCTGTCTGTACGCCAAACACAAAAATCATGTGCCTGCTGCCAGTTTACGCCTACCACAGGATAGTAATTATAAGAAGGGTAGCGGAAGTAGTATTCCACATATGGCTCGTTGTAAGCCAATTCTTCACGCCATACCAAAGTATCTGGTAAAGCTCTTCTCATAATATTAGTATCGCCAGAAAAAACATTTTCAAGCCAATATAAATATTCCCTGTAGTGAACGTTGGCCACTTCAGTTTCGTCAATAAAGAAGGAAGGTACCGTAACACGGCGGGGAATGTTGTTCCAGTCGCCCATTACATCCTCTTCTTTAGCACCCATAACAAAAGAACCACCCTGTACAAACACAAGGCCAGGACCAGCTTTGGGGTATTTAACTTTGGCAACATGGAAATTACCCATGTTTTTGTCATCATAGTTCCAGCCTGTTACAGATGATTTGCTGGCTTTCTTTTTAAATAAACCGCCGTTTTTACAAGCAGTTAATGAAAGTGCCGCAGCAGTAAAGAAAAGCAGACTTTTTCCAGAAAATAGTTTAGACATATTCATTCGTTTATCAAATTGTTTAACGAAAGGTTTTCTTGTTTATTGTATAAATGGGGTTATAACAACTGCGAATATAATTACTTTATGCGAAACTGGGTTTTGCGAACTGATTTTAATTGCATTTATACCATTTTTATAAGGCAAGGGCTTGCTGAACCAGCATTATTATTTCAAAATTTACAGTAAAGTGAAAAAATGCTATTTTGCAGTAAACAATACAAACTGTAATTATTACGTTGATAATGAAGTTAAATTATTGTGCAAAACCTTAATTCATGAAGTTGTTGCTTTTAAATTTAATTTTAAACATCGGTTTTTAACAAGATTTTATAATTTAGTTGTTCGTTTCACAAAAACCATTATTTTTACAACACAATAATACCATTAAACTAAACGCTTATAGAGGTAAGTCTACCTAACCAAGACAAAACAAAACGCATGAAAAGAGTATCATTAAAACTAACTACTTTAGTTATGTTTCTGGGAGCGGCTGTATCTACTGGTAACGCTCAGTCCACAAAAGTAAACGTTGTAACAAGTGCTGTACCTTTCTTAAGAATTTCTCCGGATATCCGTAGTGCTGGTATGGGAGATGCAGGCATAGCAACTTCTCCTGATGCAAACTCAGGTTTTTTCAATTTAGGTAAAACCCCTTTTGCTACATCT
Organism: Ferruginibacter sp.; assembly: GCA_044225605.1. GTDB lineage: Bacteria > Bacteroidota > Bacteroidia > Chitinophagales > Chitinophagaceae > Ferruginibacter. The sequence goes on from JBGAIJ010000011.1 coordinate 98,885, forward strand.
AATTCAGCTCTTGGAGTTACATATACACCTTGGTTAAGAGATTTGGGAGTTAGTGATGTTTTTCTTGCTTCTGCTGCTGGATATTACAAAATAGATGATAAGCAGGCGGTATCTGGTTCATTACGCTATTTCAGCTTGGGAAATATAGAATTTACTGATAATTCAGGCAATTACCTTTCTACATACAGACCAAGGGAAATGGCAATTGATGCAGGTTATTCATTAAAACTTTCTGAAAAAAGCGGTTTAGGTGTTGGTATCAAATTCATCAACTCTAACCTTGCCGGAACTGTTGGTACAGTTACTTATAAAAAAGCTTCAACTGTTGCAGGTGATATCCATTACTTCCACAAAGGAACTAAAGAAAATGGTGAAGGTTTCAACTGGGGTGCAACTTTAAGCAACCTGGGTGGCAAAATTTCTTATACTTCAGATGCTACTCAAAAAGATTTTATACCTGCAAACCTTGGTATAGGTGCTGCTTACACAAAAGTATTTGACGAAAGCAATAAAATTACTTTTGCTCTTGACTTAAATAAATTAATGGTACCTACTCCTCCTGCAGTTGGAGACTCTGCTGCTATTGCAAAATACCGCAGCAAAGGTGTAGTTAGCAGCTGGTTTACTTCTTTTGGTGATGCACCAGGAAATATCAGCGAAGAAATTCAGGAAGTTAATTTCTCAATGGGTGCAGAATACTGGTATAACAACCAGTTTGCATTCAGAGCTGGTTATTTTTACGAAAACCCTAATAAAGGAAACAGGAAATATTTAACTGTTGGTGCAGGCTTAAAATACAATGTATTTGGCTTAAACTTCTCTTATATATTCCCTTCAGGCAGTGGTGTTAACCGTAACCCATTATCTAACACATACAGGTTTGGTTTAGTGTTTGATTTTGACGGTTCTAAATAATTTAAAACTTATAACAAAAACGGCATGGTTTCATAACCATGCCGT